>CAVRPU010000013.1:0-274329 GCA_963723195.1 uncultured Actinomycetota bacterium
TGGGCGATGCTGCTCGCCTGGCCACCGGTCGCGAGCAAGCTCAACTACGTCGTCGACCCGATCAACAGCCTGTGGCAGCCGAAGTTCCTCGCCAAGAAGGCCGTCACCCGCACCTGACCTCGCCGAGCAGACGCAACTTCACCGCCGAGCGGACGCAACTTGCGCCCGCTCGGCGGTGAACTTGCGCCCGCTCGGCGGTGAACTTGCGCCCGCTCGGCGGTGAACTTGCGCCCGCTCGGCGGTGAAGTTGCGACTGCTCGGCGTCAGTCGCGGGTGGCGACGACAGGTGGCCAGGAGCCGGCACCGAGCTCGCGGGACACGTTGCGCGCGGTCTCCCGCAGCAGCGTGAGCACGGACTCGGCGACGGGCTGCTCGCTGGCCGGCAGGACGACCGCCACCGCGGCAACGGCCTCGCCGTCGCGGTCGGCGACGGGGACGGCGAGGGACGCCTCGCCCAGCACGGCCTCCTCGTCCTCGACGGCGTATCCCTTGACGACGACGTCGGCCAGGGCCGCGCGCAGGGCGGCGTGCTCGACCAGGGTCTCGCCGGTGAGGCTGCGCAGCCGACCTCGCGCGAGGAGCGAGTCCAGGAGGTCCGGCCGGTAGGCGAGCAGCACCTTGCCCAGCGCCGACGCGTGCGCCGGGATCGTCAGTCCGGTCTCCGGCATCTGCCGGCTGCCGTCGGGACGGGGCTCGTGGTGGATGACGATCACCTGGTCGAAGAACTCGACGCCCAGTCGCACCGCCAGCCCGGTGCGCTCGCTGAGGTCTCCGGTCCAGCGCAGGGCGCGGGCCCGCACGTCGAGGGTGTCGAGGTAGACGTTGGAGAGCTGCAGGAGCGTGGGCCCGAGCATGTAGCGCTGGCCGTGCGGCTCCTTGGCCACCAGCCCGTGGGTCTGCAGCGACTTCACGATCCCGTGCACGGTCGAGGGCGGCAGCTCGAGGATCACGCCGAGCTCGGAGATGCCCAGGTGCCGCGAACCCTGCAGCGCAGCGAGCACGCGCGCCGCCCGATCGATCGCCTGGATCACCCGAGGAGTATGCAGCCTCCACGCCCAAATTCACATTCCCTCTTGACGAGTGTTCGTTTTCTGAGCACTATTCGACATTGTCGAACGTGATTCACTTCACACGGAAGGGCATTGGGATGGATGAAAACACGCGGTGGCAGAAGCTGGGGGCCGAGTTCCTCGGCACCGCCTTCCTGGTCTTCGTTGGCGTCGGCTCGGTCCCGGCCCTGCTCCTGGTCAACGAGGCCAACGGATCGACGTTCAGCGGGTCGGACCTGGGGATCATCTCCCTGGCCTTCGCGTCGATCGTCATCGTCACGGTCTACGTCTTCGGCTACATCGGCGGCAACCACATCAACCCGGCGGTGACCTTCGGGCTCGCCGCGACCGGCAAGTTCCCCTGGGCCGACGTGCCGAGCTACATCGCCGCCCAGGTGCTGGGCGCGATCGCCGGCGCCTTCACCATCGTGGGCGTGCTCGGCACCAAGGCCAGCGACATCGGGCTGGGCGTCGCGGCGTACGCCGACTCGGTGCCGTGGTACCAGGCCGCCTTCGCCGAGTTCATCGGCACGTTCCTGCTGGTCTTCGCCGTCTTCGGCGTGATCTATCGCAAGGCCGCGCCCGGCTGGGCCGGCCTGGCCATCGGCATGGTCGTCTTCGCCGCGATCATCCCGGTCGCGCCGACGACCGGCGCCTCGATCAACCCTGCCCGCACCACCGGCCCGATGATCGTGCAGCAGATCATGGGCGGAGACGTGATCTGGTCGCAGTGGCCCGTCTACGTCGTCGCCGAGCTCGCCGCCGGTGTTGCGGCCGCGCTCCTCTTCGGAATCATTGCCCACACTGCGCAGGACGTCGCCGACACCGCGGACGTCGCCGCCACCCCGTCGGAGGTCTGACATGAAGAAGCTCATCAACAAGCCCGAGGACGTGCTGGCCGACGCCCTCAAGGGCGTCGCCGCCGCCCACCCGGACCTGCGGGTCGACCACCAGCACAAGGTCATCTACCGCGCCCAGCCCAAGGCCGACGGCAAGGTCGCCCTGATCTCGGGCGGCGGCTCCGGTCACGAGCCCCTGCACGGCGGGTTCGTCGGACCCGGCATGCTCGACGCCGCCTGCTGCGGAGAGGTGTTCACCTCGCCGACCCCCGACCAGATGGCCGAGGCCACCACAGTGGTCGACCGCGGCGCGGGTGTGCTGCACATCGTGAAGAACTACACCGGCGACGTGATGAACTTCGAGATGGCCGGCGAGCTCGCCGCCGCCGACTCCGGCGTACGCGTCGAGACGGTCGTCACCGACGACGACGTCGCGGTCGAGGACTCCACGTGGACCGCCGGTCGCCGTGGCGTCGGTGTCACGGTGCTGCTGGAGAAGATCGTCGGCGCGGCGGCCGAGGAGGGCCAGGACCTCGACTCCGTCGTCGCCCTTGCCAAGAAGGTCAACGCCCAGGGCCGCTCGATGGGCATGGCCCTGACCAGCTGCACGGTCCCCGCCGCCGGCAAGCCGACCTTCGACCTGCCCGAGGACCAGATGGAGATGGGCGTCGGCATCCACGGCGAGCCCGGCCGCCACCGGGTCCCCCTCGCTGGCGCGGCCGAGATCGCGGAGCAGCTCGTGGAGCCGGTGCTGGCCGACCTCGAGCTCGGGGGCGCCCCCGGCATCGTGCTGCTCAGCGGGCTCGGTGGCACGCCGCTGCTCGAGCTCTACCTGCTGTACGGCGAGGTGGCGACCCTGCTCGAGAAGGCCGGCGTCCAGGTAGCCCGCACGCTGGTCGGCAACTACATCACCTCCCTCGACATGGCCGGCGCCTCGGTCACGGTCCTGCGAGCCGACGACGAGATGCTCCGCCTGTGGGATGCTCCGGTGAGGACCTCTGGGCTGAGATGGGGAGTCTGACCGTGACCGAAGCCGTCACCCTCGACCAGCTGGTCGGGTGGCTGTCGTCCTTCCGCGACGCCGTCCACGAGAACGGTGACCACCTCACCGCGCTCGACTCGGCGATCGGCGACGCGGACCACGGCGCCAACCTGATCCGCGGCATGGACGCGGTGATGACGGCTCTCGACCCGGTGCCGGCCACCGCCGGCGAGCTGCTGAAGAAGGTCGGCATGACCCTGGTGACCTCGGTCGGCGGGGCGAGCGGGCCGCTCTACGGCACCTTCTTCCTCCGGGCTGCCGCCGCGGCCGGCGACGCCACGACCCTGGACGGACCGGCGCTGCTGGCGGTCCTGCGAGCCGGGCTCGAGGGCATCGTCGCCCGCGGCAGGGCCGAAGCGGGCGACAAGACGATGTACGACGCGCTCGCCCCGGCCCTCGACGCCTTCGAGTCGACCCTGGACGACGGATCCGACGTCGGAGCCGCCACCCGGGCGGCGGCCACCGCCGCCGCCGACGGCCGCGACGCCACCGAGCCGCTCCAGGCACTGAAGGGGCGGGCCAGCTATCTCGGCGAACGCAGCATCGGGCACATCGACCCGGGGGCCGCGTCCTCCGCTCTGCTCGTCGCCGCGCTCGCCGACACGGTGGGCTGAGGTGACGACATGATCGGCATCGTCGTCATCTCCCACAGCCCTGCCCTGGCGGATGCCGCGGTGGCGCTCGCGGACGAGATGGTCCACGGCCACGGGCCCGTCGTCGCCGTGGCCGCCGGCGCGGCGGGTGGCTTCGGCACCGACGCGACCGAGGTCACCGCCGCGCTGGAGAAGGCGGCCTCGCCGGACGGCGTCCTGGTGCTGATGGACCTCGGGTCCGCGGTGCTCAGCGCCGAGCTCGCGCTCGAGCTCGCGCCCCCCGGCTGCACGGTGCACCTGAGCCCGGCCCCGCTCGTCGAGGGCCTCGTGGCGGCAGTCGTGCGCGCCGCAGGCGGGGCGGACCTGGCGACCGTCGCCCGCGAGGCCGAGGCAGCGCTGCTCCCCAAGACGACCAGCCTGGCCGCCCACGGGGCACAGGCCCGCCCGGTCGACCCCGCCGTCGTACCCACCTCCGCTCCGGACGCCTCGGCCCGGCTGACCCTGATCAACCCGATGGGCCTGCACGCCCGGCCAGCGGCGCAGATCGCGACCGCCGTCGGCGAGCTCGAGGCCGTCGTCGCGGTCGAGTCGGACGGGCAGCGGGCCGATGCCGCGAGCTCGCTCGAGCTGCTCACCCTCGGCGCCGGCCAGGGCTCGGAGATCCTCGTGTCGGCCACCGGCGCCGAGGCCGCCCGAGCCGTTGCCACGGTCAGCGAGCTCGTCGTCGCCGGGTTCGGCGAGCTCGACTGACGCCGAGCTGGCCCAACGTCACCTCTCGAGGACGCGGCTGAGCGACTCCGACGCGATGCTGCGCGGTGATGGTGCGTCCGCTCGGCGTCAGGCGAAGGGCGGGCGGGGGTCTCGCGCGATCGAGCGTCGGCCGGCCCAGCGCCAGACGCGAGCGGCGCGGTCGCGGTCCTCGTCGGTGACGAGGTTGCCCATCCACCGAAGGGCGAGGGTCATCAGCCAGTCCGAGCGCATCCCCGCGGGGCCCAGGGTCGGCAGGAGGCGCGGCACGGTCACCAAGCCCGCCAGGCGGCGCGCGATCGAGAACGCCTCGCCGTAGTGGTCGCGCAACAGGGCTGGCCATGCCGACGTCAGCTCCCGCCCCTCGACCAGCATCTCCGCGACCAGGCGACCCGACTCGAGGCCGTAGTCGATGCCCTCGCCGTTGAGTGGGTTGACGCACGCCGCCGCATCGCCGATCAGCGCCCAGTTCGGGCCTGCGACGCCTGTCACGGCGCCTCCCATCGGCAGCAGCGCTGACGTCGGCATCCGCAGGTCGCCGCCCAGCCCGAACTCCTCGCGACGTTGCTCGGCATAGAAGCCCATCAGGGGCTTGATCGCGACCTCCGCGGGCCGCTTCGACGTCGCCAGCGTCCCGACGCCGATGTTCACCTCCCCGGAGCCCAGCGGAAAGATCCAGCCGTAGCCCGAGAGGATGTCGCCATCGCGTCCGCGGAGCTCCAGGTGCGAGCTGATCCACGGGTCGTCCGCGCGCGTCGACGTGACGTAGGACCGGCCGGCCACGCCGTAGACGGTGTCGCGGTGCCACTCCCGGCCGAGCACCCCGCCGAGTCGCGACCGCACCCCGTCGGCGACCACCAGGCGGTCGCAGGCGATCTCGACCTGCTCGCCGCCGCGCGAGAAGACCACCGCCGCGACGCGATCGCCGTCGCGGCGTACGTCGACGGCCCGATGCCCGTCGACGGCGGTCGCGCCCGCCTTGATGGCCGTGGTCCGCAGGTGGTCGTCGAGCTCGGTGCGTGCGACCGCAGAGCCCCAGTCGGGCAGGGTGCCACCGGGCCACGGCAGGTGCAACGTCTGGCCGAAGCCGTGCGCGCGCAAGCCCTGGTTGACGGTGTGGGCGCGGAGCCAGTCCTCGAGGCCGAGGCGTTGAAGCTCACCCACGGCTCGAGGCGTCAGGCCGTCGCCGCAGGTCTTGTCGCGCGGGAAGACGGCTGCGTCCGCGAGAACCACGTCGAGGCCGTGACGGGCAGCCCACGCCGCGGCAGCCGATCCGGCGGGACCGGCGCCGACCACGAGCACGTCGGTGCGGCTCGGGGCGGACGCGGTCACCCCCCGATTGTCTCAGCCGGGTCGGCGGCCCGCCGACTGCACCCCACCGCGGGGCCGAGCCGGCCCGATCACCGCAGCACGGCTGCGATGGCGCCGACCTCGACGACAGCACCTGGCACGCCGAGTGCGCTCACGATCGCCGCCGTCACGAGCGGTGGCGTCTCGAGACCTGCCAGGCTCTCGGCGGCGGCACCGTAGGCCGCGTTGACGTCCACACCCTCGACCATCAGCACGGTCATGCTGATGACGTCCCCCAGGTGGGCTCCCGCAGCCTCGAGCGCGGTGACCAGGTTGGCCATCGTCCGGCGCGTCTGCGCGGCGGCGTCGTCGCCGCCGATCAGGGAACCGTTCTCGTCGACGGAGTTCTGCCCACCCACGTAGACCATCGTGGCGCCGGGCGGCACCACTGCGACGTGGCTGAAGGCAGGGCTCGCGACGAGTCCGGGCGGCTTGAGCAGCGTGATCGTGTCCATGCCATCGGAGCCTAGACAGGACTCCGGCCAGGACCTGTCCGCAATGGCCGGCTTTTCGACGCGCACGTGGTCGACGGGCCAGTGGGTCTCCTCGACGTGGACACCCGAGTGTCCACCCCGGGAGCGCGCCACCCGGGCGCCGCGCGCACAGATTGATGCGCTCGCCTGCACCGGTCCACCGGGGCTCGGCGTGGCAGGCTGCCCCGATGGACCTCGACGACGTGCTGTCGCGGCGGCTTGCCACCCAACGGCTGGTCGGTGCGCCGTACGCCGACGCGACCCACGCCGTACGCCACCTGCTGGCCGTCCAGGCGCAGGACGCACCCCTGTCGCGCTGGTCGCTGGCGATGCGCACGGGCCGGGCATCGGACGCGGTCATCTGCGAGGCGGTCGACTCCGGCGACGTGATCCGCACCCACGTGCTGCGCCCGACGTGGCACTACGTCGCCGCGGAGGACGTGCGATGGCTGCTCGACCTGACCGGGCCGAAGGTGCTCCGCTCGATGGCCTCGCGCAGTCGCCACCTGGGGCTCGAGGATCCCGCCGTGGTCAGGCGCGAGGTGGACGGGCTGCTGCGCCTCCTGGCCGAGCAAGGTCCGCTGACGCGGCGGCAGCTCGTCACCGCCGTCGGCCGCGAGGACCTCAAGGGCGAGCGACTCGGGCAGCTGATCGGCATCGCCGAGCTGGAAGGTCTGATCTGCTCGGGCCCGCTGGTCGACGGGCAGCACACCTACGCACTGCTCGACGACCGCGTCGCACCGGCCGCGACGCTGGACCGCGACGACGCCGTCCGCGCGATGGTGCAGCGGTTCCTCGCCGGCCACGGCCCGGCGTCGGTGGCCCACCTGGTCCGCTGGGCCACGCTGACCAAGCGCGAGGTCCTGGCCGCGATCGCCGACCTGGCAGGCGCACTCGTCGAGGTGGAGGTGGCGGGCGAGCCGCACTGGCACGCCCCCGACGCACCCGGACCTGCAGCGTCCGGCACCGACGGCGGCTTCCTGCTGCCGGTCTTCGACGAGGCCTACCTCACCTACCCGAGCAGCAACTTCCCCCGCCTGCCCGACCACCCCTGGGGCACGACCCACACCTCGTTCGCGGAGGCCGGCGGTGGTGTCGTCGTCCACGGCCACCGCGACGTCGGCTGGTGGAAGCGCAAGGACACCGCCCGCACCACCACCGTCACCTGTGGCCTCTCGCCCTCGCTCTCCCCCGCGGCCAGATCAGCCATCGAGGCCGAGGCCCATGCGCTCACCGCCTTCACCGGCCGGGAGCTGTCGCTGGTGATCTCGTAGGGCGGCTGGGTCCAGACGCACAAGGCCCTCCCGAGCACGCTCGGGAGGGCCTGATGCTCCTCGACCTGGTTCGTTACACCAGAGGTGGTCGCTTCGCGATCAACTCTGGTACGAACCGAAGTCGAAGTCGTCCAGGGCTACCGCCTGAGAGGCGGTGCTGCCGAACTCGTAGTCGTAGGAGTCGTAGCCGGTGACGGCGTACGCCGCGGCGCGCGCCTCCTCGGTGGGCTCCACCCGGATGTTGCGGTAGCGCTCGAGGCCGGTGCCCGCCGGGATCAGCTTGCCGATGATCACGTTCTCCTTCAGCCCACGCAGGGAGTCGGAGCGACCGTGGATCGCGGCGTCGGTGAGCACGCGGGTGGTCTCCTGGAAGGAGGCCGCCGAGAGCCAGGACTCCGTGGCCAGCGAGGCCTTGGTGATGCCCATCAGCTCGGCACGACCCGAGGCCGGCTTGCCGCCCTCGGAGACGACGCGACGGTTCTCGGTCTCGAACTTGGCCCGGTCCACGAGGTCGGAGGGCAGCAGGTGGGCGTCACCCGACTCGATCACCGTGACCCGGCGCAGCATCTGCCGCACGATGATCTCGATGTGCTTGTCGTGGATCGACACACCCTGGCTGCGGTAGACCGCCTGGACCTCGTCGACGAGGTGCTGCTGGGCCCGGCGTACGCCGAGGACACGCAGCACCTCCTTCGGGTCGGGGGTGCCGACCGTCAGCTGCTGACCGACCGTGATGTTGTCGCCGTCCTGGACGAGCAGCCGCGAGCGCTTCGACACGGGGTACTCCGCGACCTCGCCGCCGTCGTCGGGAGTGACGATCACCTTGCGGCTCTTGTCGGTCTCCTCGATCTCCACCCGGCCGGTGTGCTCCGAGATGGGCGAGAGGCCCTTGGGCGAACGCGCCTCGAACAGCTCGACCACGCGGGGCAGACCCTGCGTGATGTCGTCGGCCGACGCCACACCACCGGTGTGGAAGGTGCGCATCGTCAGCTGCGTACCGGGCTCACCGATCGACTGGGCCGCGATGATGCCGACGGCCTCGCCGATGTCGACGAGCTTGCCGGTCGCCAGCGACCGGCCGTAGCACTTGGCGCAGGTACCGGTCTTGGCGTCGCAGGTGAGCACGGACCGCACGGACACCGTCTCGATGCCCGCGGCCACCAGCTCGCCGATCTTCACGTCGCCGAGGTCCTCACCGGCCGTGGCGAGCACGTCACCCGTGTCGGGGTGCGTGACCTCCACAGCTGCCGCGCGGGCGTACGCCGAGGTCTCGGCGTTCTCGTCGCGACGCACGATGCCGTCCTCGCCGCGCACGCCGATGATCTTCATCAGCCCCCGCTCGGTGCCGCAGTCGTCCTCACGGATGATGACGTCCTGCGACACGTCGACGAGACGACGGGTCAGGTAGCCGGAGTCGGCGGTCCGCAACGCGGTGTCCGCCAGACCCTTGCGGGCACCGTGGGTGGAGATGAAGTACTCCAGCACCGACAGACCCTCGCGGAAGTTCGACTTGATCGGCCGCGGGATGATGTCGCCCTTCGGGTTCGCCACCAGACCACGCATGGCGGCCACCTGACGGATCTGGGTCAGGTTTCCCGACGCCCCGGAGTCGACCATCATGTAGATCGGGTTGGTCTTGTCGAAGTTCTCCTCCATCGCCCGGCCGACCTGGTTGGACGCCTGGTTCCAGATCTCGATGAGCTCCTGGCGACGCTCGTCGTCGGTGACCAGACCGCGCTCGTACTGCTTCTGGACCTTCTCGGCCTGCGCCTCGAACACCGACAGGATCTCGGCCTTGTTGGCCGGGGTCACGACGTCGTCGATGGAGACCGTGACGCCCGAGCGGGTCGCCCAGTGGAAGCCGGCGTCCTTCAACGCGTCCAGAGAGGCAGCGACCTCGACCTTGGTGTAGCGCTCGGCGAGGTCGTTGACGATCGCCCCGAGCCGCTTCTTGCCGACCTCCTCGTTCACGAACGGGTAGTCCGCGGGGAGGGTGTCGTTGAAGATCGCGCGGCCCAGCGTGGTCTCGAGGATGATGGTGCGGCCCTCTTCCCAGTCTGAACCGAGCTCGAGCTCCAGCGGCGGGATGATGTCGGCGAACCGGATCTTGATGTTGCTCTGCAGCGCGATCTCACCGCGGTCGAAGGCCATGATCGCCTCGGACTGCGACGCGAACACCCGACCGTCACCGGGGGTGTCGTCGCGCTCGGTGGTCAGGAAGAACAGGCCGATGATCATGTCCTGGGTGGGCATGGTCACCGGACGACCGTCCGACGGCTTGAGGATGTTGTTGGTCGAGAGCATCAGGATCCGGGCCTCGGCCTGGGCCTCGGCCGACAGCGGCAGGTGCACCGCCATCTGGTCGCCGTCGAAGTCCGCGTTGAACGCGGTGCACACGAGCGGGTGGATCTGGATGGCCTTGCCCTCGATCAGCTGCGGCTCGAAGGCCTGGATGCCGAGGCGGTGCAGGGTGGGCGCCCGGTTGAGCAGCACCGGGTGCTCGGTGATGACCTCTTCGAGGACGTCCCACACGACCGGGCGTGCGCGCTCGACCATCCGCTTGGCGGACTTGATGTTCTGGGCGTGGGAGAGGTCGACCAGCCGCTTCATGACGAAGGGCTTGAAGAGCTCCAGGGCCATCTGCTTGGGCAGACCGCACTGGTGCAGCTTCAGCTGCGGACCCGACACGATGACCGAACGGCCGGAGTAGTCGACGCGCTTGCCGAGCAGGTTCTGGCGGAACCGGCCCTGCTTGCCCTTGAGCATGTCGGACAGCGACTTCAGCGGCCGGTTTCCCGGGCCGGTGACCGGGCGCCCGCGACGGCCGTTGTCGAACAGCGAGTCGACGGCCTCCTGGAGCATCCGCTTCTCGTTGTTGACGATGATCTCGGGCGCGCCGAGGTCGAGCAGCCGCTTGAGGCGGTTGTTGCGGTTGATCACCCGGCGGTACAGGTCGTTGAGGTCGGACGTGGCGAACCGGCCACCGTCGAGCTGCACCATCGGGCGCAGGTCCGGCGGGATCACCGGGACGGCGTCGAGCACCATGCCCAGGGGCGAGTTGTTGGTCTTGCGGAACGCGTCGACGACCTTGAGCCGCTTGAGCGCGCGCACCTTGCGCTGGCCCTTGCCGGTCTCGATGGTCTCGCGCAGGCTGTTGACCTCGGCCTCGATGTCGAAGGTCTCCAGGCGCTTCTGGATCGCCGTGGCGCCCATGTGACCCTCGAAGTACTTGCCGAACCAGTTCTTCATCTCGCGGTAGAGGAGCTCGTCACCCATCAGGTCCTGGACCTTGAGGGACTTGAACGTGCTCCAGACCTCCTCGAGCCGGTCCAGCTCGCGCTGGGCGCGGTCGCGGACCTGCTTCATCTCGCGCTCGGCGCCGTCGCGCACCTTGCGACGGGCGTCGGCCTTGGCACCCTCGTCCTCGAGGACCTTGAGGTCCTCCTCGAGCTTCTTGGTGCGGTCCTCGAGCTGGCCGTCGCGGCGCTTCTCGAGCCGCTCCCGCTCCAGGCCGACCTTGTTCTCGAGCGTGGACAGGTCGCGGTGGCGCGCGTCGTCGTCGACCGCGGTGATCATGTACGCCGCGAAGTAGATGACCTTCTCCAGGTCCTTCGGCGCGAGGTCCAGCAGGTAGCCCAGCCGGCTCGGGACGCCCTTGAAGTACCAGATGTGGGTCACGGGGGCGGCGAGCTCGATGTGGCCCATCCGCTCGCGACGGACCTTCGAGCGGGTCACCTCGACGCCGCAGCGCTCGCAGATGATGCCCTTGAAGCGCACGCGCTTGTACTTGCCGCAGTAGCACTCCCAGTCCCGGGTGGGACCGAAGATCTTCTCGCAGAAGAGACCGTCACGCTCAGGCTTGAGCGTGCGGTAGTTGATCGTCTCCGGCTTCTTGACCTCGCCGTGGCTCCACGCGCGGATGTCCTCCGCGGTGGCCAGGCCGATCTGGAGCTGATCGAAGAAGTTCACGTCGAGCACGATGGCTGTTGTCCTTCGTTAGTTACTTGAGTTCAAAGCACGGGACCGAGGGCCGCCCTCGCTGGTTGAGGAGGCGCGCTAGCGCCGCCTCGAAACCAACGAGGGCTGACCACTCAGACTTCTTCGACGCTGCTGGGCTCGCGGCGCGACAGGTCGATGCCGAGCTCCTCGGCCGCCCGGAAGACGTCTTCCTCGGCGTCCTTCATCTCGATGGCCGTGCCGTCCTGCGACAGCACCTCCACGTTGAGGCAGAGCGACTGCATCTCCTTGACGAGCACCTTGAACGACTCGGGGATGCCCGAGTCGGGGATGTTCTCGCCCTTGACGATGGCCTCGTAGACCTTCACGCGGCCCGGCACGTCGTCGGACTTGATCGTCAGCAGCTCCTGGAGGGCGTAGGCAGCGCCGTACGCCTCCATCGCCCAGACCTCCATCTCGCCGAACCGCTGGCCGCCGAACTGGGCCTTACCGCCCAGGGGCTGCTGCGTGATCATCGAGTAGGGGCCGGTCGAGCGCGCGTGGATCTTGTCGTCGACGAGGTGGTGCAGCTTGAGGATGTACATGTAGCCGACCGAGACCGGCTCGGGGAACGGCTCGCCGGAACGCCCGTCGAACAGGCTCGCCTTGCCCTTCTCGCCGATCATCCGCACGCCGTCCCGGTTGGGGAGCGTCGCGCCGAGCAGGCCGATGATCTCGTCCTCCTTGGCGCCGTCGAACACGGGCGTCGCGACCTTGGTGTTCGGCTCGGCCTTCTCGGCGTGGATGTCGATCAGCCGCTGCTTCCACGACCCGTCGGACGAGCCCGAGCCGTCGTGGATGTCGAGGTCCCAGCCCTGCTTGGCCAGCCAGCCGAGGTGCAGCTCGAGGATCTGGCCGATGTTCATCCGTCGCGGGACGCCGAGCGGGTTGAGGATCACGTCGACCGGGGTGCCGTCCTCCATGAACGGCATGTCCTCGATCGGCAGGATCTTCGCGATGACGCCCTTGTTGCCGTGGCGGCCGGCCAGCTTGTCGCCGACCGAGATCTTCCGCTTCTGGGCGACGTAGACGCGCACCAGCTGGTTGACACCCGGGGGCAGCTCGTCGCCGTCCTCGCGGTCGAAGACCCGGACGCCGATGACCGTGCCGGACTCACCGTGCGGCACCTTCATCGAGGTGTCGCGCACCTCGCGCGCCTTCTCACCGAAGATCGCGCGGAGCAGCCGCTCCTCGGGGGTGAGCTCGGTCTCGCCCTTGGGCGTGACCTTGCCGACCAGGATGTCGCCGGTCGTGACCTCGGCGCCGATGCGGATGATCCCGCGCTCGTCGAGGTCGGCGAGCATCTCCTCGGAGACGTTCGGGATGTCCCGGGTGATCTCCTCGGGGCCGAGCTTGGTGTCGCGGGCGTCGACCTCGTGCTCCTCGATGTGGATCGAGGTGAGGATGTCCTCCTGCACCAGGCGCTGGCTGAGGATGATGGCGTCCTCGTAGTTGTGGCCCTGCCACGGCATGAACGCCACCAGCAGGTTGGTGCCCAGTGCCATCTCGGCCTTGTCGGTGCAGGGCCCGTCGGCGATCGGCGAGCCGACCACGAGCTTGTCGCCCTCGGCGACCAGGGGACGCTGGTTGATGCAGGTGCCCTGGTTGGACCGGCGGAACTTGGCCAGCTTGTAGGTCGTGTAGGTCCCGTCGTCGTTCATCGTCTCGACGACGTCGGCGGAGACCTCCTTGACCACACCTGCCTTCTCGGCCACGACCACGTCACCGGCGTCGACCGCGGCGCGGTACTCGATGCCGGTGCCCACGAGCGGCGAGTCGCTCACGATCAGCGGCACCGCCTGACGCTGCATGTTGGCGCCCATGAGCGCACGGTTGGCGTCGTCGTGCTCGAGGAACGGGATCAGCGCGGTCGCGACCGACACCATCTGGCGCGGCGAGACGTCCATGAAGTCGACGTCCTCGGCCAGGACCTCGGAGACCTCACCGTGGCGCTGGCGGACCAGCACCCGCTCCTCGACGAAGCGGCTGTTGCCGTCGAGCGGCGCGTTGGCCTGCGCGATGACGTAGCGGTCCTCGTCGTCGGCGGTGAGGTACTCGACCTTGTCGGTGACCTTGCCCTTCTCGACCTTCCGGTACGGCGTCTCCACGAAGCCGAACGGGTTGATCCGGCCGTAGGAGGCCAGCGACCCGATCAGGCCGATGTTGGGGCCCTCCGGGGTCTCGATGGGGCACATGCGGCCGTAGTGCGACGGGTGGACGTCGCGGACCTCCATGCCGGCGCGGTCACGGGACAGACCACCCGGACCCAGCGCCGAGAGGCGACGCTTGTGGGTCAGGCCCGAGATCGGGTTGGTCTGGTCCATGAACTGCGAGAGCTGGGAGGTGCCGAAGAACTCCTTCAGCGCCGCGACGACCGGGCGGATGTTGATCAGGGACTGCGGCGTGATGGCCTCGACGTCCTGGGTCGTCATCCGCTCGCGGACCACGCGCTCCATCCGGGCCAGGCCCGTGCGCAGCTGGTTCTGGATCAGCTCGCCGACGGTGCGCATCCGGCGGTTGCCGAAGTGGTCGATGTCGTCGGGCGTGATCTCGATCGTGCCCTGCGCGGTGTCGAGCGTGTTCTGCTCGGCGTGCAGCGCGACGATCAGGCGGATCGCGGCGACGATGTCGTCGACGGTCAGCGTCTGCTGGTCGAAGGCCTCGAGCAGGCCCAGCTTCTTGTTGATCTTGTAGCGGCCGACCTTGGCGAGGTCGTAGCGCTTGGGGTTGAAGTAGTAGTTGTTCAGCAGCGTCTGCGCGGCCTCACGCGTGGGCGGCTCGCCCGGGCGGAGCTTGCGGTAGATGTCGAGCAGCGCGTCGTCCTGGCCCTGGGTGTGGTCCTTCTCCAGGGTCAGCATCATCGACTCGTACTGGCCGAACTCCTCGCGGATCTGCTCGTTGGTCCAGCCGAGGGCCTTGAGCAGGACCGTGACGTTCTGCTTGCGCTTGCGGTCGAGGCGGACGCCGACCATGTCGCGCTTGTCGATCTCGAACTCCAGCCAGGCGCCACGGCTCGGGATCAGCTTGGCGGTGAAGATGTCCTTGTCGGAGGTCTTGTCGGCGGTGCGCTCGAAGTAGACGCCCGGGGACCGGACCAGCTGCGAGACGACGACCCGCTCGGTGCCGTTGATGATGAAGGTGCCCTTGGGCGTCATCAGCGGGAAGTCGCCCATGAAGACCGTCTGGCCCTTGATCTCACCGGTCTCGTTGTTGGTGAACTCGGCCGAGACGTAGAGCGGGGCGGAGTAGGTGAAGTCCTTCTCCTTGCACTCCTCGACGGTGTACTTCGGGTCGTAGAAGACAGGGTTCTCGAACGAGAGCGACATCGTCTCGGAGAAGTCCTCGATCGGGGAGATCTCCTCGAAGATCTCCTGGAGACCGGACTTCGACGAGACGTCCTCGCCGGCCTCCTGTCGACGCTGGACCGTTGCGGTCCAGTTGTCGTTGCCGACCAGCCAGTCGAAGCTGTCGGTCTGGAGAGAGAGGAGCTGCGGGAGCTCGAGAGGCTCCTTGATCTTTGCGAACGAGATGCGGCGGTGGATTTCAGCAGAGCTGCGCGCGGCCAAGAGGTGTCCTTCGACGGGTACGCAAGGCGGATCAGCCCCCTGCACCACCGAACGGCCACCGGGCAGGCCAAAGGCATCTGAGGAGAGGGCGAAAGCACAGGGTAACCCACAACTGTGCGCGCGACAACCCGGGCGTCTCACGACGTTGCGAAGACTATGAACGCATCCGCCCCCGGAGTCAAGCACCTCGTGCACAGGGCGCGGCCGCTCCCGCGTGGGCTAGTCCCCCGCCGACGAGGCGGCAGGCGAGGTTCGCAGGCCGTCGACGAGCCAGGATCCGTCGACGTCCTGCATGGTCACCGTGACCTGGTCGCGGTAGACCACGGGCTCGTCGGTCCGCTTGTTGGTGGTCGGCCGGTTCACGAAGACGAGCACCTCGACGCGGTCGGGATCATCGGGCCCCGACCGCACGATCCCCGACGCGACGACCTCGGCGGAGACCGTCGTGCCGACCCGCGGCGCGTTCTGCCGGATCACCTCGTAGAGCTGGTCGTAGTCCTGGCGATAGTCGGCGGTGAGGTACGCCGCCCCGGCTGCCTGGTCCTCGTCGAGGCTGCGCGCGTCGTACGACAGCACGGGCACGATCGCCCGTTCCGCGGCGGCCTGGGCCTCGCGGGTCGAGGCCCCCACGGCGGCGTCCGAGGGCTGCGACCACAACCAGGCCGCCAACGCCACCGCGCCGGCGGTGAGCAGCGCCAGCCCGACCAGCAGCCAGCCGGGGACCGGCCGGCCGGCCTGTGCCGCAGGTTTCGAGACGGGCCTGGCGGCCCTCCTCAACCAGCGGTGCGGCGACGACAATGCCGGTTGAGGAGGCGCGCCAGCGCCGTCTCGAAACCTGCGATCACCCTCGTCGAGGTCGTCCTGCGCGTCGGCCAGCTCGGCGTCGTACGACGCGCGGCGGTCGCGGTCGAGCAGCGCCTCGGCGGCGGCGTTGTAGGCGCGGAACCGCCGGTCGCCGGGCTCCAGCCCGTCGATCGCGGAGCGCCAGGCGACCCGGATCTCCTCGGCGGAGGCGTCGGGCCCCACGTCGAGGAGGTCGTACAGGCTGGGTGCGGCGCTGGCTGTGCTCACGGCTGCACCCCCGGCGACTCGTCGGTGCCGGTCAACGGCGTGAAGTCGTCGACCAGCCAGGCATCGTCGATCCTGACGAGGGACACCTCGATCCGGAACGGCACGGGCTCGCCCTCGATCTGGTCGCCCTTGACCACATAGGTGTCGGTGAACGTGCCGGCGACCAGTGCGGTGGCCGAGTCGGGGTCGAGGTCCGAGACACCGGTCGCGAACACCTCCGCGACCCGGGCGGCCCGGCTCTGGGCCACCAGCTGCTCGGCGACGCCCGCCTCCTTCTCGAAGGAGGCCTTGAACTTCGGCGTGATCACCTCGCCCACCCGTTCGCGGTACGCCGGCATGGCGCCCCGGTCGTCGAGCAGGTCAGGTCCGTACGTGCCCATCCGCAGCAGGAACTGGCGCGTCTGCGCCATCACCTGCTCGCGCTGCTGCTGGAGGTCGTCGGCCTCGCCGCGCCGCCCGGCCAGCAGCCACACGCAGACCCCCACCGACGTGACCAGGGCCAGGCCCAGCACCAGCGCGAGCACCCGGCGGAAGCCCGGGGCGGCCGGCGCGGTCGCCGCGGGAGGCGCCGGGGCGCTGGCGGTCACCTGCTCCTCGTCGTCGCGCTGCTGCACGTCGGTCGCTGTCATGGTCATCCCTCCCGCTGTGTCCAACGAGCGAGGCGCGGTCAGGTCACGTCTGGTGCGGCGCTGTTGACACATAGGGGGTGGCCAGCGTCCCCCTATGCGGCCACACCACCGCGGAAGTCAGCTGCCCGGCCCGCCTCCGGAACCGCTGCCGTAGTCGGCCGGCGCCCGCGGTGGGGCGTGCTGTGCGCCGCGGGCGTTGGACTGGGTGGCCGGCTCCGCGCAGCGGGCGTCCACGTTCATCGGCCGGTTGGCGCCGTCCTGCGGGATCCGGGTGTCGGTGCCCTCGTACCCGGCCTGGCAGACCTTGGGGTTCTCGGTGAGCACCATGCCGAAGTGCGCGTCGTAGAGGCCCGTCGCCGGGGTCCTGGCCGCGACGGTGAAGCCACCTTCGACGACGTAGGGGTAGATGGCGAGGATCTGCTCGAGCTGCATCGGGATCGGCGGCAGCGGGGGCAGGTCCTCGTCCTTCTCCGCAGCCAGCTCGTCGGCGTCCTTCTCCTCCGACATGCCGATCGGACCGACGCGCTGGGCGTTGAGGAACTGGCGTACGACGGGCTCCTCCGAGCTGAGCAGCATCTCGCGCGGGCCGAACATCGCCAGGTGGCGGTGGTAGAGCAAGCCGATGTTGTCGGGCACGGTCCGCGCGGTGTTGATGTCGTGGGTGACGATCAAGAACGTGGCGTCGATCTGGGCGTTGAGGTCGACGATCAGCTGGTTGAGGAACGCCGTACGCACGGGGTCGAGGCCGGAGTCGGGCTCGTCGAAGAGCACGATCTCGGGATCGAGCACGAGCGCCCGGGCCAGCCCGGCGCGCTTGCGCATGCCTCCGGAGATCTCCCCGGGCAGCTTGTCCTCGGCGCCGAGCAGGCCGACGAGGTCCATCTTCTCCATGACGATGTCGCGGATCTCCGACTCGGACTTCTTGGTGTGCTCGCGCAAGGGGAAGGCGACGTTGTCGTAGAGGTTCATCGAGCCGAACATCGCGCCGTCCTGGAACAGCACGCCGAAGAGCTTGCGGATCTCGTAGAGGTCGCGCTCGGAGCAGCTCGCGATGTCGGTGCCCTCGATGAGGATCGACCCCCGGTCGGGCTTGAGCAGGCCGACCAGGGTCTTCAGGAAGACCGACTTCCCCGTGCCGGAGGGGCCGAGCATCACGCAGATCTCACCGGCCGGCACCGTCAGCGTCACGTCGCCCCAGATGAGCTGCTTGCCGAAGGACTTGGTCAGCTGGTTGACCTGGATCTCCACGCCCACGGCGCGACCACCCCTCCCTCGACCTACGCGGCCCGCTTCCTGTCCGCGCGCGGTCGGCCCTCCCTGCCGCCCACGCGCACGGGCACAGTCAGGGGTGACAACGGGAGAGGGCGCGCGAGGTTACGCCCGCCGAGCGGACGCAGGCTCACCCGACGCCAGGACATCAGCCAGCGCCGGGTCGGCGTACGCCGGGTGAACGTGCGTCCGCTCGGCGTTGTGAGTCAGCCGGCGTCGGCGACGTCGAGGGCGGCGTCGATGATGTCCAGACCGCGGCGGGCGTCGTCGTCCGAGATGGTCAGCGGCGGGACGACATGGATCCGGTTGTAGTTGACGAACGGGATCAGCCCGGCCGCCTTGCACGCGGCGGCGGTGGCGTTCATGGCCGGGCTCGTGCCGCCGTACGGCGCGAGCGGCTCCTTGGTCGCGCGGTCGCGGACCAGCTCGATCGCCCAGAAGACACCGAGGCCACGCACCTCGCCGACGCTGGGGTGGTCGGCGGCGATCTTCTCCAGGCCAGGTCCGAACACCTCGCGACCGAGGCGGGCAGCGTTCTCGACGATGCCGTCGCTCCTCATCACCTCGATCGTGGCGACGGCGGCGGCGCAGGCGAGCGGGTGGCCGGAGTAGGTGAGCCCGCCCGGGTAGACGCGCTCGTCGAAGGTCGCCGCGATGGCGTCGTTGATGACGACTCCGCCCAGCGGCACGTAGCCGGAGTTGACGCCCTTGGCGAAGGCGATCAGGTCGGGGACGACGTTGCCGTGCTCGAAGGCGAACCAGGAGCCGCTGCGGCCGAAGCCCGCCATCACCTCGTCGGCGATGTAGACGATGCCGTGCTGGTCGCACAGCGCGCGGACGCCGGCCAGGTAACCGGGTGGCGGCGGCATGATGCCGGCGGTGCCGGGGATCGACTCGAGGACGATCGCGGCGATGGACTGCGGACCCTCGAGCGCGATGACCTGCTCGAGGTGGGCGAGCGCGCGCTCGCACTCCTCCTCCTCGGTCGTCGCGTTGAACGCGCTGCGGTAGAGGAACGGCCCGAAGAAGTGCACCGTGCCGGCGCTGCCGTGGTCGCTCGGCCACCGTCGGGGGTCGCCCGTCACGTTGACCGCGAGCGCCGTACCACCGTGGTAGGAGCGGTACGTCGAGAGCACCTTGATCCGACCGGTGTGCAGCCGGGCCATCCGGATGGCGTGCTCGACGGCGTCGGCACCCCCGTTGGTGAAGAAGACCTTCTCGAGGCCGTCGGGCGCGAGGCCGGCGATCAGCCGGGCGGCCTCCGAGCGGGCGGCGTTCGCCGTGCCCGGGGCGATCGTGCACAGCTGACCGGCCTGGGCCTGGATCGCCGCGACCACCGTGGGGTGCTGGTGCCCGATGTTGGTGAACACCAGCTGCGAGGAGAAGTCGAGATAGCTGTTGCCCTGGTCGTCCCACACCGTTGAGCCCTCGGCCCTGGTGACGACCATGGGGTCCAGCGCGCCCTGCGCCGACCACGAGTGGAAGACGTGCGCGCGGTCGAGCTCGTAGGTGCGGCTCTCGTCGATCATGGTGCTCCTGCTGCCGTGCGGGAAGGTGGGTGGGGATCAGTCGTTCTGCGGGAAGCCGAGGTCGACGCCCTGCGAGCGCCGGGCCGCCGGGTCGCCCCAGCGCGAGGTGACCACCTTGCCGCGGGTGAAGAAGTGCACGCCCTCGGTGCCGTGGGCGTGGGAGTCGCCGAACAGTGAGCGCTTCCAGCCGCCGAAGGAGAAGTACGCCATCGGCACCGGGATCGGGACGTTGACCCCGACCATGCCGACCTCGACCTCGTTCTCGAACATGCGGGCCGCGGCGCCGTCGCCGGTGAAGATCGCGGTGCCGTTGCCGTACTGGTTGGCATTGATCAGGTCGAGCCCCTCGCGATAGCTGGCGACACGGACGACCGAGAGCACTGGGCCGAAGATCTCCTCGGTGTAGATGCTCATGTCCGGCGACACGTGGTCGAACAGCGTGGGACCCACCCAGTAGCCGGCCTCCTCGCCACTCACCTCGGGGCTGCGACCGTCCACGACGACCTTCGCGCCGGACTCCTCGCCCTGGCGGATGAAGTCGAGGACCCGGTCGGCGTGCTCACGGGTGACCAGCGGGCCCATGTCGGCCTCGCGACCACCCTGATCAGACGCGGCACCCTTGGCGCCGTCACCGACGCGGATGCCGCCGGTGCGGTCGGCGATCCGGGCGACGAGGTCGTCGCCCACGGGGTCGACCGCCACGACCACGCTGATGGCCATGCAGCGCTCACCGGCCGAGCCGTAGCCGGCCGAGACGGCGGCGTCGGCCACGGCGTCGAGGTCGGCGTCCGGCAGGACGAGCATGTGGTTCTTGGCGCCGCCGAGCGCCTGCACCCGCTTGCCGGCGGCCGTGCCGGTCTCGTAGACGTACTCTGCGACGGGCGTCGACCCGACGAAGCTGATCGCGGCGACGTCCGGGCTGTTCAACAGCGCGTCGACCGCCACCTTGTCGCCCTGCAGCACGTTGAACACCCCCGCGGGCAGGCCTGCCTCGGCCCACAGCCTGGCGATCCAGATCGACGCCGAGGGGTCCTTCTCGCTGGGCTTGAGGACGACGGTGTTGCCGCAGGCGATCGCGACGGGGAAGAACCACATCGGCACCATGGCCGGGAAGTTGAAGGGGCTGATCACGCCCACGACGCCGAGCGGCTGCCGGATCGAGTGGACGTCGACGCCGGTCGAGACGCTCTCGGAGTAGCCGCCCTTGAGCAGGTGCGGGATGCCGCAGGCGAACTCCACGACCTCGAGGCCGCGAGAGATCTCACCCAGGGCGTCGGAGTGCACCTTGCCGTGCTCGCGGGTGATGATCTCGGCAAGCTCGTCCTTGCGCGAGTCGAGCAGCTCGCGGAACTTGAACAGCACCTTCGTGCGGGTGGTGATCGAAGCGCGGCGCCAGGTTGCGGCGGCCTCCTTGGCGGCGGCGATGACGGCCTGCGCGTCGGCTGCGTCGGCGACGACCATCCGCCCGGTGACCTGCCCGGTGGCCGGGTTGGTCACGTCGAGGGTCCTACCCGACGTTCCAGCCTGCTCCTTGCCACCGAACCAGTGGCTGATCGTGTGTGAATCTACGGAATTCGTCGCCATAGCGGGATTCTGCCACCCTTTCGGTTGAAAACGCCAACGGCCGTCAGGACCCTTGCCCGATGGTCGAGTAGCGAGCGCAGCGAGCGTATCGAGACCCGCCTGGGGAACGCGAACGGCGACCACCCCGGTCGGGGTGGTCGCCGTTGGCGTTGGACTCGCCGGGCGCGACGTCGTCGCGCCCGGCTGCCGGGTCACTTCAGGGTGACGGTGGCGCCGGCGGCCTCGAGGGCCTCCTTCGCCTTCTCGGCCACGTCCTTGGGAGCGTTCTCGATCACCGTCTTCGGCGCGGCCTCGACCAGGTCCTTGGCCTCCTTCAGGCCGAGGGAGGTCAGGGCGCGCACCTCCTTGATGACGTTGATCTTCTTGTCGCCGGCAGCCTCGAGCACGACCTCGAACTCGTCCTGCTCGGCGGCAGCCTCGGCGGCGTCGCCGCCGGCCGCAGCGGCACCCGGGGCCGCGGCAACCGCGACCGGGGCTGCGGCAGTGACGCCGAAGGTCTCCTCGAACTGCTTCACGAACTCGCTCAGCTCGATCAGCGTCATCTCCTTGAACGCGTCGAGCAGCTCGGTGGTGGTGAGCTTCGCCATGGTGGCGTTTCCTTCCGTGTGTGGACCCGCGGTACGTCGCGGGGCCGATGTGTTCTACAGGTGGTGGTCAGCCCGGTCCGAGGGGACGGATCAGGCGTCGGTGCTCTCGGTCGCCTCGTCGGCAGCAGCCTCGTCGGTGGCCTCCGCGGCGGGGGCGTCGTCGGACGCCTCCTCGGCGGGAGCCTCGTCAGCGGCGGCAGCGTCCTCGGCGGCCGGGGGCTCCTCGGCAGCGGCGGGCACACCGGCACCACCTGCGAGGATCGTGGGGTCCTGCTCGGCCTTGGCCTGGAGCGCACCCGCGAGACGGGCGGCCTGGGCGAGCGGCGCGTTGAGCAGGTAGACGGCCTGGGACAGGGAGGCGAGCATCGCGCCCGCCAGCTTGCCCAGGAGGACCTCGCGCGACTCGAGGTCGGCCAGCTTGGCGACCTCCTTCGCGTCGAGGACGTTGCCGTCGAGGTAGCCGCCCTTGATGACCAGGGTGGGGTTGGCCTTGGCAAAGTCACGCAGACCCTTCGCCGCCTCGACCACGTCGCCGTTGATGAAGGCGATCGCAGTCGGTCCGGTGAGCAGGTCGTCGACGCCAGACATCCCGACCTCAGCGGCCGCGAGCTTGGCGAGCGTGTTCTTGACCACGGCGTAGTTGGCGTCCTGGCCGAGGGAGCGCCGCAGTTCCTGCAGCTGCTTCACGGTCAGGCCGCGGTACTCGGTGAGCACGGCTCCGGCGGACTCGTTGAACGACTCAACGATGTCCGCGACGGCGGCCGCCTTCTCTGCCCGCGCCATGGATCTCCTTCACGTTGTCGATAAGACCCCGACATCTGACGCGTGGGAGAAATACGAACGCCCCGGGCACAGGATGCCCAGGGCGTGGAACCGCAGGTCCGATGGAACGGGCCCTGCCGGTCTAGCTCTGTCACCTGCGCGGGTCGTCCGCCTCTCGGCGGCGCCTTCGGCCTCCGTCCCCGCGAGCGGGAGCGTCGACGACCGGCGGTCTCTGGTACAGCCGCTCACTCTACGGCGACGCCGGGACAGGTCCAAATCGAAAGGACCGCTCCGGCCCGACCCGACTGGCCGACCCGACTGGCCGACCCGACTGGCCGATCGGTCGGACCCGACGTCCCTTCGGGCCATTTCAGGACCATTCGCGTCATGATCGGGCCCGGCCCGCGTTTCAATCCCATCATGGACCCGAAGTTCACCCCCCTCATGGAGGTCCTCGAACGCACCGACCTCCGTCTTCGATCCGACGAGCCCGACGCCACCTTCTGGCCGACCGGCTTCGGTGTCCTGGACGACGCCATCGGTGGCGGCCTGCGCGCAGGCTCGTTGAGCCTCATCGCCGGACCCCAGGGTCTCGGCAAGTCGACGTTCGCCCTCCAGGTCTCCCGCAACGCAGTCGTCGCCGGCCGCCCGGCCATCTACTTCTCCTACGAGCTCGAGGCCGAGAACCTCCTGCAGAAGCTCGTGGCCCTCGAGGCCGCCGAGATGGACCCCCTCGAATGCCCGTCGCTGGCCCAGATCCGCGCCGTCTTCGAGGGCACCGACGGAGCCGACGGCGGCCTGGTCGACCGGATGCAGAGCCTGCCCAACGGGGTCCAGGCCCTGCTCCAGGTGCACTCCTACGCCGAACGCTTCGTCGCCTACCGATCGACCTCGATGCACACCACCCTCGACGTCATCGCCGACGCGATCAAGGAGCTCACCGCCCGCACCGGCGAGGCGCCGCTGGTGGTCGTGGACTACCTCCAGAAGGTCTGCGAGCCCGAGGGCATCGACGACAACGAGAAGATCACCCGCATCACCGAGCGACTCAAGGACCTCTCCATCGAGTTCGCCTGCCCCGTGCTCGCGGTTGCGGCGGCGGACCGGGAGGGGCTCGAGCCCGGGGCGCGCATGCGCGCTCGGCACATGCGCGGCTCGACGGCCCTGGCCTACGAGCCCGACCTCGTGCTCATCCTCAACACCAAGTCCGACATCGTCGCCCGGCACCACCTGATGTACGACGGCGACGCGGCCGCCCGGTTCCGCAACTACGCGGTCCTGACCATCGAGAAGAACCGCTCCGGTCACGACGGTGGAGAGTTCGAGTTCCGCAAGCGGTTCGAGCAGGGCCGCTTCGAGACCAACGGCAAGGTCGTGACCGAAAAGCTCGTCGACGAGCGGGTCTTCACCGAGTGATCCGGCCGCGTCCGGCGGCGCCGGGCGAGTATTGGCAAACCCGCCTTACGTAGGGCCCACGCGTGTTTGAATCTGCTCGTGGACCGTAAGTCGACCCCTCTCATGGAGGTGCTCGAGCGCACCGACGCGCGCCTGCGAGCCGAGGGCGAGGACACCCGCCTCTGGCCGACGGGGTTCAAGCTGCTCGACGACACCATCGGCGGTGGGCTGCGCGCCGGCACGCTGACCCTCCTCGCCGGACCTCAGGGCCAGGGGAAGACGACGTTCGCGCTCCAGGTCGCCCGCAACGCCGTGGTGTCCGGCCGCACCGCGCTGTTCTTCTCCTACGAGCTCGAGGCCGAGTCGCTGCTGCAGAAGCTGGTGGCCCTCGAGGCCGGCGAGCTCGACCCGCACGAGGCACCCAACCTGAACGCGATCCGTGCCGTCTTCGAGGGCACCGACGGTGGTGACGGCGGTCTCCTGGACCGGTTGGAGGCGCTGCCCGGCGGCGTGAACGCACTGCTCCAGGTGCACCGCTACGCCGAGCGCCTGGTCACCCACCGGTCGACGACGAGCCACACCGGCATCGCCTCGATGGTCGAGCAGATCGAGGACGTCAAGGCCGCCCAGGGTGAGGCACCGCTGGTGATCGTGGACTACCTCCAGAAGGTGCACGACCCCAAGGACGCGTCCGAGGACGAGCAGACCACGCGCATCACCGAGCAGCTCAAGGACCTCTCCATCGAGTTCGACTGCCCGGTGCTGGCCATCGCCGCCGCGGACCACGAGGGTCTGCAGCCGGGCACCCGCTTGCGCGCCCGGCACCTGCGCGGCTCGACGGCGCTGGCCTACGAGCCCGACCTGGTGCTGATCCTCAACACCAAGTCCGACATCGTCGCCCGGCACCACCTGATGTTCGACGGCAACAGCCACGAGCGGTTCCGCAACTGGTCTGTCCTCACCGTGGAGAAGAACCGTGCCGGCCACGACGGGGCCGAGCTGGAGTTCAAGAAGCGCTTCGACCAGGGCCGCTTCGAGAGCGATGGCAGCGCCGTCGCCGAGCGCCTCGTCGACGAGCGCGTCTACGTCGAGTAGGCGTCACGCCTGGAGCACCCGGACGGGCGCGCCTCGCAGCCAGGCCTCGATGTCCTCGACGACGCCGCCGAAGAACGTCGTGTAGTTGGCGTGCGTGACGTAGCCGAGATGCGGGGTCGCGAGCACGCGCGGGTGCTGGCGCAGCACGTGTCCCGGCGGCAGGGGCTCCTCGTCGTACACGTCGAGTCCGGCGCCCGCGATCGTCCCGGCGTCCAGGGCGGTCAGCAGGGCGGTGCTGTCGACGAGGCCGGCACGTGAGGTGTTCACGAGGTACGCCGTGGGGCGCATCGCCCCCAGCTCGGCGGGCCCGACGATCCCGCGAGTCGCCTGCGACAGCACGAGGTGGACCGAGACGACGTCGCCTGCTGCGAAGACGTCGCGCTTCGCGACCAGGCGGGCTCCGGCGGCAGCTGCTCGCTCCTCGGTGAGGTGCGGGCTCCAGGCGACGACGTCCATCCCGAAGGCCCGACCTACTGCGGCGACGCGGCTCCCGATCTTCCCCAGCCCGACCAGGCCCAGCGTGGCACCGGCCAGGTCGGTCCCGACGCTCCGCTGCCACGGACCGTCGCTGCGCAGGCCGACCGACTCGTCGACGACGTGCCGGGCGAGGCCGAGGATGAGCGCCCAGGTCAGCTCCACCGGCGGCGTCGGCGAGCTTGGCGTCCCGCAGACCGCGATGCCCAGCTCGGCACAGGCGGCCAGGTCGATCGAGGCGTTGCGCATCCCGGTCGTCACCAGCAGCCGTAGGCCGGGTAGCCGCGCCAGCCGCTCGGCTGTGAACGGCGTCCGCTCGCGCATGGCGACGACGATCTCGGCGCCGGCCAGGGCCGACACGACGGCATCGTCGTCAGCCAGCGGTTCGCGCACCGTCTCGACGGACACCTCCCCGAGCCGTCCCCAGTCGGCGTACGACACGGCGACGCCCTGGTAGTCGTCGAGCACCACGCACCGCACGTGTGAAACGTAACGACTCCCCGGTCACCGAGGTGGCCGGGGAGTCGGCGTGCGTCTCGAAACCGAGGCTCAGGCCTCGTCCTCCACCGCGACGTTCTTCGTCCGGTTGGGGTCGACCTGGACGCCGGGGCCCATCGTCGTCGAGAGCGTGACCTTCTTGACGTAGCGGCCCTTGGAGCTGGCCGGCTTGAGCCGGAGCACCTCCTCGAGCGCCGCAGCATAGTTCTCGGCGAGCTGGACCTCGTCGAAGGAGGCCTTGCCGATGATGAAGTGCAGGTTGGCGTGCCGGTCGACCCGGAACTCGATCTTGCCGCCCTTGATGTCCGCGACCGCCTTGGCCACGTCGGGCGTGACCGTGCCGGTCTTCGGGTTCGGCATCAGGCCACGCGGACCGAGCACGCGGCCGAGACGGCCGACCTTGCCCATCATGTCCGGGGTCGCCACGACGGCGTCGAACTCCAGCCAGCCACCGCTGACCTTGTCGATCAGCTCGTCGCCGCCGACCACATCGGCCCCGGCCTCACGGGCTGCGTCGGCCTTCTCGGCGTTGGCGAAGACCAGAACGCGAGCGGTCTTGCCGGTGCCGTGGGGGAGGTTGACGGTGCCACGCACCATCTGGTCGGCCTTGCGCGGGTCGACGCCCAGACGCATCACGACGTCGACGGTCTCGTCGAACTTCTTCTTGCTGCCGGACTTCGCGATCTTGATGGCCTTCAGCGGGGCGTAGAGCTCGTTCTTGTCGAACGTCTCGGCGGCGGCCCGGTAGGTCTTGCTGCGCTGCATGGTGTTCTCGTTTCTTCAAGAGGGTGTGGTCTACGGACCAGCGCGGTCCTGCCACGGGGTGTGACGTGGGTACGACGTCAGGAGATGGTGACGCCCATGGAGCGGGCGGTGCCCTCGACGATCTTCATCGCCGCGTCGATGTCGTTGGCGTTGAGGTCGGGCAGCTTGGTCGTCGCGATCTCGCGGACCTGGTCCTTGGTCAGCTTGCCGACCTTCTCCTTGTGCGGGACGCCCGAGCCCTTCGAGAGACCGGCTGCCTTCTTGATCAGCTCGGCGGCCGGCGGAGTCTTGGTGATGAACGTGAACGAGCGGTCCTCGTAGATGGTGATCTCGACCGGGATCACGTTTCCGCGCATGGACTCGGTCTGGGCGTTGTAGGCCTTGCAGAAGTCCATGATGTTGACGCCGTGCGGACCGAGGGCGGTACCGACCGGCGGCGCCGGCGTGGCGGCACCCGCCTGGAGCTGGACCTTGACCAGCGCGGCGATCTTCTTCTTGGGAGGCATTGCTTCTTCTCTTTCTCTATGTGGTCATGACGGGGGCTACCCCTGCCACTGGTGTTGCGTGAACAGTGTGCGGCGCGCCCTTGGCGAGCCGCGAATCCTCAGACCCGCTGGATCTGCGAGAAGGACAGCTCGACCGGGGTCTCCCGGCCGAAGATCTCGACCAGGGCCTTGACCCGCTGCGACTCGGCGTTGATCTCGGTGATCGTCGCGTGCAGCGTGGCGAACGGGCCGTCGACGACCATGACGGAGTCGGACACGTCGAAGTCGGCCACCTCGACCGGCTTCTTCGCCGCGGTGCCGGACGACGAGGTGCCTCCCGCAGCGGCGACGGCCTCGGCCTCGGCGGCCGCGACGATCGCGGGGGCGAGCATCTTCTCGACCTCGTCGAGGCTCAACGGCACTGGCTGGTGGCTGTGGCCGACGAAACCGGTGACGGACGGGGTGTGCCGGACGGCGGCCCACGACTCGTCGGTGAGGTCCATCCGGACGAGCACGTAGCCAGGCAGGACGGTCCGCTTGACCATCTTGCGCTGGCCGTTCTTGATCTCCGCGACCTCCTCGGTGGGGACCCGGATCTCGTGGATGTAGTCCTCCATGTTGAGGGAGTGGATGCGGTTCTCGAGGTTGGCCTTCACCCTGTTCTCCATGCCGGAGTAGGTGTGGACCACGAACCAGTCGCCGAACTGGTCGCGCAGCTCGGCGCGAAACGCCTCGAGCGGGTCGATCGCGGCCTCGGGCTCGTCCTCGGCGGCCGCGTCCTGCGCGTCCTCGGAGTCGGAGTCCTCGGAGTCGGAGTCCTCGGAGTCCTCGGCGGGGGTCTCGGCGGGGGTCTCGGGGGCCTCGAAGGCGACCGCTGTGCCTGCCGCCTCCTCGACCGGCTCGCCCAGGTCCTCGGCGGCGTCAGCGGGGTCGACAGGGTCGGCCGGGTCGACGGGATCGACCGGGTCGACGGGGTCGACCGGGTCGACGGGGTCGACCGGGTCGACGGGGTCGACCGGGTCGGTGGACTCGACGTCGAGCGCCTCCTCGACGTCCGGGGCCGCCTCGTCGGTGGTCTCGGTGGTCTCGTCGTGGTCGGGGGACAGGTGCTGCTCAGTCACTGTTTCGTCTGCTCCGTTGTCGTGTCGTCGATGTGGGCTCGCCGCGGCGGGCGGCGGCCTACTCGCTCTGCTGGGTGAAGACGGTGAAGACCAGGCGGCCGAACGCGAGGTCCAGGGCCGAGACGATCGCCATCATCACGACCACGAACACCATCACCACGAAGAAGTACGTGACCAGCTGCTCCTGAGTCGGCCAGACCACCTTGCGGAGCTCGGCGACCACCTGGCGGTAGAACGTGGCCGGGCTGGTGCGCTTGGGCTCGCGGTCGCGAGGTCCGTCGCCCTTCCGCACCGTGCTGCTTTCGGACACGGTTCCACCTTCCTCTTCTGCTGCTGTTCAGTGTGCTGCGGATCTTGCAGGGCACGAGGGACTTGAACCCCCAACCTTCGGTTTTGGAGACCGATGCTCTGCCAGTTGAGCTAGTGCCCTCCGCCTATGGATCTGGCGTGGCGGTCCCGAGCCCCAGCCACACCCGCCGCAACGGGGGCAGGCACAAGCCTGTGGAGAACCACCAACGAGGAAGTCTAGGCGCAGACCCCTCAGGCTGGAAATCCAGTCCGCCTCCAGGCGGCTGCTGGAGCATCCGCCCTAGCATGAGTGACATGTCGCTCTCCTCCTCGTCATCGTCCACCTCGACCCCGCGGGAGCGGCGGGTCTCCGCTCGGATCGGGGCCATCGCCGAGTCGGCCACGCTCAAGGTGGACGCGAAGGCGAAGGCGCTGAAGGCCGAGGGCCGGCCCGTCATCGGGTTCGGAGCAGGCGAGCCCGACTTCCCGACGCCGGCGTACGTCGTCGAGGCGGCGGTCGAGGCCTGCCGCGACCCGAGGAACCACCGCTACACCCCGGCCGGCGGTCTGCCCGAGCTCAAGAAGGCGATCGCGGAGAAGACCGCACGCGACTCGGGCCTCCAGATCGAGCCGGCGCAGGTGCTCGTCACCAACGGCGGCAAGCAGGCCATCTACTCCGCGTTCGCCGCGATGCTCGACCCGGGCGACGAGGTGATCGTCCCGGCGCCGTACTGGACGACCTATCCCGAGGCGATCGCGCTCGCCGGTGGCAGCACCGTCGAGGTGCTCGCCGACGAGACCCAGGAGTACAAGGTCACCGTCGCCCAGCTGGAGGCCGCGCGCACCGAGCGCACCAAGGTGCTCCTCTTCGTCTCCCCGTCCAACCCGACCGGAGCGGTCTACACCGCCGACGAGATCCGGGCGATCGGCCAGTGGGTCGAGGACAACGGCCTCTGGGTGCTGACCGACGAGATCTACGAGCACCTGGTCTACGACGGGGTCGAGACCGGGTCGATGCCGGTGCTGTGCCCGTACCTGGCCGACAACTGCGTCGTCGTCAACGGCGTCGCCAAGACCTACGCGATGACGGGCTGGCGGGTCGGGTGGATGATCGGTCCGGCCGACCTGGTCAAGGCCGCGACCAACCTGCAGTCGCACGCGACGTCCAACGTGTCCAACGTCGCCCAGCGCGCGGCGCTGGCTGCGGTGTCGGGCGACCTGTCCGCGGTCGAGGAGATGAAGGCGGCCTTCGACCGGCGCCGCAAGACGATCGTGTCGATGCTCAACGAGATCGACGGCGTCGTCTGCCCGATGCCGCAGGGGGCGTTCTACGCCTACCCGTCGGTCAAGGGACTGCTCGGCAAGGAGTACGCCGGACGCGTGATCGACACCTCGGCCGCGCTGTCGGAGTACATCCTCGACGAGGCCGAGGTCGCGGTCGTGCCGGGCGAGGCCTTCGGCTCCCCCGGCTACCTCCGCCTCTCCTACGCCCTCGGCGACGACGACCTGGTCGAAGGCATCAGCCGACTTCAGAAGCTGTTCGGCTGAGCCCGGGAGTGGAAAGACCTCCGCAACCTACGGCGGCAGCTGGCCTTGCCGACCGCAACCATGACGAGCGCGAAGCGCGAGGGGTGGAGGTGCGCACGAGTGCCCAACCACACGAGCGCGAAGCGCGAGGGGTGGGCCTTGGGCGCAACCATGACGAGCGCGAAGCGCGAGGGGTGGGCCTTGGGCGCAACCATGACGAGCGCGAAGCGCGAGGGGTGGGCCTTGGGCCAAGGTCGCTCGCGACCTTGCCCAAGGCCCACCTGCACCTTCATTTCACCGGCTCCATGCGCCACGCGACCCTGCTCGAGCTCGCCGACCGCGACGGCATCGCGCTGCCCGACTCGCTGGTCGAGGAATGGCCGCCGCAGCTGTCGGCTGCCGACGAGAAGGGCTGGTTCCGCTTCCAGCGGCTCTACGACGTCGCCCGCTCGGTGCTGCGCACGCCCGACGACGTACGTCGCCTGGTGCTCGAGGCCGCCGAGGACGACGTCCGCGACGGGGGGCGGTGGCTCGAGATCCAGGTCGACCCGAGCGGCTATGCCGCACGCTTCGGCGGGATCACGGAGTTCACCGACCTGGTGCTCGACTGCGTGCGCGACGCGGCCGGCCGCACCGGCCTGGAGATCGCCGTGGTCATCGCGGCCAACCGGACCCGGCACCCCCTGGATGCGCGCACGCTGGCCCGCCTGGCAGGGCAGTACGCCGACCGCGGGGTCGTGGGCTTCGGGCTGTCCAACGACGAGCGGCGCGGCAGCACAGCCGACTTCGCGCCGGCGTTCGCCATCGCGGAGCGGGCGGGGCTGACCCTCGTCCCCCACGGCGGCGAGCTCCGGGGGCCGGAGCACGTCCGAGCCTGCCTCGACCACCTCCACGCCGATCGCCTCGGGCACGGCGTGCGCTCGGCCGAGGACCCCGACCTCCTCGACCGGATCGTGCAGGCCGGCGTGGCCCTCGAGGTCTGCCCGGTCTCCAACGTCGCGCTCGGCGTCTACAGCGACCTCACGTCCGTACCGCTCCCCCAGCTGCTCGACGCCGGCGCCACCGTGGCGCTCGGCGCCGACGACCCGTTGCTGTTCGGCTCGCAGCTGGCCTCGCAGTACGCCACCATGCGCGCCGCCCACGAGCTGACCGACGAGACCCTCGCCGAGCTGGCTCGGATGTCGTTTCGCGCGTCGAGGGCGCCGGAGGGGGCCAAGCGGGCGTGGCTCGCCGAGGTCGACGCATGGCTGGCCGGGGAGTCGTGTGCTCAGGTGGCTGCCCCGGCAACCACGTGAGCACACGACCCACCCGCAGACCCTAGAGCTGGACCCCCACCAGGACCGGTTCGTTGACCAGGCGTACGCCGGTGCGGGCCTCGACGCCGTCGCGCACCTCACGGGCGAGCGCGAGCAGGTCGGCGGTGGTGCCGGTGCCTCGGTTGGTCAGGGCCAGCGTGTGCTTCGTCGAGAGGCCGACCCGCTCGTTGCCGTGACCCTTGTGGAAGCCGCTGTACTCGATGAGCCAGGCCGCGCTCGTCTTCACGCTGCCGTCGGCCTGCTCCCAGCGCGGCGCGCCGTCCGGCAGCGGCTGGTCCGGGCGGAGGACGGGGTTGGTGAAGAACGACCCGGCGCTCCAGGTGTCGTGGTCGGCCTCGTCGAGCACCATTCCCTTGCCCCTCCGGAGCCCGAGGACCGCGGCCCGCACGTCGGTCAGCGGGGCCCGCGAGCCGGGCTCCACGTCGAGGGTCCGCGCGAGCTCGGCGTACGTCACTGCCTCGCCGAGCGTGCCGGGTCGCAGCTGGAAGGTGACGTCGAGGACGACGTGCCGACCGGGATCGGCCTTGAACCGGCTGGTGCGATAGCCGAACGAGCAGTCGGCGCCCGCGAACGTGCGCACGCCCTTGAGCACCCGGTCCCAGACGCGCACACGGGCGATGGTCTGGCTGACCTCCTGGCCGTAGGCACCGACGTTCTGGATCGGCGTCGCGCCGACGGAGCCCGGGATGCCCGACAGGGACTCGACCCCCACCCAGCCGCGCTCGACCGCCCGGGCCACGAAGGCGTCCCAGTCCTCCCCCGCGGCCACGGTGACCATCGCGCCGCCGCACATCGGCCCGGCGGCCTCCTCGACGTCGGCCCGGACCCCGGCCGTCGCGACCTCGACGACGGTGCCGTCGAATCCCGCGTCGGCCACGACGAGGTTGCTGCCACCCGCCACCAGCAGCACCGGGGCACCCGCCTCGTCGGCCGAGCGCACGGCGTCGACGAGCTCGGCCTCGGTCTCCGCGCGCACCCAGCTGGCGGCCGGGCCGCCGAGCCTGAGCGTGGTGTGCCGCGCGAGCAGCTCGGTCATCTCAGGAGGCACGCACCACTGCCTTGGGCATCCCGAGCACCTTCTCGCCCTGGCAGGTCACGGTGAGCTTGATCGTCGTCGTGCCGTCCTCGCCCGTGCTCGCCTCGCCGGCGAACTCGATCTGGGCCGCGCCGTCGGCCGGCACCAGCACCGGGTTGGTGAACTTGCAGCCGAGGCTCACCACCTCGGCGCCGGGGAACCAGCTCTCCACCGCGCGGGCCGCCAGCGCCATCGTGTACATGCCGTGCGCGATCACGCCGGGCAGCCCGACGCTGCGGGCGACCTGTTCGTCCTGGTGGATCGGATTGTGGTCTCCGCCCGCCGCCGCATAGCGGACCAGGTCGGCCCGGGTCACGCGGTAGGTCCGGGTCTCGAGGGTCACGCGTCGGCCCCCCGGTGCACCAGGGTCGCCGACGTCGAGCAGACGAGCGCGCCTCCGGCGTCGATCACCTCACTCGTCGTGCCGATGATGTCGTTGCCCGCGATCTGCCGCAGTGACGCCACGGTCAGTCGCGCGGTGAGCACGTCGCCCGGCACCACCGGGCGCTCGTAGGCGAACCGCTGCTCGCCGTGGACGATCCGCTGCAGCTCGACCCGCTCGGCCTCGAGGAAGGCGTTCATGGCATCGAAGGCCAGGACGATGGGGTACGTCGCCGGGGCCGGCCCGCCGGCGTACTCACCACCGACGGACCGGACGAACTCCGCGACGTGCTCCGCGGTGACGGTGAAGGGCTCGGTGGGCGGGAACGCCTTCCCGACGAGGGACTGGTCGACCGGCATGGCTGCGACGCTAGCAGCGGGCCGGATCGGAGGTTCAGGGCTGGTACGGCGGTGCGACGCCCCATCCCCAGCGCGGGACCGGGGCCTCGGCGACCACGTCGGCCCCGTGCTGGGAGTTGTGCAACGCCAGGCGGGTGCCCCACTCGACGTACCCGACGAAGGCCGCGCGGAACTCAGGGTCGTCGGGCAGCCCTGCGTCGTCGGCGGCCAGGCTCATCAGCGACGCGAACCGGAAGCGTTGGTCGGCGTCGATGCCCAGGTCGCGGTGGTGGGCCAGCATCCGTGCGTAGCCGCCGACGTCCTCGGTGTAGCGGGCAGGCCCGCCGAAGACCTCGACCCACCAGGCGGTCACGTGGGCGCGGTGCTCCTCCGACACCCCGCCCGCGAAGAGCGGGGACAGCAGGTCGTCGGCCTCGACCCGGTCGTAGAAGGCGTCGATCAGCCGCCGGAACGCCGGCTCGCCACCCGCCCAGTCGAACAACGAGGGTGTCGAGGTCACGGCCAGCAGCCTACGGACGCACATCGAGGGCGGTCACCCGGATCGGGTGACCGCCCTCGACGGAAGCGGGAACGACCGGCGTCAGCGGGTCTCACGGTGCGGCTGGTGCTTGCGGCAGCGCGGGCAGAACTTCGCCAGCTCCATCCGGTCGGGATCGTTGCGCCGGTTCTTCTTGGTGATGTAGTTGCGCTCCTTGCACTCGGTGCAGGCGAGCGTGATCTTGGGGCGAACGTCGGAGCTCTTGCTGGCCACGGGAGTGTCCTTCTGCCGGATTGCATGTGTTGTGCGTCTGATCGAGTAGCGGGGGCGGGACTCGAACCCGCGACACCACGATTATGAGCCGTGTGCTCTAACCACCTGAGCTACCCCGCCACCGGGACGGGGATCCTCACCGACGCTCAGCTCGAGCGTACGGCCAGGGCCCAACCCAGAGCCCCTTTACGGAATCGAACCGTAGACCTTCTCCTTACCATGGAGACGCTCTGCCGACTGAGCTAAAGGGGCTGGTGAATCACCGACGCAGAACGATACACAGCCCGTCGGGACACTGAGAAATCGAGCCGTCTGCCGCTCCCCCGCTGATCGAACGGGCGCTGGCTCACCCAGCGGCGGTGTCGCGGCGGCCGCGGCGGTGGCAGTCGACGAGGTGGTCGTCGACGATGCCGATGGCCTCCATCAAGGCGTACATCGTGGTCGGGCCGACGTGGGCGAAGCCGCGCTTCTTCAGCGCCTTCGACAGGGCCACCGACTCCGGCGAGACGGTGGCCATCTCACTGGTGTCGCGCGGGGTCGGCTGCTCCTCGGGCGCGTAGCCCAGCACGAACGCCTCCAGCCCGCCGTCCTCGCGCAGGGCGACCGTCGCCCGCGCGTTGGCCACGGTGGCATCGATCTTGCGGCGGTTGCGGACGATGCGGGCGTCCTCCATGAGCCGCAGCACGTCGACCTCGTCGTACGCCGCGATGACGTCGGGGTCGAAGCCGGCGAACACCTCGCGGAAGGCCTCGCGCTTGTTGAGGATCGTCGACCAGGACAACCCGGACTGGAAGGCCTCGAGGGTGAGCCGCTCGAGGTAGGCCGCCTCACCGTGGACCCGCAGGCCCCACTCCGTGTCGTGGTAGGCCCGCATGCCCTCTTCTGCGCCCCAGGGGCAGCGCGCCACCCCGTCGTCGCCGACCACCACACCCGCCATGGCGCGATCCTGGCAGAGCCCGCCGACACCGGTGGGGTCGTGTGCTGATGTGGTTGCCCCGACAGCCACCTCAGCACACGACCTACCCGCGGGAGCGCAGCCGTACGCCCTGGGGCATCTCCGGGGCGGGGATCGGCGGCAGATGGTCGCCCACCACGACCCCGAACCGGCCGGCGGCGACCTCCTGCGAGTCGCGCACCAGCGCGCCGTCGCGGACCAGCTGGTCCTGCCACTCCTGACGGAACGCCACGACCTCCTCGTGGGTGCGCCCGACGAAGTTCCACCACATGACGATCTGCTCGCCGAACGGCGGTCCGCCGAGCAGCACCAGGCGCGCGCCGTCCGGCCCGGCGACCAGGTCGAGGGACGCGCGGCCGGGGGCGGCGTACCCCAGCGCGGCCCAGCCCACCTCCTCGCCGGCGATCGCGACAGAGCCGCGGTCGACGAGGACCCCGTGCTCGTACGTCGCGTCGACGTCGATGCTGAGCGCGGCGCCAGGGGTGAGCAGGATCTCGGCGCCCAGCAGCGGGCTGGCGGTCGCGACCGGCGACGCCGACCCGAGCAGCGAGCCGAGGAAGACCCGCGCCTCCCAGCCGTCGCCGGTGACCGCCGGAGGCGCGTAGTGGGCGAACGCCGGGTCGCCGTGCCGCGCCCCGTCGGGGAGCGCCACCCACAGCTGGACTCCGTGCAGCTCGGTGGTGGCGGCGGTCGAGACCTCCGAGTGGCTGATCCCGCGCCCCGCGGTCATCAGGTTGAGCTCGCCGGGCCGGACCATCGCATGGTGCCCGCCGCTGTCGCGGTGCTCGATCTCGCCGGTGAACAGCCAGCTCACCGTCTGGAGTCCGGTGTGCGGGTGCGGGGCCACCGACATGCCGCCGGTGTCGGAGACCAGGTCGGGCCCGTAGTGGTCGGCGAAGCACCAGGCGCCCACCAAGGAGCGCTGCTTCGACGGCAGCGTACGTCGCACGGTCATCGCCCGGAGCCCGCCGAGCGGCACCTCGCGGTGCGCGATCACCTCGACAACCTGCCCGACCGGGCCCGTGCGGGTGCCGGGCCCGGCGGCGCACACCACCTCCTGCGGGTCACGCTCCGGATTCGTCACCCGCCCAGTCTGCCCCCACCGACCAGAGACGAGGAGTGTGCTGAAGGGTCCGCTCGTCGCGGGTCGAGGTGGTGACGGGTCGCGAGGAGGAGGCGAGCGAGCGTCGCGGCGCGCAGCAGAGCGGATTCTTCAGGACGCTCCTAGGAGTTCGAGAAGACCGCCGGGCTGTCGCCGTCGTCGTCCGGACCAGCCGGGCCGCGGCCGGCCCAGGTCCAGGCGTACGCCGGGTCCTCGGCGGCGAGCCCACCCTCGCCCAGCTCGAGCGGCGCGAACGTGTCGACCATGACCGCCGACTCCTCGAAGTAGTCGATGCCGAGGGACGCCTCGATCGCGGCCGGCTGCGGGCCGTGGGCGTGACCGCCGGGGTGCAGGGAGATGGAGCCGAGGTTGATGCCCGATCCCTTGCGCGCCTCGTAGTCGCCGCCGACGTAGAACATGACCTCGTCGCTGTCGACGTTGGAGTGGTAGTAGGGCACCGGGATCGCCAGCGGGTGGTAGTCGACCTTGCGCGGCAGGAAGTTGCACACCACGAAGTTCCAGCCCTCGAAGACCTGGTGCACCGGCGGCGGTTGGTGCACCTTGCCGGTGATCGGCATGTAGTCGTCGACGTTGAAGGTGAACGGATACAGGCAGCCGTCCCAACCGACCACGTCGAAGGGATGGGTGGCGTAGGTCAGCCGACTGCCGACGACACCCCGGCTGGTGCGGTGCTTGACGAGCACGTCGACGTCGGTGCCGTCGACGAGCAGCGTCTCGGACGGCGCGTAGAGATCGCGCTCGCAGTACGGCGCATGCTCGAGGAGCTGCCCGAATCGGCTGAGGTAGCGCTTGGGCGGGTGGATGTGGCTGTTGGCCTCGATGGGGTAGAGCCTGCTGGGCTCGGCGGGCACCCAGCGGTGGTCGGTGGCCCGCGGGAGGATCACGTAGTCGCCGGTGCGGTAGGACACGACGCCGAACACGGTCTCGACGGTGCCGGACCCCGACTCGACGTAGACGCACTCGTCGCCGATGGCGTTGCGGTAGAGCGGGCTGGGCGTCGTGCCGGTGACGACGTAGGTGATGCGCACATCGTTGTTGCCGAGGATGAGTCGGCGCCCGGTGACCGCGTCGGCGCCGTCGCCCTCGCCCGGCTCGGGGAAGAGCCCGTGCAGCTTGAGGTGTCGCGGCTTCAGCGGGTGGTTCGGCGTGCGGTCCTGGTCGTAGACCTCCCACACCTGCGAGTCCACGATCGCGGAGGGAACCCCGCGGTGGTAGAGCAGTGAGGAGTCGGAGGAGAACCCCTCCTCCCCCATCAGCTCCTCGCGGAAGAGGTTGCCGTTCTCGTCGCGGTGCTGGGTGTGCCGCTTCGGTGGGACCAGGCCGACGGTGCGGTAGTGCGCCATGTCTCGTACGTTAGCCGGATGGGCATCCCTCCCGCCTGGGTCGGCCTCGTCGACGACGCGGCGATCTTCCCGCCCGGCAACGCACCCCTCCACGACGCGGCCGCCGACCACGTCGCGCGACGCGACGCGTGGTGGGCCGACCTGGTGGGTCCGCTGGTGGTCAAGGACACAGACGTCCCGTTGCTGCGCGGCTCTCCTGCCAGCCTGTCGGTCGTCGTCACCGGCGGCGCGGGCCAGGTCGGCGGACCGGCCGCGTTGTGCCGCAAGCTGGGCCTCGAGCTGTCCGGCCTCGAGATCGCGCTGCGCGACCTCGACGACCTGCCGGGCAACGCCCGCCGGGTCGTCGCCGCCGTCGATGCAGCGCGGTCGGAGGAGACCCTCCGCGACGACGTGCCCGTCTACGTCGAGCTCCCCGCAGAGCGAGCCGTCGGCCGGGTGGCTCGCCGCGGCCGACGAGGTGGCTGCGGCCGAGCTGCGGCTGAAGTTCCGCACGGGCGGCGTCGAGGCGCACGCCTTCCCGAGCAGTCGGACGCTTGCGAGCTGGATCGACGCCGCGCTGGACCGCGAGACGCCCTTCAAGTGCACGGCCGGCCTGCACAACGCCGTACGCCATCGAGACGACGAGACCGGCTTCGAGCACCACGGCTTCGTCAACGTGCTCACCGCCACCGGTCGTGCCTTCGACGGAGCGGCGATCGACGAGGTCGGGGCGATCCTCGACGACGTGGACGCCGGGTCCGTGGCCACGAGGGCGGGACAGGTCGACCTGGTCGGCGCGCGGCGCTGGTTCACGTCCTTCGGGTCCTGCTCGGTCACCGACCCGCTGGATGACCTGATGGCCATGGGATGGATCGAGGAGCAGAGATGACGACACCGAGCAGCTGGGTCGAGGGCGCGGCCGGGTCGGGGTACGACGCCGACCACCTGCCCTACGGCGTGTTCGCCGTCGCGGAAGAGCCTCCGCGGGTCGGGGTCCGCATCGGCGACCACGTGCTCGACCTGACGCCGGTGGCCGCCTCCGACATGCTCGACACGCACCACCTCTTCGACGAGCCGTCGCTCAACGAGCTCCTGGCGGCCGGCCGCCCGGTGTGGCAGTCCACCCGGGCGTGGATCACGGGGCTGGTGACCGACGAGACCGAGCGCGACCTCGTCGAGCCGCACCTCGCGCCCCTCGCCGACGTCACGATGCTGATGCCCTTCCAGGTCGGCGACTACGTCGACTTCTACGCCTCCCTCGACCACGCGACCAACGTCGGCCGGCTGTTCCGACCCGACGCCGAGCCCCTGCTGCCCAACTGGCGCTGGCTTCCCGTCGGCTACCACGGCCGGGGCGGCACCGTCGTGCCGTCGGGCACCGACATCGTCCGTCCGCAAGGTCAACGGAAGGCGCCGGACGAGCCGGGAGCCGTCGTACGGGCCGTCGCGCCGGCTCGACATCGAGGCCGAGCTGGGCTTCGTGATCGGCGCCGGCTCCGCGCTGGGTGAGCCGGTGCCGACAAGCGCGTTCGCCGACCACGTCTTCGGCGTCGTCGGCCTCAACGACTGGTCCGCACGCGATGTGCAGGCGTGGGAGTACGTGCCCCTCGGGCCGTTCCTCGGCAAGTCCTTCGCGACGTCGGTCTCGATGTGGGTGACGCCGCTCGACGCGCTGTCTGCTGCCTGGACCGATCTGCCCGGCCAGGATCCCGCGCCCCTCGACTACCTGGTCGTCGACGGACCTGCCGGTCTCGCCATCGACGTGGAGGTCGAGCTCGGGGGCGAGGTCGTGTCGCGACCGCCGTACGCCTCGATGTACTGGTCGCCCGCGCAGATGCTCGCCCACCTCACGGCGAACGGCGCGAGCGTCCGGCCCGGCGATCTGTTCGCCTCCGGAACGATCAGCGGACCCGACCGCGACCAGCGCGGCTCGTTCCTGGAGCTGAGCTGGGGCGGCCGGGAGCCGTTCTCGGCCGGCGGTGTCGAGCGGACGTTCCTCGAGGACGGCGACACGGTCGTGCTCCGCTACTCGGCGCCGGGCGCCGGCGGCGGCCGGCTCTCGCTCGGCGAGGTCGCCGGGACGATCGTGCCCGCGCGCGGCTGACGGCGCGGGCACGAGCGTCGGGCTCAGAGCGGGCGGGCGCCGTCGTCGTCGCAGGGCAGGGCCGGGTCGGCCGCCGTCGTCTCGAGGAGGTGGTCGATGGCGCCGATGGCCGACTCCATCCGGAACGGCTCGATCTTCGCGCCGCGGTCGTTGAAGGGTCTGTCGAGCACCCACACCAGCACCACCGCCGACACCAACGTCGCCGTCATCGCGGTCATCGCCGCAATCTGACCGACCAGCGGCGCCCGCGGGTCGACGAACATCATCTGGAAGCTCAGCACGGCGCCCGTCAGGAGCGCCAGCACCGCCCAGACCAGGCCGGGGATGAACGCACGCCCCTCGGTGAGTCGCCCACGCCTGGCGTCCTGGCGGGCCTCGCCCTGGTCGAGCCAGTGCTCCAGCGCCGCCGAGTCACGGTTGGTCGGGGCCGGCGTGCCCTGGGCGGTCGTGTCGATCTCGAGGAGCCAGTGCTCGACCAGCTGGCTCTCCTTGTCCTCGGCCATCAGGGCCCACTCGTCGTGCACCACGGCGCGGCTGTAGCAGGCCAGCTCCTTGCGCAGCTGGTCCCGGTTCTCGGCGTCGAAGTAACCGGCCGTGATCGCGAGCTGGCGTACGGCGACCGCTTCCTCACCGGTGTAGTCGCGCGCGGCCTGATAGCTCCCGAACGATGCGAAGATCACGAAGCCCAGCAGGACGGCGAAGCCCGTGCCCACCACGCCGAAGATGCCGTCGGCCGACTCGATGCCACTGAAGACACCGCCCTCGGGCGCGATGTGTCGACGGTAGAAGAACGTGCCCAGGCCGACGAGCAAGGTGGCAACCAGGATGATGCCCAGCGAGACGAACAACACGCACCCTCCAACGCAGTGACTCGGCTCACGCTCCTGTCGGGGCATGCTTCCACAGCCCGGCTCGTTGTGACGGGTGACGCCGACGAAGCCGTCAGACCAGCTGCCCCGATCACGACTGCCCTGTCTCGACGACCGTCCTGGAGGACCCATGCTTCCCGTTCCCGCCATCCGCACCTCGACCCGCACGCTGCGGAGCCTGCTGCGCCGCGTCGACGCCTACACGATGTGGGCGTTCAACCCGCCGCGGGGCCGCTGAGCGCACGCTCGACCACCCGTTCGCCGAGCGCGCTCGGCAGCCGACTACCGCGGTGCTGTGGTCACTTAGGACGCGGCCGACCTCGCCCTAAGTGACCACAGCGCCGCACCAGTCGGCCGGGATCGCGGACGGGACACGAAGGCCCTCCGCTCGCGCCGCGAGGGAGGGCCAGGTGTGGCAGGTGCAGGATTCGAACCTGCGAAGGAATACTCCGACGGATTTACAGTCCGCTCCCATTGGCCGCTCGGGCAACCTGCCGGGCGTTGGTCCGGGCCTCCACGCAGGTGGTTTGGACCGGTGACAACGAGGCGCAAGGATAGCGTCACAGCCGCCGCAGCAGAAAACCGGCGACCACCCACAACGCCAACCACCTTCTGGAGGAGAGCCCTGATGGCCGACTCGTCGTTCGACATCGTGAGCAAGTTCGACCGCCAGGAGGTCGACAACGCCCTCGGCCAGACCGCGCGGGAGATCGCCACGCGGTTCGACTTCAAAGGCACCGGGGCCACCATCGAGTGGCAGGGCGAGAACGGCATCGAGATCACCGCGTCGGCCGACGACCGCGCCACCGCCGTCCTCGACGTGTTCAAGGGCAAGCTGATCAAGCGGGACCAGTCGCTGAAGATCCTCGACGCCAGCGAGCCGCGACCGAGCGGCCAGCAGTCCAAGATCGGCATCGCGCTCAAGGAGGGCATCACCTCCGAGAACGCCAAGAAGATCTCCAAGCTGATCCGCGACGAGGGGCCCAAGGGCGTCAAGGCCCAGATCCAGGGCGACGAGCTCCGGGTGTCGTCGAAGAAGCGCGACGACCTGCAGGCCGTCATCACCCTGGTGAAGGCGCAGGACTACGACTTCGCGGTGCAGTTCACGAACTACCGCTGACCCATCGACCACTGAGCATGCGCGTCGCGTTCGCCACGAGCGCAGGTCACCCCGGCCGGCCCAACGAGGACTTCGTCGGAGCCGTACCCGGCGCCGTCGTGCTCCTCGACGGTGCCGGCATCCCCGACACCGAGACCATCTGCCGGCACGGCGTCGCGTGGTACGCCCACACCCTGGGGGGCCGGCTGCTGGGCCGGCTCAGCAGGGACGAGAACGAGACGCTGGCCGAGATCCTCGCCAGCTGCATCGAGGACGTCACGGCGTCACATCGGCACACGTGCGACGTCACCGACCCGAGCAGCCCGCAGGCGACGGTCGCCCTGCTGCGGAACCGCGACGAGCTCGTCGACTGCCTCGTCCTCGCCGACGCGTACGTCGTGCTCGACCGTCCAGGTCGGCTCCAGGTCGTGACGGACCCGGCCGAGCTCACGGTCAGGGCGGCCTGCACCGCCGTCCTGGACGGTCTCGCGCCCGGGTCGCCGGCGTACGACGCAGCGCTGCCCGGCGTCATCGATGACCTGCGGTCCCGGCGCAACCGGCCGGGCGGCTACTGGATCGCGAAGGACGACCCCGCCGCCGCCGAGCACGCCGTGACCGGGACGTGCGCCCTCGCCGATCTCGACGCAGCCCTGCTGCTGAGCAACGGCGTCAGCCGCCTCGTCGAGCCCTACCGAACGACGACCTGGCCCGGCCTCGTCACGCTGGCCCGGCAGCGGGGTCCGGACGACGTCCTGGCCCAGGTCCGAGCAGCCGATGGGCGTCAGCCTGCGGACTCGCCCGACGACGCCACGATCGCCGTCTGCACGCTCTAGTTGAGCAGGTCCTGCCAGTTCGCCGGCACCCGGTCGCGCGGCGCCGGGGGTTCCTCGTCGGCGGGTCGGCTGGTCGGGGGGCTCAGTGCGGGCCCGCGGCTGGCGGCGTCGCGCGCGTAGTCCCAGAACCAGTCCTCGCCGGGCTCGAAGCTCTGGACGACCGGGTGGCCGGTCTCGGTGAAGTGCCGAGTCGCGTGCTGTTCCGGTGAGGAGTCGCAACAGCCGACGTGTCCGCACGCGGCGCACCGGCGCAGGTGCACCCACCAGCCGCCGCCCTCCTCGCACTCCAAGCAGCCCGTGCCGCTCGGCGGCACCGACGGATCGATGTCCGGACCGGCGTACTCGCTCATGAGCCGAGCCTAGGAGACTGCCGAACAAGCCGCTCGTCTCGCACTGCGCCAGCGTCCGTAGAGTGGCCGGCATGACTCGGGGTCTCGGCGTCGCCGTCGGCGCGCTCCTGTTGATCGCGCTGGCAGGCTGCGGCGGCGACGGATCCGCACCGGAGGCGAGCACGCCGACCGAGGGCGAGAGCCAGGAGCCCACTGCGTCGGCCACCGAGAGCTCGGCGGCGCCGGCCGGCGACCCGGCCCCGGCCGATGAAGAGCCGTTCGGGCCGAACTGCGGTCGTTTCAAGACAGACGCGGGCACCGGTCCCGAGAGCTTCGCGGGCGAGATGGAGCTCGGCGCCTTCTCGGTGATCTTCGAGGGCGTCGTCGGAGACTCCGCCGCCCTGATGAACCGCTCCGACCTGCTGGCGGAGACGGACGCGACGTACTTCCTCCCGACCAACGAGGCGATCGACGTGCTGGGCCGCGACCAGAGCGGCGACCTGATCTTCGACGACGAGGTCCGCCTCCGGGTCATGGGTCGGCACGTCGTCGAGGGGTCGCTGCCGCCCTCGGCGCTGGCCGGTGAGCACCCGACGGTGAACGGCAGCACCGTCGCCGTCGCCGTCGACGGAGACGACGTCCGCGTCGGCCTGCAGGGAGCCCGGGTGCTCTGCGGCAACATCGAGCTCGAACAGGGTGTCCGCGTCTACGTGATCGACCAGGTACTGATCACGTAGCCGCGGCTAGGCGGACAGGCCCGTCGGGATCTGGCCCGGCACCTCGTCCGGGTCGATGGCCGCCGTGGCTCCGATCCGCGGCACCACGTTGGCGCCGGAGGCCGGGGTGAGCCACACCGTGGCGCCCTCCGCGAGCCCGAGCGCGCGCGCATGGGTCCGGGTCAGCGTGATCGACACGTCCTGGCCGTCGATGGTGAGCACCGTCAGGCGCACCTCGAAGCCGACCCGCAGCACCCGGGAGATCACGCCCTCGACGCCGCCTGCCGTGTTCGGCGTGAGCGCCACCTCGACGTCGTGGGGCCGGAGGCTGATCTCCCCGAGGTTCGTCACCTCGCCGAGGAATCCCATGACGAAGTCGTTGGCGGGCTCGTCGTACAGCTGGTCGGGCGTGCCGACCTGCTCCACGCGACCCTCGTTGATCACGACGATCTCGTCGGAGACCTCCATGGCCTCCTCCTGGTCGTGGGTGACGAAGACGGTCGTCACGTGGACCTCGTCGTGCAGGCGGCGGAGCCACTCGCGCAGCTCCTTGCGGACCTTCGCGTCGAGCGCGCCGAACGGCTCGTCGAGCAGCAGCACCTTGGGCTCGACCGCGAGTGCGCGGGCGAGCGCCATGCGCTGGCGCTGGCCGCCCGAGAGCTGCGAGGGCAACCGGTGGGAGAACTGCTGGAGGTGCACCAGGCGTAGCAGCTCATCGACACGGTGCTCGATCTCGTCCTTGGGCCGCTTGCGGATCTCCAGGCCGAAGGCGACGTTCTTCGCCACCGTCATGTGCTTGAAGACGGCGTAGTGCTGGAAGACGAAGCCCACGTTGCGCTTCTGAGCGGGCAGCTTGGTGGCGTCGGTGCCCTCGATGCTGATCACGCCGGAGTCGGCGGTCTCGAGACCGGCGATGATGCGCAGCAGGGTGGACTTGCCGCCGCCGCTGGGGCCTAGAAGCGCGGTGAGCTGGCCGGTCGGGATAGTGACGTTGACGTCCTCCAGGGCGACGAAGTCGCCGAACTTCTTGTTCACCCCCGAAACTTCGATGCTCATGGTGGGAACCCTTCCAGATGTGTGCTGAGAGTGTGCGAACGATCCGAGCCCTCGACCAGGCTTCGGGTCACGTGTGGCTCTTCGGCCGGATGATGGCGACGATCACGATGCAGGCGACGGAGACCATCGCGAGCAGGAACGCGATCGCGTAGGCGCCCTGCTGGTCGAAGTTGAGGTACTTCTCCTCGACCGCCAGGGTGGCGGTGCGGGTCTGGCCGAGCACGTTGCCCGACACGACCTTGACCGCGCCGAACTCGCCGAGCGACCGCGCCAGGGTGAGGACGACGCCGTAGACGACGCCCCACTTGATGGACGGCAGGGTGATCCGCCAGAACCGCTGCGCCGCATTGGCGCCCAGGCTCTCGGCCGCCTGCTCCTGCTCGACGCCGATCTCCTCCAGCACCGGCACGACCTCGCGGATCATCAGCGGCAGGGCCACGAAGGTGGTCGCCATGATGATGCCGGGGGTGGAGAAGATCACCTCGAAGCCCCAGCCCTCCAGACTCGGTCCGAACCAACCGTTGCGGCCGCCGTAGACGAGCACGAGCGAGAGACCCACGACGATCGGGGAGACCGACAGGGGCAGGTCGAGCAGCGCGCTGAGGGCCCGCTTGCCGGGAAACTCGTAGCGCACCAGCAACATCGACATCCCGACGCCGAACATCGTGTTGATGATGACGGAGGCGATGGCGACCTCGACGCTGAGCCGCAGGGCCTCCACCATGTCCGGGTCCTCGAACAGGCTCCGCAGCGAGGTGAAGCCGTCGTCGAACGTGTGCGTCACGACCTGCCAGAGCGGCCAGGCGATCAGGAAGAACAGGTACGCGATCACGACGAACCGCAGCAGGTAGGCCATGGGGCCCTTGCGTTGCCGCCGGGCCCGCGTCTTCGGCACGGCCGGCGGAGCTGCCGGCGCAGGCCTGGTCAGGGTGTCAGCCACGAGCCGCCACCCGCCTCTGGATCACGTCGAGCGCGACGATCACGGCCAGCGAGATGACGAGCAGGACGACCGCGACCGAGGCCGCGGACTCGACGTTGTCGTTCTCGATGCTGCTCATGATCCGGACCGAGGTGACCTCGGTGCGGAACGGCAGGTTGCCCGACAGCAGCACCAGCGAGCCGTACTCGCTGACGCCCCGCGCGAAGGAGAGCGCGGCACCGGCCGCGATGGCCGGCATGAGGCTGGGCAGGATCACCCGACGGAACGTGGTGATCCGGCTCGCCCCGAGCGACGCAGCAGCTTCTTCGACGTCGCGGTCGAGCTCCTCGAGCACCGGCTGCACCATCCGGACGATGAACGGCAGGGTCACGAAGAGGAAGGCCACGAAGACCGCCCAGCGCGTGTTGGCGATGTCGATGCCGATCGCACTGTCCTGCCCGTAGAGCGAGAGCAGCACCAGGCCGGCGACGATGGTCGGGAGCGCGAAGGGGATGTCGATGAGCACTTCCAGGACGGACTTGCCCCAGAACCGGTCGCGGACCAGGACCCAGGCGATGATCGGCCCCATCACGACGTTCACGAGCGTGACGGCGAGCGCGGTCAGCACCGTGAGCCGGATGGCCGCGGCGGTCTGGTCGTTGGTGATGGTGGCCCAGAACGCGGCCCAGCCCCCTTCGGCCGCGGTGATGATCACGGCGCAGAGGGGGATCAGGACGAGCAGGCTGAACCACACCATGGCGATGCCGAGCCCGATGCCCGCACCTCGCGTGAGCGTGGAACGCGGGGCCGACCGGCGAGATCTCCTCGCCGGCCGGCCGCGCGCGATGTCGACCGAAGTCATGTGGTGTCGGTCACTCGATCGAGTGGCCGGCAGCGAGGATCGCCTCGGTGACCAGGCCGTCCTCCTCGTCGAAGAACTTCGTGCTCACCTCTTCCCAGCCGCCGAAGTCCTCGTCGACGGTGAGCAGCGTGCCGACCTCGGGGAACGGGTTGCTCGGGTCAGCGGCCCCCTCGACGGTGCCGCCGTAGTCGACGTCGTCGCGGATCGGCCGGAAGCCGGTCAGGGCGAACTGGGTCTGGCCCTCGTCACTCAGCACGAAGTCGAGCCAGTCCTGGGCGACCGGGGTGGAGTCCTCCAGGATGGCGCCGGCGTTCTCGATCAGCAGCGTGGTCTCCGGGTAGACGTACTCGAAGCCCTCGCCGTTCTGCGCAGCCAGGATGGCCTCGTTCTCGTAGGCCATGATCACGTCGCCGGTGCCGCCGAGGAAGGCGGTGGTGGCGTCACGGCCGCTGCCGGGCAGCGACACGACGTTCTTGAAGAACTCGTTGACGTACTCCGTCGCCTCTTCCTCGGTGCCGCCGTCGCTGATCACCTGGCCGTAGGCGGCCAGGGCGTTCCAGCGAGCTGCGCCCGAGGAGGCGGGGTTCGGGGTGACGATCTCGACACCGGGCTTGATCAGGTCGTCCCAGTCCTCGATGCCCTTGGGGTTGCCGTCGCGCACGCCGAAGACCACGACGGAGCGGGACACCACGCCCTTGTTCTCGCCGGCGTCCCAGTCCTCGGCCACCAGACCCTCGTCGACCAGCCGGGTCACGTCGGTGGGCACGGAGAAGTGGACGTAGTCGGCCTCGAGGCCGGCGGCGACGGCGCGGCTCTGGTCGCCCGAGGCGCCGTACGACGTCTCGAACTGCACGTCCGCGCCGGCGTCGGTCTTCTGGAACTCCGTCGCGATGTTCTTGTTGGCAGCCTCGGGCACGGCGAAGCCGACGATGTGGATCGTCTTCTCGTCGGCGCCGGCCTCGGCGTCGCCGCCGCACGCGGACAGCGCCAGCACACCCGACAGTCCCGCCGCCAGGAGGAGGGCGGCGCGGCCCGATCGCGGGGCCCGCCGTGTCGTGGTCAGTCTCATGTCATTCCTCTGTCTGTTCGACCCCACCCGAGACGGGGTGATCCTGTGGATGGGCATTACTGGGTTATGTTGACAAGACTAAGCGAGTTAGTCCATAAGATGCGAATTCATCCACGTTTCGGACCGCGTGTCGCTCCTCACACGCGTGTCCAGCGGAGCGAGACGGCTGGGACGAGGAACGTCTGCGGACTATCGTGGGTGGCTGTGCCGCCGAAGGTCCGTGCACCTGCGGACCGGAGTCGGCCACACCAGCGTCCACACGGAAAGTCGCAGGTCAACGAGTTGAGCAAGCGGGTCCAGCAGCTCGACCGTGTCATCATCCGCTTCGCCGGTGACTCCGGCGACGGCATGCAGCTCACGGGCGACCGCTTCACGCAGGAGACGGCGGCCTTCGGCAACGACCTGGTGACCCTCCCGAACTTCCCGGCCGAGATCCGGGCGCCCCAGGGGACCCTCCCGGGCGTGTCGTCGTTCCAGGTGCACTTCGCCGACCACGACATCCTCACCGCCGGGGACACCCCCGACGTGCTCGTGGCGATGAACCCTGCCGCGCTGCGCGCCAACATCGGCGACCTGCACCGGGGCGCGACGATCATCGTCGATACCCACGACTTCTCCGCCCGGAACCTGGCCAAGGCCGGCTACCAGGAGAACCCTCTCGACGCCGGCCCCGGCGAGCCGGGCAGCCTGTCGGAGTACCAGGTGCACGCGGTGGACCTGACCGGGATGACGGTGGCGGCGGTCAAGGAGTACGGGCTGTCGCGCAAGGACGCCGCGCGGGCGAAGAACATGTTCGCCCTCGGGCTGCTCTCGTGGATGTACGGGCGGCCCACCGAGACCACGGAGACGTTCCTGACGGCTCGGTTCGCGAAGGTGCCCGACATCCGCGACGCGAACATCACCGCGTTCAGGGCGGGGTGGAACTTCGGGGAGACCACCGAGACCTTCGTGGTGCGCTACGAGGTCAAGCCGGCTCCGATGCCGCCGGGCACCTACCGCAACATCACCGGCAACCTGGCGCTGGCCTATGGGCTGATCGCCGCCGGAGTCCGCTCGGGGCTGCCCATCTTCCTGGGGTCCTACCCGATCACTCCGGCCTCCGACATCCTCCACGAGCTGTCCAAGCACAAGGCGTTCGGTGTCACGACGTTCCAGGCCGAGGACGAGATCGCGGGCATCGGGGCGGCCCTGGGCGCGTCGTTCGCGGGGTCGCTCGGTGTCACGACGACCTCGGGGCCGGGGATCTCGTTGAAGTCCGAGACGATCGGGCTGGCGGTCATGGCCGAGCTGCCGCTGCTGGTCATCGACGTGCAGCGCGGTGGCCCCTCGACGGGGCTGCCGACCAAGACCGAGCAGGCCGACCTGCTGCAGGCGATGTTCGGCCGCAACGGCGAGGCCCCGGTCCCGATCGTCGCGCCCCAGTCACCGGGCGACTGCTTCGACGCCGCCGTCGAAGCGGCCCGCATCGCGGTCACCTACCGGACCCCGGTGCTGCTGCTCTCCGACGGCTACCTCGCCAACGGCTCCGAGCCGTGGCGGATCCCCGACACCGACCCCGAGTCCGGCGACCTCCCGGTCATCGACCCGGCGTTCGCGACCGAGCGCAACAAGGTGGTCTCGACGAGCTCGACCAGCGACGGGGAGGGCGAGAAGTCCGAGTTCTGGCCCTACCTGCGCGACGAGGCGACCCTGGCGCGGCCGTGGGCGATCCCCGGCACCGCAGGGCTCGAGCACCGCATCGGTGGGCTGGAGAAGGGCGACGGGCACGGCAACATCTCCTACGAGCCCGCCAACCACGACTTCATGGTCCGCACCCGCCAGGCCAAGATCGACCGGATCGCCGACTCCATCCCGCCCCTCGAGGTCGACGACCCGGGCGCTGGGCCTGATGGAGGTGGGGCGAAGGTGCTGGTGCTCGGCTGGGGCTCGACGTACGGGCCGATCGGCGCCGCCGTACGCCGGGTCCGCAAGGCCGGGTACGCCGTCGCGCAGGCCCACCTGCGGCACCTCAACCCGTTCCCCGCCGACCTCGGCGACGTGCTCGCCCGCTACGACAAGGTCCTGGTCCCGGAGATGAACCTCGGCCAGCTCTCGATGCTGATCCGGGCCCGCTACCTGGTCGACGCGATCGGCTACAACCACGTGCGCGGGCTCCCGCTGAAGGCTGCCGAGCTCGCCCGCGCGATCGGCGAGCTCGTCTCCCAGGCCGAGGGCATCGAGGTCGACCTCGGCATCCACGGGATGGCCGTCTCGCATGCCACCGCCGGGGGTAACGCCACCCGCAGAAGGGAAGCCGAATGACCACCCACCCCGCAGTGAGTTTGGGCCTGCCCGGGCTGCTCTCGGGCGTGGAGACCGTCCCACGCGTGGAGGAGGGCGTGACCCAGACCGCCAAGGAGTTCACCTCCGACCAGGAGGTGCGCTGGTGCCCCGGCTGCGGCGACTACGCCGTGCTCAAGGCCGTCCAGTCGTTCCTGCCCGACCTCGGACTGCGCCGCGAGAACATCGTGTTCGTCTCCGGCATCGGCTGCTCCTCGCGGTTCCCCTACTACCTCGACACCTACGGCATGCACTCCATCCACGGCCGGGCCCCGGCGATCGCAACCGGCATCGCGACCTCACGCGAGGACCTGTCGGTCTGGGTCGTCACCGGCGACGGCGACGCCCTGTCCATCGGCGGCAACCACCTCATCCACGCCCTGCGCCGCAACGTCAACATGACGATCCTGTTGTTCAACAACCGGATCTACGGGCTCACCAAGGGCCAGTACTCCCCCACCTCCGAGCCCGGCAAGGTCACCAAGTCCACCCCGATGGGCTCGGTCGACCACCCGTTCAACCCGGTCTCGCTCGCCCTCGGCGCCGAGGGCACGTTCGTCGCCCGCACCATCGACTCCGACCGCAAGCACCTCACCGCCGTCCTGTCCGCGGCCGCCGCGCACCGCGGCACCTCGTTCGTCGAGATCTACCAGAACTGCCCCATCTTCAACGACGGCGCCTTCGACGCCATCAAGAACCCCGACACCAAGGCCGACGCCATCATCCCGCTCGTGCACGGCGAACCGATCCGCTTCGGGGTGGTCGACGCCTCGGGACACGGCACCAAAGGGCTCGTTCGCGACACCGCCACCGGAGGTGTGAAGGTCGCCGAGGTCGGCCCCGAGCCAGGCCAGGCCGGTGCCGAGTCGCTGCTGGTGCACGATGCGCACAACCCGGACCCCACCCTGGCGTTCGCGATCTCACGGCTGACCGACGCGGGCTACCTGCACACCTCACCGATCGGGATCTTCCGACAGGTCGAACGCGCCACCTACGACGACCAGGCCCGCGACCAGCTCCGCACCTCCGGAGACAACGCGCCGGGCGACCCCGCCGACAGGCTCGCCGCGCTCATCAACGGCGGCGACACCTGGACCGTCGTCTGAGCTTTCGCGACGGGCCTGGCGGCTCTCCTCTGCCTTCGGAGGGGTTCAACCAGCGGTGTTGACGGTGCCGATGCAGTTGGAGATCGAGATCGCGCGACGGTACTGGTCAGAGCGGGGGATCTTCACCCGGTAGCAGATCCTCCTGCGTTCCTCCGGCCCAGGCGTGGGCACCCGGAGCTTGAACCGGCTCTCGCCGTCGGTCTCGAACGTCTCGTACGCGAACCAGCTGCACTCGCCGCAGTTGCGCCGCTGGAGGATCGCCTCCTGCTTCTTGTAGGTCGGCTTCACGCGCCCCTTGAGGACGAACACGTCGGGGCGGGGCTCGCGAGGCGTCACCACAATCTCCAGGTCCTCGCGAGGCGCCGTCACCGCGCCGGCGGGCACTGCCACCGAGAGACCCAGCAGGAGCGCCAGCACGAGGCCCATCGAGGCCCCGGTCACTCGTCCTGTCCACGTCGGCATCACGCCAGTATTCACTGGGCCGTGCCTCCTATGCTGACGGGGTGTCGGAGGCGAGGAGGGGGCTTGCCTTCGGCGTCACCGCCTACGTGCTGTGGGGTGTCTTCCCGCTCTACTTCCCGCTCCTCGAGCCGGCCGGGGCGATCGAGATCCTCGCGCACCGGGTCTTCTGGTCCGCCCTGACGATGGGCGTGATCGTCGTTGCGGCCCGGCGGACCCGACAGCTGCGCGCGATCGCCGGCCACCCTCGAACCCGGGCCCTGCTGTGCGTCGCAGCGGTGGTCGTGACGGTGAACTGGGCGACCTATATCTGGGGAGTCAACAACGGCCGCGTCGTCGAGACGTCGCTCGGCTACTTCATCAACCCGCTCGTCACGGTGCTCATGGGCATCGTCGTGCTCGGCGAGAGCCTGCGCCGGCTGCAGTGGGTGGCCATGGGCGTCGCGGCCTTTGCGGTGGTCGTGCTCACCGTGGACTACGGTCGTCCGCCCTGGGTCGCGCTGGTGCTGGCCTGCTCGTTCGGCACCTACGGGCTGGCCAAGAAGGTCGCCGGCGTCGAGGCCGTCGAGTCGCTCACGTTCGAGACCGCGCTGCTTGCGCCGTTCGCCGCGGCGTACCTCTTCTTCCTCGGCAGCCAGGGCTCGGGCACCCAGAGCTCAGGAACCTTCGCCGGGCACGGCCTCGACCATTCCCTGCTCCTGATGTCGGCCGGCGTCGTCACCGCGGTCCCGCTGCTGTGCTTCGGCGCCGCTGCGGTTCGGATCCCGATGGTGCAGCTGGGGCTGCTGCAGTACCTCGCGCCGATCATCCAGTTCGCTCTCGGGGTCTACTGGTACGACGAGGCCATGCCCGCGGGCCGTTGGTTCGGCTTCCTCCTGGTCTGGCTCGCCCTGGCCATCTTCACGTTCGAGGCGCTCGGCCACCGCCGCCGACAGCTGCGACTGGCCGCCGAGGCCTCCGCGATGTGAGGGATCGTGTGCTCTGTCGGAGTGGCCATGTGGCCACCCCGACAGAGTGCGGTGAAGCTCCCTTGCCTGTGGAGAGCGGCTACGGCGAGCCGCGGTTCCGGCCTAGGGTCGCGGCGTGCAGATCTCGCAGCGAGAAGCGGCAGCGGTGATCGGCGCGCGAGGGCTCTCGCGCGAGGTGGCCCGACGGCTCCTCGTCGCGGGGTTGGCTGGCCCGGGTTCGCGCATCGGTCGGTCAATCACCTACAGGTCCGAGGCGGTCGACCAGGTGGCCCGCCGCTTGTCCGCGCGCGTGCTGGATCTCCACGGTCTCGCCCAGGACGGTCTCGTCATGCTGCGGCTGTCTGCACTTCGCCCGACGGTGCTAGCGGCGCTCTCGACCGATCCCCTTGCTCTCATGGCGGGTCCCTGGCGAATGTCAGTCTGGTCGCGTCTCGGCTGCCAGGACCAGTTCCTCCGCTACGGCGCGATCCCGGTGGTGGCAACGGTGTCGGGCTTCGTCGTGGCAGGCGGGGAGATCACCAAGATCTCCGCGGCCCCTCCGGTCAGCACCGGCACTCGGCCAATGCCGAGGTGCACCTTCGACGTGCGACCACCCTCGGGCACCTGGTTCGTTCCCTTCGCCGACACGGTCATGACCGGGAAGCCGGGAACGCAATGGCAGTGGTGGCCCCATGAGCCGAGCCGCGTTCGCGCCTGGCTGGGGACGCTCGCGGAACGCAGCGAACCCGGCCTCTGAGCGGGGCCTCAGGCCGAACGCGTGGCGACGATGTCGGCGAAGGACTCCAGCGCCTCGCGCACGGGACCCGACGGCAACGCCTCGAGCAACGCCTTGGCCTCCGTTGCGCGGGCCAGGACGTAGGCTCGCGCCTCGTCCATGGCGGGGTGCTTGCGCAACAGGTCCAGCGCCTCGGCGTGGGTCGAGTCGTCGGTGAGGTCGCCGGCGAGCAGCTCGTGCAGGCGCGCGTCGGCCGGGTCCGTCGAGGCCCGGGCCATGAGCACCGGGAGGGTCGGTACGCCCTCGCGCAGGTCGGTGCCCGGGGTCTTGCCGGACTCCCCGGAGTCCGACGCTATGTCGAGGATGTCATCGGAGAGTTGGAAGGCGGTGCCGACGATGTCGCCGTAGGCCGTCAGCGCCTCGACCACCCGGGGCACGGCGCCGGCGAAGAGGGCACCGTAGCGGGCGGACGTCGAGATGAGCGACCCCGTCTTGCCGGCGACCACATCGAGATAGTGGGTGAGCGGGTCCTCACCAGGACCCGGCTCGACGGTCTCCAGGATCTGGCCCTCCACCAGTCGAGCGAAGGTCTCGGCCTGGATGCGGACCGCCTCGGGACCGAGGCCCGCGGTGAGCTCGGAGGACTTGGCGAACAGGAAGTCGCCGGTGAGGATCGCCACGTGGTTGTCCCACCGGGCGTTCGCCGAGTCGGCGCCGCGGCGCAGGACCGCCTCGTCCATCACGTCGTCGTGGTAGAGCGAGCCGATATGAGTCAGCTCGACGACGCAGGCCGCATCGACGACGCCCTGCGAGTCAGGATCCGGGCCGGCCTCGGCCGCGAGCAGGACCAGCAACGGCCGGAACCGCTTGCCGCCGGCCGCGAGCAGGTGGGACGCCGCCTCGGTGACGTAGGGCGTACGGCTCTGGACGTGTCGCGCCAGCTCGGTCTCGACGAAGGCCATCCGGTCTCGCAGGCGCAGCGCGAGCGTCTCGTCGCCCACGGGCAGAGCCAGCACGGAGGCCGGCAGCCCGGCGTCGAGAGAGGCGCTCACCTGATGAATTCTCCCGCACGGGCCGCCAGGTCGAGCAACGGGCCCGGCAGGACACCGAGCAGCAGGGTCGCGGCGGTGCAGAGCGCGACCGTGGCCGCGGTCAGGACAGATGGCTGGGTGACCGTCGGGCCCGGCCCGTCGGGCTCGGAGAAGTACATGAGCACGATCACGCGGACGTAGAAGTAGGCCGCCACGATGCTCGACAGCACGGCCACGATCACCACTGGCCAGGCACCCGCGGACAGGGCGACTGCGAAGACCGCCCACTTGCCGATGAAGCCTGACGTCAGCGGGATGCCCGCCATGGCAAGCAGGAAGAAGGCGAAGACGCCGGCGACGATCGGGGCCTCCTTGCCGAGCCCCGCCCACCGACTCAACGCGGTGGCCTCACCGGCCGAGTCGCGGACCAGCGTGACGACCGCGAAGGCGCCGAGCGTGGCGAAGCCGTACGTCGCCAGGTAGAACAGCACTGCCTGCAGGGAGGTCACCTGGCCGGGCGCCAGGTCACCGCGCGCCTGCAGTCCCAGCACGCCGGTGAGCAGGAAGCCGGTGTGCGCGACCGAGGAGTAGGCGAGCAGTCGCTTGACGTCGGTCTGGCTCAGGGCCAGCACGGCGCCCACGACCATGGTGAGGATCGCGACGACCCACAGCATCGGCTGCCAGGACCACCGGTCGGAGCCGAAGGCGACGTAGAACAGTCGCAGGATGGCGCCGAACGCGGCCACCTTGGTGCCGGCCGCCATGAACGCGGTCACCGGCGTCGGGGCACCCTGGTAGACGTCGGGCGTCCAGGCCTGGAAGGGAGCGGCGCCGACCTTGAACAGCAGGCCGACCGCGAGCAGGCCCATGCCCGTGAACAGCAGGCTCTGGTTGCCCACGTCGTTGCGCACGGCCTCGTTGATCGCGGAGAACTCCATCGAGCCGGCGAAGCCGTAGACCAGCGCGGCGCCGTAGAGGAAGAAGCCGGAGGAGAAGGCGCCGAGGAGGAAGTACTTCAGCGCCGCCTCCTGGCTGAGCAGCCGACGCCGGCGCGCCAGCCCACACAAGAGGTAGAGGGGCAGCGAGAGCACCTCGAGGGCCACGAACATCGTCAGCAGGTCGTTGGCGGCCGGGAAGAGCATCATGCCGGCAACCGCGAAGAGGAGCAGGGGGTAGACCTCGGTGTGCTCGAGGCCTCGCGTCGAGGCCTGTCGCTCCGCCTCGGTGCCGGGCAGGGCCGCCGCCTGACCCGCGAACGCCGAGACGCCGCCCTCGAGACGCCGCTCGGCGAACAGGAACACGCCGAGGATCGCGAAGACGAGGATGAGGCCCCACAGGTAGACCGTCGGGCCGTCGACGGTGATGGTGCCCATCGACCCGACGATGCCGCGGGCCACGACCTCCTCGCCCTCGAAGCGCGTCTCCAAGCCCATGCCGACGATGATCGTGCCGACCAGGGCCGCGGCGAGGCCGGCCAGGGTGAGCAGCGTCTGGGTCAGGTAGCGCACCCGGCGCGGCGCGAACGCCTCGACGACGACGCCGAGGCAGGCGACACCGAAGACGAGGATGAGCGGCCACAGCTGGGCGTACTCGAGCTCCGGCTTGACGAACTCGTTCATTCGGCGGCCTCCTGAACGGTGGGCGCGTCGTCGGACACGCCGACGTGCGTCAGCGCGCCGTCGACGTACGGGTTGATCACGTCCAGCAGCGGCATCGGGTAGAAGCCGAACATCAGCAGCCCGACCAGCAGGGGTACGACGGCGCCGAGCTCGCGGACGTCGAGATCCGCGGTGCCGGCGACCTGCGGGACGGGGTCGGGGCCGGTCATCGTCCGCTGGTACAGCCACAGGATGTAGACCGCGGCCAGCACGATGCCGCTCACCGCGATCGCGCCGGCCCACCAGGCGTGGTCGAAGGCGCTGATGATGACCAGCATCTCGGAGACGAACGGAGCCAGGCCCGGCAGGCCGCAGGCGGCCAGGCCGGCCACCAGGAACGTGCCGGCCAGCACCGGGGTGACCTTCTCCTGCCCACCCATCCGGCTGATCAGCGGCGTGCCGGTCCGACGGATCAGGTAGCCCGAGATCAGGAACAGCGCAGCAGTGCCGATGCCGTGGTTGACCATGTAGAGGATCGCGCCGCTGCCACCGTTGCTGTTGAACACGAAGATGCCCAGCACGATGAAACCGAAGTGCGAGAGCGACGTGAGGCCGATGAGCCGGAGGATGTCGTCCTGCCCGATCGCCACCAGCGCGCCGTAGACGATCGAGATCAGCGCGAGGATGACCACGACCGGCGTCGCCCACTCCGACGCCTCGGGGAAGAGCCCCAGGCAGAAGCGCAGCATCCCGAACGTGCCGATCTTGTCGAGGATGCAGACGAGCAGCACCGAGGTGCCCGGGGTCGCCTTCTCGGTCGTGTCCGCCAGCCAGGTGTGCACCGGGAACATCGGGGCCTTGATGGCGAACGCGATGAAGAAGCCGGCGAACAGCCACTTCTGGGTGGTCGCGTCGATGTCGAGGGCGGCCAGGTCGGTGAGCAGGTAGGTCGGGGTGCCCTCGCGTGCGGACACCACATAGAGGCCGATGACCGACGCCAGCATCACCAGGCCGCCGGCCAGCTGGTAGACCAGGAACTTCACCGCGGCGCGAGCGCGGCCCGCGCGTCCGAAGCCGCCGATGAGGAAGTACGCCGGGATCAACGTCGCCTCGAAGACGACGTAGAAGAGGAACACGTCGGTGGCGGCGAAGACCGCCAGGGACATCGCCTCGAGCGCGAGCGTCCACGCCACGAAGGCGTGCGTGCTCGACCCGGCACCCGCGATGGCGGGCGTCGACCCGTCGGGCAGCGGGGCTGGCGAGTCGGTGTCGCGCCAGGACGCCACCAGCACCACCGGCACGAGCACCGCGGTGAGGAGCACCATCAACAGCCCGAGACCGTCGACGCCGAGTGCGTAGTGGACGCCGAGCGGCTTGATCCACTCGTGCTGCTCGGTCAGCTGGAGCCCGCCGAAGTCGGAGCCGACGTAGTACTGGCTCGCTGCCAGCAGCGCGACGACGAGGGTGACCAGCGAGAAGCCGAGGCCGACCTGCTTGGCCAGCACCCCGCGCCGGTGCCGCTCGACCTCGGTGGTGACGTCGTCGCCGTCGAGGGCCTCGGCAGCGCGCGGGAGGTAGGCCACCACGATCGCGCCGACGACCGGGATCGCGATCAGCAGGGAGAGCCAGGGAACGTCGTTCATCGCGAGGCTCCCATCGTCAGCTGGTCGAGGAGGCGCGCCAGCGCCGGCCGCCGCTGGTCGAGGAGGCGCGCCAGCCGCAGGCCGCCGCTGGTTGAGGAGGCGCGCCAGCCCCGGCCACCGCTGGTTGAGGAGGCGCGCCAGCCCCGGCCGCCGCTGGTTGAGGAGGCGCGCCAGCGCCGTCTCGAAACCAAGGCCGTCTGGTGTCAGGGGAACGATCACGAGAAGTTCACCGCCAGCAGGGCCAGGACGACGAGCAGGGCGCCGGCGAGGACGGACAGGGCGTAGGAGCGGACGAACCCGTTCTGCACGCGTCTGACCTGGCTGGAGAGCCCGGCGATCATGAGGGCGCCACCCTCGACCCCGCCGTCGATCGCGTGGCGGTCCATCGTCGTCAGGCCGCTGACCAGGGCCCGGCCGGGGGCCACGACGAGACCCTCGTTGATGGCGTCGCCGTAGAGGTCCTGGCGCGCGGCCTTGGTCGCGAAGGACACGTCCTGCGGGGCCTCCCGCGGCACCTTCTGCTTCCCGACGAGGAACCACGCGATCGCGACCCCGATCGCCACCACGACGACCGCGAGCAGCGACACGGCGAGCGGCGGGATGGGCGGCTCGTGGTGCGGAGGCTCGCCGACGACGGGCGCGAGGAAGTCGACGATCCAGTCGCCGAGCAGCAGCACACCGCCGAGCACCGAGAGCGCGGCGAGAACGATGAGGGGGATCGTCATCACCTTCGGGGACTCGTGCGGGTGCACCCCCTTCTCCCACCGCTTGTCGGTGAAGAACGTCATCAGCATCAGCCGGGTCATGTAGAAGCCGGTGACGCCGGCGCCGAGGAGCGCGCAGAGCCCGACCACCCAGTTCTCGGCCAGCGCGGTCTCGATGATCTTGTCCTTCGACCAGAAGCCCGAGAAGCCGGGGAACCCGATGATGGCGAGGTAGCCCATCGTGAAGGTGAGGAACGTGATCGGCACCATCTTCTGCAGAGCCCCGTAGTGGCGCATGTCGACGTCGTCGTCCATCGCGTGCATCACCGAGCCGGCGCCGAGGAACATGTTGGCCTTGAAGAAGCCGTGGGTCAGCAGGTGGAAGATCGCGAAGGCGTAGCCCGCGACGCCGAGCCCGGCGGCCAGCATCATGTAGCCGATCTGGCTCATCGTGGAGCCGGCCAGGACCTTCTTGATGTCGTCCTTGGCGCACCCGATGATCGCGCCCCAGAAGAGCGTGACCACGGCGACGATCACCACGACCGTCTGTGCGTGTGGAGCGAGGTCGAAGATGAAGTTGGAGCGGACGATCAGGTAGACGCCTGCGGTCACCATCGTCGCCGCGTGGATCAGCGCCGAGACCGGCGTCGGACCCTCCATCGCGTCGAGCAGCCAGGACTGGAGCGGGACTTGCGCCGACTTGCCGCAGGCGCCGAGCAGGAGCAGCAGGCCGAGGGCGGTGAGGGTGTTCTCGGACGCATCGCCGGCCAGGTGCGAGATCTCCGCGAACGAGGTGGTCCCGAAGGTGACGAAGAGCAGCGCGACCGCCAGGCTCAGGCCGATGTCACCGACCCGGTTGATGACGAAGGCCTTCTTCGCTGCCGCGGCAGCGGTGTGCTTGTGCTGCCAGAAGCCGATGAGCAGGTACGACGCGAGGCCGACGCCCTCCCAGCCGAGGAACAACCCGACGTAGTTGTCCGCGAGCACCAGCATCAGCATCGCGGCGACGAACAGGTTGAGGTAGCCGAAGAACCGGCGACGCCGTGGGTCGTGCTCCATGTAGCCGATCGAGTAGACGTGGATCAGCGACCCGACCCCGGTGACGAGGAGCAGGAACAGCGCCGAGAGCGGGTCGTAGAGCAGGTCCATGTCGACGCGGAACTGTCCGGTCTCGAACCAGGTGTACAGGTGCTGACCGACCTGGCGGTCGTCGGTGTCGCGGCCGAGCAGCCCGACGAACATGGCCACGCTGAGCACGAAGGAGCCGATCGGCAGCGCTGTCGCGAGGAGGTGGCCCCATTTGTCGGTGTGGCGCCCGCCGATCAGGAGGATCGCCGCACCGGCGAGGGGCAGCGCGATCACCAGCCACAGCAGGGCGAAGACGCCATCAGCCGCACTGGGGTCGACCACCGGGATGTGGTGGGTCTCCTCGGCAGCAGCCGTGAGCACGGACAGGGTCATCGAGTGCACCTCAGTACTTCAGCAGGCTCGCGTCGTCGACCGAGGCCGAGCGACGGGTCCGGAAGATGGTCATGATGATGGCGAGGCCGACCACGACCTCGGCGGCGGCCACCACCATCACGAAGAACGCCGCGATCTGGCCGTCGAGGTTGCCGTGCTGCTTGGCGAACGTCACGAACGCCAGGTTGCAGGCGTTCAGCATCAGCTCGACGCACATGAACACGACGATCGCGTTGCGCCTGGTCAGCACTCCGACGCAGCCGATCGTGAAGAGGATCGCGGAGAGGACGATGTACTCGTTCACGGGCGCCCCTCCTTGTCCGTGTCCTCGTCGACATCGGTGGTCGAGCCGCGCCCGTCGGTTGTCGAGCTCGTCGAGACCACGCTGCCGGACTTGCCGCCGCCCTCAGGGGCTCGCGCGACCGAGACGCCCAGCTGGCGCTGGACCTCCTCGATGTCGTCGGCCAGTGCCGGGGCCGAGCGCACGGTGCCGCGCGCTGCGAGGACGCGGGACACCGACGACTCGGCGGCGGTGCCGTCGGGCAGGAGGGCAGCGGTGTCGACCGCGTTGTGCCGCGCAAAGACACCCGGCGCCGGCAGCGGGCCGGGGTGCTTGCCGGAGGCCGCGTAGTCCTTCATCCGCAGGGCGGCCTGGTCGGCCTGGCCGGACTTGGGCGTGATCCGCTCGCGATGGGCCAGCACCATCGCGCCGAGGGCCGCGGTGATGAGCAGCGCCGAGGTCGTCTCGAACGCGAAGACGTAGCGGGAGAACAAGATGTTGGCGAGCGCCTGGACGTTGCCGCCCGCGTTGGCCTCCTCGAGCCCCACCACGGTGCCCAGGGTGATCTGGCCGAGCGCGGTCACCAGCACGAGCCCGAGCACGAGTCCGCCCAGCACGGCGAAGAGCCGCTGGCCGCGGATGGTCTCCACGACCGAGTCGGAGGCATCGACCCCGACGAGCATCAGCACGAAGAGGAAGAGCATCAGGATCGCGCCGGTGTAGACGATGATCTGCACCGCGAACAGGAACGGCGCGTCGAGCACGGCGTACAGCACGGCGAGGCTGATCATCACCACGGCCAGCAGCAGCGCGGCGTGCACGGCCTTGCGGACGAACAGGATGCCGAGCGCAGCAGCCACCATGATCGGGGCCAAGATCCAGAACGCCATCAGTGCTCGCCCCCCTCACGCGGGGTGTCACCGTGGGTCTCGCTGTCGGACGCCGCTGCGTGCTGGTAGTTGCCGCGGTAGTAGTCACCCTCGTCGTCACCCAGTCGCATCGGGTGCGGCGGCTGCTCCATGCCGGGCAGCAACGGCGCCAGCAGGTCGGACTTCTCGTAGATCAGGTCGGCTCGGTTGGTGTCGGCCAGCTCGTACTCGTTGGTCATCGTCAGGGCGCGCGTCGGGCAGGCCTCGATGCACAGGCCGCACAGGATGCACCGCAGGTAGTTGATCTGGTAGACGCGGCCGTAGCGCTCACCGGGCGAGAAGCGCTCCTCGTCGGTGTTGCTCGCGCCCTCGACGTAGATGGCGTCGGCGGGACAGGCCCACGCGCACAGCTCGCAGCCGATGCACTTCTCGAGACCGTCGGGCCACCGGTTGAGCTGGTGCCGTCCGTGGAACCGCGGCGCCGTCGGGAACTTCTCGAACGGGTACTGCTCGGTGACGACCTTCTTGAACATCGTCCGGAAGGTCACCCCGAACCCCGCGACGGGGTCCCAGAACTGCTCGCGCAGCCCCTTCGGCTGGTCGTTGTCGGCCATCAGCTCTCCTCACCGGTGGTCGCGGTCGCCGGCACGGGCTCGTCCGCACGGGTGCGGAACTCGAGGGGGGCGGCCGCGCCGCGCACCGCACCTCCTGCGGGCAGCGGAGGCACCGGGAACCCGCCGGCGTACGCATCGGGCGCCGTCTCGTCGGGCCGGCCCGCCGACTCCTCGTCGCCCTCCTTGGGCTCCCCGATGAAGAAGAGCACCAGGAACAGCACGGCCAGCACGCCGATCCCGATCAGCAGATAGCTGCGGTCGATCGTGTCGTTCGTGGTGAGGCTGCGGATCGTGGCGACGGCGACGATCCAGACCAGTGAGATCGGGATCAGCCGCTTCCAGCCGAAGTGCATGAACTGGTCGTAGCGCAGCCGCGGCAGCGACCCGCGCAGCCAGATGAAGATGAACACGAAGAACAGGACCTTGCCGAAGAACCAGAGCAGCGGCCAGTAGCCCTCGTTGGCGCCGGGCCAGATGTTCACGATGCCCCAGGGCGCGTGCCAGCCACCCAGGAACAGTGTCGTGGCCAGGGCCGAGACGGTGGCCATGTTGATGTACTCGGCGAGGAAGAACAGCGCGAACTTCAGGCTCGAGTACTCGGTGTGGAACCCGCCGACCAGCTCGCCCTCGGCCTCGGGAAGGTCGAACGGCGCCCGGTTGGTCTCGCCGATCATCGAGATCACGTAGATGACGAACGACGGCACCAGGATCAGCCCGAACCACAGGTCGGTCTGGGCCTCGACGATCTCCGAGGTCGACATCGAGCCGGCATAGATGAACACCGCGACCAGGGCCAGGCCCATCGCGACCTCGTAGGAGATCATCTGCGCGCTCGATCGCAGGCCGCCCAGGAGGGAGTACGTCGAGCCGGACGACCAGCCGCCGAGCACGATGCCGTAGATGCCGATGGAGGCGATGGCCATCACGAAGAGCACCGCCACCGGCATGTCGGTGAGCTGGAGCGGCGTCGTGACGTCGCTGAACGGCACCTCCACCACGGGTCCGAACGGGATCACCGAGAAGGTGACGAAGGCCGGCACCGTCGCCAGCACGGGGGCGAGGACGAAGACGAGCTTGTCGGCGGCCTTGGGGACGATGTCCTCCTTCAGCGCCAGCTTGACGCCATCGGCCAGCGACTGCAGGAGCCCGAACGGGCCGTGCACGTTGGGGCCGATCCGGTGCTGCATCCGGGCCACGACCCGGCGCTCCCACCAGATGTTGAAGAGCGTCAGCAGGACCAGGACCAGGAAGATCAGGACGGCCTTGATCAGGATGACCCACCAGGGGTCGTGCCCGAACTCGGCGAGCGACTCCTCCTCGGCGGCCGCCAGGACCATCCGCTGGTCGAGCAGGGTCGAGATCATCGCGATCACAGGGCTGCCTCCCTCACGTGCACCCGGCTGCCGGGCGAGGCCAGGCCGGCCAGCACTCCGGTGCCGAACGAGTTCGCGGGCACCCAGACCACACCGTCGGGCATCCCCTCGACGGCCTCGGCCGGCAGGGTCACCTCGCCGCGGTCACCGGTGACGGTCACGGTCTCGCCCAGTGCGGCGTACGACGCGGGGCTCAGCCTGGCAACCGGCCGGCGCGCGGTGGCGCGCAGGTGCTCCTCGCCGTCCTGCATCGAGCCCAGGTCGACGAGCTGCTTCCAGGTGGCGAGCGCGAAGCCTTCGTTCGCTGGTTGAGGAGGTTGCCCAGCAACGGTTGGTTCCTGAGGAGCCGAGGGACGAGGCGTCTCGAAGGGCTCGACACCACCGAACGAAGCACGCTCCCCGTCCCACGGCCCGAGCGCCTCCATCTCGGCGCGCACCTCGGCAACGGTGCGGAAGCCCAGCGAGCGGCCCAGCTCGTCGGCGATGCCGGAGAGCACGCGGAGGTCGGGCAGGCTGCCCGGGTTGCCGAGAACCTGCTCGAACGGCCGCGGGCGACCCTCCCAGGTGACGAAGGTGCCGGACTTGTCGGTGACGGGCGCGACCGGGAACACGACCTGCGCCGCTCGGGTCACGTCGGTCTCGCGCAGCTCGAGAGCGACCACGAAGGCGGCGGTCTCCAGGGCGGCTCGGAAGGCGGCGGGATCGGAGGTGTCGTCAGGGTCGACGCCCGCGACGACCAGACCCCCGAGCTCGCCGGCAGCGAGGGCCGCCACGATGGCGTCGCCGTCGCGGCCGACCGTCTCCGGCAGGCTGCCCGCACCCCAGGCGGAGGCGACGTCGACCCGCGCACCGGCGTCGGCGACCGGGCGGCCGCCGGGCAGCAGGTTGGGCAGGCAGCCGGCCTCGACCGCGCCGCGGTCGCCAGCCCGGCGCGGCACCCAGGCGAGCTTGGCGCCCGTCGTCCGGGCCAGCGAGGCAACGGCGGCGAGCGCACCGGGAACGCCGGCCATCCGCTCACCCACCAGGATCACGCCGCCGGCGTCGATGGCCACGTCGCCGTTGTGCGCCAGGTCGGCGATGACCTGGGCCTCCTCGCCCGGAGCGGCGGGGACCAGAGTGCCGCCGAGCTTGGTCAGGCCGCGGGTGGGCACCGCGCCGACCGACCAGATCGGCGTGCGCGTGGCGCGGTGTGCCTTGCGCAGCCGCAGGAAGATCGTGCCGGCCTCGTCCTCGGGCTCGAGGCCGATGAGGACGACCGATCGCGCGGCGTCGAGGTCGGCGTACGTCACCTCGCCCGAGAGCGCGACGACGGCGGCGAGGAAGTCGGCCTCCTCGGCGGAGTGTGGCCGCGCGCGGAAGTCGATGTCGTTGGTGCCGAGGGCCAGGCGGGCGAACTTGGCGTACGCGTAGGCATCCTCGGCCGTCAGGCGGCCGCCGGTCAGCACCGCGGCTTCGCCCGCGGCGACGAGGCCGCGCGCCGCCACCGCGAACGCCTCGGACCAGGATGCGGGACGCAGGTCGCCGTCCTCGTCGCGCACCTGCGGGTAGGTGATCCGGTCGGCGGCCCGGGCGTAGGTGAACGCGAAGCGGTCCTTGTCGGTGATCCACTCCTCGTTGACCTCGGGGTCGTTGCCGGCCAGGCGGCGCATCACCCGGCCGCGGCGGTGATCGACACGGATGGCCGCGCCGCAGGCGTCGTGCTCGGCGACCGAGGGCGCGGAGACCAGGTCGAAGGGCCGCGAGCGGAAGCGGTAGTCGGCCGAGGTGAGCGCGCCGACCGGGCAGATCTGGATCGCGTTGCCCGAGAAGTAGGACTCGAACGGCTCCTTCTCGTAGATGCCGACCTGCTGCAGGGCGCCTCGCTCGACCAGCGCGATGAACGGGTCGCCCGCGATCTGCTCGGAGAACCGTGTGCACCGCGCGCAGAGAACGCAGCGCTCGCGGTCGAGGAGCACCTGGGCGGAGATGTTGATCGGCTTGGGGAAGGTGCGCTTCACGCCACCGCTTGCGTTGAAGCGGGACTCGCCACGACCGTTGGACATCGCCTGGTTCTGCAGGGGGCACTCGCCGCCCTTGTCGCAGACCGGGCAGTCGAGCGGGTGGTTGATCAGGAGGTACTCCATCACCCCCTCCTGCGCCTTGTCGGCTGCCGGGGAGGTGAGCTGGGTCTTCACCTCCATGCCCTCGGCAACGGTGAGCGTGCACGAGGCCTGCGGCTTCATCCGTCCGGGCGGGCCCTGCATCTGCTTCAGCGAGCCGTCGGGGCCGGGCATGGCCACCTCGACGAGGCACTGGCGACACGCGCCCACCGGAGCGAGCAGCGGGTGGTCGCAGAAGCGCGGGATCTGAATGCCCACCTCCTCGGCGGCGCGAATGACGAGGGTGCCCTTGGGCACGCTCACCGAGACGCCGTCGATGGTCAGGCTGACCAGGTCGGTCTTCTCCGGTGCTTGGGTCATCAGACTGCTCCGACGGGCGCGAAGAGGGTGGCGGCCGCGTGGTCGAACGGGCAGCCGCCGTTGCGGGCGTGCTCGAGGAACTCCTCGCGGAAGTACTGGATGGACGACGAGATCGGGCTCGTCGCCCCGTCGCCGAGGGCGCAGAACGACCGGCCCAGGATGTTGTCGCACTGGTCGAGCAGCTGCTCGAGGTCGGCCTCGATCCCCTCGGGCGTCCCGCCGCCGTGCTCGATCTTCGACAGCGTCTGCACCAGCCACCAGGTGCCCTCGCGGCAGGGCGTGCACTTGCCGCAGGACTCGTGCTTGTAGAACTCCGTCCAGCGCAGGACCGCGCGCACGACGCACGTGGTCTCGTCGAAGAGCTGGATGGCGCGGGTGCCGAGCATCGAGCCCGCCGCGCCCACCGCCTCGAAGTCGAGAGGTACGTCGAGGTGCTCGGCCGTGAGCAGCGGCGTCGAGGAGCCGCCGGGGGTCCAGAACTTGAGCTCGTGGCCCTCGCGCATGCCGCCGGCCAGGTCGATCAGGGTGCGCAAGGTGATGCCGAGCGGTGCTTCGTACTGTCCGGGGCGGGTGACGTGACCGGACAGCGAGAAGATGCCGTAGCCCTTGGAGCGCTCGGTGCCCATCGAGGAGAACCACTCGGCGCCGTTGGCGATGATGCTCGGCACCGACGCGATCGACTCGACGTTGTTGATGACCGTCGGGCTGGCGTAGAGGCCGGCCACTGCCGGGAACGGCGGGCGCAGGCGGGGCTGGCCGCGACGCCCTTCGAGCGAGTCGAGCAGCGCGGTCTCCTCCCCGCAGATGTAGGCGCCCGCGCCGGCGTGCACGACGAGGTCGAGGTCGTAGCCGGAGCCGTGGATGTCCTTGCCGAGATGGCCGGCGAGGTAGGCCTCCTGGACCGCACGTTGGAGGCGTCGGATCACGTGGAGCACCTCACCACGCACGTAGATGAAGGCGGTGTTGGCGCGGATGGCGTAGGAGCTGATGATCACGCCCTCGACCAGCGTGTGCGGGCTCGCCATCATCAGCGGGATGTCCTTGCAGGTGCCCGGCTCCGACTCGTCGGCGTTGACCACGAGGTACTTCGGGTTGGGGTTGTCCTGGGGGATGAAGCCCCACTTCATGCCGGTCGGGAAGCCGGCGCCGCCCCGGCCGCGCAGGCCGGAGTCCTTGACGGCGGCGATCACGTCGGCCTGAGCCATGCCCAGGGCGGTCTTCAGTGCGGCGTAGCCACCGCGCTCTTCGTAGGACTCCAGCGTCCACGAGCGCTCGGCGTCCCAGTTGTCGGTGAGGACCGGAGTCAAGGTGTCAGCCACGTTGTGCCCCACTTCCGGTTGTCGAGGAGCGAGCGAAGCGAGCGTCTCGAAACACCATCAGCTCTTCCCCTTCGTGTCGGGGGCGGTCCAGCCGCGCTCGCGGGCGATGCCGAGGCCCACCAGCGACGCCGGTCCGGCACTCGGGCCCTCATCTGCGAGCCCGTCGTTGAAGCCGGCGACCACGCGCTCGGCCTCACGCCAGGTGCAGATCCGCGGACCGCGGGTGGAGCGGACCTCCTTGCCCTCGCGCAGGTCGTCGACGAGCTGTGTCGCGGACTCGGGGGTCATGTTGTCCATGAACTCCCAGTTGACCGTCATGACCGGGGCGTAGTCGCAGGCGGCGTTGCACTCGATGTGCTCGAGGGTGACCTTGCCGTCCGCCGTGGTCTCGTCGTTGCCGACCTCGAGGTGGTCCTTGAGCCGCTCGAAGATCACGTCGCCGCCCATGACCGCGCACAGGGTGTTGGTGCAGACTCCGACGTGGTAGTCGCCGACCGGCTTGCGCTTGTACATCGTGTAGAACGTCGCGACCCCACTCACGTCGGCGGCGCTGATGTCGAGGATCTCGGCGCACGCCTCGATGCCAGCGGGGGTGACGCGGCCGTGCTCGGACTGGACCAGGTGCAGCATCGGCAGCAGCCCCGAGCGCGCCTCGGGATAGCGCGCCGCGATCTCGCGGAGCTCGGCGTACGTCTGCTCACTGACGACCTCGCCCGCGTCGTGCACTGCCTTCGGGTCGCTCACCGGTCGACTCCTCCCATCACGGGGTCGATGGAGGCGATGGCCACGATGACGTCGGCCACCATGCCGCCCTCGCTCATCACGCTGGTCGCCTGGAGGTTGGTGAACGACGGATCGCGGAAGTGTGCCCGGAAGGGACGGGTGCCTCCGTCGGACACGACGTGCGCGCCGAGCTCGCCACGGGGCGACTCGATCGGCACGTACGCCTGGCCGGGCGGGACCCGGAAGCCCTCGGTCACCAGCTTGAAGTGGTGGATCAGGGCCTCCATCGACTCGCCCATGATGTGCTTGATGTGGTCGAGGCTGTTGCCCATGCCGTCGGACCCGATCGCGAGCTGGCTGGGCCAGGCGATCTTCTTGTCGGCGACCATCACCGGCGCACCCTCGAGCCCGGCCAGCCGGTCGGCGGCCTGCTCGACGATGCGCAGCGACTCGGACATCTCGTTGAGACGCACCCGGAACCGGCCGTAGGAGTCGGCGGTGTCCCACGTCTGCACGTCGAAGTCGTAGTCCTCGTAACCGCTGTAGGGCTGGGTCTTGCGCAGATCCCACGGGTAGCCCGCGGCGCGCAGGGGCGGACCGCTGAGTCCGAGCGCGAGGCAGCCGGCGAGGTCGAGGTGCCCGACGCCCTCGAGCCGCGCCTTGAAGATCGGGTTGGCATTGCACAGCGCGGCGTACTCGGGGAGCCGCTTGCGCATCAGCGCGACGAAGTCGCGGATCTCGTCGAGCGCACCGGGCGGGAGGTCCTGGGCGACGCCGCCGGGGCGGATGAAGGCGTGGTTCATGCGCAGGCCGGTGATCAGCTCGAACAGGTCGAGCACGAGCTCGCGCTCGCGGAAGCCGATGGTCATCACGGTCAGCGCGCCGATCTCCATGCCGCCGGTGGCGATGCAGACCAGGTGGGAGGAGATGCGGTTCAGCTCCATGAGGAGGACCCGCATGACCTGGGCCTTCTCGGGGATCTGGTCCTCGATGTCGAGGAGCCGCTCGACACCCAGGGCGTAGGTCATCTCGTTGTAGAACGGGCTGAGGTAGTCCATCCGGGTGCAGAACGTGGTGCCCTGCGTCCACGACCGGTACTCCATGTTCTTCTCGATGCCGGTGTGGAGGTAGCCGATGCCGCACCGCGCCTCGGTCACCGTCTCGCCCTCCAGCTCGAGGATCAGGCGGAGCACGCCGTGGGTCGAGGGATGCTGAGGTCCCATGTTGACGACGACGCGCTCGTCGTAGCCCTCCTCGGCGAGACCCTGGGAGATGGTGTCCCAGTCCTGGCCGCTGACCGTGAAGACCCGGCCCTCGGTGGTCTCGGTCGAGCCGGCGTACATGTCCTGATCCGTCATGACCCGTTCTCCACAGACGTCGGGGTCCCCGCGGCGTTGTTCGACGGGGGAGCGAAGCGGAGGAGGAGAAGAACGTCGTGGGGTGTCATCAGTTGTACGACCTCCGCTCGTCGGGCGGTGGGATCGAACCGCCCTTGTACTCCACGGGGATGCCCCCGAGGGGGTAGTCCTTGCGCTGCGGGTGGCCCGGCCAGTCGTCCGGCATCAGGATCCGGGCGAGCGCGGGGTGGCCGTCGAAGACGATGCCGAACATGTCCCAGGTCTCGCGCTCGTGCCAGTCGTTGGTCGGGTAGACGCTCACGATGCTCGGGATGTGCGGGTCGGCGTCCGGCGCCGTTACCTCGACGCGGATCCGGCGGTTGTGGGTCATCGAGAGCAGGTGGTAGACCGCGTGCAGCTCGCGGCCGGTGTCGTCGGGGTAGTGCACACCGCTCACGCCGGAGCAGAACTCGAACCGCAGCTTGTCGTCGTCGCGGAGCAGCTGCGCGACGGCGAGAAGGTCGTCGCGGCGTACGTGGAAGGTGATCTCGCCCCGGTGCACCACCACCCGTTCCACGGCGTGCTGGAGCTCGCCGGCGCCCAGTCGTGCCTCGAGGGCGTCGGCGACGTCGTCGAACCAGCCGCCGTAGGGGCGCTGGGCAGAGCCGGGATAGACGATCGGGGCGACCAGGCCGCCGTACCCGCTCGTGTCGCCGGTGCCCGACGTGCCGAACATGCCGCGGCGAGCGCCGACGGCGCGCTCCTCGATGGAGCCGGCGGCCAGCACCTCGCCCTTGGAGCGGACCAGGTCTTCGCGAGCCTCGCTGCGCTCGACGTCGGTCTGGGCGACCTTGGGACTGTCGTCGGTCGGGACCGAGGCGACCGGAGCCGGCGGGCTCTTCTCGTCCGCACCCTCGGCGCGCTCTTCGCCCCGGGGCACGTCCTGCTTCTTGTCATCGCTCACCGCAGCAGGCCCCGCATCTCGGAGGTGGGCAGGGCGGCGAGGGCGGCGGTCTCGCGCTCCTCGATCTCGGCCCGGCGGTTGGAGCCGAGCTTGGTGCTCTGCACCTGGTCGTGGAGCTTGAGGATCGCGTCGATGAGCATCTCCGGGCGCGGTGGGCAGCCGGGGAGGTACATGTCGACCGGCACGACGTGGTCGACGCCCTGGACGATCGCGTAGTTGTTGAACATGCCGCCGCTGCTGGCACACACGCCCATGGCCAGCACCCACTTGGGCTCGGCCATCTGGTCGTAGATCTGGCGCAGCACCGGCGCCATCTTCTGGCTCACCCGGCCGGCGACGATCATCAGGTCGGCCTGGCGGGGGCTGGCGCGGAAGACCTCCATGCCGAAGCGGGCGAGGTCGTACTTGGGGCCACCGGTCGTCATCATCTCGATGGCGCAGCAGGCCAGCCCGAAGGTCGCCGGCCAGAACGACGCCTTGCGCATGTAGCCCGCGACGCCCTCGACCGTCGTCAGCAGGACTCCGCTGGGGAGCTTCTCCTCGATACCCATCTCAGCTGGCTCCTGTCTCTGAGAGTTGCGCGTCCGAGAGTTGCATCGCAGCTGCCCGTGCCGAGAGTTGCGAGGCGCTGTGCATGCCAAGGCCGACGAGGGAAGGCGACCTTGGTGTGGAGCGCAGCGGAGCGGTCGTCGACCGAGGAGAACGCGGGCAGGTGCAGTGCATCGCAAATGCCCGTGCTGAGAGTTGCGAGGCGCTGTGCATGCCAAGGCCGACGAGGGAAGGCGACCTTGGTGTGGAGCGCAGCGGAGCGGTCGTCGACCGAGGAGAACGCGGGCAGGTGCAGTGCATCGCAGCTCTCAGTCCCAGTCGAGTCCGCCGCGTCGCCATACATAGGCGAACGCGATGAAGACGGTGGCGATGAAGATGACCATCTCGACCAGGCCGAAGAGGGCGAGCGCGTCGAACTGCACGGCCCAGGGGTAGAGGAAGATGATCTCGATGTCGAAGACGATGAACATCATCGCGGTGATGTAGTACTTCACCGGGAAGCGGCCGCCGCCGAGCGCCTGGGGCGTGGGCTCGATGCCGCACTCGTAGGAGTCGAGCTTGGCGCGGTTGTAGCGCTTGGGGCCGACGGCGGCGCTCATCACGACCGAGAAGACCGCGAAACCTGCCGCCAGGAGGGCCAACGCCAGGACCGGCGTGTAGAGCTCCAAAGGGTGCCTCCCAGGTGCTGCTGAGGTGCTGTCCTACGGACCCTCCATGTGACTTTGTGAAACGCTTCACGAGGGGTCCGCGGGACAGTCTAGGGGTGCTCCCGGACAATCGGCACCCCAGGTCCCGGACCGGGAGATTGGCGGGCTGACCTGGGCATTTAGCAAACAGAACCCTTCGCTAAATGCTCGGTGTTCCGGGGTTGGACCGTCGGCGTCAGCGGGTCGCGCGATGCAGGGCGACGATGCCCCCGGAGAGGTTGCGCCACTCCACCGAGCGCCAGCCGGCCGCGTCGATCATCGACGCGAGACCCGCTTGGTCGGGCCACGCCCTGATCGACTCCGCCAGGTAGACGTACGCATCCGGGCTGGAGGAGACCGCCCGCGCGACGGGCGGCAGCGCACGCATGAGGTATTCGGTGTAGACGGTGCGGAACGGCGCGAAGGTCGGGTGGCTGAACTCGCAGACCACCAGGCGCCCGCCCGGTCTGGTCACCCGCCGCAGCTCGCGGAGCCCGGCGCCGGGGTCGACGATGTTGCGCAGTCCGAACGAGATGGTCGCGGCGTCGAACGTGGCGTCGGCGAACGGCAGTCGCGTGCCGTCACCCGCGACGAACGGCAGCGCCGGCCGGGCCCGCTTGCCGACCTGGAGCATGCCGAGGGAGAAGTCGCAGGGGACGACCTGCGCCCCCCTGACGGCGAACGGCTCGCTGGAGGTGCCGGTGCCGGCCGCGAGGTCGAGCACCCGCTGGCCCGGCCGCGGGTCGACGGCGTCGAGGACCAGGCGACGCCACCGCCGGTCCTGGCCGAGGGAGAGGACGTCGTTGGTGACGTCGTAGCGCTGCGCGACCGCGTCGAACATCCGCCGTACGTCGGTCGGCTGCTTGTCGAGGTCGGCGCGCGTCACGGCGCGAAGTCTCCCAGATCGTTGCTCCTGCCAGGACCCCGCGTACGCTGTGGCCTCGTGACGAGCGCCCCCTTCGCCGCCGACTCCCGGCGCCCCGGTGAGACGGCTGGCGGCTCATCACCTGAAGCAGGGGGACTCTTCGTCCACACCGTCTCCATCGACGACGTCCCGGCGTCGCTGCTCGCGCGGCTTCCCGCTGACAGCCCGGTCGCCTGGCTCCGTCGCGGCGACGGGCTGGTCGGGTGGGGCGTGGCCGCCCGGGTCCGGACGTACGGGCCGACCCGCTTCACCGACGCCGACAAGTGGTGGTCAGAGCTGGTAGGGCGCGCGCAGGTGCGCGACGAGGTCGGCGAGCCGGGCTCCGGCCCGGTGTGCTTCGGCTCGTTCGCGTTCGCCGACGAGCCGGGCGACTCTGTTCTCGTCGTCCCCCGGGTCATCATCGGTCGCCGGGGCGACCGGGCGTGGCTGACCAGGATCGGCCCGGAGCCCGGCCCGCAGGCAGGCACGGACCAGACGTCGTCGCCCGCCGTCACCGACGTGGTCCCACCCGCCAACGTGTCCTTCGCCGACGGCGCCCTGAACGGCGAGGAGTGGCTCGCCGCGGTCGCCGACGCGATCGGCCGCATCGAGGCCGGCGCGCTCGAGAAGGTCGTGCTCGCCCGCGACCTGGTCGCGACGGCCGAGATGCCGATCGACGTCCGCTGGCCGCTGAGACGGCTCAGCACCGACTACCGCATGTGCTGGACCTTCCACGTCGAGGGGCTCTTCGGCGCGACCCCCGAGATGCTCGTGCGCCGCGAGCGCGGCCTGGTCACCAGCCGCGTCCTGGCCGGAACCATCCGGCGTACGGGTGCCGACGAGCGCGACCTCGCGCTCGCAGCGACCTTGGCGCGCTCGTCGAAGGACCTCGAGGAGCACGAGTACGCCGTCCGCTCGGTGGCCGACGCGCTCGACCCCCACTGCTCGTCGATGAACGTGCCCGAGGCGCCGTTCGTGCTCCACCTGCCGAACGTGATGCACCTGGCGACCGACGTCGCCGGGGTGGTGCACGACTCGACGACCGTGTCGTCCCTGCGCCTGGCCGAGGCGTTGCACCCGTCGGCCGCCGTCGGTGGCACCCCGACCGGTGCGGCCCTCGCCCTGATCGACGAGATCGAGGGCATGGAGCGCGGCCGCTACGCCGGCCCGGTCGGCTGGATGGACGCCACCGGCGACGGCGAGTGGGGGCTGGCCCTGCGCTCGGCCGAGATCGTCGGCGACGGGTCGACGGTCCGCCTCTTCGCCGGCTGCGGCATCGTCGCCGACTCCGACCCCGACGCCGAGCTGGCCGAGAGCCAGGCCAAGCTCGTGCCCGTGCGCGACTCCCTCACCGGAGCCTGACAGCGGCGAGCAGGCGGAAGCTCACCGGAGGAGCGAAGCGGGGGAAGGTGAGCCTGCGCCGGCTCGGCGCGGTGCCCACAGACAGAGCCGAGCAGGCGGAAGGTCACCGGAGGAGCGAAGCGGGGGAAGGTGAGCTTGCGCCGGCTCGGCGCGGTGCCCACAGACAGAGCCGAGCAGGCGGAAGGTCACCGGAGGAGCGAAGCGGGGGAAGGTGAGCCTGCGCCGGCTCGGCGCGGTGCCCACAGACAGAGCCGAGCAGGCGGAAGCGTCACCGGCAGGAGCGGAAGCGGGGGAAGGTGAGCTTGCGCCGGCTCGGCGCGGTGCCCACAGACAGAGCCGAGCAGGCGGAAGGTCACCGGAGGAGCGAAGCGGGGGAAGGTGAGCTTGCGCCGGCTCGGCGAGGTGACCACGGTCAGCGAGCCGAAACGCAACCTGTCGGGTAGCGGGTTTGCTGGTGACAGTTCCCCGTTGCGCTCTCTAACAGCGGGTGATCTTGCTTGCCGGCTTGACGACCTCGAAGCGCGAGCCGTCCAGGGGGTTGTTGTTGAACTGGTCGAGGGCGTCGGCCCAGCGCGGGTCGGCGGAGCCGGTGACGTACATGGCCGAGCCCTGGTCGGCGTACATCAGCCCGTAGCGCTTCATCGCGACGGCGATGGCGCGCGCGGCGCCGGCGTAGGCGGAGATGTCGGTGCCCTTCTTGAGCCGGAAGCGCAGTCCGTACGACGGCAGCGAGCTGCTCGTGTTGCCGCTGGGCCCGCAGTGCCGGGCCGGCTTGGTGAAGGCGGCGCGAGCGCTCGGCAGGGTGAACCGCAGCGCGTGGGTGATCCGGCCCGAGGCCGCCTCGTCGTAGGACAGCAGGCCGGGAAGGATCGGCAGGCCGGCGGCGTCCGCGGAGGTCCAGTACCTGGGGCGCAGCTTGTTGGAGCCGAGGTCCCAGCGAGCGGCGGACGACGCACGCCAGGCGACGACCTCGCCGTTGCCGGCGTAGACGCGCTCGGCCTTGTAGAGCTCGACCAGCTCGCAGGTGCCCTGGTGGACCGTGATCACGTGCCGGTCGCCCTCGCCGGGGTCGACGGCGCCGGTGCGCCAGCCTTCGATGCGCGCGCCGGGCGGGATCGGCACCGGGCCACGGTCGCTCTCGTGGCCGTAGTCCTCGCCCTCGACGCCGAACTGGAGCGGGAGCGTCGGCTGGTCGGCGGGGGCCACGTTGACGGGGATGCCGTAGTACTCCTCGCTGACGCCGAGGTCGAGGTGGATGTCGTGCCCGGCGGCCTGGCGCGACACGATCGCCTTGCTGTGCTTGAAGACCGGCCGCTTGTCGATGCGGGTGTTCCACCAGTTGTCCTCGGGAAACACCTGGCAGCCCCCGACCGTGTGGACGCCGGCCTTCGCGGTGCGTTCCGCAGGTTTCGAGACAGGACTTCGTCCTTCCTCAACCAGCGATGCGGACGCCGCCGCTGATTGTGCGGCCAGGAGGCACATGGCGACCACCCCGCGGCGAGGTACTTCACAGGTCGGCTCCGTCGGCGAGCCGGACGTAGGCCTGCCCCTCGGGCAGCAGCCGTTGGAGATGCCCGTCGACGATGCCGAGGCCAGCCTCGGAGTAGACGCGGTCGTGGATGGCGACGTTGCGCGGCGCCCCCACGAGGCGCGCGAAGTCGACCGCCTCGGCCGCACGCATCCACGGGGCGGACACGACGACGCAGAGGACGTCGACCTGCTCGTCCGGTGGGGTCAGCGCGTCGCCGGGATGGAATACCAGAGTGTCCCCGGCGGTGACCACGTAGCCGCTGTTGTAGGCCCGCGGCAGGTCGGGGTGGATCACCGCGTGCAGCTCCCCGACGGAGCGCACCGGGAGGCCGCCGGCCTCCAGCGCGCCGCCGGGCTCGACGACGGTGACCCGCTCGCCGACGTCCGGGGCTTCGTCGCGGATCAGACCGGCGACCTCGGCGATGGTGAAGACCGGGGCCTCCGTACGCCGCAGGTTCGCGAGGTCGTAGTGGTCTGCGTGCTGGTGGGTGATCAGCACGGCGTCAGCGCCCTCGACCGCCTCGGGCTCGGTGAATCCCCCGGGGTCGATCACCAGCGTGTGCCCGTCGTGCTCGATGCGGATGCAGGCATGCCCGAACTTGGTGAGCCTCATGGCTCGTCACGTTATCGGCTGGTGGGCACCAGGTCGCGCCTGCGAGCATCTGCGCCGTGCTCGAGGTGGTCGTCTCCGGACTCGTCACCGGCCTGGCGATCGCGGTGCCGATCGGCGCGGTCGGGGCGTTCCTCGTCACGCTCACCGCACGTACGTCGTGGCGGGTCGGCGCGGCCGCGGCGCTCGGCATCGCCACCGTCGACGGTGTCTACGCGGCCCTCGCGGTGGTCGCGGGCGCCGCGCTGGCCGCACTCCTCGCGCCGGTGGCCGATGCGCTCCGGGTCATGTCAGCCGTCGTGCTCCTGGTGATCGCGGTGCTGACCCTGGCGCACGCGCTGAGCGGCGCCGAGCCGAGACGGGAGGCCGCCCCGATGCGGCCGTGGGCGGCGTACGCCCTCTTCGTCGGGATCACCGCGGTCAACCCCGCGACCGTCGTCTACTTCACCGCCATCGTGCTCGGCAACCAGGACCTCGTGTCGACGGCCGCCGAGGGGGCTGCCTTCGTGCTGGCCGCCTTCGTCGCGTCAGCCGCGTGGCAGCTGGCGCTGGCGACCGGAGGGGCGGCCCTCGGGCGCGTGGTCACCGGGCCGCGTGGACGCCGGATCACCGGCGTCGTCTCGGCGCTCGTCATCGCGGGGCTGGCGGTCCATACGATGCTGGCATGAGCGAGCCGACCGTCGAGATGCGCGGCTTCGAGCTGCGCACGGCGACGGCTGCCGACGCCGAGCCGGGCGGGCTGCTGCACCGGGAGTGCTGGCGCGAGACCTACGGACCGCTCGTCGACCCCGGCCTCCTGGCCGCGCGCCTCGGCGACCCCCTCGACTGGGTCGAGCGATGGCGCGAGCTCATCGCCCACCGGCCTCCCCTCCTGGCCGTGCACGGTGACGAGCCGGTCGCCTTCGCGATGGCCGGCCCTGCCCGCCGGGACGATGCCCCGACGGCGTACGAGCTGTATGCGCTCTACGCGCTCGAGGCCTGGCACGGCAGTGGCGTCGGTCAGGCTCTCTTCGACGCCGCGCTCGGCCAGAAGCCAAGCTATGCCTGGGTTCTGGAGGCCAACCAGCGGGCGCGGGCCTTCTACGCGAAGCAAGGGATGGTGCCCGACGGCATGCGCAAGCGCTACGACCCGCTCGACGCCTGGGAGCTGCGGGTGACGCGGTCGTGACCTTCCTGGACCTGGCAGACCCGACCTGCGACGTCACCTCGCCCTCCGTGCACGCCGCGCGCGAGGAGCGCTGGTGGGTCGAGACGTCGTACGGCTGGGCGGTGCTGCGCTACGCCGAGGCCTCCGCGCTGCTGCGCGACCGGCGGTTCCGGCAGGGCAACGCCCAATGGCCCGAGCAGAACGGCATCCACTCCGGCCGCTTCGCCGGCTGGTGGAAGGAGACCCTGCTCTCGCTCGAGGGTGACGACCACGCTCGGCTACGGCGGTTGCTGATGCCGGCCTTCCGCAACAAGACGATCGCAGCGATGCGGCCACGCTTCGAGGCCCTCGCGGACGAGCTCGTCGACGCTTTCTCGCCGCGCGGCCGGGTGGAGCTGATCTCGGAGTTCTCCGAGCCCTACTCCGCGCGCATCATCTGCGTGCTGCTCGGGCTTCCCGAGGACCAGTGGCCGCAGGTCGCGCACTGGGCCGACGACCTCGGCAAGGCGTTCGGCACCGCGATCGCGGCCGACCTGCCGCGGATCGAGGCCGCGCTCGACGGGCTCTACGAGTACGTCGACGAGGTGGTCGCGGCGCGCCGACGCTCCCCCGCCGACGACTTGGTGTCGACCCTGGTCGCGGCCCAGGAGGCCGACGGTCTCTCGCGCCACGAGCTCGGAGTCTCACTGGTGTTCCTGGCGATGGCCGGCATGGAGACGACCCGCAACCAGATCGGGCTGGCCGTGCAGACGCTGCTGCGCCACCCGGCCCAGTGGTCCCTGCTGGCGTCTCGGCCAGAGCTCGGCGCGCAGGCGGTGGAGGAGGTGATGCGGGTCAACCCGACGGTCACCTGGGTCACCCGCGAGGCTCTGGAGACCGTGGACCTCGGTGACGGGCTCGTCGTGCCGCCCGGCGGCATCGTGCAGGTCCTCTCCCACGCCGCCGGCACCGACCCCTCGGCGATGCCCGACCCTTCCTTCGACATCACCGCCCAACGCCCGCCACACCTCGGCTTCGGCGCCGGCGCCCACCACTGCCTCGGCCACTTCGTCGCCCGCACCGACATGGCCGTCGCCCTGCCCCTGCTCGCCCGCCGGATGCCCGACGCCGCGCCCGACGGGCCCGGCTCCTGGCTGCCGGTCTCGGGCAACACCGGCGCGCTCGCGTTCCCGATCACCTTCGGGCCGACGGCGCCAACCCGGGTGCCCATGTAACGCCCTGTTACCGACTCAACTGCGCCCCCCGACGGGGGTGGGTGGATGTTGTAACGGCGCGTTACATGTGCTGGTCGTCGCCTTCGACCCGCCTGCCTAGAGTGGGAGCCACCGTCGGGAAGGACTCACCATGGGCTTCATGGACCAGGTCAAGGCCGCCGCCAACGACCTCAAGGACAGCGTCGAGGGGTCGCTCGCGACCGGCAACTCCGCCCGCGACGTCGAGCGGCACTATCGCGATCTCGGCATGCTGACCTACCTGCAGGACACCGGGCGCACCATCGACGCCGCCGACCGCGAGCGGATCGTGGCGGCCCTCCGCGCCGCTGAGACCGCCGGCGCGATGACGGCGTTCACCCTGCAGACCGGGGCACCGCCGCCGCCTCCGCCGCCGACCGGTCAGGCGCCGCCGTACGCCGGGCAGCAGCCCCCGCCCGCCGGCCAGGCGCCGCCGTACGCCGGGCAGCAGCCCCCGCCCGCCGGCCAGGCGCCGCCGCCTCCGCCGCCTCCCGCGCCGCAGTCCGGTGAGGTGCCGCCTCCTCCGCCCTCGGCTCCGCAGGCCTGATCGCAGGCAACGAGCACGGGACTTCGTCCCTCCGCAACCAGCGGAGGGCGGCTGCTCACGCGGTCTTGTGGTGGACGAAGCACCAGCGCCAGTCCTCGCCAGGCTCGGCGGACTGCATCACGGGATGCGCAGTCCCGCGGAAGTGCGCCGTGGCGTGCTGGTTGGGCGAGGAGTCGCAGCAGCCGATCTCTCCGCAGTCCAGGCAGATCCGCAGCGAGACCCACACGTCGCCCTTCTCGACGCAGGCCGGGCAGACCTGGTCGTCCGCCACCTCGACGGAGGGGCGCTCGTCGAGATCCGGGCAGGTCTCACCGGTCTGGCGGAAGCGACTCGTCGTGCGCAGCTCGTCCCGCTCCTGGGTGGCGATGTCGAGCATGCTCTCCTCGACGTCGAGGAGCGTCAGCACCTCCGCGATCACGTCGGCGGCGACCCTTCCGGAGCTGCGGATCTCCAGCACCCGGCGCCGTTCGGCCTGCAGCATCGCCAGCCGGACCCGGGCGTAGGTGTCGCTGGGCGTCTCGTTCTCGGGGTTGGTGCCGAGCCTCTCCCAGGCCGCGAAGTTGCGCTGGTCGACGCGCTGCTTGATCAAGGCGATGACGCCGTGCGGGTCGTCCTCGTGGAGCTCCTCGACCTGGTGGTAGGCCGCCTTGCTCGCCTGCTGCAGCACCGTGGCGCGCGCCAGTGCGTCCTCGGCGGGGTCGGGTGAGGGCACGTGGAGCCTGCGGGCGAACCACGGCAGCGACAGCCCCTGGATGAAGAGCGTGCCGGCCACCACCGTGAAGGCGATGAGCAGCAGCACCTCGCGGTGCGGCGTGTCCTCGGGGATGACGAACGCCGCGGCCAGCGTGACCACGCCGCGCATGCCGGCCCAGCCGAGGATGAACGTGTACGTCCACGGCGGACCCTGCCTCGTGCCGTCCTCCCCCCGCGGCCGGACGAGCAGGTAGCGCGACGGGAACACCCACGCGAGCCGCAGCACGATGACGGCGACCAGCGTGCCGACGCAGGCGATCGCGATCGACGAGGCCGACAGCTCGCTGTCGGCGACGTCCGCGACGATCCAGCTCGCCTGCAGGCCGATCAGCAGGAAGACGGCGTTCTCGAGCACGAACGCGATCGTGCGCCAGTTCATCCGCTCCGCGATCCGCGACTGTGCGGTCTGGATGATCGGCGCCTTGTGGCCCAGCAACAGGCCGGCGACGACGACGGCGATCACTCCGGAGCCGTGGATCAGGTGATACTCCGCGGCGACGTACGCCGCGAACGGCACCACGATGGAGATGCCGGTGTCGAGGATCGGGTCGGTGACATGGCGGCGCACCCACGCCACGACCACGAACACCGCGAAGCCGACCAGGGCGCCACCGCCGGCGGCGCGGACGAAGTCCTCGGCGACGTGCATCGCGTCGACCCCGACGACCGTCGCGGCCAGCGCGGTACGCAGCGCGACCAGCGCGGTCGCGTCGTTGAGCAGCGACTCGCCCTCGAGGATCGTCACGATCCGCCGAGGCAGTCCGATCCGGCGGCCCACGGCGGTCGCGGCGACGGCGTCCGGCGGAGCCACGACGGCGCCGATCGCCAGGGCGACGGGCCAGGACACGTCGATCACCGTGTGCACCAGGGCCCCGACCCCGACGGTGGTGAAGATGACGAGCCCGACGCTGAGCAGCAGGATCGGGCGCCGGTTGGCGTTGAAGTCGACGAGGGAGGTCTGCACGGCGGTGGCGTAGAGCAGCGGCGGCAACAGGCCGAACAGCACCACGTCGGGGTCGAGGTGGACCTCCGGGACGAAGGGCAGGTACGACGCGGTGACCCCGACGACGATGAGCAGCAGCGGTGCCGGGAAGTCGATCTTCTCCGCGAGCGCCGTGAACGTCAGGACGACGACGGCGAGCACGACCAGCGACGCGGCGATCTCCACGCGGCCATTGTGTCGGCAGCGTCCACACCGCGCGGGTCCGGATCAGCTGGCGGCCACCCAGAGCATCGGGTCGCCCCAGCCCAGGTCGTCGACGCCGTGCCTGCCGAAGGCCAGCGCCACCAAGGTCCGCCGGTGTGCCGCGAAGGTGAGGACGTGGGCGATCATCCCGCCGTACGTGAACACCTCGGCGGGCTCGCAGAGCGCGTCGACGAAGGTGTCGTCGAGGCGGTCCTCGGCGACGACGCCGCGGACGTGGTCGAGGTACGTCGCCCCTTCGCGCTCGAGCCGCTCGCGCATCGACGACAGCGACTCGTGCTCCTCGACCGACCAGTCGTAGTCCCGGGTCGCCATCGCGGCGTTCCACATCCCCATCTGGCCGACCAGACGGCTGAGCAGGGTTCTGACCGTCTGCTGGTCGTCGTCGACGTCGAGGACGATGGCCTGGTCGAGCTGCTCGTCGCTGAGCCGCTCGGCGAGACGCACCATCTCGCCGGTGAGCCACACGTGGTGCTCGACCATCCTGGTGAGGAGCTGCATGCCGGTGACCTTGTCTCGTGCGGGCAGCCGGAGGCCGCCGGGTGGGTGGAAGTGGACGCCGCTCGGCGCCTCGACCTGGAGGTGCCCGGGCTTGCGGCGCCAGGCGGCCGGCGCGACGCCGTACGCCTTGCTGAACGCGCGGGTGAACGCCTCGTGCGAGCCGTAGCCCGCCTCGACCGCGATGTCGATCAGCGGCGCGGACGTGGTGATCATCCGGTACGCCGCCCGCTCCAGCAGGATGCGCCGCCGGAAGGCCGCGGGCGGCTCACCCGCGACCGCACTGATCATCCGGTCGAAGTGGAACCGCGAGAAGTGCAGGCGCGCCGCCCAGTCATCACCGGTCAGGCCCGCCAGCTCGGAGTCGTCGAGCGCCTCTTTCAGGTGGTCTACGAACTCCGCGAAGGTGTCCGTCGCGACGGTCATGGCATTGATCATCGCCCGCCACTGCCCCGGGAGTCTTGATCAGGCTTGCGCTGACATCAACCCAGGGCGCGGATCCGGGCGTCGAGGTCGCGGCGGTTGTCCCGGCGTACGACGGCCTCGACGACCTCGATGCCCCCGTTGGGGTTGGCCAGCGCGTGCTCCAGCTCGGCGAGCGAGTCGACCCGCCAGTGCGGGGTGCGGGTAGCGGAGCACAGAGCGGCGAGGTCGACGCCGTGCGGGGTGCCGAAGAGGCGGTCGTAGCGGTCGGCGTACGCCGGGTCGCCCTGCTCGAGCATCGCGAAGATGGACCCGCCGTCGTCGTTGACGACGACGATCGTCAGGTCCGGCCGGGGCTCGTCGGGGCCGAGCACCAGCGCGGTCATGTCGTGCAGGAACGTCACGTCGCCGACCAGCGCGAACGCCCGTGACGACGAGGGCCTGCCGAGGGCCGCGCCGATCGCGGTGGAGAGGGTGCCGTCGATGCCTGACAGGCCGCGGTTGGCGATGACCTTGCGCCGGCCGCCGACCTCGTAGCGGGGCACCATCAGGTCCAGGTCGCGCAGCGGGCTCGACGCCCCGACGACGAGGAGCCCCTCGGCCGGCAGCTGGCGGGCGACGGCGCCGGCGACCTCGTACGGCGTGAGCCCGGCCTCGGCGTCGAGCAGCTCGTCGAGACCGCGAGCGACCGCGACGTCGGCAGCACGCCACGACGCGAGCCAGGCGGGGTCGTCGCCCTCGTCCACGGTGGGGTGCTCGACCAGGTGGTCGACCTCGAAGGGCCGCTCGGCCCAGGCGCCCGCGGTCGGCACTGACCAGACCTCGACGTCGGCGCGGCCGAGCAGCCGGGTCACCGGCCTCGACAACGTGGGGTGGCCGACCACGACCACCCGCTCCACGAGGGCGCCGGGCTCGCTGTCGAGCAGCAGCCGGTAGCAGCGCAGCGCGTGCGTGCCCGTGCGGGAGCCGCTGGTCGGCTCGGCGAGGAGTGGCCAGTCGGCGGCCTCGGCAAGCACGCGCGCAGGGGGTCCCGCGTCGTCACCGGCGACGACGACCGTGCGGGGCCCGAGCGGGAGTAGCGTCGCCGGCCCCCGTCGTCCGAACCGGTGGCGGTCGCCGCTTGTCGCGCGCCGCCGGCTCCTGCGGCTTCCACCGATCGTCGGGAACGAGCGGCTCGTCGAAGGCGACGTTGACGTGCACCGGGCCCCCGACCGCCAGCAGGTCGGGCAGCGTCGGCCCCGACACAGACGCGGTCTGCTCGGTGTTGAGCAGCCCGCGCGAGGTGCCGGACAGGTCATGCAGGGGCACGAGCGGGCCGAACACCCCGACCTGGTCGGTCGTCTGGTTGGCGTTGGTCCCGCGGAAGCGTGCGGGGCGGTCGGCGGTGAGCGCCACCAGCGGGACGCCGGCGTGCGCGGCCTCGAGCATCGCCGGGTGCAGGTTGGCCACGGCGGTCCCGGACGTGCAGAGGACGGCGGCGCGGCGGTGCGAGACCTTGGCCAGACCGAGGGCGAGGTAGCCGGCGGTGCGCTCGTCGACGCGCGTGTGCAGGCGCAGCAGCCCGGCCGCGTCGGCGTCGTACGCCGCGAACAGCAAGGGCCCGTTGCGCGACCCGGGTGCGGCTACCAGGTCGCTGACCCCGCTCTGGAGCAAGGCGTCGAGGACGGCGCGCGCGAGGGTGGTCGAGGAGTTGGTCACGACCGGCGATCCTCCTCCCTGAGGGCGCGCACCTCGGCCAACCGGGCCGTCCAGTGGGCGACCCGGACTGGGGCTGCGGCGAGCCGGTCGAGCGCGGCGGGGTCGACGTCGGGGGTGCGCACCGGCAGCACACCGCCCACCGGCACCAGGGGTTCGGTCGCGACGTCGTCCTCGAGGAGCCGGACCGTGGCCAGACCGCAGGCGTACGGCAGCTCGGGCAGCGCGGCGGCCAGCGCGACGCCGGCGGCGATCCCCACCGAGGTCTCCAGGGCCGACGACACGACGACCGGCAGCCCGATGTCCTCGGCGATGCGCAGGCACGCCCGGACGCCGCCGAGCGGCTGGACCTTGAGCACCGCGATGTCGGCGGCCTCGAGGTCGCGCACGCGGTAGGGGTCGGCCGCGCGCCGGATCGACTCGTCAGCGGCGATGGGCACGTCGACCGCGCGGCGGACGGCGGCGAGCTCCTCGACGCTCGCGCAGGGCTGCTCGACGTACTCGAGACCGCCCGCCGCGCGGTCCAGGTGACGCACCGCGAGGACGGCCTCGCTGACCGACCAGGCGCCGTTCGCGTCGACGCGGATCCTTCCCTGCGGACCGAGCGCGTCGCGCACGGCGACGACCCGCTCCTCGTCCTCGCCGCGCGACTGACCTGGCTCGGCGACCTTGACCTTGGCGGTGACGCACCCGCTGTCGGCGACGATCTCATGGGCGCGCTCGGGACCGACGGCCGGCACCGTGACGTTGACGGGAACCGCGGTCCGCAGCGGAGCGGGCCAGTCGCCGGCCGCCTGCTCCTCGGCACACCGCAGCCAGGGCTCGGCGACGCGGGCGTCGTACTCGAGGAAGGGGCTCCACTCACCCCACCCCGCGGCGCCCTCCAGCAACACGCCCTCGCGCACGGTGATGCCGCGGAACCTGGTGCGCAGCGGCACCGACCAGACCCTCACCGGAGCTCCCGCAGCCGCCGCCGGTCGACCTTGCCGTTGCCGAGCAGTGGGAGGTCGTCGAGGACGACGACGTCCTGCGGCGCCCACGCGCGCGGGTGCGTCTCGCCGACCCAGTCGCGTGCGGCCTTGCGGTCGAGGGACCCGACGACGAAGGCCACCACGCGTTGGCCCCACTCCTCGTCGTCGATCCCGAGTACCTCGACGGCGCTGACGTCGGGGTGCTCGCGCAGTCGCGCCGCCACCGCTGCGAGCGGCACGTTGACGCCGCCACTCACGACCACGTCGTCGAGCCGGCCGAGCACCCGTAGCCGGCCGTCGGCGTCGAACTGCCCCGCGTCGGCGGTCAGGAACCACCCGTCCACCAGCGCCTCCGCGGTCAGGGCCGGGTCGCCGTCGTACCGCTCGAAGAGGACCGGCCCGGCGATCCGGATGCGACCCCGCTCCCCCAGGGCCACCGCGACACCATCGAGGGCGACGCCGTCGTAGACGCAGCCCCCGGCGGTCTCCGACGAGCCGTACGTCGCCACCACGCGGATGCCTGCCTCCTCGGCACGGCGGCGCAGGTGCGGGTCGATCGCGCCACCACCGAGCAGCACCGCCGTCATGCGCCCGGAGCGCGGCGACGTCGGCGGGCTGGTCGAGGAGCCGGTGGAGCTGGGTCGGCACGAGCGAGGTGTACGCCGCCTCACCCCACCCGTCGAGACCCACCAGCACGGGCTCGTGGCCGCCGAGCAGGGAGCGGACGATGACCTGGACGCCGGCGACGTACGACGACGGCAGGGCCAGCGCCCAGGGCCCGGGCTCGCCGAGACGGCGCTGAGCGGCTCGGGCCGAGGCGACCACCGCGTCCCGGGTGAGCACGACGCGCTTGGGGGCGCCGGTGGAGCCGGACGTCTCGATCAGCAGGGGGTCGGGCCGGTCCGCGTCGAGCCAGCCGCGCAGCGTGACGACGGCCTCGGCCGGGTCGTTCCCCGGCGCGACAAAGAGACCCCCGGGTTGAGGAGGTCTCGCTGCGACCGTCTCGAAACCATGCGACGAACGCTAACGGCCTGTGGTCTCATGACCCGCGATGGCCCTCTTACCTCGTCGTCGGGCGACCTGGCTCGAGCGGATGCTGCCGCCCACCTTGCTGGCGCGTCGCCTCAGCGCGCAGTCGGTGCTGTACGCCTTCGGCGAGGGCATCTTCCTGACCGGCAGTGCCGTCTTCTTCACCCAGATCGTCGGTCTGTCGGCGGCCCAGGTCGGTCTCGGCCTCACCATCGCGGGCATCACCTCGTTCTTCTTCGCGGTGCCGCTCGGCAAGCAGGCCGACCGGATCGGGCCCAAGCGGATGTGGGCGCTCGGCGCGCTGGCGCAGGCGCTGCTCTACCTCGCCTGGCCGTGGATCAGCGGCTTCGCCTCGTTCCTGGTGATGATGATCGTGCTCGAGATCGTGGGCACTGCCGGCTGGTCGGGCCGCGGCGCCTACACGATCGACGTCTTCCCGCGCGAGGAGCGGGTGCGCTCGCAGGCCTTCATGCGTGCCGCCCTGAACATCGGGTTCACGTTCGGCGCCCTGTTGGGCGGGCTGGCCCTGGCCATGAACGACGACGGCATCGTCCGGATGATCCCCCTGGTCACCGCGGCGATCCTCGTGGTCAACACCATCTGGATCGTCCGACTGCCCGACGCGGAGCACGACCGGGCTCCGTCGGCGGCCGGGGCATCGGCCTCCACGGGCGACGAGGACCGGCTCATCACGCCGGGGGCCCTGCGCAACCGCGGCTTCCTGTCCCTGATGACCTTCGACGGGGTCCTCGGCACCAACCAGGTGCTGCTCAACGTGGTGATCCCGCTCTGGCTGGTCCAGGAGACCGACGCGCCGCGGGTGCTGCTGGCCTGGCTCTTCGGCACCAACACGGTGATGGCGGTCTGCCTCCAGGTGGCCGCCGCCAAGGGGGTCGTCGACGTGCGCACCTCGTTGCGGGCGGCCCGGATCAGCGCCTTCTTCATGGTGCTCTCGTGCGCGATCGTCGCCGTCACCCACGACACGCTCGGCTGGGTGACCATCGCGCTCGTCTGGATCGGCCACGTCACGGTGACCGGGGCGGAGCTGTTCCAGTCCGCCGCGCACTGGGGCTTCCTGTCCGACCTGTCCGACCCGGACCGACTCGGGGAGTACCAGGGCGCCGCCAACATCGGCGGCACCCTCGGCTCGGTGTGGGCGCCGGCGGTGTTCACGTTCCTGGCGATGGAGTGGGGCACGCCCGGCTGGATCGTGATCGCGGCCATCGTCGTGCTGGCCGTCGCCGGCATGGGTCCGGCGGCGCGCGCGTCGCAGCGGTTCCTCCGGCACGACCCGAGTCCGGCCGGCGCCGACGCACCTGCTTGACCGCGCCGGTCGAGGCGCCTGTTGAATGGTCGCTCGTGACCTCGCCCGCCCACTGGCTGTCCGGCGCGCGCCCCCGCACGCTGCCGGCCGCCGTCGCCCCTGTCCTGGCCGGCACCGGCGTGGCGGCGTACGACGCCTCGGCGGTGTGGTGGAAGGCGCTCCTCGCCCTGATCGTGTCCTTGGCGCTGCAGGTCGGTGTCAACTACGCCAACGACTACTCCGACGGGATCCGGGGCACCGACGACGACCGGGTCGGCCCGCTCCGGCTGGTCGGCTCGGGGCTGGCGTCGCCTCGAGCGGTCAAGGTCGCCGCCTTCGCGGCGTTCGGCGTCGCCGGGCTCGCCGGGCTCGTGCTGGCGGCGACGACCGCCTGGTGGCTGGTGGCCGTCGGGCTGCTCGCGATCCTGGCCGCCTGGTTCTACACCGGCGGGTCGACGCCCTATGGCTACCACGGGCTCGGCGAGGTGATGGTGTTCGTCTTCTTCGGGCTGGTGGCCGTCCTCGGCACGACGTACGTCCAGACCGAGGCGTTCGCCTGGGCCGCGCTGTACGCGGGAGTCGGGATCGGTGCCCTCGCCTGCGCGATCCTCGTGGTCAACAACCTGCGCGACATCCCGACCGACGCCGAGGCCGGCAAGCGCACCCTGGCCGTCCGGCTGGGCGCCGAGCGGACGCGTGCTCTCTACGCACTGCTGGTGCTCGCGGCCGCGGCCGCCTCGGTCGCCGTCGCCGCCGCCACCACCTGGTCGGCGCTGCTGGGTCTGGGATTCCTGCTCGTGCTCGCACCGGCGATCCGGACGGTCCTCTCCGGCGCCACCGGCCTCGCGCTCGTGCCGGTGCTCCAGAAGACCGGCCTGGGCGAGCTCGCCTGGGCGGTGCTCGTCGCTGTTCCTCTCCTCGTCGCCGGCTGAGCGCACCACCACTACCCGGCGCGCTCTGTCGGAGTGGCCAAATGGCCACTCCGACAGAGCGCAGACCCTGACTCTCCCCTGATCGACCCCCGAGGAATCGGCTGACGCCGTGGCCGCCGACGTACGCTGGCCGCATGTGGTTCCTCATCCTCGTCACCCTGATCGTCGCGGGCGTGGTCGCCTACAAGATGCGGGTGCCCTTGCTCGCGAAGATCCTCGGCCAGCCCGAGAGCCGGGTCGACCGGCGCCTCAACGGCCCGAAGTAGCCCGCCGACCGTCAGCCGGTCAGCTCGGCTCGTCCTCCTTGGCGCGGGCCTCCTCGTAGCGAGCCGTCGCCCGCTCGGCGCGCGCGGAGACCCGCTGGGCGAAAGCCTCGCGCGGCCGGTTGAGCAGGAAGAGTGACGCCACGCCGGACACCAGGAACGCCAGGACCACGACCCACAGAGCCGGCACCTGGTCGCTGTCGGTGGCCAGCGCCCACACCCCGCCGACGAGGAGCAGCGAGCCGAGGAAGATACCCAGCCGCAGACCGGTGTAGACCAGGAACTCCTTCATCACGCCAGAGTACGGCGAGAGCGGGACTTTGTTACCGGCGGGGATCTACTGTGGAGGCGTGAAGTTCATGCTCGTGGTGATCGTGATGGGCGTGCTGGTCTACCTGCTCGTCCGGATCATCCAACGGCGGGGCATCGCGCCGGCCTCAGGACGACGGCCCTCGACCCCGCCGCCGCGGCCGCGCCGCACGATCGCCCCCGACGACGACCCCGACTTCCTGCGCGACCTGGACCGCAAGCGCAAGCACAAGCACAAGGACGAGAGCGACAGCTGATCAGGCGGGCGGCCCGGTGTGCGTCGGGGCGACTCGCTCGACCACCACGACCGGTGCGCCCTCGGCGTACGAGTGCTGGCTGGTGCTCGAGAAGAAGTTGATCCCGATGAAGTTGAACCACAGCGTCGCCGTTCCCAGGAGCGCGAGGTAGGCCGCCCGGCGGCCCTTCCAGCCGGCGGTCGTGCGGGCGTGGAGGTACGCCGCGTAGACGACCCAGGTGATGAACGCCCAGACCTCCTTGGGATCCCAGTTCCAGTACGACGCCCAGGCCTGGTGCGCCCAGATCGGGCCGGTGATGAGCACGGCGAAGGTCCACACGGGGAACGCGAACGCGTGCAGCCGGTAGGAGATCTGGTCGAGCGAGCGCAGCGACGGCACCCGGGCGAGGTAGCCCGTCGTGCTCTCGGGCCGACGTTCCTTGAGCAGGTAGACGACCGAGAGGATGCCGCCCAGTGTGAAGGCGGCCGTCGCCAGCACAGCGCTGACCACGTGGATCACCAGCCAGGGCGAGTAGAGCGCCTCGGTCAGCGGCGCGACCGGGCCGTAGAGCCAGATCACGGCGACCATCATCAGGGTCAGCACGACGCCCAGCACGATCGGCGCCAGCCACTCCCAGCGGAAGCGACGCACCAACAGGATGTAGAACGCGGCGACGAAGAACGTGCCGCTGATCGTGAACTCGTACATGTTGCCCCAGGGCACCCGGTTGGGGTCCGCGGCCATGCCCCGCCCCACCAGTCCGACGAGGTGGACGAGCACCGCGAGCGCGGTCAGCAGGAGGCCCAGTCGGCCGAACAGGGCGACGCGGCCCTCGGTGCCGGCCGGCACCGGGGTGGTCTCGACCGACCGCTCACCCCGCTCGCTGCTCGACCACCCGGTCCCGGCCGAGCTGGCACCGCTGGTCGCGGTCGCGGCGACCTTGCGCTCCGCGCGGGCGACCGGCACCTTGCGCAGCGCGCTCCACTCCACGAGGTGCGCGAGCAGCGCCAGGAAGTAGACCACGCCCGCCACCGCGATCGCCTGGTTGGACAGCGTCTCCCAGCCCGAATCGGTCACGCCCGACCCTCCTCGTCTGCGTCGTCGTCATCGGCGGGCGGCGCCCGCAGCCCCAGGTCGGCGGCCACCCATGCCACTTCACGCGGCAGGTTGCCGTTGCCGGACCGGTCCAGGCCGGCGACCTCGACCAGTGTGCCCTGTCCCTTGCCTGCTGCGACACTGCGGGCTCGCACCCAGACGCGCCGCGGGCGGATGAACAACGAGGCGAGCAGGCCGACCAGGGCGAGCACGACGCCGCCGAGGGCGATCAGCTTGCCCGGCGTACGGCTGATCTGGATCTTGTTCCAACGCTCGATGCCGTCGAAGCTCACCGAGCCGAGGCCGTCCGGCAGGTCGACGGTGCGTCCGGGCACCAGGTCGACGCGGAACGGCGTCCCGTCGGCCTTCTCCAGCAACGTGGCCTCGTCGGTGTCGAGCAGGTAGACCGACTGCGCCGAGCCGTCGTCCATCCCGAGGTCGCCGGTGTAGACCGTCATCGACAGAGCGGGGTTGAGGGTGTCCCCGAAGAGCGAGTAGGGGCCCGTCTCCATGGTGAAGTCGTACGTCGGGTAGAACTCGCCCATCAGCCCGATCTGCGTCGGCAGCGCATCGGGTGCCTTCACCACACCGAACGACGCGAACGTCCCGTCGCGCGGCAGGAAGATCGTCGGCCCGCTGTAGGCGACGTCGCCGTTGCCGTCGCGGATCGTGATGACCGGTGCGTAGCCGTGGCCGATCAGGAACACCTCGGTGCCACCGATGTCGAGCGGGTGGTTGACCTTGAGGTCGTACTCCTGCGGCTCGTCGTCGCGTGACTCCCGGTAGGTCAGGTGCGAGACGAAGGACCTCGCCTGGCCGCGCGCGGGCCCCTCGGTGAGCCATTGAATGTCGAAGTCGTCGATGTCGAAGGTGAACGGCGGAGAGAGGTCGTCGGCGTCGAAGAGGGTGCCCGGGTCGAGCTCGTCGTACTGCGTCGCGTTGTTGCTGAACCCCCCGCCCACGAGCACGATCGCGCCGCCCTTGTAGCCGAACAGGGCGCCGATCGCGAACCCGACCAGGACGATCAGCACCGACAGGTGGAAGAGCAGGTTGCCGGCCTCGCGGAGGTAGCCGCGCTCGGCGGAGACCCAGCCGTCGTCCTGGTCAGGTGACGGGGACACCCGGATCCGGTAGCCACGGTCCCGCAGCACCTGCTCGGCGTCGGCGAGGAGGTCGTGGGGCTCGCGCTCGACGTCGTACGACGCGTAGCCGGGCATCCGCGAGAGGCGACGGGGGGCGGCGGGAGGCTGCGCCCGCATCGCGCGGAGGTAGACGAAGGTGCGCGGGATGATGCAGCCGACCAGTGAGACCATCAGCAGGATGTAGATGGCCGAGAACCACGGGGAGTCGTAGACCGAGAAGAGCCCGAGTCGGTCGAAGACCGGGGTGAGGTCCGGGTGGTCGTCGCGCCAGCGCGAGGTGCCGAGCGAGTCGACGTCGCGCTGCGGGATGACCGAGCCGGGGATCGCCGCCAGCGCGAGCAGGAGCAGCAGGATCAGGGCCGTGCGCATCGAGGTCAGCTGCCGCCAGAAGTAGCGGAACAGCTCGAACGGCCCGAGCTCCGCGGCCCGGCCGCGGCCGGGCGGCTGGGGTGGCTCGGAGCCGTCGGGCTCGGCCAGCGTCAGCTTGTCCACGTCCGTGCTCATCAGCAGATTCTCATCAGACGGCGACCTCGTTGAACTCCACGAGCTGGATCTGCAGCCAGTCGATGCCTCGGTCCCACAACCCGGTCAGGAGCAGGAGCCCGACCGTGATCATCAACGCGCCACCGAAGCGCATCACCCACAGCTGGTGGCGGCGGACGAAGCGGATCGCGCCGAGCATCCGCTCGTAGGCCAGCCCCGCCAGGATGAACGGCAGCCCGAGGCCGAGCGCGTAGAAGATCGAGAGGGCGATGCCACGCGGGACGGTGCCCTCGTTGATCGACAGGGTGAGGATCACGCCCAACGTGGGCGAGACACAGGGGATCCATCCGACGCCGAAGAGGAAGCCGAGCACCGGAGCGGCCGCGAGGCCGACCCGCGGGACGGCGTGCACCCGCCACTCCCGCTGCAGGACGCCGCCGAGGCCGAGGAACACCAGGCCCATCAGGATCGAGACGATCCCGAGGACGACGTTGAGCTCGCGGCGGTACTCCACCAGCCACGAGCCGATCCCTCCCGAGAACGCGCCGAGCAGGACGAACACCACGGTGAAGCCGAGCACGAAGAGGACCGAGCCGAGGAACAGCCGACCGCGTCGGCTGCGCGCCACCTCGGCGTCGGCGAGATCGGCTCCGGTCAGGCCGGTGGCGTACGCGAGGTAGCCGGGCACCAGCGGCAGGACGCAGGGAGAGAAGAACGAGACGAGGCCGGCGACGAGCGCGACGGGAGCCGCCACGATCATCGAGCCGGCCGCGGCCTGCTGGGTGAACCACTCAGCCACGGGCGGCCTCACCCTCGGCACCCTCGGCACCCGCGACGCCCTCGACGCCCTCGACGAGCTGGACCAGGGTGGTCGTGGACGGCAGCCGGCCGATGATGCTCGCCGCGACGCGACCGTCACCGTCGAGGACGACGAAGCTGGGGATCGAGTTGGCGGTGAGCGTGCCGGAGAAGGCGAGCATGGCCTCACCGGTGGGACTGGAGAACGACGGATAGGGGATGTCCCAGCGGCGTACGAACGCCTGCGCGTCGGCCGTGGAGGCGTTGCGGATGTTGATCCCCACGAACTGCGCGTTGTCACCGAGCTCGTCGGCGGCCGCGACGACGTCGGGTGCCTCGTCGCGGCACGGCGTGCACCACGACCCCCAGACCACGACGACCACGGGCTTGCCGCGCCAGTCGGCCAGGTCGAGGGGCTCGCCCTCCAGCCCTTCGCCGTCAAGGGTGATCGGGTCGCCGCGGTCATCGAGGTCGACCTCGCTGACGGCACCCTCGGCGGTGATGAAGCCCTTGTCGCCCGTGCTCTCGAGGCCCGAACAGCCGGCGAGCAGGACCAGGCAGGCGAGCGCGCCGGCCAGTTGACGCCTCACGTCGGCCGGTTCTCCTCCGGCGCACCACCGGTCGAGAACGGCTGCGCGGCCTGAGCGTGCGGGAGCATGTCGCCGGCCGGCTCCGAGTAGGTGACGCGCACGAGCCGGGCGTCGTCGAAGTGCAACGAGGTCAGGGAGCACAGCGTGCACTGGCGCCTGCGCGGGTCGTGCAGGAACGGCCGGCCCTCCGCCGAGAGGCGGGTCACCCAGATCGGCAGCTGGTGGCTGACGACCACAGCCTCACCTCCGGGACCCGCCTTGGCGGCCGCAGCGCGCGCATCCAGGACGGCGGCGCGCATCCGCGCCGACACCTGCCGGTAGGGCTCCCCCCAGCTCGGCCGGAACGGGTTGTAGAGGTAGCGCCACGTCCCCGGGTCGAGCAGTGTCTTCCAGCCGTTGCTGAAGGTCTTTCCCTCGAAGCAGTTCTCCGACTCGATGACGCGCTCGTCGACCACGGGCTCGAGACCCCGGGCCAATGCCAGTGGCGCGGCCGTCTCGCGGACCCGCTCCAGCGGTGAGATGCGCAGGTGCACGATGTCGCGGTCACCGATGGTGTCGGCCACCCGTTGCGCCATGGCGTGCCCGAGCTCGGAGAGGTGGAAGCCGGGCCGACGCCCGTAGAGCACTCCGCCCGGGTTGTGCACCTCGCCGTGTCGCAGCAGGTGGACGATCGTCTCGGGCATCAGCGTTCTCCCTCGGCAGCGGCGGCCGCGGCCCGGGCGGCCCCCGGCAGCGCGGAGAGCACGGTCTCGACGGCGGCGTCGTCGTGCGCGGCGGAGACGAACCAGGCCTCGTACGCCGACGGAGGAAGGTAGACCCCCGCGTCGAGCATCGCGTGGAAGAACGCGGCGAACGCCGCCGTGTCCTGCGTCGAGGCGTCGGCGAAGTCGCGGACCGGTCGTCCGGTGAAGAAGACCGAGAACATCGTGCCCGCGCTCTGCAGGACGTGGGGTACGCCGGCCTGCGTGAGCGCCTCTGCGGCGGCGATCTTGATGGCGTCGCCGACCTTGGTGAGGTGCTCGTAGACGCCCTCGTCGGCCAGCCGCAGCGTGGTGAGACCGGCCGTCGCGGCGACGGGGTTGCCCGACAGGGTGCCGGCTTGGTAGACGGGCCCCTCGGGAGCCAGCATCGCCATCACCTCGGCGCGGCCGCCGAACGCCGCGGCCGGGAAGCCGCCGCCCATCACCTTGCCGAACGTCATCAGGTCGGGCGCCCAGCCCTCGATCGCGCCGTCGAGCCCCCAGTAGCCCTGGCGCGCGGCGCGGAAGCCCGTCATCACCTCGTCGGAGACGAACAGCGCGCCGTGGCGTCGGCAGATCTCGGCGAGGAAGCCGTTGAAGCCGGGCTCGGGCGGGACGACGCCCATGTTGCCCGGCGCCGCCTCGGTGATCAGGCAGGCGATGCGCTCGCCGTGCTCGGCGAACGCCGCCTCGACGGCCGCGCGGTCGTTGTACGGAAGCACCACCGTCAGCGCCGTCGCGGACTCGGGGACACCGGGTGTGCCGGGCACCGCGAGCGTCGCGAGCCCGGACCCGGCGGCGGCCAGGAGCGTGTCGACGTGCCCGTGGTAGCAGCCGGCGAACTTCACGACCACGTCACGGCCGGTGAAGCCGCGGGCCAGCCGGATCGCCGACATCGTCGCCTCGGTGCCGGACGACACGAGCCGGACCCGCTCGACGGGCGTCCGCGCGACGATCTCCTCGGCCAGCTCGACCTCGGGCTCGGTCGGGGTGCCGTACGACGTCCCGCGCGCCACCGCCGCGGAGACCGCCGCGATCACCTCGGGGTGCGCGTGGCCGAGCAGCATCGGGCCCCACGAGCCGACCAGGTCGACGTACTCCCTGCCGTCGACGTCGGTCAGCCTGGCCCCCGACGCCGACGCCATGAAGCGCGGCGTGCCGCCGACCGCCGTGAACGCCCTGACCGGCGAGTTGACCCCGCCGGGGGTCACCAGACGGGCACGCTCCATCAGCTCGGCTGAGCGGCGCGCGGGACCGTCCGGGGCGTCGGCTGGGGTCACCGGCCCATTGTGACCGAGCGCGCCTGACGGCCCGCCGCCCGGGGTGGCCGACGCCGTAACCTCCGGTGAGAACAGCCGTTGAACCAGGCAGTCGGGCTTGCGATGGGAGCAGCGTTTCGCAGGGACTCGGCCTGGGGAGGATCGGCAGAGATGACACGCACCTGGAGCAACGGAGCCAAGGCTGCCGTCCTGGCGCCGCTGGCCGCGCTCTCGGTCGCCTGGACCGTCGCGGTCGTCACCGTGGAAACGCCCAGCCCGGCCGCGAGCACGCCCGGTGCCGACAGACTGCCCGACGGCACCACCGTGCCGAGCGAGGCGATCAAGGCTCCCGCGAGCGTCTCCCGCAGCCAGGCCAAGAGCGCGGGCGCGGCGGCGCAGGCCATCGCCATCGCGTCGACCAACGCCATCCCGTCGGCCGCGCTGGCGGCGTACCAGCGGGCAGAGACGGTCATCAACACCGCCGACGAGACCTGCCACCTGCCCTGGCAGCTGGTGGCGGCGATCGGGCGCGTCGAGTCCGACCACGGTCGCTTCGGCGGCAGCTCGCTCGACGACGAGGGTCTCGCCAGGCCCGGCATCGTCGGGCCGAGGCTCGACGGGCGGCGCGGCGTCCAGGAGATCAGCGACACCGACGCCGGCCTGCTCGACGGCGACGAACGCTTCGACCGGGCGGTCGGCCCGATGCAGTTCATCCCCTCGACCTGGTCTGTCGTGGGCGTCGACGCCGACAACGACGGCCAGCGCGATCCCCAGGACATCGACGACGCCGCCCTGGCGACCGCGGTCTACCTCTGCGCCGGTCAGGACGACCTGTCGACAGAGGCGGGGCAACGGGCGTCGATGCTCCGCTACAACCCCAGCGAGACGTACGTCGACCTCGTGCTGGTGATCATGAACGCGTACCTCACCGGCGACTACACCGCCGTGCCCAACGGGACGGTCGCCGGTGGCTTCCTCACGCCGATGGTGCCCTCGGGCGGCGACGGGCCCGGTGGTGGCGGCGGTGGAGGCGGTGGCGACGGCAAGCCCGGTGACCCCGGCGAGCAGGACGGCGGCCCCGACGGCCCCGGCTCCCCCACCCCCGGCACGCCCGCGCCGACCCCGACCGGTACGCCGGCTCCGACCCCGACCGGTGGGCCCACGGGCGGCCCCAAGCCGACACCGACCAGCCCGGCGAACCCGACCTCCCCGGCGACGCCGCAGCCGAGCCCGACACTGCCGCTGCCGCCCTTGCCCACACCGACCCTGCCGCTCCCGACGCCGTCGATCATCACCGAGGCCGAGGCGATCGCGCAGTGCCTGGCCCAGGGCCTGATCGACAACCCCGCTCGACCTCGACGACGCCTTCGACCAATGCGTCGCCGACCTGCTCAACCCCTAGTTGAGTTGGCCCAAATGGTTGCTTGAGTTGGCCCAGATGGTCGCGAGTGCTCGCGGACGTCGATGTAGCACCGAGCGGCCGCGACCATTTGGGCCAACTCGAACAACCATTTGGGCCAACTCAACGAGTCTGGAGGAGCCGAGCGGCCTCGGCTGCCCAGTAGGTCAGCACCACGTCGGCGCCGGCGCGGCGGATGGAGGTGAGCGTCTCGAGGATCGCCGCCTCACGGTCGATCCAGCCATTCGCCGCGGCGGCCTCGATGGCGGAGTACTCGCCGGAGACGTTGTACGCCGCCACGGGCACATCGACCGCGTCACGGACGCGGCGTACGACGTCGAGGTAGCCGAGCGCGGGCTTGACCATCACGATGTCGGCGCCCTGCTCGACGTCGAGCAGGGCCTCGCGGACACCCTCGAGGGCGTTGGCGGGGTCCTGCTGGTAGGTGCGCCGGTCGCCCACGAGTGATGACGAGACCGCTTCGCGGAAGGGGCCGAAGAAGGCCGAGGAGTACTTCGCCGAGTAGGCAAGGATCCCGACGTCGGCGCGTCCAGCGGCGTCCAGGGCCGAGCGGATCACCCCGACCTGGCCGTCCATCATCCCGCTCGGGCCGACCATCGCGACGCCGGCGTCGGCCTGGGCCAGCGCCATCTCGGCGTACACCTCCAGGGTCGCGTCGTTGTCGACGACGCCCTCGGCGTCGAGCACCCCGCAGTGGCCGTGGTCGGTGAACTCGTCGAGGCACAGGTCGCTCATCACGGTGACCGCGTCACCCACCTCGGCGACGACGTCGCGGATCGCGACGTTGAGCACACCGTCGGGATCGAGCCCGGCCGAGCCGGTGGCGTCCTTCGAGGAGGGCACCCCGAAGAGCATCACCCCGCCGAGCCCGAGCTCGGCCGCCTCCGCCGCGGCCTTCACCAGCGACGACCGGGTGTGCTGCACGACGCCGGGCATCGAGGAGATCGGCTGCGGGTCCCTGGCGCCCTCGTGGACGAACAGCGGCAGCACCAGCTGGCGCGCCTCGACCGCGGTCTCGGCGACCAGCCGACGCAGCGCCGGCGTGCGGCGCAGGCGTCGGGGGCGCTCGAGCGGAGGCTCCACGGCTACTTCGAGCCCACCTTGCGACGAGCGGCGGGCTTGCGGTCCGACGGCTTGGTCACCGGCTCTCCGGCCTCGACCATCGCGAGGCGACGGGCGCCACCGAAGTCGGCGAGGGCGTCGACGAGCACGTCGACGTCGGGCGCGGAGGCCAGCACGTCGACGCGCAGACCGTGCTCCTCGGCCGTCTTGGCCGTGGCCGGGCCGATCACCGCGATGATCGTCGACGGGTGCGGCTTGCCGGCGATGCCGACGAGGTTGCGCACCGTCGAGGACGAGGTGAACACGACCGCGTCGAACCTGCCGGTCTTGATCGCGTCGCGCACCGGCGCGGGGGGCGGCGTCGCCCGCACCGTGCGGTACGCCGTGACGTCGTCGCACTCCCAGCCGAGGTCGATCAGGCCCGCCACGAGGTTCTCGGTGGCGATGTCGGCGCGCGGCAGGAAGACGCGGTTGATCGGGTCGAGCACCTCGTCGTACTCCGGCCACTCCGCCAGCAGGCCCGCAGCCGACTGCTCGCCGGTCGGCACCAGGTCGGCCCGCAGGCCCCAGGCGGCGATGGCGGCGGCGGTCTTGTCGCCCACAGCGGCGATCTTGAGGCCGGAGAAGGCACGGGCGTCGAGGCCGTACTCCTCGAACTTCTCGCGCACCGCCTTGACTGCGTTGACCGAGGTGAAGGCGATCCACTCGTAGCGGCCCTCGACCAGTCCACGCACGGCCTTGTCCATCTGCAACGGGTTGCGCGGGGGCTCGACCGAGATGGTCGGCACCTCCTCGGGCACCGCGCCGTAGCCGCGCAGCCGCTGCGAGACCGAGCCCGCCTGCTCCTTGGTGCGGGGCACGAGCACGCGCCAGCCGAAGAGCGGCTTGGTCTCGAACCACGACAACGCGTCGCGCAGGCCGACGACGTCACCGACGACGACGACCGCCGGCGGGGCGATCTTGGCGGCCTTCACGTCGGCCGCGACGCGGTCGAGCGTGGTCACCAGGGTCTCCTGGTCGGTCGTGGTGCCGACCCGCGTCACGGCGACGGGGGTGGCGGCGTCGCGACCGGCCGCGATCAACGCCTTCGCCGTCTCCGCGATGGTGCCGACCGCCGAGAGCAGCACCAGCGTCGGGGTGTCGGCGTGGTGCGACCAGTCGACGCCACGAGCAGAGTCGCGGCACGAGACGAACGCGACCTCGCGGTTGTCCTTGGACGTCAGCGGGATGCCGGCGTACGCCGGGACAGCGCTGACCGACGAGACGCCGGGCACGATCTCCAGGCCCAGCCCGGCCTTGACGCAGGCCTGCGCCTCCTCGGGGCCTGAGGCGTAGAGGAACGGGTCGCCCGACATCAGCCGGACCACGCGCTTGCCCTTCTTGGCCTCGCGGACCACGACCTTGGCGCGGGCCGCATGGGTCAGCGGCTGCCCGTCCTCGCCGAAGCCACCGTCGACCAGCATGGGGGCGTCCTCGCCGCGAAGGCGCTCCTCCCCCAGCACGGTGCGGAGGAGGTCCTCGTGTCCGGGGACCTCGGTGACCACCACCTCGGCGTCGCGGAGCAGCTCGGCCGCCCGGACGGTGAGAAGACCCGGGTCGCCGGGGCCGCTCCCGACGAAGGAGACCCAGCCGCGCGGGGCGGGGCTCCGCGTGCCGTTCGAGGCGATGGCGGTGCTTTCGGGGGACGTACGTCGCGTCATGCGTGCAGCTGCTTTCTCGATGGTTCTTCCGTGAGCGGTGTTTCCAGGACCGGTGTTTCCATGAGGTGGGCGGCGCCGTCGGCGAGCATCTGCTCGGCGAGGCGGGTCCCGACGCCGTGGGCGTCGCCGGTGGGACCTGAGACTGACTGGCGGATGGAGAGGACCCCGTCTGCGGAGAGGACGATCGCGCGGACCCAGAGCTCGTCGCCGTCGTCGCCCTCGACGATCTCGGCGAGCGCGCCGACCGGGGCGCTGCACCCCGCCTCGAGCGTCGCGAGCACGGCTCGCTCGGCCTCGACGGCGGCGCGGGTGGGCGGGTGGTCGACCTCGGCGAGCGCCGCGACCAGGTCGGTGTCGGCCGTACGGCACTCGATGGCCAGAGCACCCTGCCCGGGCGCGGGCAGCATCTGGAGCGGGTCGAGCACCTCGGTGACGTCGTCGAGCCGGCCGAGCCGGGCGAGACCGGCCCGCGCGAGCAGGACGGCGTCGAGCCCGTCGCCCACCTTGGCCAGCCTGGTGTCGACGTTGCCGCGGATGTCGACGATCTCGAGCCCGAGGCCGAGGGCGTGCAGCTGCGCCGCTCGCCGCGGTGAGCCGGTGCCGACCACGCTGCCGACCGGCAGCTCCCCGAGGGTGAGGCCGTCACGGGCGACCACGACGTCGCGCGGGTCCTCCCGCGGTGGCACGGCCGCCAGGGTGAGGCCGGCGGCGGGCGTCGTCGGCAGGTCCTTGAGCGAGTGCACCGCGAGGTCGACCCGGCCGTCGAGAAGGGCCTCGCGCAGGGCGCCGACGAACACGCCCAGCCCGCCGATGCTGGCCAGCGTCGCGGTGCTGGTGTCGCCCACGGTGGTGATGTCGACGAGCTCGACGTCGTGACCGGTGTGCCTGCGGACGAGGGCGGCGACCTGCTCGCTCTGGGTGCGGGCCAGGGCCGAGGCTCGGGTGCCGAGACGAAGAGTCGTCATGACGGCTCCTCGCTGTCGTTCCGGGCGCTGCGCAGCGGGGCGTCGTCGGGCACGTTCGCCCGGGTGACGGCGTCGACCGCCTCCGGGTCGAGCGCGAAGAGCTCGGCCAGGGCGGTCGCGTAGGACACCGCGTCGTCCTCGCCGGCAAGCTCCTTGACGCGGACCGTCGGCCGGTGGAGCAGCTTGTCGGCCACCCTGCGCACGGTCTGCAGGACCTCCGCCCGGTGGGCCGGGTCGAGGTCGGGCAGGCGGGCGTCGAGCCGCTCGATCTCGGCGTCGACGACAGAGGTGGCCATCGAGCGCAGCGCCACGACGGTCGGGGTCACGCTCGACTGTCGCCGCGCGGTGGCGAACTCCACGACCTCCTCGGCCACGATCCGGCGTACGTCGTCGACCTCGCGCACCGCCTCGGTGCCCTCGAGCTGCTCGGCGAGCAGGGCGAGGCCGACCAGGGTCACACCGGGCACCTCGGCCACCGCCGGCTCGACGTCGTGGGGCAGGGCCAGGTCGACGACCAGCAGATCGCGCCCGCCGACCTCACGATCCTGCAGCGCGGTCTCGACCATCGCGCGGGTGACCAGCAACCCGGTCGCACCGGCGCAGGTGATCACCACGTCGGCATCCGCGAGCGCGGTCTCGAGGTCGGAGAGCGGGAGGGTCTCGGCCGAGTGCTCCAGGGCGAGCCGCTGGGCGTTGTCGGCCGAGCGGTTGACCACCGTGATCCGGGCAGCGCCCAGCCGGGCGGCCGTTGCGGTCGCGAGGGCGGCCATGGAGCCGGCGCCGAGGACGACGACGCGCTTGTCGCGGACCTCACCGGCGGGGTCGCCCGGCAGCGCCAGCGCCGCGCTCACCATGGACGGTGCCGCATGGTCGATGTCGGTCTCGGCGTGGGCGCGCTTGCCGACGCGCAGCGCTTGCTGGAACAGGGAGTTCAGGGCCGGGCCGACCGTGCCGAGCTCCTGGCCGACGCGGAGCGCGTCGCGGGTCTGGCCGAGGATCTGCGCCTCGCCGACCACCATCGAGTCGAGACCGGCGGCGACGTGGAAGAGGTGCGCCACAGCCCCGTCGTCGTAGTGGACGTAGAGGTGCGGCACCAGCGACTCGGTCGCCTCACCGGAGCGCTCGACGAGGAGCCGCGAGACCTCCTCCATCGACCCGTGGAAACGGTCGACGTCGGCATAGATCTCCAGCCGGTTGCAGGTCGCGATCACCGTCGCCTCCGCGACGTGCTCGGCGGCGGCGACGTCGGTGACGAGCTTGACGAGGCCGTCGCGGTCGAGGGCGAGTCGCTCGAGGACGGCGACGGGCGCGGACTTGTGGCTCACCCCGACCACCAGGACGCTCATGCCGCGCCCCCGGGCTCGGTGACCGCGCCGGCGCCACTTGCCTTGCGCTGCTCGTGGTAGGCGAGGATCTGCAGCTCGATGGACAGGTCGACCTTGCGTACGTCGACGCCCTCGGGCACGGCCAGCACGATCGGCGCGAAGTTGAGGATGCTCCGGATGCCGGCCTCGACCATCTGGTCGGCGACGTCCTGGGCCGCAGCCGCGGGGGTCGCGATCACCCCGATCGCCACGCCGTGCTCGTGGACGATGCGGTCGAGGTCGTCGAAGGAGCGGACGTCGACGCCTGCCACCTCCTCACCGTGCCGACCCGGGTCGGCGTCGAGCAGCGCGACGACGCGGAAGCCGCGGCTGCGGAAGCCGGAGAAGTTGGCCAGGGCGTGGCCGAGGTTGCCGATGCCCACGATGACCACGGGCCAGTCCTGGGTGACCCCGATCTGCCGCGCGATCTGGTAGCGGAGGTACTCCACGTCGTACCCGACGCCGCGGGTGCCGTAGCTGCCGAGGTAGGAGAGGTCCTTGCGGAGCTTGGCCGAGTTGACGCCGGCGGCGGCTGCGAGCTCCTCGCTGGAGCACGTCGAGGTGCCCTGCTCTGCGAGGGTGACGAGGGCCCGCAGATAGACGGGCAGCCGCGCGACCGTGGCCTCGGGGATGTCCCGGGCGCTGTCGGTGGAGGTCCGTGTGGTCACCAGCTCGCCTTCTAACCGCATCCGGCCGAGGGTCATGCCCTCTGGCGTCCCGGACCCGGCCCAGCCACTGTAAGAGGCTTGTGAACGCGGGAACAAATCGAGTGGCCCGGGTCACGTGGCGGTCGAGGGAGCTGACCACTAGCACAGGTGAGGTTTCCCACGCCTCGGGGGGTGGAGCTGCCGCTCAGTCCGTCGGCGGCCGAGACAGCGCGGCCCGGAGCCGGGCCTCGTCGACACGCCAGAAGTCGTGCTGGCGGCCGTCGACGAACGTCACGGGGATCTCCTCGGCGTAGCGCGCCGCCAGCTCGGCGTCGGCGTCGATCGAGACCTCCTCGAAGGTCTCGCCGAGCTCGCCGCACACCCGTGCGACCACGATCCGGGCGTCGTCGCACAGGTGACAGCCCGCGCGGCCCACCAAGCGGACACGGGCCGAGGTCACCCGCCCTCCCCGAGCAGCTCGAGGGCGCGGCGCCGCTCGAGCCCGCGCAGCCGCCCCTTCTGGACCTTCCCGGTCACCGACAGCGGCAGCGCGGCGACGATCTCCACCCGGGCCGGCTGCTTGAAGCGTGCGAGGCGCTCCGCGCAGGCGTCGCGGACCCGCGCCTCGGCGACGGCCGGGTCGAGCCCCGGGGCGACGACGTACGCCACGGCTGCCTCTCCCGTCTCGTCGTCGGGCACGCCGATGACCGCCGCCTCACGCACGCCGTCGAGCTCGCGGATGACGTCCTCCACCTCGTGCGGGTAGACGTTGAAGCCGGACACGATCACGAGCTCCTTGACCCGGTCGACCAGGAACAGGTCGCCGTCCTCGTCCAGGAAGCCCAGGTCACCCGTCGCCCACCAGCCCTCGGGCCCCGGGCCGTTGTCGCCGTCGGGCCAGTAGCCGCGGAACAGGTTGGCGCCCCGCACCTCGATCTCCCCGGGGTCGTCGCCGCCGAGAACGACACCGTGCTCGTCGACCAGGCGCAGCTCGACCCCGTCGAGCGCGGCGCCCACCGACCCCGGCTTCGCCCGCGCGCTGCGCAGCGTGCTCGTCACCACGGGCGCGGCCTCCGTCAGGCCGTAGCCCTGGTGGACGGCGAGACCGGTGGCCGTCTCGAACCCCTCGGCGACCTCGCGCGCCAGCGGCGCCGATCCCGACAGCACCAGGCGTACGCCGGCGAGCCGGTCACGCAGGTCGGGCAGGGCGAGCCAGGGCCGGAACACGGCCGGCGCGACCGGCAACATCGTGCAGCCCCGAGCGGCCACCAGGTCGAGGGTGCCCACCGGGTCGAACCTCCCCTGCAGCACGATCGTGGCGGCGTGCCGCACGGCGCCGCCGAGGACCGCGTTGAGCCCGTAGACGTGGAACAGCGGCAGCACGCTCAAGATGACGTCACCGGGGCGGATCATGGCCGGCTCGACGCGCGCCACCTGCTCGATGTTGGCCAGCAGGGCCCGGTGGGTGAGCATCGCCGCACGCGGTCGACCGGTCACGCCGCTGGTGTAGAGGAGCACGGCGAGCTTCTCGGGGTCCGGCAGCGGCGGCACCGGCCGTGGCTCGGCGGCCCGCAGGTCGGCGTACGCGCGCTCCCCCGCGTCCGGCATCCCGTCCAGGACCACGACCTCGGTCCGCGGAGCGGCCCGAGCCAGCTGGTCGGCGTCCAGGACGGCCATCGCGCCGGCGACCCCGGCCAGGGCCGCGTCGACCGTCGCCACGCCCTCGCGCACCGCCTGTACCGAGGTCTCGTCGGCCAGGGCCATCCGGGCTCCCGAGTCGGCGAGCATCCGGGCGAGCTCGCTCGTCGTCGAGCGCGGGTTGACCGGCACGGCCACGGCCTGGGCTCGCAGGATGCCGAGGTACGCCGTGACCAGCTCGAGCCGGTTGCCGAGCGCCAGCAGGACCCGGTGCCCGCCGACCACACCGGCTGCGCCGAGGCCGGTCGCGATCCGCGACACCTCCTCGTCCAGGGCGGCCCAGGTCAGGGCCCGGCCGTCCTCCTCGACGACGGCCACCCGGTCGGGCGCCTCGCGGGCCGCCTCGGTGACCAGGTCGCCAAGGTCGTCCATGCGGGGATCCTACGCAGCGGGCCTGGCTCGGGCGGGCTACTACCCTGCCGGTGTGAGCCCGCGACCGGATCGGACGAACCGCCGCGGCCGGCCCCTGGACCTGCGACAGCGCTCGACGATGGCGGGGGAGGCGGCGGCAGCCAGCGCCGAGGTCGAGGCCGCTCTGGACACGCCGGCCGACCTGACGTCGGCGGCGTTCTTCGACGTCGACAACACGCTCATGCAGGGCGCCAGCATCTTCCATCTCGCCCGCGGTCTGCACCGGCGCGAGTTCTTCACCACGCGCGAGATCCTCGGCGCCGCCTGGAAGCAGGCCTACTTCCGCATCGTCGGCGTGGAGGACCCCGAGCATGTCGCGGACGCACGCAACTCCGCGCTCGGCTTCATCGCCGGCCACCGGATCGAGGAGCTCGAGTCGCTGAGCGCGGAGATCTTCGACGAGGCGATGGCGCACCGGATCTGGCCCGGCACGCGGGCCCTGGCCCAGCTGCACCTCGACCAGGGCCAGCGGGTCTGGCTGGTCACCGCGGCGCCCGTCGAGATCGCGAGGATCATCGCCCACCGGCTGGGCCTGACCGGCGCGATGGGCACGGTGGCCGAGCACGTCGACGGCGTCTACACCGGGCGGCTCGTCGGCGACCTCCTGCACGGACCCGCCAAGGCGGAGGCGGTCCGGGCTCTCGCCGCGCAGGAAGGCCTCGACCTGACCCGCTGCTCGGCGTACTCCGACTCCTACAACGACCTGCCGATGCTCTCCCTGGTCGGCGACGCCTGCGCGATCAACCCCGACGCCCGCCTCCGCGCGCACGCCCGGGCCAACGGCTGGCGAGTCCGCGACTACCGCACCGGCCGCAAGGCCGCGCGTGCCGGCCTGGTCGCGGCCGGCCTGGCGGGAGCGGTGAGCGGCGCGGTGGCGGCGGGCGTCACGGTCCGCGGGCGCCGTGGGGCCGCCGGCTGAGCGCGTCGTCCCACGAGCAGACCGCCCCACCCCTGCGGGTGGAGCCCCGCGTGCAGCCGATCACGTTTTGTTACCGATCGGTTCCGTTCGTCCCGGGACCGCCCTACGCTTGGCGGATGTCTCAGGCGTGAGGCATCTGGGGAGGTACGCACACATGGCACGGCTCGGGCAGGACGACCTCGCACGCGGTCTCACCGCGCTGCGGTTCGCCGTGCTCGCCGTTCTCGCCGAGGAGCGCCCGGCGCTGCTCGCCGCGCACGGCATCCTGCTCACCGAGGCCACGACGCCCGTGGGCGCCGAACCGGGCGGCCCGGGCGGCGCCGGAGGCTCGGGCGGCTACGGCGACAGCGAGCTCGCCACGTCGTCGGAGGAGTCGCAGGAGGAACGCACCCGGCTGATCGCCCTGGTCGAGCTGGCCCGGACGGGCGACAAGGAGGCCTTCGGGCTGCTCTACGACCACTACCACGTGTCGGTGCACCGCTTCCTCTACTACCGGACCCGCTCGCAGACCCTCGCCGAGGACCTGACCTCGGAGACCTTCTTCAAGGCGCTGCGCAGCATGAGCAACTTCCGCTGGCAGGGTCGCGACTTCGGCGCCTGGCTGATGACCATCGCGCGCAACCTCGCCACCGACCACTTCAAGGCCGGCCGCACCCGCCTCGAGCTCGTCACCGACGACATGAGCCAGCACGACGACGCGACCGACGGGCCCGAGTCCGCCGTCCTCGCGACGCTGACCAACGAAGCGCTGATGCACGCCCTGACCGAGCTCCCCGACGAGCAGCGCGACTGCCTCATCATGCGCTTCCTGCAGGGCATGAGCATCGCCGAGACGGCGGCTGTGCTGGGCCGTTCGGACGGCGCCGTCAAGCAGCTGCAGCTGCGCGGCGTACGCAACCTGGCCAAGCTCGTGCCGGACGGGCTGCGCGGCTGATGAGCGCCCCTCGCCCTCGGGCCCCCGAGAGCCTCGACGCCCGGACGCTGGTCTGGACCGGCGTACGCCGCGACGTAACCTGCGCGCCCGCCGCCTCGTTGGGACGTCTGGACCCGGACGCTCGGGACCGGGGGGGCAGATCATGACGGGACGCGGCTGATGGCATCGGTGTTCGCCAGGCGGGCGGACGAGTTCGCCGCGCTGGTCGAGGGAACCTCGACCAGCGGTCTGGAGCGCCATGCCCGGCTTCTCGACGTGGTCGGCCAGCTGCAGGCCGCGACCTCCCCGGCCCCGCGTCCGGTGTTCGTCTCCGACCTGCGCGAGCGCCTGATGGCAGAGGCGGAGACCGTGCTGGTCCCGCTGGCCGCCCGCGAGTCGGCGGCGGCCGACGAGCGTCTGCGGCTGCCGGGGCGCACCGCCCCGGCCTCGGGCCGGCGTACGTCGCGCGATCGCCGGATCGCCTGGGGCGTCGGGTCGCTGGCCCTGCTCACGAGTGCGGCGACCGTGGCGGTCGGCTCGCAGGTCGCGCTTCCGGGCGACGCGCTCTACCCCGTCAAGCGGGCCATCGAGGACGTCAGCACCAGCCTGGCCATCGGCGACGGCGAGACCGGTCAGCGGATGCTGGCGCACGCGACCGAGCGCCTCGAGGAGACCGAGGGCCTCACCCAGCGCTCCGTGATCGACGCGGCCGCGACCGAGTCGAGCCTGCGCGACTTCGCCACCCAGGCCGACGACGGCGCGCTGCTGATGACCGAGTCGTACACCGACACGGGCGACGAGTCACGGATCGCGGACCTGCGCGACTTCACCGGCGACAGCATGGACCGCCTGGCGGCCCTCGAGCCCACGGTCCCGCCCGAGGCTCGCGACGAGCTCGTCGTCGCCGCCCAGACGGTGGTCGCCATCGACGACGACGCCCGCAACACCTGCCCGGCCTGCGGCGGAGTCGGCGTCGTCGACCTCCCGATCAGCCTGATCTCACTGACGGTCCCGGCACCGCTGGGCACCGACCTCGGGTCGCCCGGAGTGCCAGGGGCAGCCGGCGGTGGCGACTCCGGTGGCGAGCCCGGTGGCCCGGGGCTGACCGTCCCGACCGACCTGCCGACGCTGCTGCCGACCGCCGACCCCACGGGCGGGCCGACCGGCGTACCGACGCTCGGGCCGACCCCGACCGTTCCGCTGCCGACGTCCAAGGCCCCGGTACCGACGAAGCAGCCGACGCTGCTCCCGACGATCCTGCCGACGATCCTGCCGCCGCCGCCCACCCTGCTGCCGACCGAGCTGACGACCCTGCTCACGCCGCTGGACCCGGTCACCTCGCTGCTGAGCCCGCTCGACCCCCTGACCTCGCTGCTCCCGTCGGTGCCGCTCGGCGTGCAGCAGGACGACCTCGGCTCACCGAGCCCGACCCCGCTCCCCTGAGGCGCGGGGTGACCGACTAGCGCGGGGCTGTGGTCACTTAGGGGCCGGCCAGCCGGGGTCTATGCGGCAACAACCCCGCACCAGACGGCTTGCCCACCTGCTCAGCCGAAGACCGACTCCCGCCGCATCAGCAAGGTGTAGAGCGTCTGCTGGATGGTCTCGCGCACCTGGTCGGTGACGTTGAAGACCAGCATGGGGTCGTCGGCGGCCGCCCCGTCGAGCTCGTCGGTGCGGATGGGCTCACCGAACTCCAACAGCCACTTCGACGGGAGTGGCACGAGGCCGAGGGGGCCGAGCAGCGGGAACAGCGGGGTGATCGGGATGTACGGCACGCCGAGCAGCCGGGCGAGCGCGGGCAGGTTGCCGACCAGGGGATAGATCTCCTCCGCCCCCACGACCGACAGCGGCACGATCGGGACGCCCGTGCGCAGCGCAGCGGACACGAAGCCGCCGCGGCCGAACCGCTGCAGCTTGTAGCGCTCGGAGAACGGCTTGCCGATGCCCTTGAAGCCCTCGGGCCACACACCGACCAGCTCGCCACCGCTGAGCATGCGCTCGGCGTCCTCGTTGCACGCCAGCGTGGCCCCGGCCTTGCGGGCCATCGAGCTGACCAAGGGCATCCGGAAGACCAGGTCCGCGCCGAGCGGCCGCAGGTGCCGGCCGGTCTGCTCGTGGATGACCGACATCGTCATCAGCCCGTCCATCGGCACCGTGCCCGAGTGGTTCGACACCACCAGAGCGCCGCCGACGGCGGGGACGTTCTCGATGCCGCGGACCTCGATGCGGAACCACTTCTGGGCGATCGGGCGAAGCGCGGCCAGCACGAAGCGGTCGGTGACCTCGGCATCGAAGCCGTACTCGTCGACGACGTAGTCCCCGGTGACCCGGCGCCGCAGGAAGGCCAGGAACCTGGCGAGGCCCGCCTCCCAGTCCTCGCCGAGCACCTCGCGGGCGGCGGTCTCGATCGCCGCGAGCCAGTCGCCGACGGGGATGCCCGGCGTGGCGCCGCGGTCCTGCGTCGCCGTGGGCGGACGCGCCGTCGCCGCGGCGTCGTGTGCGGTCTCGGCCGGCGCCGGCCGCGGCTTGCGTGGTGGCGGCGGCTTCTTGGCCGCGCGCTCGGGGGCCACTGGCGTCGCCAGTGGCACGGGCTCGGGCGCGGGCTCGGGCGCGGGCTGGGTCACCGGCTGGGGCACCGGCTCCGGTCGCGGCCCCCCGGCCCGGGATCGCGGCGCGAGGTTGCGGGCCGAGGACGACGGGCGCGCCTTGCCCGTGCCGCGCCCGGGCCGACCGCGGGTGCCGATCGGGATGATCTCGGCGTCAGCCATGGTCGGCCTCCTCGACGGCGGGCGGGAGTCGGTCGGCCAGGCCGGCCAGGGCCTGCTCGCGCAGGCCGGGACCACGACTGATGTCGTGGCCGAAGTCCTCGAGCGCCTCCGCCGTGGTGTACGCCGGCTCGAAGCCCAGCCCGCTGCGCATCCGGGTCGTGTCGACCCCCCGGCCGTAGGTGAGGAACCCGAGCTGCTCGGGCGAGAAGTCGGCGGCGCGCGCCTGACGAAGCAGCGAGCCGATGCCTCCGACCGCGAAGGCCGGCAGCGGGACGGTCGGGCGGCGCAGACGTCGCAGGGCCTGCGAGAGCGTCAGGATCCCGTCGCCGGCGACGTTGAACGTGCCGGCCACGTCGGTGACCACCGCATGGGTCTGGGCCGCGATCAGGTCGCGCTCGTGGAGGAACTGCAGGCGCGGGTCGAATCCCGCAACGGTCGGGATGACCGGCAGCCGGAAGTAGGACGTCAGCGGGCTGGTGACGTGACGGCCGATCACGTTGGCCGCGCGCAGCATGGTGACCCGGACGTCCGGGCGTCGGCGCGCGAAGCCGCGGACGTACCCCTCGATCTCGTAGACGTCCTTGGCGTAGCCCGCGCGGGGCACGCTCTTGGGGCCCATCTCCTCGGTGAACATCGCGGGGTCGCGGGGGCCTGCGCCGTACACCGTGGTCGTCGACTTCACCACGAGGCTGCGCAGACCCGGGGCGCGCTGCGCGGCGGCCAGGAGCTGCATCGTGCCGATGACGTTGAGCTCTTTCATCGTGCCGCGGCCACCGGCGCTGCCCGGGGTGGCGATGACGCTCATGTGGACGATGGTGTCGACGTCCTCCATGGCGATGACCTTCGCGATCACCGGGTTGCGGATGTCGGCCCGGTGGAAGGTGACCCCGGTGATGTCCCCGCGCGGGGGCACCACGTCGACGCCGACCACGCGGTCGACATCGGGATGCTCGGCCACGGAACGGGCGAACCGACGGGCGATGTCGCGTGACACGCCCGTGACGAGGACGACGCTGCCCATGGTGCGGCGCTCCCCGGCCCGAGGCCTACTTGCCGAGCTTGCGACGCTGGACTCGCGTCTTCTTCAGCAGCTTGCGGTGCTTCTTCTTGGCCATGCGCTTGCGACGCTTCTTGATGACGGAACCCACGGACTACCTCTCCCAGACGATGCTCGGCGCCGGGCCGGACGAGAGCCGCGCGCGCGATGGTCCGTGATGACGGGGTACGCAGCGGCGGCCGCGGCCGGGCGCGACCCGGACAGCCTACTGCCCGCTCGGGTCGAGGCAGAATCCGAGTCGCAGCGTGATCCGCTTGTCGCGCTCAGTCCCGGCTCAGCCGGCGGAGTAGAAGCTCTTGCGGAGGTACTCCTGCACGTCGTCCTCGGTCACCCGGAACGAACGCCCCACGCGCAGGGCGGGCAGCTCACCGCCGTGCACGAGCCGGTAGACGGTCATCTTCGAGACCCTCATCATCGTGGCCACCTCGGCGACGGTCAGGAACCTGACGTCGGAGATGTCGCCCGGTCCCTCATGGCGATCGTGGCCCTGCGAGTCGAACGGAGTGGCTGCCATGGCTGCACCGATTCCTTCTCCGTGCACGCCACCGGCTTCCCCACCAGTGACCAACATGCACTTCACTCGTGAGAATAGAGCCTGATGTGACAGATGGGGAAGGGGATCAAGAACAAAACGAGTGGGATTACGGCGTGTCGAGTTGATTTGCTTCCGTTCACGCTCAGAAAACCCCAGAAGTCCCACCTTCGTGGCCCCACGCGCCGCCCGCGTGGTCCAGACCGGTGGTCCCCACCGTGCTCGACTGTACGACGCCGCGGCCCCCCTGCCCACACCCCGCCCTCACCGGGCCAGACCACCCGGGGCTCCCGTCGGTTTACCCGGCCAGCCGGGGAAACTAGCGGTTGTCGGCCGAAACTTCGCCTGACAACCGCAGGTTTACCCGGCCAGCCGGGTAAACCCACAGACGCCTCGCTCAGTACGTCGGATCGAGGCCGTGCAGCGGAAAGACCGCCTCACGGGTGGCGAGCACAGCCTGGTCGAGGCGGGCGTCCGGGTCGTACCCCTCGCTCCAGTCGCGCCAGGCGGGGGTGCGCCCGTCGGTGAGCCGGGCGGGGGCGGTCCAACCCGTGAGCTCCTCGACGTGGGCGCGCCAGTGCTCGGGAATCGGGGTCGCCGGATCGAGCGGCCGGCCGGAGACGATGGCCAGCAGGTGCACCCACGCGCGGGGCACCACCTCGATCAGTGCATACCCGCCCCCGCCCGTGGCGACCCACCGACCGCCGCACACCTCGTGGGCGAGGTCGTGCAGCGCGAGGTAGCTCGCCCGCTGCCCGTCGACCGACAGCATCAGGTGGGCGAGCGGGTCGTCCATGTGCGAGTCGCACCCGTGCTGGGTGACGAGCACGTCGGGCTCGAACGCACGCACCACCGGCGGCACGACCGCGTGGAAGGCCCGCAGCCAGCCGGCGTCTCCGGTGCCGGACGGCAGCGCCAGGTTGACGGCGCTGCCCTCGGCACGAGGACCACCCACGTCGGACGGGAACCCCGTGCCTGGGAAGAGCGCGTCACCGGTCTCGTGGACGGAGACGGTCAGCACCCGCGGGTCGTCCCAGAAGATCTGCTCGACACCGTCGCCGTGATGGACGTCGACGTCGACGTACGCCACACGTGCGACACCCGCGTCGAGCAGGGCTTGGACGCCGATGGCGACATCGTTGTAGACGCAGAAGCCGCTGGCACGATCAGGCATCGCGTGGTGGAGCCCGCCGGTGATGCTCACCGAGTGCAGGCTCTCGCCGCTGGCCACCTGACGGCAGGCCTCGACGGTGGCGCCGACGACGTGCGCCGCCGCATGGTGCATCCCCTCGAAGACGGGGTTGTCGGCGGTGCCGAGGCCGTGAGCGAGGCAGTCGTCGTCGAGGCGGTCCGGCCTGGTGCCGGCCTTGGTCACCGCCTCGACCAGGTCGGGCCCGTGGACGCTGACCAGCTGCGCCATCGTCGCGTACGGCGCCTCGACCAGCCGCAGCCGCTCGCCGGCCACGCCGAGGCCGGTCACTCCGAGCTCGGCGGCCAGCCGCATCGTCAGGTCGACGCGCAGCGGCGACATGGGGTGGGTGGGGCCGAAGTCGTACGCCGTGAGGGAGGGGTCGAAGATCGCCGTCGCCGGCCCCTCGCACTCCGCCATGCCTCGGAGGCTACTCGTGGCACGTGGCACACTGAGCCTGTGCACGCACAGCAGATCCACCAGTGGTGGCCCGCCTGACGGCGGACCCGCGTTCGAGCACACCCACCTCGACCCACGGCCGCCTCCGGGCGGCCGTCGTGCTTCCTGCCCTTCCTGGGCGCTCGACACCGCCCGTCGGCGGCACCCGACCACAGGAGCACGACATGACCACGCACGCCGGACGACGCCTCTCCCTCCTCAAGCCCACCGGGCATCTGACCCTCGGCAACTACCTGGGCGCGCTGCGCCCGATGGCGGCCGCACAGGACGAGACCGCGGCGAAGGGCCAGTGCTTCTACGGCGTGTGCGACCTGCACGCGATGACCGTCGCCCATGACCCCGCGCAGCTGCGTGCGCTCACCACTGAGCTCGCGACGCTGCTGCTCGCGGTCGGGCTCGACCGGAGCACGCTGTTCGTGCAGAGCCGGGTGCCGGCGCACACCGAGCTGGCCTACCTGCTCGAGTGCACGGCGTACACCGGCGAGCTGAACCGGATGATCCAGTTCAAGGAGAAGGGGCGCGGGGTGGACGCGACGCGCGTCTCGCTCTACACCTACCCGGTGCTGATGGCCGCGGACATCCTGCTCTACCGGCCCGAGCAGGTGCCTGTCGGCGACGACCAGCGCCAGCACCTCGAGCTGACCCGCGATCTCGCGCTGCGGTTCAACCGCACGTACGGACCGGTCTTCACCGTGCCCGAGATCAGCACGCCGGCCGCCGGCGCGCGGGTGATGTCGCTGTCGGACCCGACGTCGAAGATGGGCAAGTCCGACGACGACGTCGCCGGCAACCTCTACCTCCTCGATCCGCCCGACGTCGTCCGCCGCAAGGTCGCGCGCGCCGTCACCGACTCCGACGTCGGTCCCGATGCCGTGCGCGCCGATCGTGGCGGCAAGCCCGGTGTCACCAACCTGCTGGAGATCCTGACCGCGTGCGGTGGCTCGGATGACGGGCTCGCGACGTACGGCGCCCTCAAGGCGGCCGTCACCGACGCCGTCGTGTCCGAGCTCGCACCGCTGCAGCAGGCCTACTCCGAGCTCGCCGCCGACCCCGCCCACGTCTCCTCGGTGTACGACGAAGGCGCGGCCCGCTGTCGCGAGGTGACCGCCCCGGTGCTCGAGGCCGCCCGGGCCGCCGTCGGCCTGGTGTGAGGACGCACGCGCCGCTCCTCGGCGTCAGGATCCTTCGGCGAGCTCACGCGAGCGGTCGCGCGCGGCCTCCATGGCCGCGAGGAACGCGGCGCGCACCTTGTGGATCTCGAGCTCACGCAGCGCGGCGGCGGTGGTGCCGGCGGGCGAGGTGACCTGCTCGCGCAGCACGACCGGGTGGGTGCCGGTCTCGCGGAGCATCTTGGCCGAGCCGACGACGGTCTGGACGACGAGGTCGGTAGCCGTCGCGCGCGGCAGCCCGAGATGCACGCCTGCCTCGATCATCGACTCGACGACGAAGAAGATGTACGCCGGCCCGGACCCGGAGATCGCGGTGACGGCGTCCTGCTGGCGCTCGGGGATCCGCAGCACCTTGCCTACCGACGCCATCAGGCCCTCCGCCTCCGCGAGGTGGGCGTCGTCGCAGTGGGAGCCCGGCGAGATCGCGGCCATCCCCTCGTCGACCAGGGCGGGCGTGTTGGGCATGACGCGCACGACCGCAACCCCGTCGGGCACGCGCGACTCGATGAACGCGGTCGTGATGCCGGCCGCGAGCGAGACGAGCAGCTGGCCCCTCCGCAGGACGGGTGCGATCTCGTCGAGCACGTCGGCCATGTCCTGCGGCTTCACGACCAGCGCAACGGTGTCGGCCTTCTCGGCGGCCTCGACGTTGGACACCACCGCGACGCCGTAGCGCTCCTCGAGCTCGTGGGCGCGCTCGGCACGCTTCTCGCCGACGAGCAGGTTGTCGACGCGGCGGCCGGCGCGGACGAGGCCGGACAGCAGCGTCTCGCCCATCACGCCGGCGCCGATGATGGCGGTCTGGTTGCTGCTCATTTCTCGACGCTCACTTCTTGGAGATCAGGGACTTCAGGAAGAACGACAGGTTCTGCGGTCGCTCCGCAAGGCGGCGCATCAGGTAGCCGTACCACTCCTGACCGTAGGGGACGTAGACGCGCACCGTCTCGCCCTTTCGAGCGAGCCGCTTCTGCTCCTCGGGCCTGATGCCGTAGAGCATCTGGAACTCGTAGGTGCCCTTCTCGCGCCCGTAGCGCCCCGCGATCGACGACGCGATGGAGATCAGCCTCGGGTCGTGGCTGGCGACCATCGGGTAGCCCTGGCCCGCCATCAGCACCTTCAGGCAGCGCACGTAGGACTTGTCGACGTCCTCACCACCCTGGAACGCGACGTCCTCGGGCTCGTTGTACGCGCCCTTGCACAGCCGCACGCGCGAGCCCTCGTAGGCCAGCGCCCGGCAGTCGGCCTCGGTGCGGTGGAGGTAGGCCTGGAGCACGGCGCCGGTCTCGGGGAAGTCCTTGCGCAGGTCGCGCAGGATCGCCAAGGTCGAGTCGGTGGTGGTGTGGTCCTCCATGTCGAGCGTGACCGTCGTACCGGCGTTGCGCGCCGCCCGGCAGATGGCCCGGGCGTTCTCGAGGGCGATCTTGTGGCCGTTGGACGCCAGTGCCTGCCCGACGGCGCTGAGCTTGACCGAGACCTCGGCCTGCCGGGCCAGCCCGCGCTCGGAGAGCGCGGTGAGCACGTCCTTGTACGCCGCCACGGTCGCGTCGGCCTGCTCAGCGTCGAGGGTGTCCTCGCCGAGGAAGTCGAGGGACGCCGTGAGCCCGTCCGCCACCAGCCCGGCCGTCGCGTCGACCGCGCTCTGCGTGGTCTCGCCGGGCACGTAGCTGTTCACGATCCCCGCCGAGACCGGCATGGTGCTGACGAGCTTCTTCACGGTGTCGCTGCGGGAGAGCAGGAGCAGGGGTTCGCGGAGCAACGCCATGTCGTCAGGCTACTTCGACGGCGCGACTGCGGTCCGCGGGGGCGGAATCCCCGCCTCAGCGGGGACTCCGGCCCTTCCCACCCGTTGCAACGGTCAGGAAGTGACAGCTCCGGGTGGGAAGTGCGGCTCCTCAGGCGGTACGCCGCCGCAGGGTCGCGGCGCCCAGCCCCAGGCCCGCCAGCGCGAAGGCGACCACGACGCCGATGTCGGCCCACACCTCGGTCGTCGAGGTCGAGGTGACCAGGTGGGTCATCGCGTCCACGGCGTAGGACAGCGGCAGCAGGTCGCTGACGAAGCCGAGCACGTCGGGCAGCGCGTCGCGAGGGACCAACAGGCCGCACAGCAGGATCTGCGGGATCACCACCAGCGGCATGAACTGCACTGCCTGGAACTCCGTGGCTGCGAACGCCGACACGAACAGCCCGAGCGCGGTGCCGAGCACGGCGTCGGCGACCGCGACGGTCGTGAGCAGCCAGACCGGGCCGGCCACGTCGAGATCGAGGAAGACGACCGACACGGCCACCGCGAGCACCGACTGCACGGCCGCCACCACGCCGAAGGCGAGGGCGTAGCCGAGCAGGAAGTCGAGCTTGCCCATCGGCATCGCGAGCAACCGCTCGAGGGTGCCGCTGGAGCGCTCTCGCAGGGTCGTGACGCTCGTGACGAGGAACATCACGATGAACGGGAACAGCGCCAGCAGCCCCGGGCCGAACCGGTCGAAGGAGTCGCCCGGCAGCTCGGAGAGCATCCACCACAGCAGCGTGGTCAGCAGGCACGGCAGCACCAGCAGCATCGCCAGGGTGCGGTGGTCGCGGCGGATCTGGGTGAGCACGCGCGCGGCGACGGCCAGCAGGATGCGGCCATTGACGATGCGGGTGGTCATGCCGCCGCACCTCCCCCGACGACCGCGAGGAAGGCGCCCTCGATGTCGGCGGCGCCGGTGCGCTCGCGGATCGCGGCGGGGCTCCCGTCGGCGATGATCGCGCCGGCCCGCATCAGGAGCAGTCGGTCGCAGCGCTCGGCCTCGTCCATGACGTGGCTGCTCACGAGGACCGCCGATCCCGCGTCGGCCAGCCGGTGGAACAACGCCCACAGCTCCTGGCGCAGCACCGGGTCCAGGCCGACGGTCGGCTCGTCGAGCACGAGCAGGTCGGGCTCCTTGAGCAGCGCCACGGCCAGGCTGACCCGGCTGCGCTCCCCGCCGGACATGGTGCCGACGACCTGGTCGGCGTGGCCGGTCAGGTCCACCGCCGCGAGCGCCTTGTCGGCCTCGGCGCGGCCCACGGCGAGCACCTGGGCGAAGAAGCGGAGGTTCTCGGCGACGGTGAGGTCGTCGTACACGCTCGCCGCCTGCGTCACGTAGCCCACCCGGTCGCGCAGCGGCGCACCACCCGCCGCTTCGCCGAACACCTCGACCGTGCCGGCCTTCACCTGCTGGACGCCGACCAGCGCGCGCATCAGCGTCGTCTTGCCGCACCCGCTCGGCCCGAGCAGCCCGGTCACGCCGCCACCGAGGGTCAGGTCGAGCCCGTCGAGCACCGTCGTACGCCCTCGCACGACGGTGAGCTCCCGCACCTCCACCGCGTTTTTCATCATGTGTTGAATTATGCTCCCGCTGGGTAGTTCGCCGCAAGTTGCACCACCTGAGACGTGTCAACCGGTGCAACCTGCGGCGAACTATCTGGATCGGTCAGCGCCAGCGGGGTCAGGGCAGCGGGCCGGTGAGGTAGCGCTGCAGCGTCGGGGCGTACGTCGCGATGACGGTGTCGGTGGGCATGGAGGCGATCGGCTCCACCTCCAGCACGTAGCGCATCAGGATCAGCCCGATCACCTGACTAGCGACCAGGGGCATCCGGAGCTCCGGCCGGTCCAGGCCCAGCGCGACGCCGACCGGCTCGATGACCACCGGCAGGAACCCGTCGGAGAGCAGCCGCTGCGTCGCCGGGTCCATCACGGCGCGGGCCACGGCCAGCAGCGACGGGCGGACGACGGGATCGTCCCACACCGACAGGAAGACGGTCAGGAAGCGTTCGGCTGCGCCGTCCGGGCCACCCGCCACCACGGGCGCGATGACCTGGCGCGGGTCGACCGGGATGTCGAGCGCGGCGAGGAACAGGTCGTCCTTGCTGCCGAAGTAGTGGTGCACCAGCGCCGCGTCGACGCCGGCCGAGGTGGCGATCGCCCGGATCGTGGTGCCCGAGAAGCCCTGCACGCCGAACAGCTCGCGCGCGGCCTCGAGGATCGCAGCCCGCGTGTCGGGCGCGCCCGGGCGGCGCCCGCGCCGGGCGGTCACTGAGAGTGCACCACGAAGTGCTCGCGCGCGAAGGCGAGCGACTCGACGAGGTCGCGCTCGCGCTCCTCGCGCGTGTTGCACCGCCGGGTGTTGATCTCCAGCACGATGTGCCCGTCGAAGCCCTGGCTGGCCAGGTGCCGCAGGAACACGTCGGCCTTCATCGAGCCTCGCCCCGGCACGAGGTGCTCGTCCTTGGCCGAGCCGGTGCCGTCGGTCAGGTGGACGTGCCGCAGCCGCTCGCCGAGCCGGTCGGCCATCTCGACCACGTCGTCGCGGGCGATGGCGGCGTGCGACAGGTCGATGGTCGTGTTGGCGTAGTCCTCCTCCGACGGGTCGTAGCCGGGCAGGTACATCCCCATCCCGCGCTTCGACCCACCCCGCGCGGGCGAACGCCAGGGATACATGTTCTCGACGGCGAACGCGATGCCGGTGGAGACCTCGAGAGCGGCGATGCCTTCGACGAAGCCGGCGGCGTAGTCCTTCTGCCAGCGAAACGGCGGGTGTACGACGACCACCTCGGCGCCGACCTCCTCGGCCATCTCGGCCGACCGCTGGAGCTTGCCCCACGGGTCGGTGCCCCAGACCCGCTGCGTGAACAGCAGGCACGGCGCGTGCACGGCGCACACGGGCATCTCGTGGTGCTCGGCCAGCTGCTTGACTGCGGCCACCTGCTGGCTGAGCGCGTCGATGCCGACCATGACCTCGACGGCGTCGTAGCCCAGCGACGATGCGTAGCCGAAGGCGTGCGCGGTCGACTCGGGGTAGACCGAGGCGGTGGAGAGACCGATGACAGGCACGTGATGCTCAGTCGGTGCCGTTGAGCAGGTCGATGCGTTCCAGGATCACGCCCTCGCGCAGCGCCCACGGGCAGATCTCGAGCTCGTCGAGCCCGAAGATGTCCATGCACGCCTCGGCCACCAGCGCACCCGGCACCACCTGGTGGGCGCGCGACGCCGACACACCGGGCAGCGCCGCGAACTTCTCGTCGTCCATCTCGATCAGCTTCGGGATCCAGGCCGAGATCTCCTCCAGCGGGAGGGCGCGCGGCACCAGCGCGCCCGCGCTCGACGGGGCCGCGCCGCAGATCCGGGCGAGCGAGCGGAACGTCTTGGAGGTGGCGACGGCCTTGTCGGGCTGCCCGTAGCGCAGCAGGCGGCCGGCATCGCGGGCGATCTCGGCCCGGATCCGCTTGCGCAGCGCACGCACCTCGGCCTCGCCCGGGAGACCGACAGCGAAGAACTCCCGCGCCAGCCGGGCCGCACCGAGCGGCATCGACCAGGCCACGTCGGGGGCCTCGTTGGCGCCGCCGGCGATCTCGAGGGAGCCGCCGCCGATGTCGAAGACGGCGAGCCGGCCGGCGGACCAGCCGAACCAGCGGCGTACGGCGAGGAACGTCAGCCGCGCCTCGTCCTCCCCCGACAGCACGTCGAGGGCGACGCCGGTGCGCGCCCCGACCTCGCCCAGCACGTCCTCGGAGTTCACCGCGTCGCGCACCGCCGACGTCGCGAAGCCGAGCATCTCCTCGCAACCCTTGTCCTCGGCCACGATGATCGCCGAGGCGACGAACGTCGTCAGCGCCTCGACTCCTGCCCGCGACACGGCGCCGTCGGCGTCCAGGTGCTCCGCGAGCCGTAGCGGCTCCTTGTGGGAGTACGCCGGCAGGGGCGCCGCGCCGTCGTGCGCGTCGACGACGAGCAGGTGCCCGGTGTTGGACCCGATGTCGAGGACGCCCAGCCGCATGGGGCAAACGCTACCCCGGCCCGTCCGGACAGCGACCGGGTCTCGCAGCCAGCGGCGTGACAGGCTTGGCGTCGTGCCCGAGGTCGACCTGGTGTTCCCACGCGCGTTCGTGGAGTTCGCCGACCCCGCCGATGCGAGCCAGGTCTTCCGTTGCGACCTCACGTGGCTCACCTCGCGCTACCACTGCATCTTCGGGCAGGGCTGCCAGGGCATCTACTCGACCTCGCCCGACACCGGCTGCTGCACCCTCGGCGCGCACTTCTCCGACAAGGACGACGAGAAGCGGGTGGCGGGCTTCGTCGACCAGCTCACCGACGAGGTCTGGCAGCACCGCCCCAAGGCCAAGAAGCTGAAGCGGAGCGCGTGGATCGAGCTCGACGAGGACGGCGAGCGCAAGACCAGGACCCTCGAGATCGACGGCCAGCAGGCCTGCATCTTCCACAACCGCGCCGACTTCGCGCTCGGTGCCGGGTGCGCGCTGCACGCGCTGGCCCTGCGTCAGGGCAGGCACCCGCTCGAGACCAAGCCCGACGTGTGCTGGCAGCTGCCGATCCGGCGTACCTTCCGCACCGTCGAGCTGCAGGACGGCTCGTCCTACTCGGAGGTCTCGATCGGGGAGTACGACCGACGCGGCTGGGGACCTGGCGGGCACGACCTCGACTGGTACTGCTCCGGCAACACCGAGGCGCACAACGCTCCGGAGCCGTTGTACGTCGGCAGCGAGGCCGAGCTGGTCGAGCTGATGGGGCGGGCGGCGTACGACGAGCTGGTGTCGCACTGCGAGGCCCACCTGGCCTCCCGTTCGGCCCTCGCGATCCACCCGGCCGACCCCGGGGCTCAGCAGCCGTCGAGGTGACCTGAGTCCCTTGCGCCGAGCGGGTCTCGGCGAGGTCACGAAGAGATTCTCGATGTCGAGAAATCCGACCCCGGTGCAGCGCCGCCGTTGGCGCGGGGTCAGAATCCATGCATGCGTCTCGACCACCTCTCGTACGCCGCCGGCCCCGACGGCCTCGCCGGCACCGCCCGGCGGATCGGTGAGCTGCTCGGCACCGAGTTCGTCGACGGGGGCGTCCATCCGCGATTCGGCACGCGCAACATGATCCTGCCGCTGGCCGACCACACCTACATCGAGATCGTCGAGGTCCTCGACCACCCGGCGTCCGACAAGGCGCCCTTCGGTCAAGCCGTCCGCGCCCGCTCCGCCCTCGGCGGCGGCTGGCTCGGGTGGGTCGTGGCCGTCGACGACATCGCCGGCCTCGAGCAGCGGCTCGGTCGTGAGGCCGCTCCTGGCAACCGGCACCGGCCCGACGGCACCAACCTGGAGTGGAAGCAGATCGGGATCAACGGCCTCATCGCCGATCCGCAGCTGCCCTTCTTCATCGAGTGGCTCTCGCCCGCCGAGCTGCACCCGAGCGCCGGCGCGGACCCGCGGTTCTCCCTTGCCTGTCTGGAGATCGCTGGCGACCCGAGCCGGGTCAGCGACTGGCTCGGCGTCACCGTCGAGGCCCCGCTCGAGGACGTGAAGGTCGACTGGGTCGCGCCCCACGGCACCCCCGGCGTCCTGGCCGTGCAGGTCCTCACCCCCGACGGCCTGGTCCGCGTGTGACGCTCAGCCGTTGACGCTGCCGGCCGGCCCCGACGCGGTCCCGAGCCCCAACATCTGGGACCACCCGGCGACCTACGAGCTGGAGAACGCCGCGGCCGACCCCGACCGGCGGATCGAGGCGGCGATGGCCGGCGTCGCCGACTGGGCCGGCCGCGACCTGCTGGACCTCGGGTGCGGCACTGGCTACCACCTGCCGCAGTGGGCCGAGACCGCCCGCACGGTCACCGGCGTCGAGCCGCACCACGGCCTCGTGAGGCTCGCGCGGCGGCGTACCCGCTCGATCCCTGGGGTGCGCGTGCTCGTCGGAAGCGCCCAGCACGTGCCCCTGCCGCCCGCGTCCGTGGACGTCGTGCACGTGCGCTGGGCCTACTTCTTCGGCCCCGGTTGCGAGCCTGGGTTGCGCGAGCTCGACCGGGTCGTGCGCCCGGGAGGCACGGCGTTCGTCATCGACAACGACGACAGTCGCTCCACGTTCGGGCGGTGGTTCCGGCGCGGCTACCCGCACCTCCCGTCACCGACGGAGGTCGAGCGCTTCTGGTCGGTGCGGGGCTGGACGCGCCTGCCCGTCGACATCCGCTGGGTCTTCGAGTCACGCGCGGACCTCGAGAGCGTCGTGCGGATCGAGTACGACGCCGCCAACGCCGACCTGATCCTCGCCGAGCACCACGGCACCGAGGTCGACTACGCCGTCAACCTCTGGTGGAAGAGCTACTGACATTCGGATAGTTCGCCGCAAGTTGCACCATTCGGCGGCCCCAACTGGTGCAACTTGCGGCGAACTATCCGGACAGGTCAGCCGAGGCTAGCTCTTCAGCAGCGCGAGCAGCCCGCGGACGAGAACCTCCCGGTCCTCCACGGTCTCGAGCGGCAGGGCGACGCGGGCGTCGATGATCCCGCCGAGCGCTGCGAGCGTGGCGACGACGCGGATCTGGGTCGCCGAGTCGGTGGCCGTCGCCGCGCCGCCCAGCAGGAGGGCGCTGCGCAGGTTGAGGCGCTGGGCGCGCTCCCCGATCCCCCCGACGGAGTAGTCGTTGGCAAAGCGGGAGATCAGCGCGATCGGCCGCCTGTGCTCGAGCAGCACGACCACCAGGCCGCGCAGCACAGTCTCCTGTTCGACCAGGCCGTCGTCGACGGCCTCGAAGCCCGAGACCACGGCGTCGAGCGCAAGGAAGCCCGGCTCGACGACACTGAGCAGCAAGGCCTCCTTGCTGCCGAAGTGGTAGAGCACGGCTGGTCTCGTCACGCCGACCCGCTCGGCCACCCCTTCCAGGGAGGCGGCCTCGTACCCCTGCTGGAGGAAGAGGTCCAGCGCGGCCCGGCGGATCTCGGCCTTCGCGTCGTCGGCCGACCTACGTCGAGTCACCGGCGTCCTCTCCCCCTGGTCCCTCTGAGCTCCCTCACGGGGCGCTGACGTGTGGCTGCCCCCGAGGCGGCGAGCACATCATCGCGGACCGGTCCGTGGATCCTCCGCCGCGACACCCCGCGTACGACGCTCAGCGACCCGCACGCTCGGACGAGCCGCGCACGGCCAGCGTGGGGCGCAACAGCACGCCGGGTCCGACCAACGGTGGCGCCGCGAGCAGGCCGGCCAGCGCCTTCACGACCTCGACGGCCACCTCCTCGAGCGGCTGACGGACCGACGTCAGCCCGCCCGGGACGACCTGGGCCACCTGCGAGTCGTCGAAACCGACCACCGCGGTGTCGGCACCCGGACGCAGGCCCCTCTCGGCGAGGGCGTGCATGACCCCCATCGCGAGCGTGTCGGAGGCGCAGACGAACGCACTGGGTGCGGCGTCGTCGAGCAGGCGGCCGGCAGCCTCGCGCCCGCTGGCGACGGAGTCCTCCACCCGGCAGGCCAGCCCGGTGGTGGCCAGGCCGCGGAAGCGCATGGCAAGGCTCCATCCGGCGCGGCGGTCCTCACCGATCCAGGAGTCCTTGCGCCAGCCGACCCAGGCGATCCGCGTGTGCCCCCGGTCGGCGAGGTGGGTGGTGGCCAGCTCGGCGCCGGCGGCTCCGTCGACGTCGACCCACGGGTGGGCCGCCTCCGGGACGTCCCAGGGCCGCCCGAACGCCACGAACGGCGCTCGGCGCTCCTCGAGCCACGTGGCCTGCGGGTTTCCGAGGAACGTGTCGGTCACCACGAACGCGTCGACGGCCGTGGCGCGCAGCAGGTCGTCGTACCCCGACACCGGGTCCTCGGGGTCGCCTGCGAAGAGCAGGACGTGGTAGCCCGCCTCCGCCGACGCCTCCACCAGCGAGTGCACGAAGCGGTCCATCAACGCGTTGGCGGTGCCCTCCTGAGCCGGCGTGAAGCGCAGGCCGACGAGGTGGCTCGCCCGGGTGCGCAGGTTGCGGGCCGCGCGGTTGGGCGAGTAGCCGAGGTCGGAGATCGCGTGCTGCACCCGCGTGAGCGTGTCGGCCCGCAGCAGCTCGGGGTTGTTGACGGCGTTGGACACCGTCTGCCGGGAGACACCCGCCCGTTCGGCGACATCGGCCAGGGTCGGGGGCACTTGTGGGAGCGTCACCGGCTCCCCCACCGTCCGTCCCATCGGCCCTGCCTCCCCTGCGTCGATCCTGGCCTGTCTGGATCGTTCCAATTCACGATACAAGGCGCCGGTCCCGGGCGGGTACACCAGGACGGGTGAGCGCCGCCCACCCGCGCGGTGGCGGCGCGTTGTCGGCGGCCTCGCCTAGCGTGCTGGGCATGACGACCAGACCGATCCAGCCCGGCCGCGGCAAGGGCCGCGCCCGGGCCAGCTACCGCTGCTCCGAGTGCGGGTGGGAGGCTGCCAAGTGGGTCGGCCGCTGCGGAGAGTGCCAGGCCTGGGGCTCGGTGGCCGAGAGGGCCGCGCCGGCGTCGGCCGCCGCCGCCGGACCGGTGAGCGCACCCGCGATCCCGATCGGTCAGGTCGACGGCACCAAGGCGACCTTCCGCTCCTCCGGGGTGCCCGAGCTCGACCGGGTGCTGGGGGGCGGCCTGGTCCCCGGTGCTGCGATCCTGCTCGCCGGCGAGCCCGGCGTCGGCAAGAGCACCCTCCTGCTCGAGGTGGCCTCACAGACCAGCCGCTACCAGCGCCGCACCCTCTACGTCACCGGCGAGGAGTCCGCCTCCCAGGTCCGGCTGCGTGCCGACCGCACCGGGGCCGTCCACGACGAGCTCTACCTCGCCGCCGAGACCGACCTCGGCGCGGTGCTCACCCACATCGACGACGTGCAGCCCAGTCTGCTCGTGGTCGACTCGATCCAGACCATCGCCGCCCGCGACGTCGACGGCGTGCCTGGTGGCGTCACCCAGGTGAAGGAGGTGGCCGCCGCCCTGATCCGCGTCGCCAAGACCCGCAACATGACGCTGATGATCGTCGGCCACGTCACCAAGGACGGCAGCATCGCGGGTCCGCGGGTCCTCGAGCACCTGGTCGACGTGGTCCTCCACTTCGAGGGTGAGCGCGCGTCACGGCTGCGGATGGTCCGAGCCCTGAAGAACCGGTTCGGACCCGTCGACGAGGTCGGGTGCTTCGACCTGTCCGCCGAAGGGATCGTCGCGGTGACCGACCCCACGGGCCTCTTCGTCGAGCACCATCGACGGCGGGTCGCCGGCACATGTGTGGCCGTCACGATGGAGGGACGACGCCCCCTGCTGGCCGAGGTGCAGGGGCTGGTGACGCCGACCCCTGCCGAGCGGCCCCGCCGCACGACCTCGGGGCTCGACTCGTCACGGGTGGCGATGCTGCTGGCCGTCCTCGCGCAGCACTGTCGCATCCGGCTGCACGGGCACGACGTGTTCGCCTCCACCGTGGGCGGGGCGCGGCTGAGTGAGCCGGCGAGCGACCTCGCCACGGCCGTCGCCATCGCGTCGGCCTGGATGGGGGCGCCGCCGCCGCGGGGCACGGTCGCGATCGGTGAGATCGGGCTCGCCGGCGAGCTGCGCTCGGTGCGAGACCTGCACCAACGCGTCGCCGAGGCCGCCCGGATGGGGTTCGAGGTGGCGCTGGTCCCGGCCGGCCCGGGCCGCGACGGCGACCCGGCCAGGCGGACGGCGTACCCCGACGGCATCCGGGTCGAGGAGATGACCGACCTGGCCTCGGCGCTGGCGTTGTGCGGACTACTCGTGCCGCGACCGGATCGTGACCACGATTGAGCCTGGCGAAACCACTGCTGCCTCTACACTGACGGCGCCACGCCGGCGTTGCCGGCGGGCGAGGAGAGGGAGGCTCCGTGGTCGCGAACGAGCGCACCGACGACGCACTGCGTCTGCGCGCCGTCCTTGCCTCCATGGCTCCCGGAACCGCCCTGCGCGACGGCCTGGAGCGCATCCTGCGCGGTCGCACCGGGGCGCTGATCGTGATGGGACACGACCGTCTGATCGAGTCGATCTCGACAGGGGGCTTCGAGCTCGACGTGCCGTTCAGCGCGACCGGGCTGCGCGAGCTGGCCAAGATGGACGGCGCGATCATCCTCGACCGGGAGATCACCCGGATCCACCGGGCCGCCGTGCACCTGATGCCCGACCACACCATCCACTCCGACGAGACCGGCACCCGACACCGCACTGCCGACCGGGTCGCGCGTCAGACCGGCTACCCGGTCATCTCGGTGTCCCAGTCGATGCAGATCATCGCGGCGTACGTCGGCGACATCCGCCACGTGCTCGAGGACTCCGGTCAGATCCTGTCGCGTGCCAACCAGGCGCTGGCCACGCTGGAGCGCTACAAGCTGCGTCTCGACGAGGTGGCCAGCACGCTCTCGGCGCTCGAGATCGAGGACCTCGTCACCGCGCGCGACGTGGCTGTTGTGGCCCAGCGCCTCGAGATGGTCACCCGGATCGCTCGCGAGATCGAGGACTACGTGCTCGAGCTCGGCACCGATGGTCGCCTGCTGTCGCTCCAGCTCGAAGAGCTGGTCACCGGGGTGGATGCCGAGCGTGAGCTGGTGATCCGCGACTACCTCCCGGTCCGGCGCGGCACCACCCCGGAGAGCTCGCTGCTGCTCCTGGGCGGCCTCTCGGCGACCGAGCTGGTCGACCCCGCGTCGGTGGCGCGGGCCCTCTCACTCGGCAACGGCGAGCACCTCGACGCCGCCGTCACCCCGCGCGGCTACCGGCTGCTGGCCAAGGTCCCCCGCCTCCCTCCGGCCGTCGTCGACCGGCTGGTCGACCACTTCGGCACGCTCCAGAAGCTGCTCTCCGCGGGCATCGACGACCTCCAGGTCGTCGAGGGCGTCGGCGAGCTCCGCGCGCGCAGTGTCCGCGAAGGCCTCTCCCGCCTCGCCGAGTCATCGATCCTCGGCGACCGTTTCGCCTGACGGCGAGCCTCGACCGGCCCGCTCTGCTCAGCCGCGGTTCTTCCGCTTCTTGTCGTCAGGGTCCGGAGAAGGAGTGATCGTCTTGGTCACCGTGGGTGCCGGGGGCGTGACGAGCTCGAACTGGACGTCGGTGGGCTCGCCGGCCAGGGCGGCGGCGACGACGTGATACCAACCCGGCAGGGCCCAGCCGGTGAGCGCTGAGCAGGTGTCGTCAGAACGGCGCCCGCTCCACCGGATGCCGACCTTGGTGGCGACGTCCTGGCGGACGACCAGGTTGCGCGTGGGGACGGACTCCGGGCACTGCCGGCTTGCCCAGATGTCGTCGTCGCCGGAGCTGATCTTCACCGTGAGGGTCTCGGGCGAGACCGCCCAGGTGCAGGCCTCCGATACCTGGGTCCGGAGCTCGACCGAGATGAGGACCTGGCCGCCGCCGGCCGCTTCGGCGAGCACCGGCGTCGCGACGATGTCGTCGTTGGCGCAGGGGCCCGTCGGCTGGGCGAGGATCGGGGTCGGCGGCGCGGTCTCGGTCTGCCGATCCTTCTTCTTCTTGCCCTTCTTCCGCTTCTTCTCCTTGCCCGACTCTCCGGTGCTCGGCGCCGGGTCCGGCTGTGCAGCGACCTGCGCAGCCTGGTCCGGACCTGAGGCACCGTCGCTGCCGGCCGTGAGGATGCGGCCGACACCGACGACGAGCAGGGTCGCGATGCCCAGCACCATCAACCGGCGTACCCAGTAGACGCGCCTGGGCAGCGGGCCGCGCGGCCGGGTCAGGGAGGACACGTCGAAACGCTAACGACGGGAACGCCCGCGATCCGACTGCCACTCCGGACGCTTCTAGGATCGGCGCGTGTCCGACCTCCACGAGGCGCTTCTCGGCTGGTACGACGCGCACGCGCGCGATCTGCCGTGGCGGGGCGTCGAGGCGTCGGCCTGGTCGGTGATGGTCTCGGAGTTCATGCTCCAGCAGACGCCGGTCGCCCGGGTGGTGCCGATCCACCAGGAGTGGCTGGCGCGCTGGCCCACGCCCGCAGACCTGGCCGCGGAGCCCGCCGGAGAGGCGGTCCGGGCGTGGGGTCGCCTCGGCTACCCACGTCGGGCCCTGCGGTTGCACGCCTCGGCCGTGGTGATCAGCGAGCGGCACGGCGGCCAGGTGCCGTCGTCGTACGACGAGCTGCGCGCCCTTCCCGGCGTGGGTGACTACACCGCCGCGGCGATCGCCGTCTTCGCCCACACCCGACGCCACCCCGTGCTCGACACCAACGTGAGGCGCGTGCTCACCCGCCTCTTGGACGGGCGCGAGCTCCCGCCCACCGCCGTGACCGTCGGCGAACGAGCGCGGGCCGAGTCCCTCCTCCCCGCCGACGACGCGACCGCCGCCACCTGGTCGATCGCCCTGATGGAGCTCGGCGCGCTGGTCTGCACGGCGGCCCGCCCCCGCTGCGCCGAGTGCCCCCTCCGTGAGGGGTGCGCGTGGCGCGCGGCGGGCTACCCGCCCTACGACGGACCGCCGCGGAAGGGGCAGACCTACGACGGCACCGACCGGCAGTGCCGGGGCAGGCTGCTCGCCGTACTCCGCGAGGCCCCCGGCGCGGTCTCCGCCGGGCGGCTGGTCCAGGCCTGGCCATTGACGGAGCAGCGAGACCGCTGCCTGGCCGGGCTGCTCGAGGACGGGCTGGTCGTCAGGGCCGCCGCAGGAGCTTACGCACTCCCCTAGCCTGGCCGTCGGCTCCCTCAGCCTCTTCGAGCAGGCGGCGCACCGCGTCGGCGGGCCGACCAGGGTGGAAGTCGCGCTTCGACAGGGGCCGCAGGCCGTCGAGCAGGGCTAGGAAGGCGGCCCTGGTCCCGTCGGGGAACGACACCGGCTCGTGGGTTCCGGCGCGCGGGTCGACCTCCTCGAGCAGGCCGAGCTCGCGCAGCGTGGCGAGGTCGTCCTCGGTGGTGCGCTCGAAGATGCGCATCAGGTAGGGCCGCGCCTGCTCGGCGGTCAGCCCCTTGCCGATCAACGTGCGCAACGCGACTGCCGTGGGCTCGCGGCCCTTGCGGAAGTTGACGATGCCGCCCGACTCGAGCATCGACGTCCACTTGCGCACGAAGTCCTCGCCCGAGAACGACTCGTAGTGCAGGAGTCGCAGCCCCGGGTGCTCCCAGGGGTCCTGCTCGGTCTTGTCGGCGTCGACGACCTGGTGCAGGGTGAGCCACAGGTCCAGGGTCGGGCGGACCCCGGTCTTGCCGTCGACGTGCCCGTGGAAGTACGCCCCGTTGTGCGGCCGGTCGATGACGCCGAGGGTGTGCAGCAAGGTGAGGTCGTCGCTGTCGAGCAGCCGCTTGAACAGCGTCGGGTCGTCGTCCCAGTGCCGCTGCGAGACGGCCTCGAGGGGTGCCAGCCGTACGACGCCCGCTGCCTCCGGCGCCGAGGACAGCGCCACCCGGTCGATCTGGACGATCTCGTCGGCGTCGATGTGGAAGACCCAGTCGGCCCAGCCATGCGCGGGGTCGAGTCGGCTCAGCACCGCCTTGACGACGTTGGCGTTGATGCGTTGCCGCACGTTGAGCTGCCCAGGCCGGTCGCCGGCCCACCAGACGTCGTCGGTGAGCACGCAGGTGACGCCGTCGTGGGACTCCAGGAAGTCGACCGCGGCCGGATCGGTGCCACCGGGGTCGTCGACGAACACCACCAGGTGGTCGGCACCCCCGGCCAGGTTGCCGGCCACGAACCGCCGCAGGTTGGGCAGGGTGTCCTTCACCGTGCTCGCCGTGAACAGCATGGGCTGACCCTAGAGGCTCGTTGAATTGGCCCGAATGGTTGGACGAATTGGCCCGAATGGTTACGCGATCGCAACCATTCGGGCCAATTCAACTAGTCCTGTGACTTCTCGATGTCGATGGGGCCGAGCGAGTCGTCGGGGCCCTCGATCGGCGCGCCGTCGGGTCCGATCGGCGGACCGACCTCGATGTCCGCGGTCTCGAACGGCGGCAGGTCCGGCAGGGCGCTGACCTTCTGGCCCTTGAACGTGAACGTCGCCTTCGACATGTCCTCGCCTTCGCCGCCCTCGATGCCGACCACGACGATCTGGCCCGGGCCGATCTCGCCGTAGAGCATCTTCTCGGCCATCACGTCCTCGATCTCGCGCTGGATCGTCCGCCGCAGCGGACGAGCACCGAGCACGGGGTCGAACCCACGCACGGCCAGGAGGTTCTTGGCCTCCTGGGTGAGCTCGAGGGACATGTCGCGGTCCTTCAGGCGCAGCTCCACGCCGGCGATCATGTTGTCGACCATGGCGACGATCTGCGCCTGCGACAGCGGCGGGAAGACGATGATCTCGTCGACACGGTTGAGGAACTCGGGCCGGAAGTGCTGCTTCAGCTCGTCGGAGACCTTGTTCTTCATCTTCTCGTAGGAGCCCGCGACGTCGCCGGACTGGGCGAAGCCGAGGTTGACCCCCTTGGCGATGTCGCGGGTGCCGAGGTTGGTGGTCATGATGATGACGGTGTTCTTGAAGTCGACCACCCGTCCCTGGGAGTCGGTCAGGCGACCTTCCTCCAGGATCTGCAACAGGCTGTTGAAGATGTCGGGGTGCGCCTTCTCGACCTCGTCGAAGAGCACGACCGAGAACGGCTTGCGCCGCACCTTCTCGGTGAGCTGCCCACCCTCTTCGTAGCCGACGTAGCCCGGAGGCGAACCGAAGAGCCGCGAGACGGTGTGCTTCTCGCTGAACTCGCTCATGTCGAGCTGGATCAGCGCGTCCTCGTCGCCGAAGAGGAACTCCGCCAGCGTCTTGGACAGCCAGGTCTTACCGACACCCGACGGGCCGGCGAAGATGAACGAGCCGCCGGGACGCTTGGGGTCCTTCAGACCGGCACGAGTGCGCCGGATCGCCCTGGAGAGCGCCTTGACGGCCTCCTCCTGGCCGATGACCCGCTGGTGAAGCTCGTCCTCCATCTTGAGCAGCCGTGTGGACTCCTCCTCCGACAGCTTCACGATCGGGATGCCCGTCGCGACCGCGAGGACCTCGGCGATGAGCTCCTCGTCGACCTCGGCCACCTCGTCCATGTCGCCGGCGCGCCACTGCTTCTCACGCTCCGCCTTGCGGTGCATGAGCTGCTTCTCCTCGTCGCGCAGACGCGCGGCCGCCTCGAAGTCCTGGCCGTCGATCGCGGCCTCCTTGCGCTGCCGTACGTCGGCGATCTTGTCGTCGTACTCACGCAGGTCGGCGGGAGCGGTCATCCGGCGGATGCGCAGGCGCGAGCCCGCCTCGTCGATGAGGTCGATCGCCTTGTCGGGCAGGAACCGGTCGCTGATGTAGCGGTCGGCCAGCGTCGCCGCCGAGACCAGGGCCTCGTCGGTGATCGTCACCCGGTGGTGTGCCTCGTAGCGGTCGCGCAGGCCCTTGAGCATCTCGATGGTGTGCGCGATCGACGGCTCGGCGACCTGGATCGGCTGGAAGCGGCGCTCGAGCGCGGCGTCCTTCTCGAGGTACTTCCGGTACTCGTCGAGCGTCGTCGCGCCGATGGTCTGCAGCTCGCCGCGGGCCAGCATCGGCTTGAGGATCGACGCGGCGTCGATCGCGCCCTCTGCCGCGCCGGCGCCGACCAGCGTGTGGATCTCGTCGATGAACAGCACGATGTCGCCTCGGGTGCGGATCTCCTTGAGCACCTTCTTCAGGCGCTCCTCGAAGTCACCGCGGTAACGCGAGCCGGCGACCAGGGCGCCGAGGTCGAGGGTGTAGATGTGCTTGTCCTTCAGCGTCTCGGGCACGTTGCCCTTGACGATGTCCTGCGCCAGGCCGGCCACGATCGTGGTCTTGCCGACGCCCGGCTCGCCGATGAGCACCGGGTTGTTCTTCGTACGTCGCGACAGGATCTGCATGACCCGCTCGATCTCGGGCTCGCGGCCGATCACAGGGTCGAGCTTGCCCTCGCGGGCCGCCTGGGTGAGGTTCTGGCCGAACTGGTCGAGGACCAGCGAGGACGACGGCGCCTCGCCGCCGCTGCCGCCGGTGGCGGCGCCGGAGGAGCCCGACTCCTTGCCCTGGAAGCCCGAGAGCAGCTGGATGACCTGCTGGCGGACCCGGTTGAGATCGGCGCCGAGCTTCTGCAGCACCTGGGCGGCCACGCCCTCGCCCTCGCGGATCAGACCCAGCAGGATGTGCTCGGTGCCGATGTAGGAGTGGCCGAGCTGCAGCGCCTCGCGCAGGGACAGCTCGAGCACCTTCTTGGCGCGCGGCGTGAACGGGATGTGGCCCGATGGCGCCTGCTGGCCCTGGCCGATGATCTCCTCCACCTGGGCGCGCACGGCCTCGAGCGAGATGTCGAGGGACTCCAACGCCTTGGCGGCGACGCCCTCACCCTCGTGGATGAGACCGAGCAGGATGTGCTCGGTGCCGATGTAGTTGTGGGAGAGCATGCGGGCCTCTTCCTGGGCCAGCACCACCACTCGCCGGGCACGGTCTGTGAACCGCTCGAACATGCTCAACTCCTCGCCCTTGGGCAACGTCTCTGTGCGGCCCTGGTGCGGGCCGCCACCGCCCGCGGACCATCCCTTCTCGGACGGCCCGCGCACAGTGGTTCAAACTCCTCGCCCAGCCTACGTGTTCCCAGGTCGGCTGCGTCGCGCTCTGCCCACAGCGAACACGGGCCAGACGCCGTGACGCCCCTCCGGGTTTGCCGGAGGGGCGTCAGGCGAGCGTGCGGTGGGTCAGTTGGCGGCTTGGTACGCCGCGGTCACGTCGGCGGGGACCCGGCCGCGGTCGGAGACGTCGTAGCCGTTCGAGCGGGCCCAGTCACGGACCAGCCGGGGGCTCGGGCCGAGGCTGCTCCCGGCCGCCTTGCGACCGCGCCGGCCACCGGAGACCTTGCGGGCGTGGCCGAGGTACGGCGCGAGCGCGTCGCGCAGCTTGCCGGCGTTCTTGTCGTTGAGGTCGATCTCGTAGGTCGTGCCGTCGAGACCGAACGACACGGTCGAGCTGGCCTCGCTGCCGTCGAGGTCGTCGACCAGGACGATGTTGACCTTCTGTGCCATCGGGGTATTTCCCTCCCACGCATTCGGTGGTGCAAACGTTGTCGAATTCACTTTAGTGGCAATGGATGAGTTTCCGCATCTTAAGCGGAGCAATCCGAAGATTGCGCTCTACATCCCGAGTGAGGGGATTCTTGACGATTTAGACGTTGCGTCGGAATACCAGCTGCAAACCGCGGAGTGTCAACCAGGGCTCGTGCGCCGTGAACGTGGTGCATTCGGAGACCACCAACGGAGCCAGATAACCGGTCGCGACCACAGCGATGTCCGGAAGTGCAACGCCCAATTCCTCGGCGATGCGGGCCACCATGCCGTCCACCTGGCTCGCTGCACCGAACAGCATGCCCGACTGCAGCGCCTCGACGGTGTTGCTGGCGATCACCGATCGTGGCCGCCGCAGCTCGACCTTGCGCAGCTGGGCACTGCGTCGACGCAATGCGTCGAGGGAGATCTCGATTCCTGGGGCGATCGCGCCGCCGACGTACTCACCCCTTGTATTCACCACGTCGAACGTCGTCGCCGTCCCGAAGTCGACGACGATCGCCGGCCCGGCGAACGCCTCGGCGGCGGCGAGCGCATTCACGATGCGGTCGGCGCCGACTTCGCGCGGATTCTCGACGCGGACGGGGATGCCGGTGCGAATTCCGGGCTCGACGAACACGTGCGGGACGTCGGGGAATTGTGCGCGCACCATCTCGCGCCAGGTGTGCTGGATCGCCGGCACCGCACTGCACAGGGCCACCCCGTCGACGACCGGGGGCTCCGCCAGGGTGGCGAGCAGGCCACGGAGGAGGATGCCCCACTCGTCGGGCGTACGCCGCTCCTCGCTCGCCACCCGCCAGACACCGGCGACCTCCGCGCCGTCGAGCACGCCGAGGATCGTCTGGTCGTTGCCGATCCGGACGGCGAGCAGCATCAGGAGTCCCGCAGGTCCATGCCCAGGTCGAAGACCGTCACCGAGTGGGTGAGCGCGCCGACGGAGATGAAGTCGACGCCGGTCTCGGCCACCTCGCGGGCCCGCGTCAGGGTGAGCCCGCCGGACGCCTCCAGCGACGCGCGGCCCGCCGCCAGGCGGACCGCCTCGGTCATCGTCGGGCTGTCCATGTTGTCGAGCAGGATCCGGTCACAGCCGGCCTCGAGCAGCGCTCGGAGCTGGTCGAGGTCGGTGACCTCGACCTCGACGGGCACCCCTGGATACGCCGCCCGCACGTCCTCGAACGCGGGAACGACGCCGCCGGCCGCGACAACATGGTTGTCCTTGACCATCGCCAGGTCCGCGAGACCGAACCGGTGGTTGAGGCCGCCGCCGCAGCGGACGGCGTACTTCTGCAGGGCCCGCCACCCGGGCAGGGTCTTGCGGGTGTCGAGCACCCGCGCCCGGGTTCCGGCGAGCGCGTCGACCCAGGCCGCGGTGGCCGTGGCCACGCCGGAGAGGTGGGAGGCGAAGTTGAGGGCCGTCCGCTCGGCGGTCAGCAGCCCGCGGGTCGGCCCCGCCACGCGCATCACCACGTCGCCCGCGGCGACGCTCGTGCCGTCGGGGAGCCGGTCGGTGATCTCGACGTCGTCACCCAGCACCTCGTCGAAGACCACCGCGGCGATCCCCAGACCCGCGACGACCCCTGGCCCGCGAGCACCGAAGTCGGCGATCCCCCGGGCGTCGGCCGCGATGGTCGCCGCGCTCGTCACGTCGACCGCACCGCCCGGCAGGTCCTCCTCGAGCGCCGCCCGCACGTGGGCGAGGACGGCCTCGGGGTCCAGGTCGGCCGCCTCGAGCTCCGCCCTCAGGTCGCCTCTCACGCACCGCCCCCGTCGGAGGGCGCGGCCGCGTGGAACGTGGTCGACGTGGTCCCGTCGACCAGCACGGTGTCGAGGTGGCCCGACCAGCGGGCATCGTCGCGGTCGGGCGAGTCCTCCCGCCAGTGCGAGCCTCGGGTCTCCGCCCGTGCCCGCGCCGCCTCGGCCAGCGCCAGGCTGAGCGTCACGAGGTTGGTCGTCTCCCAGGCGTCCTGGTCGACCGCCGCCCCCGCGTCGCCGACGAGCGACTGGAGCGTGTCCAGCGCCGCCGCCAGGCCGGCGGCCGCGCGCAGCACGCCCGCGCGCTCGGTCATCACGGCCTGGAGGTCGCGTCGTACGCCGCCCGCGACCAGACCCGCCTTGCGGGTGTCGACGGCGGGATCGGACCACGGACGGAGCTCGCCGGGGAGCACGTCGGCGATGCGCCGCGAGAACACCAGCCCCTCGAGCAGCGAGTTGGAGGCCAGTCGGTTGGCACCGTGGACGCCGCTGCAGGCGACCTCACCGGTCGCGTAGAGCCCGGGCACCGAGGAGCGGCCGTGGAGGTCGGTCGCCACGCCGCCCGATGCGTAGTGGCACGCCGGCGCGACCGGGATCAGCTCGGTCACCGGATCGACGCCGTGAGCGCGGGCGGTGGCGAGGATCGTGGGGAAGCGCCGCTCCCAGAACGGCTCCCCAAGATGCCGCGCGTCGAGCCACATGTGCGGGTGGTCGGTCTCGTGCATCCTGCGGGTGATCGCCTTGGCCACCACGTCGCGCGGCGCGAGGTCGGCGAGCTCGTGCACTCCCTGCATGAAGCGCCGGCCCTCGAAGTCGACCAGGAACGCACCCTCGCCACGGACCGCCTCGGAGATCAGCGGCTGCTGGCCGTGGGAGTCGGGGCCGAGATACATGACCGTCGGGTGGAACTGGACGAACTCCAGGTCGCGCAGCGTCGCTCCCGCCCGGAAGGCCAACGCCATGCCGTCGCCGGTCGAGACCGCGGGGTTCGTGGTCTGCGAGAACACCTGGCCGAGCCCGCCCGACGCGAGCACCACCGCCCGGCACAGGACCGCGCCGACCCCGTCGCGCTGGCCCTCTCCCATCACGTGCAGGGTCACCCCGGCCACTCCGGCTCCGCTCCCGACGGGGCCGTCGAGCAGCAGGTCGACGGCCAGGGCGTGCTCGATGACCTCGATCTCGGAGGCCCGGCGTACGGCGGCGATCAGGGCGCGCTGGATCTCGGCACCGGTCGCGTCGCCGCCCGCGTGGGCGATCCGGTCGCGATGGTGGCCGCCCTCCCGGGTCAGGCTCAGCTCTCCGTCGGGGTCCTTGTCGAAGACGGTCCCGAGCGCGATGAGCTCGTGGACGGCGGCCGGTCCCTCGGTCACGAGCGCGTGTACTGCCTCGGGGTCGCAGACTCCGGCCCCCGCTACCAGGGTGTCGCGCTCGTGGTCGGCCGGCGTGTCCTCGGGGCCGAGCGCCGCCGCGATGCCGCCCTGGGCCCACTGGGTCGACCCCGCGTGGAGCACGTCCTTGGTGACGACGAGCAGCTTGAGCGCCCGGTCAGCGGCGTGGATGCGCAGGGCCGCGGTCAGCCCCGCGATCCCGGAGCCGACCACGACGACGTCGGCCCGCGTGGTCCACCCGGGCTCGGGTGCCGTGAGCCGTTGCGGCACGCGCCGGCCGGGAGTGTCCATGTCCGGGACCTTAGTGCGCTCGGGGACATGTCGGTTTACCCGGCTGACCGGGTAAACCGAGGGTTGTCAGGCGAAGTTTCGGCTGACAACCGCAAGTTTCACCGGCCAGCCGGGTAATCCGACGACGCGTCGGGCGAGGGCTCGTCGTCGGGCCGCTCACGAGCCGCGCCCGAAGGTCAGGGGCAGGTTGTCGATCAGCCGAGTGGCGCCGACCCGCGCGGCGACGAGGACCCGCCCCTCGGTGCCGGGGGGTACGTCGGGCGCGAGGTCACCCAGGTCGCGGTCGGTCACCACGAGGTAGTCGGTCTCGACACCCGCCGCGTCCGCGAGTACGGCCAGCGCGGCCGCCCGGGCGGCGGCGGGGCCGTCAGCGGCGGCATCCTGCGCCGCCCGCAGCGCCCGGCTGAGCGCGAGGGCCTGCTGCCGTTCGGTGGTGTCGAGGTAGCGGTTGCGGCTGCTCAACGCCAGGCCGTCGGGCTCGCGCACGGTCTCGCCGCCGAGCACCTCGACGCCGAGGCAGAGGTCGGCCGACATCCGGCGTACGAGCGCGAGCTGCTGGTAGTCCTTCTCGCCGAACACCGTGACGTCGGGTCGGACCAGGCCGAACAGCTTGGCGACGACGGTGAGCACGCCACGGAAGTGACCAGGGCGGCTGGCACCCTCGAAGCGAGTGGCGAGCGGACCGGGCTCGACGGTCACACCCTCGCTGGCCGAACCCGTCGGGACGCCGCCGGGGTAGACCTCGTCGGCGGCCGGCGCGAAGACCACGTCGACGCCCTCGCCCCCGCACAGGGCGAGATCGGCGTCGAAGGTACGCGGGTAGCGGTCGAGATCCTCTCCCGGCCCGAACTGGAGCGGGTTCACGAAGATCGAGACCACCACCGAGCCGTCGCCGACCACGTCGCGGGCGCGGGCCATCAGGCTGGCGTGGCCGACGTGGAGCGCCCCCATGGTGGCGACGAAGCCGACCGGACGGCCCCGGGAGCGGGCCGCGGCGAGCAGGTCGGCGAGCTCCGCGCGCGTCGACGCGATGGCCGGGACGGTCACGACGACGTCAGCGGTCGCGACGCAGGACGCCCGCGAGGCGGGTGGTCGAACCCGTCAGTGCGTCCTCGAGCAGCCGCCTGATCTTCAGCGCCCGGATCGGCAGCACCCGGCCGTCGGTGACCACCCGGTCGAGGGTGTCTCCAGCCAGGGCGACGTACGACGGCAGCGTGTGCGGCGCCACCGCGGCGACCTCCTCGAGGTGGGCGGCGACGGTTCCGGCGTCGCCCCGCACCATCGGGCCGGTCAGCGCCGCGTCGCCGTCGCGCAACGCGTTGTCGAGGGCGGCGGTGAGCAGGGGACGCAGCGTATCCGCCGGGTCGTACGTCGGGTCGTCGGTGGCGACTGCGGCGAGCATCTCGCGTGCCTGCGCGACCAGGGTGACCAGGTGGTTGGCACCGTGCGCCAGCGCAGCGTGGTAGAGCGCGCGCCGCTCCTCGGGCACCCACATGGGGGCGCCGCCGAGGTCGGCGACCAGCTGGTCGGCCACGGCCCGCTCCGCGGGGCCGGCGGTGATGCCGAAGACGCAGCCGTGGAGGCGCGGAAGGTCGACCGCGGTGCCGGTGAAGGTCATCGCCGGGTGCATGGCGACGACCCGCGCACCGACGCCTTCAGCGTCAGCGAGGACCTCGAGGCCGTGCCGGCCGGAGGTGTGGAGGACGACCTGCCCCGGTCTGATCGCGCCGCTCGCGCTGAGCATGTTGGCGACGTTGGCCAGCATGTCGTCGGGCACGGTGAGGATCAGCAGGTCGGCTGCGCGGGCCACCGTCGTCGGCTTGTCGACCGGCACGTCCGGGAGCAGCTCGGCGGCACGCCGTCGTGAGGCGTCGGACTCGCCGGCGACCGCGACGATCTCGTGGCCGGCCGCGCGCAGTGCGGCGGCCAGGACGGCACCGACGCGACCCGCGCCGATGACCCCAACCCGGAAGTGGGTCATGTGTCGCACCTTTCGTTCCAGTCCACTCATGGGTACCGGACTACTTGACGTCAACTACAACACCAGGCTACGGCCGGCGCGTCCCGCGCCGGAACCGGACGACCACGTGCCCTGCGTCACACGGCTCGTTCCACTGCGGCCTCACCGCGCGCACCGGACCCCTCGATGCGCCCTGGTTTCGCGACGGGCCTGGCGGCCCTCACCAACCAGCGGGGGCGGAGGCGGCCCTCATCGACCGGCGAGTGCGGGCGCGCGCTTCATCGCGGGCAGCACCTCCCGGGTCACGTGGTCGACGACGTGCACCCCCTCGGGAGCCGTCACCGCCACGAGGCCGTCGAGGAGCCTCCCCTCGCGCAGCGCATGGAAGACCTCCCACTCGCGGCGCTTGCGCTGGTTGCGCCAGGAGGTCGCGAACGACGCCGGGTCGGTCCAGTGCGCGAACTCCTCTCCGTGCAGGTGCTTGAGCTCGACGCAGAGCAGGTCGGGAAGCGCGACGCGGCGTACCTGCACCGGCGTCCGGCGGATCTCCCACTCGAAGGCCTTGGCGTAGACGAAGTCGGGCCCGGTCGGAAAGCCCCACTCCTCCCGGTTGCGCCAGCCGAGGTCGAGCCACCCGCGGCGGTCGTCGTCGAGGAACAGCCCGTGCCGAGGCATCCGCACCACGACCGGCTCCCGCCCGACCTGCCAGCCGAGGTCACGCAACGACAGCTCGCCCTCGCGGGTGAGCACCATGTCGCCGTCCCACTTCCAGGAGTACGCCGTGTCGACCTGCGAGAACGCCCAGTTGTAGAAGTAGCTCAGCGAGTGCACCGAACGCTCGTGGACGGCGAGGTGCTCGGCGCCGGCCCTGGCCACGTCGAAGGGGTAGTCGCGCACGACCAACCTGTCGGCCGCCCCCGCAACACGGGCGGCCTCGAGCGCCACCTCGGCCGTGCCGTCCGTCGAGCCGTTGTCGACGAGCAGGACCGCGTCCGTGCAGCGCAGCAGCGGCGGCAGCACGAACGGCAGGTTCGCCGCCTCGTCCTTGACCCGCAGCACCGCGGTCGCGCCGCGGCGCAGCCGACCGCCGTGCTGACCAGCGCGCTCCCAGGGCCAGGTGATGTCGAAGTCGTCGTGGCCCTCGAGGTTCTCCAAGGTCATCGCGGCTGGCCGAGAACCCGCCGGACACCGCGCCGCAGACTCGGCGGGATCGCCGCACGCCAGGCGTGCGGCACGCGGTCGGCAAGCCGCCGGTCCGGCTCAGGGGCGCCGCCACGGTCGACGGTGCCCCCTGGCACCCCACCCCCCGCGCGGGCGGTCGCCGCGACCACCGTCGAGCGACTGATGGCCTCGGCCTCGGCGTACAGGTCCACGTAGGACGTCGTCAGCTGGTCGAGGGTCTCTCGCCGGGTGGCGGTGTCGCCGTCGGGCTCGGCCAGGCCGTCCAGCTCGGCCCAGGTGTGCTCGGTGATCTCGCGCAGCCGCGGCGGCAGGTCGAGCTCGTCCAGGGTGACCGTGATCCGGCGCAGGCTCGGGTCGATGAACCGGTGCCCGTCGCGGAGCTGCTCGCTGCGGGCGTCGAGGACGTGGCGCAGGTCGAGGGTGCTGCCGACATGCTGGGTGGTCCGCACCCAGTCGTCGAGAAGGTCGGCGTACCTCACGAAGACCCGCGGGCTGTCCCGCGTGGCGAGCTCGGTGTGGAGCAGCATGTTGACCCAGCTGGCCACCAGGTGCGCCGCCCCGAGCTTGTTGTTGTAGTACGTCGCCCGGCTGCCCGCCACCTCGGCCGGTGGGCGCAGCATCGTCGCGACGACCGGACGAGCCGCGGCGCGCTCGGCCGCCACCCGCCACAGGCCGAGGAACCAGCTCAGTCGCGGGTCCTTCACGACGAGCTCGGGATGAGCGGCCAGATGGCCCTCGAGCCAGGCCGCGACCCGGGCCCGCTCGTCGTCGCGGGCCGCGATCCGGCCGGTCTCGAACCACGCTTGCGGGCGTGCGTCGCCCACGGCGACGCCCGCCTCGGCCAGGAGTGCGTCGTGGTGGTCGACGACCCAGCGGGGCTCACCGAAGCCCTTCGGGTTGGACGCGTCGGCCGCGACCTCGGGCGTCGGCACGTGCATCCCGAGGATCTGCAACAGCACGGCCAGCGTGCTGGTGCCGCTGCGCCCGGCGCCCGCCACGAGCAGGACCGTGCGCGGGTAGGTCGCCGGGTCAGGTGGCCCCGACTGGCCAGGCGGCTCGGACTGCTGGTGTGTCACGACCGATGAGCGTACCCACGGCGGTGTCGTTAACCTCCGTGCATGCGATGGCGCCGGCGTTCCGCCGAACCGGCCGGCTCCGGTGGGTCGGCGCGGCACGGGCTCCTCAGCGTCGTCGTCCCCGTCTACAACGTCGCGGGCTACCTCCCTGCCGCCCTCGACAGCGTGCTCGGCCAGGAGGGAGTCGACCTCGAGGTGATCGTGGTCGACGACGGCTCCAGCGACGACAGCGGGATGATCGCCGACCGCTACGCCGCCCGTGACGCCCGGGTCCGGGCCGTGCACACCGCGAACGCCGGCCTCGGTGCGGCGCGCAACGAAGGGGCGTCGTACGCCCGCGGCGAGCTGATCGCCTTCTGCGACTCCGACGACGTCGTACCACCCGGCACGTACGCCACCCTCGCGGCCACGCTCGGCGTCACCGGGTCGGACTTCGTGACCGGCAGCATCGTCCGCTGGGAGGCCGGCGGTCTGGTCGAGCCGCCGTGGATGCGCCGATTGCACTCACCCCCTCGAGCGGGCATCGCCGTAGACCAGCATCCCGAGATCCTCGGCGACGTGTTCGCGTGGAACAAGCTGTTCCGGCGCTCCTTCTGGGAGGGGCGCCAGCTGTCCTGGCCCGAGGGGGTGCGCTACGAGGACCAGCCGACCACGACGCAGGCCTTCCTCGCCGGGCGCTTCGACGTGATCCCCGACATCGTCTATCACTGGCGGATCCGCGACGACGGCTCGTCGATCACCCAGCAGCGTTCGTCGATGCAGGACCTCACCGATCGGCTGACCACCAAGCTGATGGCCCTGGACTCGGTGATCGCCTACGACGACCCGACCACGAGCCGGATCTTCCTCGACCGGGTGCTGGCCGGTGACCTGCACCGCTACTTCGCCGAGATCCCCGGCTGCACCGACGACTGGTGGGCGTTGCTGCGCGAGGGCATCGGCGAGATCTGGGGCGAGCACTCGCTGGTGAACAGCGGCCTCCCCCCCGTGCACCGGCTCACCGGCTGGCTCGTCGAGCAGGACCGTCGCGCCGACGCGGCGACGCTCATCACGTACGCCGCCGGGCTGCCAGGTCCGTTCCCGCAGGTGCCCGGCGCGGATCCGCCCCGCCTCGATCTCACCGAGGTCGACCGCCTCAGCGGCGGCCGCCTCGCCGACGTCCCGCCCGTCGCACTCATCCTGCGCGAGCACGAGACCCGTTGAGTTGGCCCGAATGGTTGTGTGAGTTGGCCCGAATGGCGCAGTCAGATACTGCGCGGCGCCATTTGGGCCAACTCGCACAACCATTCGGGCCAACTCAACGGGTTACAACAGGCCCTCGGACTCGAGGAAGTCGCGGGCGACGTCCTCGGCCTTCTCGCGGTCGACCGCGACCCGGCCGTTGAGCTCGGTCAGCTTCTCCGTCGTCAGCGCTGCCATCAACGGGTTGAGCACGTCGGCGACGACCGGGTTGGCGTCGAGGAACTCGGTGCTGACCGCCGGCACGAGGTTCTGGGCCGGCTGGATCGCCTTGTCGTCCTCCAGGACGACAAGGCCCTGGGACTCCAGCGTGCCGTCGGTCGTGCTGGTCTCGCCCAGCTCGGACTCGCCGTCGAGCACCGACTGGTAGGTCTGGTCGCTGGCGTAGCCGAGGGGCAGTACCTCGGTGACGTCGATGCCGTACTCGTCGGACAACCCGCCCTCGCAGTCGAGGCGACCCTCGCAGTCGGGGGCGGCGGCCAGCGTGACCGAGACGCCCTCGAGGTCGGAGAGCTTGGTGACGCCGTTCTCCTCTGAGTACTCCTTCGTCACGAAGAAGGCGTTGGTGTCCGTGGCCGCCGACAGGTCGAGCAGGGAGATGCCGGCGTCGGTCAGCAGGTCGGCACCGGCGTCGGCCAGCTCGCCACCGTCGCCCGCCTCGAAGGGCTCCGCGTCGGCGCCGTTCGCCTGGGCGTTGAGGAAGTTCACGATGCCGCCGACGTATTCCGGGACGATGTCGACGTCGCCGGGGAAGGTCGGCATGTAGCCGTCGCGTGAGTCGACGAGGTCGACGGTGGGCTCGTAGCCGGCATCGGCCAGGAGCTGCTCGTACATCGAGGCCACCAACGTGGCCTCGGGGAAGTTCTGGCCGGCGATGTAGACGATCCCGCCCTCGGCTGCCGAGGACTCGTCGTCACCACCCGAGGCGTTGTCGTCGCTGGCGAGATCGTCGCCGGCGCAGCCGGCGGCCAGCAAGAGGGTGCCCGCGGCCAGGGCCACGGCCAGGGTGCGGCGTACGCGCGCGAGCCTGAGCTGCTTCATGTGTGTTCACCTTCTGTGTCCCGCCGACGCATTCCGCGCCGGCGCGTGTCCGGTAGTTCAGGGCTGACAACTCCGCCGAGCCCTTGGATCATCCCGCGAAGGAGGGGCTCTTCTGCACCACCTTTCCGGGTGAGCGAGGCGCCCGGGCCGGGGTGACGGCGCGTTGTCCGGCTGCGGCGGCCACCTCGAGGACCAGGGCGACGAGGGCGACCACGATCGCCCCGGCGATGCCCTTGCCGTAGTTGGTGCGGAAGAAGCCGTCGGTGATGACCCGGCCGAGCCCGGGACCAGCCACGAGGGCGGCGATGGTCGCGGTCGCCCAGACCTGCACGAGCGCGAGCCGGAGCCCGGAGACCACGAGCGGGAGCGCGAGCGGCAGCTCGACGCGAAAGAACTGCTGGCGCCCTGTCATCCCCATCCCACGCGCGGCCTCCTTGATGTCGGCCGGCACCTCGCGGACGGCGACGTAGGCGTTGGTGATGATGGGCGGCAGGGCGAACAGGGTGAGGGCGATCAGCGTCGCCAGCCCGGCGCGGCCGTAGGGCCCCAAGGTGGCCGTTCCCGGGAAGTCGAGGGTGACCAGGACCGCCAGCAACGCGAACGTCGGGACCGCCCGGCCGACGTTGGAGATGTTGATGGCGAGGAACCCCCCGCGGCCCAGATGACCCAACCACAGCGCGATCGGCAGCCCGACGGCCATGGCCACGCCGAGCGCGGTCACGGTGAGCAGCAGCTGCTGGACCAGCAGCTCGAGCAGGCCGCCGTCGCCGGACCAGTTGGCTCCGTCGGTGAGGTAGGCCCAGGCATCGGACAGGATCGTCACCCCTGCACCCCCCGGGTCCAGGGGGTGAGCAGGCGCTGGGCCAGCACGAGGAGGACGTCGAAGACGACCGCCAGGATCACGCAGAGCACCGCTGCCGTGAGCAGCTCGGCCCGGAAGTTGGTGTTGACGCCGTCCTTGATGAGGTTGCCGAGACCGCCGTACGCCACCAGGGAGCCGACCGTGGTGAGCGCGACGGTCGACACGGTGGCGACCCGGAGCCCGGCCATCATGACCGGCAGCGCCAGCGGCAGCTCGATGCGGAGCAGTCGCCGGGTGCGGCCGTAGCCCAGACCCGTTGCCGACTCACGCACGTCGTCGGGCACGGCGCGCAGCCCGTCGAGCATGCTGCGCACCAGCACGGTCAGCGCGTAGAGCGCGAGGCCGATGACGACGGTGGTGGCCGAGAGGCCGGTGAACGGCAGCAGCAACGGGAAGAGCGCCAACGACGGGATCGTGTAGATACCGGTGCTGACGCCGAGGATCGTCGACTCCATCGGCGGGTAGCGTCGCGCGGCCAGGGCGAGCGGGAACGCCACGAGTACGCCGAGCAGCACCGCGGCGAGCGTGATGCCGACGTGCTGCACCGTCGCGTCCACGAGCTCGGAGCTGCGGTCCTCGACGTACTGCCAGCAGAACCACTCGTTGGTCAGCCTGCTGTAGCAGGACGGACCGTCTGCAGCCGCGGGTAGGGTCACGGGCATGGACGCTACCCGGGCCCGCCGACAGTCCCGGGGGCCGGAGATGACGATTCGATGATCACGCTGTCCGGGGTCGGCAAGACCTACGACGACGGCACGGTGGCGGTGCACGAGCTCGACCTCGAGGTCGGGAAGGGCGAGCTCGTCGTGCTCGTCGGGCCGTCGGGGTGCGGCAAGTCCACGACGCTGAAGATGATCAACAGGCTGATCGAGCCCACCACGGGGCGCATCGAGATCGACGGCGTCGATGTCACCGACCAGGATCCGGTGCAGCTGCGTCGCGGCATCGGCTACGTCATCCAGCAGGTCGGCCTGTTCCCGCACCAGAAGATCCTGCGCAACGTGATGACGGTGCCACTGCTGTACGGCGAGTCCAACGCGACCGCCAAGAAGCGCGCGCTGGAGCTGATGGAGCTCGTGGGGCTCGACCCGGCGACGTACGCCGACCGCTATCCGCACCAGCTCTCGGGCGGTCAGCGCCAGCGCGTCGGAGTCGCCCGCGCCCTGGCCGCCAACCCGCCGGTGCTGCTGATGGACGAGCCGTTCGGCGCGGTCGACCCGGTGGTGCGCACCCGGCTGCAGGACGAGTTCCTGCGCCTCCAGCAGGAGCTCGCCAAGACCGTCGTGCTGGTCACCCACGACATCGACGAGGCCGTGCGGATGGGCGACCGGGTGGCGATCTTCGCCACCGGCGGCCGGCTCGCGCAGTACGGCACTCCGACCGAGCTCCTCGCCCATCCCGCTGACGAGTTCGTCTCGGACTTCGTCGGCTCCACCAAGGGACTGCGCCGGCTGACCGTCACGCAGATCGACGCCGCCCATCTCGAACCACTCGACGGCATCTCCACCGGCGACCTCGCCGGCGCGATCGACGCCGACGCCACGCTCGAGGAGGCCCTCGCCGCGCTCCTGCGCGACGACAAGTCCGTGATCGGAGTCAAGGACGGCGCGCAGTTCCTCGGGGTGCTCACGCCCAACGGGATCCACCGCGCGTTGCGGGCATCGCTGAAGGGCTAGCGGTGCTCGCCGTCGCCGGCCCACCGTTCAGCATCGCGGCAGACGTCCCGGGCGAGTGGCCTACTTGGTTGTACGCACGTGCGTACAACCCAAAGGGCGCCTGTGCCGGAGGCCGCGCGTTGGCGGAGGGCGGAGCCCCAACCAGTCGAGTGCAGGGCCGCGTCCGCCCCGAAGCCGACCGAGCCGAGGTCGGCACCGCGCGCGGCACACCAGCCCCCAACACGAACGCGAGGGACGGCTACGCGTGCTTGCGCAGATCCTCCTGTGAGGCCACGCCCTGCCACGCGATGACCTCCGCGCGGAGTACGTCGACCTCCTGCTCGAGCTCGGCGACCCGGACGATGGCCTCGGCGGCTCGCTCCTCGGCCTCGTCGAGGCGGCCGGTGAGGTCGGCACCCTCCTGCTCGGCCAGCTCGGCACGGCGAGCCTCGGCGTTGAGCTTGCGGCTGGACTCGGCAGCGCGGCGCTGGGCGGCCACGAGCGCCTCCTCGAGCTCGTGCAGCGCGGACTCGCGGTCGGCGAGCCGCCCGCTGAGGAAGCCGGCGTGCTCGGCGTGCTCGACGGTCCGTGCCGAGTCGAGCTCGTTGTACTCCTGGGCCAGGCGGGCTCGCTCGCGACCGGCGTCGCGCCGCGACTCCACGAGCTCGGAGTGGGTGATCCTGGTCGCGACGGCGCCAAGCACGACGGCGACGACCGCAGAGCCGGCCAACAGGCCGGTCACGTTGTCCAGCACGCCCCAGGTGACGAGGGCGGCGGCGAGCACGAGCAGCGCGACAGCGGTGGTGAGCCGGGTGCTGCGCTGCCGGCGACGAGCCTTCGGGGAAGTCATGTAGGCAGGCTAGGACTGATCATCCGCCCCAGGGACCCGACACGCGCGCTCGAGCCACAAAGACATCATCAGCACCAACAGTCCCCCCAGCCCCGCCAGCAACGACCTGGACGCCCTTTCTCCGGCCAGCTCGGCCCCCACGCCGAGCCACGAGACGGCGTACCCGACGTAGGCACCGGCCACGAAAGCCCCCGCGATGGCGCTGGCCCGGGCCAGCACCAGCCGGTTCACCAGGCGATGCGGCTCGGGGCGCCGCTGCCGGCCCTCCAGCGCACGGCGGGTGTGCCAGGCGAGGACCCCGAGGATCGCCGCCGCGAGGAAGAGGACGGCGGCCTGGGTCCAGGAGACCAGCGGCGCGGGCGTGTCGAGGTACGACGCCACCCGCCGGACCAGCCAGCCGACGACCAGCCCGACGCACAGGGCGACGACGACCGCGCCGGGGCCGAGCTGTCGCAGCGTGCCGGTCGGGCCCGGGTCGGGGTCGGTCCCGCCCGGCGGGCCGATCGGCCCACCCGACGGGTCCCCGCTCACTGGAGCTCGAGCTCCAGGTCGTCGCGCCGGGTGACCACGCTGCGGTCGGCCTTCTCGAGCAGGTCGGCGATCGTGTCGCCACCCGGGAAGACGGCGTCGGGCTCGACGTCGTACCAGGGCTGGAGAACGAAGGCCCGCTCGGCGGCTCGCGGGTGTGGCAGCCTGAGGTCGGCGGTGTCGCTGCGCCGGTCGCCGACGACGATGAGGTCGACGTCGAGGGTGCGTGGCGCGTTGCGGACCTCGGTGCGCTCGCGGTCGAAGGCATCCTCGATGGCCAGGGCGCGGTCCAGGAGTCGCGGCGCCGAGAGCGTGGTGTCGATCAGGACGACGGCGTTGAGGTAGAGGCCCGACCCGTCGGGGGCGTGCACGGGCTCGGTCTCGTAGACCGGCGAGATCGCGGTCACGAAGACGTCAGGGGTGTCCTTGAGGGCGTCGACCGCGCCCTGCAGGGAGGTCAGTCGCTCGCCGAGGTTGGAGCCGAGCGCGAGGACGGCTCGACGGATGGGCCGCATCTCACCGGTGATCGTGTCGGCGTCGACGATGTGCGGGTTGGGGGTTTCGGTCACGTGGGGGCCCCGCCTTTCCGGGTGATCGTCAGCGCAACGTCCGAGTACGTCGCGTCGATGGGCGCGTCGGGCTTGTGGACCGTGACGCGAGCCCATTCAACACGAGGGTCCGAAACGCCCTGCCTCGACAAGCACAGGTCCGCGATCCGCGCGGCCAGTGTCTCGATCAGGTCGACCGGGTCTCGCTCCACGGCGGCCTTCACCGCCGCGACGAGACTTCCGTAGTCGACGGTGTCCCGCAAGTCGTCGGAGGCCGCAGCCGGGCGGGTGTCGAGGCCCAGCGTGAGGTCGACCACGAAGATCTGCCCGTCGCGGCGCTCGAAGTCGAAGACCCCGTGGTGGCCGAAGCACTCGATCCCGCTGATGGTCAGCTCATCGGTCATCTCGGGCCTCCTGGGTCTCAGGCGGGCGGGCCAGCCGGTCCACCACCGCGAGGGCGTCGCGGGTCGCCCGGACGTTGTGCACCCGCACGCCCCACACCGCCGGCTTTCGCAGGGCCAGCCACGTGGTCAGCGCCGTGGTGGCCGCGTCGCGTTCGATAGCCGGACGCAGTGAGCCGGCGGAGCCGAGCAGACGGCCGAGGAACGACTTGCGGCTCGCCCCCACCAGCACCGGCAGCCCGAGGCCAGCGAGGACGTCGAGCCCGCGGAGCAGCGCCCAGTCGTGCTCGGGCCTCTTCGCGAAGCCCAGACCCGGGTCGAGCACGATCCGGGACCGGTCGACGCCAGCCGCCTCGATCGTCTCGACCCGCGCCTCGAGCTCGGAGCGCACGATGCTGACCACTCCACCGTCCTCGGGGTCGTAGACCGCGAAGTCACGCATGTGTGCGCTGTGCGCGCGCCAGTGCATGGCGATGTACGTCGCCTCGCAGGCGGCGACCACCTCGAGCATCCGCTCGTCGGCCAGCCCGCCCGAGACGTCGTTGACGATCCGGGCGCCGGCCGCGACCGCCTGCTCGGCCACCTCGGCGCGCATCGTGTCGACCGAGACGGTCACACCGTCGGCGGCCAGGGCCTCGATGACCGGAAGCACCCGGTCGAGCTCCTCGGAGACCAGCGGGCGAGTGGCGCCGGGGCGGGTGGACTCGCCCCCGACGTCGATCACGTCGGCGCCGTCCTCGACCAGCTCGAACGCGTGCGCGATCGCGGACTCCGGGTCGGCCCAGAGGCCGCCGTCGGAGAAGGAGTCGGGGGTGACGTTGACGACGCCCATCACCAGCACCGTGGTCATGGCGCGTGTCTACCGGTTGCGGTGGATCAGCGCCATCGCCTCTTGGCGGGTGGCCGAGTTCCGAAGCATGCTGCCCCGCACCGCCGAGGTGATCGTGCGGGCCCCGGCCTTGCGTACGCCGCGCATCGTCATGCACAGGTGCTCGGCCTCGATGACCACGATGACGCCGCGCGCCTCGAGGAGCCGCATCAGCGCGTCGGCGATCTGCGTGGTCAGCCGTTCCTGCACCTGAGGGCGCTTGGCGTAGACGTCGACCAGGCGCGCCAGCTTGGACAAGCCGGTGATCTTGCCGGTCTCGGCGGGGATGTAGCCGACGTGCGCGACGCCCGTGAACGGCACCAGGTGGTGCTCGCACATCGACCACAGCTCGATGTCGCGGACCAGCACCATCTCGTCGTGCCCGATGTCGAAGGTGGTGGTGAGGACCTCCTCCGGCGTCTGCCGCAGGCCGGCGGTCAGCTCGGCGTACGCCCTGGCCACCCGCGCCGGGGTCTCCCGCAGGCCCTCGCGCTCGGGGTCCTCGCCGATCGCGATGAGCAGCTCACGGACGGCGGCCTCGGCGCGTGCGTGGTCGTAGGCGGGGACCGTGTCGGGGGTGGGCTCGATGTACGCGATCGGGTCGACAGGGCTGGAGGAACCGCTCATGTCGGAGACGGGGGCGTGGGCGGCTGGGCGCCGATGCCACCGTCGAGACCCGGGTCGCCGTGGACGTCGCCACCCGGCCCGGGAGGCGTGACCACGAGGCCACCCTCGGACTCCCCGACGGGCCGGCCGTTGGACAGCACGCGGTCGCGGATGGCCTGCGGGATCTCCACGGGCGGGATCGTCGAGGGGTTGCGCTCGGGCGAGCCGGTCCACGCCGGGCGGGCCAGGCGTCGACGCAGCGCCTCGAAGACCTCGGCCACCTGCTCCTTGTCGAGGGTCTCCTTGTCCATCAGCGCGAGCACCAGCGCGTCGAGGACGTCGCGGTTCTCCTCGAGGATGTCGAACGCCTCCTGGTGGGCCGACGCGACCAGCTTCTTCACCTCGTCGTCGACCATGGCGGCGACGTCCTCGGAGTAGTTGCGGCTGTGGCCGATGTCGCGGCCCAGGAACGGCTCGGCGTTGCCCTCGCCCAGCTTGACGGCGCCGAGGCGCTCGGTCATGCCGTACTGGGTGACCATCGCCCTGGCCAGGTTGGTGGCCTTCTCGATGTCGTTTCCGGCGCCGGTGGTGGGGTCGTGGAAGACCATCTCCTCAGCGGCCCGGCCACCCATCATGTAGGCGAGCTTGTCGAGCAGCTCGGAGCGCGTCTGGGAGTACTTGTCCTGGTCGGGCAGCACCATCGTGTAGCCCAGCGCGCGACCGCGCGGGAGAATCGTCACCTTGTGCACCGGGTCGCTGCCGGGAAGCGCAGCGGCCACCAGGGCGTGACCGCCCTCGTGGTAGGCGGTGACGAGCTTCTCCTTCTCGCTCATCAGGCGGCTGTGCCGCTGCGGGCCGGCGATCACGCGGTCGATCGCCTCGTCCAGTGCCTCGTTGTCGATGAGCTTGCGGTTGCCACGAGCGGTGAGCAGGGCGGCCTCGTTGAGCACGTTGGCGAGGTCGGCGCCGGTGAAGCCGGGCGTACGCCGCGCGACACCGAGCAGGTCCAGGCCGGGTGTCATCGGCTTGCCGCGCGAGTGGACCTGCAGGATCTGGTGGCGGCCGTTGAGATCGGGGGCGTCGACCCCGATCTGCCGGTCGAAACGGCCGGGGCGCAACAGCGCCGGGTCGAGCACGTCGGGACGGTTCGTGGCCGCGATCAGGATGACCCCGCCGCGGACGTCGAAGCCGTCCATCTCGACGAGCAGCTGGTTGAGGGTCTGCTCGCGCTCGTCGTGACCGCCACCCATGCCGGCTCCGCGATGGCGGCCGACGGCGTCGATCTCGTCGATGAAGACGATGGCCGGCGCGTTCTCCTTGGCCTGCTCGAACAGGTCGCGCACGCGGCTGGCGCCGACGCCGACGAACATCTCGACGAAGTCGGAGCCGGAGATGGAGTAGAAGGGGACCCCGGCCTCGCCGGCGACCGCGCGGGCCAGCAGCGTCTTGCCGGTGCCCGGCTGGCCGTAGAGGAGCACGCCCTTGGGGATCTTGGCGCCCACCGCCTGGAACTTGGCCGGCTCCTGGAGGAACTCCTTGATCTCCGAGAGCTCCTCGATCGCCTCGTCGCAGCCGGCGACATCGGAGAACGTCGTCTTCGGCATGTCCTTGGAGATCAGCTTGGCCTTGGACTTGGCGAACTGCATGACGCCACGACCGCCGCCACCCTGCACCTGGTTCATCAGGAAGATGAACAGCAAGATGATCAGCGCGAACGGCAGCAGGGTGGCCAGGATCGAGCCGAGCAGGCTGGGCTGGGGGTTCTCGGAGTTGGACTCAGCGATGGTGCCCTCGGCGACCTGGGCGTCGACCAGGGCGAGGATCGTCTCCTGCTGACCCTGGATGTAGTGGGTCATCACCTTGTCGCTCTCGCCGCCCTCGCGGGCGCCCGAGTCGAGGGTGGCCTGGATCTCCTGGTCACCGTCGATGAAGGTGATCTCGTCGACCTGGCCCTTCTCGATGTACTCGCTCATCTGGGACGTGGTGATCTCGTCGAACCCGCCGTTGGGCGCCAGGTACTGGAGCGCCAGCAGGACGCCGACGACGGCCAGCACGATCCACAGCCAGGGACCCTTGATAAATCGCTTCACAGACTTCTTTCGACGGACCTCATGAGCCACCGACGGTACACGTGAGGCTCAACGCACCATTGTCGCAGAGGGTGCCGCTGCGGGCGCATCCTCAGCGCCTTCTCAGTCTGCGGTCGTGAGGATCGGTCAGGAATAGACGTGCGGGGCGAGGGTCCCGATGTCGCGGAGGTTGCGGTAGCGCTCGCGGTAGTCGAGGCCGTAGCCGACCACGAACTCGTTGGGGATGTCCCAGCCGACGTACCTCGGCTCGACCGGCATCGTCAACGCCTCCGGCTTGCGCAGCAGCGTGGCGATCTCGACGCTCGCCGCGCTGCGGCTGCCGAGGCTGTTGACCAGCCAGCTGAGCGTCAGGCCGGTGTCGATGATCTCGTCGACGATGAGCACGTGCCGGTTGGAGATGTCGGTGTCGAGGTCCTTGAGCAGGCGGACGACGCCGCTCGACTTGGTGCCGGACCCGTAGGAGCTGATGGCGATCCAGTCCATCTCACAATGCCGGGGCAGCGCGCGGGCGAGGTCGGCCATCACCATCACGGCGCCTCGCAGGATCCCGACGAGCAACAGGTCACGACCCTCGTAGTCCGCCGCGATCTCGTCGGCCATCTCCTGCAGTCGTTCCTGGATCTGCTTCTCGGTGAAGAGGACCTCCACGAGGTCGTCTCCGAGGTGACCTGAGTCCATGAGGTGCAGCGTAGGCGGTGGCCATCAGACAGAGCCGGGCAGGCGCAGCTTCACCGAGGAGCGAAGCGGGGGAAGGTGAGGCTGTGCCGGCTCGGTTATAGCGTCATGGGGTGGCCGACAACGTGCTGTGGATCGTCACCGACGACCAGATGCGCTCCACCCTGCCGACCATGCACGCGGTGTCGCGGCGGCTGGTGGCCAAGGGCGTCTCGTTCTCGAACGGGTACGCCGCGGTGCCCTGGTGCGGTCCGGCCCGGGCGTCGATCCTGACCAGCCGCTACGCCCACCACCACGGCTGCACCACCAACCTCACCCACCCTCCGTTCGTCGCCCAGGGCCTCGACACCGACACGGTCGCGACCCGGGTGAAGGCGGCCGGCTACGACACCGGCTTCTTCGGGAAGTACATGAACGGCCACAACCGCACGCCGGCGTACGTCGCGCCCGGCTGGGACCGGTGGGTGACCCTCGTCGACGGCGACCGGAGGATGAACACCGACGGCGACCTGCGCGTGCTCGACACCCAGCGCGAGGTCGACCCGTTCGTGGCCAAGCGGCTGCGGAAGTTCCTGCGGCGCCGTGCCGACGGCGTGACCCCGTGGTTCGCGGTGTTCGCACCGTCCTCGCCGCACGACCCGTACACACCGAGCCGCCGCCATGAGCACGCCTTCGACGACGTGCGCTGGAACCCACCGGCGTTCAACGAGCCCGACATGTCCGACAAGCCGACCTGGCTGCGTGCGCTGCCGACGCAGGTCCGCTCGGAGATGCGGCGGGTCCTGGAGGGCAAGCTCGAGGAGCTGGCCGACCTCGACGGTCTTGTCGCCGGCGTGCTCAACGTGCTGCGCGACACCGGCCAGCTGGCGCGCACCTGGATCTTCTTCGTCTCCGACAACGGCTACCTGCTCGGGGAGCACCGGCTCTTCCGGAAGGAGCAGCCCTACGAGGAGTCGAGCGGGATCCCGTACGTCGTGCGGGGCCCGGGCCTCGCGCCGGGCGTCGCCGACGCGTTCGTCTCGCAGGTCGACCTGATGCCGACGACCCTGGACATCGCCGGGCTCGACCCGGACGCCGGGCGGGCTCTCGACGGCCGCTCCCTGCTGGACCCGCTGCGCACGGGCGACTGGGGCGGGTGGCGACGGCGGCTGCTGGTCGAGAACCCCAACCTCCGCTGGGCGATGGTGCGCGAGGGCACGACGGCGTACGTCGACCATCACGACCGCGACGAGTGGGAGCTCTACGACCTCGCGACCGACCCGCACCAGCTGACCAGTCTCGCCGGCACCGACCCGGTCGACATTGCCGGGTGGGCGGCCAAGGCCGGCGCCCTGCGCGCAGCGACGGGCACCGCCCTCCGAGCCCTCGAGGAGTGAGGTCTCGCCCGCAGGTCTCGAGGCAGGACTTCGTCCTTCCTCGACCAGCGGGGACGACCACGGGGGGCGCCATCCTCAACCGAGGGGGACCGCCGGGGTCCCAGGGTCGCCCGACCACTCCCAGGTGTCCTGGTGCCGCTCGGTGCTCCCCGGCTCGACGAGGCCGCCGGTGAGGACGACGACGTCGCGGTCGGCGTCGTAGGCGAGGCCGAACGCCTGACGCTCGGGCACGAGCCCGGACCGCATCGCCTCCCAGCCCGACCCCGTCCACCGCCAGACCCGGCCGCGCTCGCGGCCCCGGTTGTCGCCGCCGCCGACGAGGAGGAGACCGTGGGCGGGGTGGACCACGCCGTTGGCGTTGACCAGCGGGCCGGGACGTCCCGCGTCGGGAACCGCCTGCCAGCGACCGCCGCGCCACACCCAGGTGTCCCCGAGCCCGATCGGGCCGTCCTCGTCCACGACCTGGTGTCCGCCGTACAGCACCACGCCTCCGGCCGGGTCGGACTCCATCAGGGCCGGCCAGCGCATCGGCTGTGGCCCCTCGCTGGCCACCTGCTCCCAGGTCGACCCGTCGAACGCCCAGGTGTCGGCGTACTGCTCTCGACCGTCGTCGCCGCCGTAGAGGATGGTGAGGCCGGACGCCGCGTCGAAGGCCAGCGAGGACGACGACCGGGGCCCTGGTCCGGCGTCCCTGTCGGCAGCGAGGGTCCAGCGGTCGCCGTCCCAGAGCCAGGTCTCGTCGGAGGCGCCGTCCGCCGTCAAGCCGCCGTGCAGGACCACGCCGTGCGAGCCCTCGTCGACGGCCACCGCGGCGAAGTTGCGCCCGCTGGGTCGGTCTCCGGAGGTCGGGATCGCCTCCCAGCCCTCGGCCGTCTGCCGCCACAGCTCCAGCGGGCCGGGATCGGTCTCGTCCTCGGGATAGCCGTTGACGAGCACCAGCCCCTCCGGGCCGGCCACCAGCTCGTGCCACGCGCCCAGCTCGAAGGCCACCGGGTCCGACGGCGTCGCCTGGTCGGGCTCGGGTCCCGACGGCTCCGGCTCCTCGCGTCCCGTGCAACCGCCGGCCACGAGCGCAGCGACCAGCAGGACAGCAAGCTTGCGTCGGAGCACGCGACCACGCTCGCGGGGCTGGCCCCGTCCGTCCAGCACGGGGCAGTCACGTCGCCGTCACGGATGCGTCACGGCGCCTCGCGGCCGACGAGCAGCAGCCCGTTGCGACGGACTGCGCGGACATGCCCGGGCAGGTCGACCCACTTCTGGCCGTGCCAGTCGGTGAGCAGCGCGTCGACGGCGAGCACGTGCTCGTGGAAGACCTCGGCCGGCGGGGCGCCGACTGCGATCGCCAGCAGGCGGAGCACCCGACGGCGTACGGCAGTCGGCAGCTGCTCCAGCTCGGCGATGGCGGGCGGGTCGGACAGGGCCTGCGCAGCGTGGTCGGCCAGCTCGTCGAGGTGCTCGGAGTCGACGCGCAGCTGGTCGGCGGTGCGCGCCAGCGCGGCGGCCACCCCTGGGCCCAGCTCCTCCTCGAGCACCGGCAGCACCCGGGTGCGGACGCGGCTGCGGAGGTACGCCGGGTCGGCGTTGTGCGGGTCCGTCCAGACCTCCAGACCCTCGACCTGGCAGGCCGTCACGGTGTCGGCGCGAGGGACGTCGAGCAGCGGGCGGCGGTAGTAGACGTCGAAGGACCTGCGCATGCCGGCCAGCGCGCGGCCGCCGGAGCCTCGCGCAAGCCCGAGCAGCACCGTCTCGGCCTGGTCGTCGCGGGTGTGCCCGAGCAGGACAGCGGCAGCGGAGAGGCGCTGGGCGACCTCGTGCAGGACGGCGTACCGCGCCTCACGGGCCGCCGCCTCCGGCCCGAGCCCGGCGGCCTCGACGGCGACGCGCACCGCGACGGTCTCGTCGGCGCCGATCGCGGCCATCCGGCCCACGACCGCGTCGGCCACCGCGGCCGAGCCCTCCTGGAGGCCGTGGTCGACGGTGGCCCCGGCGACGTGCCAACCGGCCTTGTGCCCCTCGTGGACCGTCGCGGCCAACAGGGCGATCGAGTCGGCGCCGCCGGAGCAGGCGACGACGACGACGCGCTGCTGAGTGGCCCGGGACCGGTCCTGGGCCAAGGCGGTCAGGCAGCGGCGTACGGCGAGGCGGACGGCGGCGACGGAGGGATGCAGCGCCATCGGCTCAGCCGAGCACGCGGGTCATCCAGAGGGCGGGGTCGTGGATCTCGGCCTTGGACGGCAGATGGTCGGGGTTGGCCCACACGGCGTTGAAGCCGTCCATGCCCTCCGCGTCGACGACCGCCCGGACGAAGGCGGCGCCGTCGCGGTACTGCGCCATCTTCGTGTCGAGGCCGAGCAGCCTGCGCAGCAGCTTGTCGAGCACGCCGACCCCCTTGCGGCGCTCGTTGAAGCGCTTGCGGATCTTGGCGACCGACGGGATGACCGTGGGCCCGACGCCGTCCATGACCACGTCGGCATGACCCTCGAGGAGCGACATCACGCCGGTGAGCCGGTCGAGGATCTCCTTCTGCTCGGGGCTGCCCATGATCTCGAGCAGGCTCCCCTCGCCCTTCAGCGCCTCGGTGATGCGCCGGAACGTGTCGTCGCCGATGGCCTCGGGCTTGACGGTGTCGACGAGCTTGCCGATCTCGGCGAACATGTGGTCGCGCATCCAGGGGACGGCGGTGAACTGCACCCGGTGCGTCTCCTCGTGCAGGCACACCCACAGGCGGAAGTCGCTCGGGTCGGCCTCGAGCTCGCGCTCCACGTGGACGATGTTGGGGGCGACGAGCAGCAGCCGGCCGGCCGGCTCGGCGAACGGGTCGAACTGGCCCAGCACCTTGCCGCCCAGGAACCCCAGCAGCAGGCCGACCTCGGCGCCGGTGATCTTCGACCCGACGGCCCTGGAGAGGCCGCTCGGCGGCCCTTTCTTCTCGGTGAGCTTGGCGGCGACCGGCTCGATGATCGTCGAGAACGCCTGGGCGTTGGCGCGGACCCAGCCCGACCGGTCGACGACGAGCACGGGAGCGGACCGCTCGACGGCGTGCAGCCCGGTGAACTCGCGGACCAGCCCGGTCGAACGGTCGGCGCCCGATCGCAGCTCGGCAACGACGGCCTGGGCCACCGCCGCGTCGACCTCCGGCCCGTCACCGGCGATCCGGGACCCGAGCGCCACCGCGGTCTCCCAGTCGACCATGGTCGTCGGCTCGCCGGCCCCGCCGTTCGTCATGCCCCCGACCCTAGGCGCTCCCCCCAACGTTGAGTTGGCCCGAATGGTTGCTTGAGTTGGCCCGAATGGTTGCTTGAGTTGGCCCGAATGGTGGTGAGTACGACCATTTGGGCCAACTCACGCAACCATTCGGGCCAACTCAACGAGTGGTGCAGCGGCAGGTGGCGAGGGCGGCGGCGACGCGGTCGAGGGCATCGCGGGCGTCGAGGGTGTCGACCAGGGCCACCTTGTCGGCCACGGCCGCGAAGACCAGGGGGCGGCCCTCGGCGTCGGTGACCAGGCCCGCGAGGCCAGAGACGCCGGTGAGGGTCCCGGTCTTGGCGCGTACGACGCCCGCGCCCGGCGCCGCCGCCTCGTCGAAGCGCAGCTCCAGCGAGCCGGTGAAGCCGGCGACGGGCAGGCCGCTGACCACGGCGCGGAGCTCCGCATGCTCCGGCGACGCCACCACCCGCAGCACGTCGACCAGCGTGCCGAGCTGCAGCCGGGACCGTCGCGACAGTCCCGAGCCGTCGTACACCCGCTCGCCTGTGAGGTCGACACCCAGCCCGGCCAGCGTCTCGGCGACACCAGCACGGCCACCCTCGAACGAACCCTCGCCCGCCACCGCCAGGCCGACGTGGTGGGCGAGCACCTCTGCCGCCTCGTTGTCGCTCACGTCCAGGACGTGCTCGACGACCTGGTCGAGCGAGGCGCCGGTGACGGCCGCGACCTCCTCGGCGCCCGTGGGAGCCGGTCGCTCGGCGGGTGCGCCCCGGACCCGGATGCCCTCGCGGCGCAGGGCGTCGGCGAAGATGCCGGCGGCGTACTGCGACGGGTCCTCGACCCTGCCGAACCCCGACGACGGGCGCCCGCCGTCGACCCACAGCGCCGTGATGGGCGCAACCACCTGGTCGGGGAGGTACGACGGCTCCCAGTGCGGACTCGCCGTGGGGCCGGTGAAGAGCGAGTCGTCGTAGCCGACCGAGACCCTGCTGACCCCGCGCTGGCGCAGTCCCTTCGCGGTGAGGTCGGCCAGGCTGGTGACGTCGGCGCGCGGCGGGTACGGCGCCGGCTGACCGGGACGGGTGGGCCGGCTGGCGAGATACGGGTCGCCGCCACCCACCAGGACGAGCCGTCGGCCGGCGAGCACGGTGCTCGTGGTGAAGGTGTCGTCCGGGCCGAGCGCGGAGAGTGCGGCGGTCGTGGTGAGCAGCTTGGTGGTGCTCGCCGGCACGAAGAGCCCGCTGTCCCCTTGGGTGATGCCCGAGTCGTCGCCGCCCAGACCGGCGACGAGCATGCCGACGTGCCGCCCGAGGTCGGCGTCGGCGAGCGCCGGGGCGACCGCGCGGCGTACCGCCCGGGGCGCCGGGGCCGCAGTGTCGTCGGCTGCGACGGCCACCGGGGCCGGTGCCTCGAGCTCGGGGATCGTGAGGCCGGCGGGCGGCGCGACGTCGGCCGGCTCGGTCAGCGGGTCGGGCTCGGCGAGGGTCTCCTCGAGCCAGTCGCGGCCGTAGCCGAGCCGCAGCTCGGCGGCCACGAGAGCCACCAGGACCAGGAGCGCGAGGAGCGGCAGGACGCGACGTACCCTCACCTGCGACACTGTGCCAGAGGGTTCGACCAGGGCCCGGATCGGCGATCGGAAGGCGTGCACGGTGCTCGAGTTCGACGTGCTGGTGGAGATCCCCAAGGGGAGTCGCAACAAGTACGAGGTGGACCACGAGAGCGGCCGGATCCGGCTCGACCGGACCCTCTTCACCTCGACGCAGTACCCCGCCGACTACGGGTACATCGAGGAGACGCTCGGCATGGACGGCGATCCTCTGGACGCTCTGGTGCTGCTGATCGGCGAGCCGACGTTCCCCGGCTGCCTGATCAAGTGCCGCGCGATCGGCATGTACCGGATGACCGACGAGGCCGGCGGCGACGACAAGGTCCTCTGCGTGCCCGCGGCCGACCCGCGCCTGGAGCACATGCGCGACATCAACCACCTGCCGAAGTTCGACCGGCTCGAGATCGAGCACTTCTTCACCGTCTACAAGGACCTCGAGCCCGGCAAGTCCGTCGAGGGCGCCGAGTGGGTCGGCCGCACCGAGGCCGAGGCCGAGGTGCACAACTCCTTCAAGCGCTTCGAGGACGAGGGCCACGGCGACGACCTCGCCAACGCCGCCGACGACTCCCTGGGCGAGAACGCGAACTGAGGCCCCGCCGGAGGCAACGAGTAAGGGACTTCGTGGCTGCTCGACCACCGGAGCTTCAGGACGACTTGACCGCCTGGAAGTAGACGAACGCGCCGGAGGTCTCGGCGCGCACCCGGGTGAGACCGGCGTCGGTGAGGGCACCCATGAGGTCGGGCGTCGCCAGCGAGGGACCGAGGACGCCGGCAAGCCGGCCGACCGTGCGGAGGCCGTCGAAGCGGCGGCCCGTGTCCGTCATCAGTGCGCTGCCGGTCAGTCGACCACCCGGCCTGAGCACCCGCGCGAGCTCGTGCACCGCGCGCACCGGATCCGGCACGACGTGCAGGCCGGTCAGCGACACGACCAGGTCGAAGGAGTCGTCGGGGAAGGAGAGGTCGAGCAGGTCCTCCTCAGCGGTGCGCACCTGGTCGAGCACGCCCCGGCGCGCGGCTGCCACGACGGTGCGAGCGAGCATGGCCGGGGCGATGTCGGCGGCGACGTACTCGATGCCTTGGTCGCGTCGAAGCCCGCGCAGGGCCACTCCGCCGCCGCACGGCACGTCGAGCACCCGCGACCCGGCGGGCAGGCGGCCGACCTCGTCGGCGGCGGCGTACAGGTCGGCGAGCGGGCTGTCGGTGCCGAGCCGCCACAGCAGGCCGCCGACGTTCTCGTGCTCGACGAGCCAGTCGTACGCCGAGGCCCACAGCGGGTCCTCGACCCACGGGCCCAGGATCCGCGGCACGAGCGGGAGCCTCATGCCCGTCCCAGCACGGCGGGGCCCAGCACGGCGGGGCCGAGCACGGCGGGGCCGAGCACGGCGGGGCCGAGCAGTTCCGGCGCGCGCAGCATCTCGCGGGGTACGCCGAGCGCGTCCACGTAGTCCTGGGCGAGCGGCCGGATCTTGCGACACAGGTCGTTGACCTCGCGGCTGATCGCCTTGGACCGGGCCACCGACAGCCTGCCGTGCTCCATGAACCAGGCCCGGTCGGACTCGATCGTGGTCAGGGCGAAGAGGTCGCAGAGCAGCCCGAGAGCCACCTTCAGGTCGGGCTCGGTGTCGGCGATCGCGCGGCACTTCCCGACGAACGCGTCGAGCACGAGGCGTTCGACGTGGGCCTCGGCGACGGCGATGACGTGGTCCTGGACCTTCGAGAAGACCGCGCCGGGGTTGAGCCCGTCGTCGATGCCGCGCTTGAGCCGCCGCGCGACCCCCGCGAGCATGTGCTCCTCGCGGAAGCGCAGCATCGCGAGCTGGTAGTTCGGGTCGAGCAGCCCCGCCTCCTGGTCCCACTCGTCGCCGCCCGGCAGCACGTCCTTCAACCGGGTCAGCAGCTTGTGCACGTTGGTCTTCTCGACCACGGTCTCCACCGCCATCGACGCGACGAAGCGCACCATCCCGAACTGGTCGAGGTCCTCGAAGTCGCTGGCGTAGTCGGTGAGCAGCCCCTTGGCGACCAGCTGCAGCAGCACGTGGTTGTCGCCCTCGAACGTCGTGAAGACATCAGTGTCCGCCTTGAGGGCGGCGAACCGGTTGGCCGCGAGGTAGCCCGCACCGCCACAGGCCTCGCGGCACTCCTGGATCGTCGTCGTCGCGTGCCACGTGCCGATCACCTTGGTGCCGGCCGCCCGCGACTCGAGCTCGCGCCGCGCGTGCTCGTCGGTGGTCGAACCGGAGAAGACGTCGTGCAGCTGACCCGCCACGACCTCCTGCGCGAAGTGCAGCGCATAGGTCTTGGCCAGCAGGGGCAGCAACCGCCGCTGGTGCAGTCCGTAGTCGAGCAGGACGTCCTCGTCCGGTGGGGCGGTCGCCTCGAACTGGCGCCGGGTGCCGGCGTACGTCGTCGCCAGGGTGATCGCGACCTTCGCCGCGTTGATGCCGGCGCCGCCGACGCAGACGCGCCCCTGCACCAGCGTGCCGAGCATCGTGAAGAAGCGGCGGTCGGGGTTGTCGATGGGGCTGGAGTAGACGCCCTCGGGCGAGACGGCGGCGAACCGGTCGAGCAGGTTGGCGCGTGGCACCCGGACGCCGTCGAACCAGATCCGCCCGTTGTCCACGCCGTTGAGCCCCATCTTGGGACCGCAGTCCTCGATCCGGATGCCGGGGAGCACCTCCCCTTCGCTACGGAGTGGGACGACGAGGGCGTGCACGCCGTGGCTGTGCGCCTCGCCGCCCGCCCCGGCGGGCACGACGAGCTGGGCGAAGACGACCGCCAGCTCGGCGTGCTGCGCGGCGTTGCCGATGTAGTCCTTGCGCGACTGGTCGTCGGGCGTGTGGAGCACGAGCTCCTCGGTGGCCGGGTCGTACGTCGCGGTGGTGCCGAGCCGCTGCACGTTGGACCCATGCCCGGTCTCGGTCATCGCGAAGCAGCCCATGCGCTTCGCGGTGATCAGGTCGGCGAGGTAGGCGTCGTGGTGGCGCTTGGTGCCGAGCTGGAGGATCGCGCCGCCGAACAGGCCGAACTGCACGCCGACCTTCACCAGGACCGACAGGTCGCCGAAGGCCAGGGTCTCGAACGCCGCGACCGATGCGCCGATGTCACCGCCGCCGCCGAACTCCACGGGGAAGCCCATGCCGGTCTGGCCGGTCGCCGCCAGCTCGACCACGAGCGCGCGCACCCGCTCGCGGAAGTCGTCGCGGCCCAGCGACTCCGCCTCGTCGAGGACACTCGCGTGGGCGACGAGGTTGGTGCGGACCAGGTCGCGGACCGCGGCGTACTTCCCGTCGAGCAGCCGGGCCAGGGCCGGCACGTCGATCTCCGGCTGGACGTAGCCCCGGTCCCCGGGCGGCGCGGCGGACTCGGTGGCCATCCTCGGACCCTAGCCGCGGTACGGCGATCCGGCCGTGGCCGGCGTCACGGCCGGGCGAACAGGTCGGGGCTGGTCCAGTAGTACATCGACGTGCGCTCCACGGGCCGACCGGTGCGCGGGGCGTGGATGATCTCGCCACCACCGACGTAGAGCGCCACGTGGTAGATCGCGCCGGGGCTGTCTCCCCAGAACACCAGGTCACCCGGCTGCAGCTGGCCCTCGCTGATGGGCGTCGAGGCGGCGTACTGAGCGGCGGAGCTGTGCGGCAGCGAGACGCCGCCGGCCTGCCAGGCGCGCATCGTCAGGCCCGAGCAGTCCCACGCGTCGGGCCCGCTCGCACCCCACCGGTAGGCGTCGCCGAGCTGGGCGGCCGCGTAGTCGATCGCCGCCTGGGCGCCTCCGGCGGGAGCCGGTGGCGGTGGTGTCGGCGTGGGGACCGGCGGCGGTGCGGGGGGTGCCGGGTCCGGCGTGGGCGTGGGCGTGGGGGTCGGGGCCGGGGCCGGCGTGGGAGTCGGCGTCGGGACCGGGGCCGGCGAGGGGGCCGGCGTGGGGGCCGGCGAGGGGCCGGCGTGGGGGTCGGCGAGGGGGTCGGCGTGGGGACGGGCGTGGTCGGCGTCGGCGGCGGATCCTCCTCGCGCTCGCGCTTGCGGCGCCGCTCCTCAGCACGCTTGCGGCGCTCCTCGGCGAGGCGCTCCAGCTCGGTCTGGCGCTGCTCCGCCAGCGCGACCGAGACACCCTGCAGGGTGGCCAGCTCGCCGATCAGCCGATCCCGCTCGGCGGCGATCGCGCCGGCTTCCGCGGCCGCGTCGGCCTCGGCGGCACCGGCCGCCGCACGTGCCTCGCGAGTCCTGCCCCGCAGCGCCTCGGCCGCGTCCTGCGCGGCAGCAGCCTGCGCCGCCGCGGCGGCTGCGACGGTCTCGGCGGCGGCAAGGTCCTCGTAGGTGTCGTCGAGGGCCTGCTCGGCGTTGCTCAGCGTCGTTGCGCGGTCGACGACCGTGCGGATGCCGTCGGACTCGATGATCGCCGAGAGAGCCGTGAGCTCGGGGGTGAGCTGGTAGGTCGACGCCAGCGAGGCGGCGTACGCCTCGCGCTGCCGGTCGAGGGCGACGAGCGCGGCGGTGCCGGCCAGGTCGGCGCGACGCGCCTCGGCCCTGGCCAACGAGAGCTCGTAGCGAGCGGCGTTGAACGCCTCGGCCGCCTGCGCCGCCTTGACGGATGTCTCACGCAGCCGCTCGTCGGCCAGCACCAGGTCGGTGCGGACGACGGCGACGGTACGCCGGGCGTCGCTGGCAGCAGACTCGGCGGCAGCCACGTCCTCCGCGCTCGGCAGGGACCCCTCGTCCTCGCCGCTCGCCGACGCGGCCGGCGAGGTCAGCAGCCCCGCGAGGAGCACCGACAGCGCGACGTACGCCACGAGCCGACGGCGCGCTGCAGCCACGGAAGCCCTCCTGCGAACGGGGTGGCGAGTGAAGAGGTGCGCCCAGGGGACCCCATTCCCGTGGGCAACTCGCAGCACGCTAATGCGCTCACGCCACAGAAGGAACACTTTTCACACAATTGTCGGAACTCTTCGGCGTGTCGCCTTGACTAAACACACCGATGTAATTCGCCCAGCGGGCGCAACGTCACCCACAGGTCGGCCAACTTGCGCCCGCTCGACGGTGAACTTGCGCCCGCTCGACGGTGAACTTGCGCCCGCTCGGCGGTGAAGTTGCGCCCGCTCGGCGGTGAAGGTGCGCCCGCTCGAGTCAGTCCTCGTCGGCGACGGGGACGAGCGAGGTCTCGGTCGTGGGGTGGGAGGAGAGCCCGTGCCGGTCGAACTTCTGCCCCGACGCGATGCCACCGAGGTAGAACGCGACGAGGGCGATGACGACGCCGGCGATGTCGTCGGCGACGTAGTGCCAGCCGAAGTAGAGGGTCGCGACGACGGTGAAGCCGAAGTTGACCCAGAAGATCCACTTGAGCACGCGTGATCGCAGGGTGTACTGCACCATCAGTGCCACCAGCAGCGTGATCGCGACGTGCAGGGACGCGAAGCCGGCCACCGACTGGACGGCACCCTCCACCGAGCCGAACAACACGTTGTCACGCCCGCTGTCGAGGGCCTCCATCAACGTGGTGCTGCCGGTGTCGGCGAGGTTCTCGTAGAGCCAGGGGTACTCGAAGCCGGGGCCGAGGGTCGGGAGCGCGTAGTACGACGCGGTGCCGAGCGACCAGGCGATGCACTGCGAGGTGGCGAACCAGTAGCCGTAGGAGATGTTCTTCGACCAGATCAGCCAGGCCGTCAGCGCCAGCGGCACGAGCGGCAGGAACCACAGGTAGATCGTCGAGAGGAGGTGAGCCGAGAACGTCTCACCGAACACGTTGTGCAGGACCACGGCCGGCTCGGTCCCGAGGAAGAGCGCCCGGTCGATGAGGTGCAGCTCGCGGTCGTACTTCGTCTCGATGATGAACGGCAGGAACGACTTGAGGTTCCGATAGCTCACGTAGGTGATGTAGAAGCACACGACGCCGAGGACGACCAGCGTGATCCGCTCGCGGGTCCAGTGCTCGGCGATCCGCTCGAGGATCAGCTCCTTGAGCTTGCGCCGAGGCGGCCGCAGCGAGGTCACGACGCGCGGCAGCATGTCCATCACGAAGGCGCCGGCGAGCAGCATCGGCAGCCGCACCCACGCCGGGCCGAGGAAGCCGTCGGGATCCGCCAGCCGCTTGTCCAGGCTGATGGCCGCGACGATCGCCAGGAAGCCCATCGTGGCTGCCACCCCGATGAGCAGCACGTAGGCCCGGCGATACATGAGGGCAGTCTAGGGATGGCTCCTACGGCGTTACGAACCAGAAACCTGCGGCGCCACGGGGGCCACACGACTGCCGTCGACGCGCAGCCGCACGTCGTCACCGACCGCGAGGTGCGCATCGAGGGACGCGACGGCATCGAGGCGGCCGAGCCCGTCGACGTCGACCTCGAGGCGGAGCTGCTCGGGCGTCGTCCGCAGGGACGCGACCCGCGCCGGGAGCGGACCGGCACGGTCGGCGACGAGCGCCGAGCGGCGTACGGCGGCGGCGTCCGCCGGCGGCAGTCCGGCAGCGGCCAGCACCCGGGCCGCGACGGCGCCGGTCAGCACCCGCGCGTAGCCGAGGAAGAGCGCGGTCTCGACGTCGACGGGGGCGCGCCAGACAGCGTCGAGCTCGCCCTGCTGCACCACCCGGCCGGCGCGCATGACGGCGAGCTCGTCGGCGACGGTGAAGGCTTCCTCGTGGTCGTGGGTCACCATCAGCGCCGTGGTGCCTGCCTCGGTCAGGATCCGCCGGAGGTCGACCGCGAGCCTGGTGCGCAGCGTCGCGTCGAGCGCCGAGAGCGGCTCGTCGAGCAGCAGCAGCCGCGGGTCGACGGCCAGTGCCCGTGCAAGCGCGACGCGCTGTCGCTCCCCGCCGGACAGCGTGGTGGGAAGGCGGTCGGCGTACCCCGGCATGCCCACGAGCTCAAGCAGCTCCTCGACCCTGCGCCGGCGCTCGGCCGAGGGAACCCGGCGCAGCCGGAGCGGATAGCCGACGTTGCGCCCCACGGTGAGGTGGGCGAAGAGCTGGCCGTCCTGGAACATCAGGGCGAAGCCCCGGCGATGGGTGGGTACGCCGTCCAGCTCGTGGCCGGCCCAGGAGACCGACCCGGTGGTGAGCGGCTCGAGCCCGGCGACGGCACGCAGCAGGGTCGACTTCCCGCATCCCGACGGACCGAGGACCGCCAGGACGCGGCCCGGGGCCAGGTCGAGCGAGACGTCGTCGACGGCGACGATGCCGTCGTACTCGACGCTCACGTGGTCGAGGGAGAGCGTCATGTCAGATGGCACCGAGCGACGGGACACGCAGCCGCTCGACCGCCAGGACGACCAGGGCCGTCGTGGCGGCGAGCACCACCGAGGCGGCCAGGGCCATCGCGTAGTTGAGCTCGCCAGGGTGTCCGAGCAGGCGGTAGATGACCACGGGGAGGGTGGGGTTCTCGTCGCGAGCCAGGAAGGCGGTGGCGCCGAACTCGCCCAACGACACCGCGAACGCGAAGCCGGCCGCGGCCAGCAGCGGCTTCCACACCACCGGCAGGTCGACGGTGAGGACGGCACGCATCGGCGAGGCGCCCAGCGAGGCCGCGGCCTGGCGTTGCCGGTCGTCGACGCCCCCGAGCACGGGCGCGAGCGTCCGGACGACCAGGGGCAGCGCGACGAGGGCCTGGGCGATGGGGACCAGCAGCGGGCTGTCCCGCAGGTCGAGCGGCGGCTCGTCGAGGGCGATGAGGAAGCCGAAGCCGACGGTCACGGCGGAGACCCCGAGCGGCAGCATGAACACCGCGTCGAGTCCGGATCGCACCCGCTGCTCGGGACGCGAGTGCGAACGCCGCGTCACGACCACGGCGACGAGGAGCCCGACACCGACCGCCATCCAGGTCGCGTCGAAGGCGGTGCGCAGCGAGGTGACCAACGCCTGGGTGACCGGGACCGCGAGCACCTCAGCCCCGCCGACGGAGCGGCCGGGGGTGGCCAGCGCCCGGTAGGCGTCCAGACCCCACCCGTCGGCCGTGCGCAGCGAGCCGAGCACCAGCGAGGCCATCGGCGCGAGCACGAAGACGAGCAGCACACCGGTGGCGACGAGCGCGCCGAGGTCGCCCCGGCCGGGCCTGCGTGGGCGCGGGGAGGTGCGCTGCTGGGTCGGGTCCGGAGACGCGCGCAGCCGCTGGGCGATCACCAGGAGCACGACGACGACGACGATCTGGAGCACGGACAGTGCCGCGGCCGCGCGCAGGTCGAGCAAGTTGGTGGTGAGCAGGTAGATCTCGGTCTCGACGCTGGAGTAGCGCACGCCGCCGAGGGTCAGGACGACGCCGAACGCCGTCGCGCAGAACAGGAAGACGACCGACGTCGCCGCGACCAGCGCCGGCCGGAGGGCCGGCAGCGTCACGGTTCTCAGCACTTGCAGGGGCGTCGCGCCGAGAGCGGCCGCGGCCTCGGCCGGCCGCGGGTCGAGCCCCTCCCACGCGGTGCCGACCGCACGGATCACCACGGCTGCGTTGAAGAAGGTGAGTCCCGCGACGATGGCGACCGGCGTGCCGTCGAGGCCGAGGAACCCGAGCGGCCCTGCCTCCCCGAGCAGCCGACGGAAGGCCACTCCCACGACGACCGTCGGCAACGCGAACGGCACCAGCAGCAACGCGCGCAGCGGCCGTCGCAGCGGCAGGTCCAGGCGATAGAGGGCGTACGCCGCCGGCAGGCCGAGCACGAGAGATGCGAGCGTGCCCGCCGCCGCCGACCAGAGCGTGAACCACAGCACCCGGTGCACGCGCGGCCGGGTGAGCACGTCGAGGACCCCGCCGGGCTCGAAGGAGCCGTCGACGAAGAAGCCGCGACCCACCATCGCGCTCACCGGGAGCACGAAGAACACGGCAAGCACCGCCAGCGGGCCGGCAGCCAGGCCGACCAGCGTCAGGAGTCTCGACCGGCTCAGCGGGACGTCACGTCGGTCCACGTGGTCAGCCACTCCTCGCGGTCGGCGGCGATCTCCGCGGGGTCGACGGTGTAGGGGTCGGTGGGCTGCTCGGCGAAGCGCGCCCAGTCCTCGGGCAGCTCGACCCCGTCGACGACCGGGAAGACGTACATCGACTCCGGCAGCGCCGCCTGCACCTCCGGGGAGAGCAGCCACTCCAGCACGGCCCGGGCGCCCTCGGGGTTGTCGGCGCCGGCCAGCACGCCGGCGTACTCCACCTGGCGGAAGCAGGTGTCGAGCAGCGCCTTGGTCGTCGACGCCGCGCCGTCGTCGGTCAGGGTGAACGCCGGGGAGGAGTCGTAGGACACCACGATCGGCCTCTGCCCCTCGCCGCCGCCCTGGGTGAAGTCGACGTAGTAGGCGTCGCTCCAGCCGCTGGTCAGCTTGGTCCCGTTGGCCATCAGGTCGGTCCAGTAGTCGGGCCAGTCGTCGCCGTACTCCGCGATGGTGGAGAGCAGGAACGCCAGGCCGGGCGAGCTGGTCGCGGCGCCGGGGGTGACGAACAGGTCGGCGTACGCCGGGTCGACCAGGTCGTCGAGGGTGCTCGGCTCGGGGATGTCGTGGTCGGCGAACCAGGCCGTGTCGACGTTCACACAGACATTGCCGGTGTCGACCGGGACGAGCCGATCGGTGCCGTCGTCGAGGGCGAAGGCCTCGGCGCCGTCGGGCAGCGTGACGTCGGAGTCGGCGAAGACGCCGGCATCCAGCGCCCTGCTGGCGAAGGTGTTGTCGACGCCGAACGCCACGTCGCCGGTGGGCGAGCTCTGCGTGAGGACGAGCTTGTTGGTCAACGCGCCGGCGTCGCCGCTCGAGCGGAGAGTGAGCTCGAAGCCGCTCTCGTCCTCGAAGGCGCGGATGAGCTTCTTGGGCAGGGCGAACGAGTCGTGCGTCACGAGCACCACCTCGGCCGGCGGCTCGCCCGCACCCCCGGACGCGTCGTCGCTCGCGTCGGTGTCGGGGTCGTCCTCCCCGAGGAGCGAGCAGGCCGTCAGGCCGAGCCCGACGAGGAGGGACGCGAGGAGCAGAGCCAGACCACGGATCGAGGCACGGATGGAACGCCGCACGAGGAGGACTCCCTTCGCCGGTGCTAACCGGAGCAGGTTCGGAGGGTCTGCGGCTGTCCGCACTCTCAGCCCGCTGCCCGGCACACGGCCGAGGTCGGGCTCCCCTGTCTTGTCGTGGCCGATCCTACGCCGGGGGTGTCCTGCGCCGGCAGGCAGGCTCGTTCAGGCGGCAGCGGCGGGGCCGACGACGACCCGGCCGACGCGCACGAGCGTCCGGGGGCGGGCGAGGCCGAACTCCTGGTGCAGGGCGCGCTCCAGGGTCGCGGCGTACGCCGCCAGCGGGGGCGCGCCGTCCTCGAGCGCCGGCAGTCCGCCACCGAGGTCGAGCGTGTCCAGCCGGAGGCCCACCTCGGCCGCGGCGCCGAAGACGCGCGCCGACGCGCCGACAGCGGCAGCCCATGCGCGCGGGCTGCGCCGCAGCGAGGCGATCTCGAAGGAGACCCCGGCGACATCGAGCCCGCTGGCGCAGGCCTGGCGCAGGACGGTGACGGCCTCGGCGACCGTGCAGCCCTGGTCCTGGACGGCGTCGCCGGCCGTGGCGAGCGGTACGACGCGCACCAGCACCGACGAGCCCGGCGCGGCGATGGCCACGCGGCAGGTCTCCTCGGGCGATCGGACGACGAACTGGCGCGCCCCGGCCGCGGCCAGGGCGGTCACGTCCTCACAGCTGGTCAGCCGGGCGGTGCTCAACACGTGTGACGCGACGCTGGGCGGCGCGACCGCGGACGGGTCGCCCACGGCGAAGCCGGCGCCCTCGCGGGCCAGGCTGACCAGCAGCGCCTCGTCGGGGCGGGTGGCGACGTCGTAGAGGAGAGCAGTACGCGGCAGCACCGAGGCCACCCGGCGGAAGCGGCGGACGACCGCGGTCGTGTCGAGATCGGCCCGGGCGGCAGCGGTGGTGGTGCGGGACGGGGCGTTGGCCAGCATCGTCATGGCTACACCCTGGCGGCGCCCGCATGCCCGCCACATCGGTGGAATTACCCAATTGCGTGCGGAGCGCATCGCTACCCGGACCCAGGGGCGGCCACTAGCCTCGGCGGGTGCCCAGCCGTCGCCACGAGGTGCTCGCCACCGTCGTCCCGCGCGTACGCCGCGCCCGCGAGATGGTGGACGAGCCGACGGAGCGCGCGCGGGTCGTGGCCTGGCACGCGACGCTCGACCGTGGGCTTCCGACCCGGGCGGTCCCCCGGTTCGAGCGGCGCTTCTCGGTCGTCACCGAGCAGCTCGAGGGTCCGGCCGGGTCGTTCCCGTCGTACGTCATCACCCCGCGGGACCGGCAGCCCGGCCGGACCCTCGTCTACCTGCACGGCGGCGGCTTCATGGCGCCGATCGACCAGTTCCAGGTGCGCTACGCGATCCGCCTGGCCGACGCGATCGGCGCGCGGGTCGTCATGCCCGACTACCCGCTGGCCCCGGAGCACACCTGGCGCGACTCCTACCAGGCCCTGGTCGAGCTGACGGCCCGGTGGTGCGACCAGCCCGGCGGCGTGGTGCTGGCCGGCGACTCGGCAGGCGGCGGCTACGCGCTCGCGCTGGCGCTGGGGGTTCGGGACCACGGCGGCCCGCAGCCGACGCACGTGGTCCTGCACGCGCCGTGGGTCGACCTGACCACGAGCACGCCCGAGACCGACGCCCTCGACGCGGTCGACCCCTGGCTGTTCATCGGCAAGGTGCGTGCCTACGCGTTGTGGTGGGCCGGCTCGGCCGCGGACCTCGGCCGGCCCGAGGTGTCCCCCGCCCTGGCCGACCTCGCCGGGCTGCCACCCGCGATCCTGTTCCACGGCACCCGCGACCTGCTGGCGCCCGGCTGCCGCATGCTCGCCCGCCGCGCCGACGAGGCAGGCTGGGACCTCACCCATGTCGAGGAAGAAGGGCTGCTGCACGTGTACCCGATCCTGCCGATCATCCCGGAGGCCCGCCGCGCCTTCCGCCAGACGCTCGCCTTCCTCCGATGACCGGCGTGCGGGCGTTGTCCTTCGCCGAGCTCGACCCCGTCACGGCGTACGCCGTGTGGCGGCTGCGCCAACGGGTGTTCGTGGTCGAGCAGCGAGCGCCGTACCCCGACCTCGACGGGCGCGACCTCGAGCCGACGACGCGACACCTGCTCGTCGAGGAGTCCGGCGAGCTGGTGGCCTACCTGCGCCTGCTCGACGACGGCGTCGAGGCACGGATCGGTCGGGTGGTGGTGGCGCCGGAGGCACGCGGACGCGGCTACGCCGACCAGCTGATGCGGGTCGCCATGCTCGAGACCGGCGACCGGCCCGTCGTGCTCGACGCGCAGACCGGGCTGGCGGGCTGGTACGCCACGTTCGGCTTCGAGGTGACGGGGCCGGAGTTCGACGACGACGGCGTGCTGCACCTGCCGATGCGGCGCGAGGGCCCGCCGGTCTGACTACTGGCCGCTGAGGTCACGCAGCAGCGTGCGCGCCACGCGCTCGCCGGACACGAGCGCACCCTGGATCGACGCGGTGTCCCGGTGGTCGCCCGCCGCGTAGGTGCGGTCGCCGATCCGCGCGGCAGTCGTGGTGCGTAGCGGAGCCGGCTGGAACGGCACCGCGTGCGGGATGTCGTGGCGGGCGATCAGGGTCCAGCCGTCGGTCGGGGTCTCCCACAGCGCGCCGACGTGGCGCCGGACCGCCGCCTCGTCGTCGGCGCCGGGACGGCCGGGCAGGCAGGTGGCCTCGACGAGGTGTCGCCCGGCGGGAGCGTAGGTCGGCGCGGCGTTGCTGACGACGGCGGCGTGCTGCACCGGGCCGGCGCGGCGTCCGTCGACGGTGAGGAGCGGCTCGGCGTACGGCGCCTCGTCGGTGGCGAACCACCAGGTCACCAGGCCGTTGGTGCGCGGCGTCGCGCCACCGGTGAACGCCGCGACGTCCTCGGCTGCGACGGCGACCACCGCGGCCCTCGCCTCGATCGGGCCCGCCGGCCCGGTGACGGTGACGCCGTCGCGACGGCCGGCCACCGCCTCGACGACCGAGCCGAGGCGGACCCGGTCGCCCAGCGGAGCGGCCAGCTGCTCGGGCAGGGCCTGCATGCCGGCACGCGGGAGGCCGGGCGTGCCGAGCAGGAAGCTGCGCACGAGGAGCTTCACGAACGACGCCGACGTCGTGCCGCTGTCGTCGGCGAGGACGCCGGCCAGGAACGGCTCCAGCACCTCGCGGCGCAGCGGCCCGTCGACGCCCGCGCGGTCGAGCGACTCGGTGAGCGTCTCGTCGGCCCCCTGCTTGACCGGACGCGGACGGGCCACGACGGGCGCCGCCCAGCGGGCGAGAGCTGCCACCTCACGCGGTCGCAGGAGCCCGCCGCGCAGCGTGTCCGGCAGCCGCCGCGGCGACCGCCGCGGGTCGGCGACCACCCTGAGACCGTCGGTACGGCGGACGGCCACACCGGCCGCGAAGGACTGCAGCCCGAGCGCCGGGAGGTCGACCAGGCGGCGTACGGCGGGGTAGGCGGGGTTGAGCAGCTGGAACCCCCGGTCGAGCAGGAACCCGTCGACGCGGTCGGTGCGCACCCGGCCGCCGACGCAGCTGCCGGCTTCGAGCACGAGCACGTCGAGCCCCGCTCCGATCAGCGCGCCCGCGCAGGCCAGGCCCGCCAGTCCTGCACCGACGACGACGACGTCGGTGTCCACCCGGGTCAAGCCGCCGTCGTTCGCGTCGTGCCCACCCGCAACCGAGCCGTCGCGGCGAGCACGACCACGGCGGCGATCCCGGCCGCCACGGCCGTGGCCGCGGACTCGGGCGAGTCAGTCGTCCGGCCGACCACGATCCACGCCAGGGCCCAGACCAGCGCGGCGGCGACGGGCCAGCGGGCGCCGAGCCGCGACGCGAGCACGACCCCGGCTGTCGCGGCGAGGGCCAGGCCGGCGACCGCGGCGACCGGGCCGACGTCCACGCCGGACGAGTCGAGCGCGGCGGCGACGTTGGCGAAGCTGGCCGCGGTCACCCAGCCGAGGTAGAGCCCGAACGTGCCGTCGACGAGCACCCGCTCGACGACCCCGCTCGCCGGTAGCCGGGTCAGGCGTGCGACGAGGATCGCGAGGGTGGCGGCCAGCGCGACGATGACCCCGACGCTCAGCCAGATCCAGCCCTGCTGGGTGACCAACAGCCAGGTCGCGTTGAGGACCATCGAGAGGGCCGCGAGCCAGCCGGTGGCCCGCGCCCTCGGCGAGGTGGCAACGCGCGGCAGCCACTGCCACACGGTGTAGGCCGCCAGGCCGGCGTAGATCACCGACCAGATCGAGAAGGCCGGCCCCGCCGGCGCGAGCAGGGTCGCGTCGGCGGCGAGCGCGCCACCCGAGGACTCCGCGACGCGGGTGCCGAGGACGCCCACGCCCACGAGGGTGCCGACGACGCAGAAGATCTCGGCCGCGGTGACGGTGACCTGGCGCGTCCGGTCTCGCGCGGTAGGGGTGCTCATCGACGGCTCCTGCGATCCAGCTCGCCGATGACGCGGTCGCAGAAGTCGGTGACCGCCTGAGGCGACGGCGGGGGCGACGTCGGTGAGGAGGCGAGCGCGGCGCGCAGGTCGGGTACGCCGTCGACGCCCGCGGCCTCGGCCAGGTCGAGGCAGACGCGGGCGGCCGTGCGGACCGGCGCGGGGTCGAGCGTCCAGACCACTTCGAACTCGCGCTCACGGTCGGGGTGCCGCGGCTGCCCGGGGGGCTCCCAGGCGCTGAGCACGGCCGCGAAGGCGGGCGAGTCGCAGACCACGGCCCACTCCCCGCGCTGCGGGTCGCCACCCGCCAGCGGGACGAGCACCGGGTGCGGCCCGCGACCCGATGGGGACGGTAGACCGCCGGGGAACTCCGCGATCGCCATCGTGGCCCTGGACCGCCGGGCGATGTCGCGCCACCGCGGCTCGGCGTGGGCGTAGAAGCGCGCCGTCTGGAACGCGCCGAACGCGAACCCCTGATGGCCGCGCGCGCACATCTCGTCCTCGATCGCGTGCGAGAGCGCCACCAGGGTCGACTTGCGCAGGCGCTGGCGCGGCAGGCGCGGGTCGGCAGCGCGGACGGCGGTGAACACCGAGGGCTCGTCGGACCGGCGCAAGGCGCGGACGGCCGCGACCGCGCGGTCCAGTCGCAGCCCGCTCTCCTGCCTCGCCAGCACCTCGCGGACCCCGTCGACGTCGGCGTCGCTGTAGCGTCGGTGCCCGCTCGGCAGCCGGGTCGGCTGCGGGAACCCGAACCGCTGCTCCCACATCCGCAGCAGCCCCGGGCTGACACCGGCACGCTCCGCCACGTCGCCGATGGACAGGGTCGACGCGGTGGCCTCGTTCGGTTGCTGCTCCGACGCCGGGACCGACATAGTGCGACGATAACCTACACAGTTTGTGCAGGTACGACCCTGTGCGCCCGACCCTGTGCGCCCGATCCGAGGAGGGACCCTGACCGCCGAGGCTCCGTGGTGGCAGCGCTTCGAGCTGGGCCGCTTCGTGCGGGCCGCGCTCGTCGACAAGGTCCCCCGCGACCACGTCGAGACCGAGGCGGCGTTCCGGCGGCGGCGTACCGTCGTCGGGCTGACGCTCCTGGTGGGCGCGGTCCTGCTCGGCGCCTCGCTGAGGCTGGCGCCGGGCGACGACCGGTTCTACGTGCTGACCCTGCTGCTCGCCGCCACCTGGGTGGTCGGGACGCTGGTCGCGGGCCCTGTGCACCTCGGCTGGGCACACACGCGGGCGGCCGGGCGCCAGGCCCGCCCGGTCGTGCAACCCGTCGCGCTCGGGCTGCTGGCGGTGGGGGTGTTCGCGGCCGGTGCGTTGGTCGTCGCCCAGGTGCCGACGTTGCGCGACCTGGTCGTCGACGTGCTGGACCACGCCGAGTTCGCCTCGCTGCCCGTGGTCGCCGTGATCACCTTGGTCAACGGGCTGGCCGAGGAGCTGTTCTTCCGCGGGGCGCTCTTCGCCGCGCTCCGGCGCCGGCAGGTGCTGTGGTCGACGGTGCTCTACGCGCTGGCGACGGTCGCCACCGGCAACGTGATGCTGGTCTTCGCCGCTGCCGTCCTCGGCGTGCTCGTCGGCCTCCAGCGCCGCGTCACCGGCGGCGTCCTCGGCCCGATGATCATCCACGTCATCTGGTCGATGAGCATGCTCTTCCTGCTGCCGACGCTCATCGGCCGCTGACAGACCTGTTGAGTCGCGCCTCCGGTTCGTTGAGTCGCGGACTCAGCGCGCGACTCAACGAACGGGGGGCGCGACTCGACGGACCGGAGGCGCGACTCAACGAGCTTCCCGGTCGGCGAGGGCCAGGCGGACGGCCTCGTCGAAGCCGAGGGGGTCGAAGGGGACGACCTCGCGGATGCGGTCGTCGTCGACGACGACCTCGTTGGTCATCGAGTCGACCAGGGAGCGGCCGGCGGTGACGTCGACGTCGGTGACCAGGGCCAGCCACCACGACGACAGCCCGGGACTGAGCAGCGGGACGGGAACGATCAGCAACGGCCGGCGCCGGGCGGCGGCGACCCGGCGCAGGATGTCGGCGTAGCGCATCACCTCGGGGCCGCCCACCTCGAAGACCTGGCCCTGGGCGCGCGGCTCGTCGAGGACGCCGACGAGGTAGCGCACCACGTCGTCGATCGCGACGGGCTGCGTGCGCGTGCGCACCCACTGGGGCGTGATCATCAACGGCAGGTGGTCGACGAGCTGGCGGGTCATCTCCCAGGAGAGACCGCCGTCGCCGACGATGATGCCGGCACGGAGCACCGTCACCGGCACGCCTGCGTCGCCCAGCAGCTCCTCGACCTCCCGGCGGCTGCGCAGGTGCTCGGAGAGCTCGTCGTCGCTGCGCCCGAGGCCGCCGAGATAGACGATCTGCTCCAGCCCGGCCGCCGCGGCCGCCTTCCCGAAGTCGGTGGCGGCCTCGGCGTCGAGCCGGGCGAAGTCCGGAGAGTCCAGGGAGTGCACGAGGTAGTACGCCGCCCGGCAGCCCTCGAGTGCGCCTGCCAGCGAGTCGGGGTCGTGGACGTCGCCGTAGACCGGCGAGCCCGGTCCCTCGTAGGACTCCGGCCGCCGCGTCATCGCCCGTACGTCGTCGCCGGCGTCGGCGAGCACCCGGGCCAGCCGGCGTCCGACGAACCCCGACGCCCCGGTCAGCAGCACGGGTCCGTCCGGCACGTGATCCCCTCCCCGCGAGTGAACTTCATCAACAATCCTTCACAGGCTGTGGAAGAACGTGGCTCTTAGAGCACCACAGCCAGCCGCTGGGGGCAAGTCACGCCAGCACGGTGACGCCCCCGAGCGCGCAGGAGCCGCACCGGCGAGCCGGCCCAGCCGCGGACGCCGGGTGGTCCTCGCGCCGGACGGCGCACGGGTGGAGGATGGTGTCGTGCGGACCCCGACGGGCGACCGCGCCACCGGTCGCGAGCGGGAGCTCACGGCGTACCTCGCCGTGGGTGACCTCGGCGCGGCCCGTCGGCTCACCGCTCGGTCCGTCGGCGGCGTCGATCAGCCGGCGCCCCGCGACATCGCCTTCTGGTGGTGGCTGCGCGGACTCCCCGCCCGCGACAGGGTGGCGCTGGTGATGGCCACCCGCCACGGCTGGGCGTACGACGACGGCGTGGCCGCCCTGCTCGACCAGGCCTCGGCCGTGCTCGGCCGTCCCGCTCGCGAGGCCCCCGCAGCAGTGACCGCCGCGCTGGACCGGCTGCTCGGAGCCCTGACGCCTGGTCCGGGGGCGCAAGGCCCCGCCGTTCCCGGGCGCCGTCGACCCCGGCGCGCGGTCGGCGCGGTCGCGGCGGCCCTCCTGCTCGCCGCAGCCGCGTCTGCGATCGCGGGCGTCTCGCCGACGTCGAGCCTCCCGGCCGAGCCCCCACCCGTCCAGCTGCTGCCGCGACCGCTGGCCCGTCCCATCGCGAACTACGAGGACCTCGCCGTCCTCCCCGGCCGGCAGGGGGACCTGCCGGAGCGGGGCGAGCGGCGGTCAGCGCCCCCATGGACGCGCTGACCGGCATCGTCAGGCGATGTGGCCCTTGCTGCCCAACGGCGCAGGCGCGCTCGCCCGTCGGGTCGGGACGACTCCGAGCGGGTCGTCGTACACCGGACCGAGTGCGACCGTGCACGCCGTCACCGCCTGGACGCCGGCGCCGAAGCGCGTGAACGACAGATCGGCCGGGCCAAGCGCGGTATGCGCGGTGAACGCATCGGAGATGGCCGGCAGCACGGGCGGGTAGCCCGTGAACCCCTGCCCGACCAGGACGACCCGGTCGGGCGTGGTGATGTCGCGGACGACCGCGGCGATCCGGCCCAGCTCCTCGGCACGGTCCAGCAGCAGCAGGTGCGCCGGCGCCGCCCCACGCCGCGCCACGTCCAGCAGCACGTCGACGTCACTGCCCGCCGGGATCAGGTCGCGCGAGGCCGCGCGAGCGACCAGCGCGTGGTCGCTGTACGTCGCGGCCAGGCAGCCGGTGCGCCCGCAGACGCAGCGCGCGCCCGACCCGACCGGGAAGTGGGTGAGGCTGCCGACCCGCGACACCTCGGTCTGGTCGCCCTTGTCCACGGCGAGCGCGAAGCCGACGGTGTTGCGCGCGTAGACGTAGAGCGTCGCCCCCGGTGTGCCGGGCCGACGGTGCAGGAACTCCGTGGCCGCGACGCCCGCCACGTGGTCGGCGGTCGCGACGTCGAGCCCGAGGACGGCCTGCAGCTCCAGGCCCGTGCCGTCGCGGTCGAGGCCGAGGTCCAGCCCGAGATCCAGCCAGGGCGCGACCAGACCGGCGGCGAGGGGCGCGCGGCCGGGCTGGCCGGCCAGCAGCCGGGCAGCGATGCCGGCGAGGTCACCCAGCGACGGCGGCCGGTCGACGGGCCTCGGCAGCCGTTCCTCGACGATGACCTGGCCGCGCAGGTCGCCGATGGCCACGGTGTCGACGCCGCGCCCGAGATGGAACCCGAGCGTCACGTAGCGGCCGGGGTCGACGTCGACCGGAACGCCCGGACGCCCGTTGGCACCGGCTGTCACCCGGTCGGGCCGCTCGCGCAGCACCCCGGCCAGGAGCAGCGCGGCGACGGTGCGGTTGACCGTGGCCGGGCTGAGGTCGGTACGCCGCGTCAGCTCGTCGCGCGAGACCGGACCGTAGGCACGAGCGTGCTCGAGCACCTGGCTCGCCGGGGACCCGAAGCGCCCTCGGGCCAGGGTGATCATCTGGCTGCCGCGCACGAGATCCTCCCGTCGAATTGTCGAGTGAATTAGTTGACTTACCTTAGGCACGTCCGACAAGGCCCCCAAGCCAACCCGCCAGTTGGCCCGGGTTCTGCTCGGGCCGCGTCGAACTCTTGCCTGCGTGGCACGGCCGCTTCCCGGTCCCCGCCCCTCACCTGCCCGCCCCTCGCCTGCCCGCCCCCTCACCTGCTCCGGGTGACCCTCCCGCAGCCTTCCCTGGGCACGCTGGCCCCGACGGGCATCCCTCGTCCGCTCGAGCCCCCGCACCACCCTGGAAGGACGCGTCATGGCCACTCTCACCGTGTGGAAGTTCGACTCGCCCGGAGGAGCGGAGGCGGCGCAGGAGAAGATGCTGGAGCTCGGACGGCAGAACCTCATCACGGTGCTCGACGCGGCCATCGTCACGTGGGAGGTGGGCGAGAAGAAGCCGAAGACCCGGCAGCTCGTGGCCACGACGGGGCCCGGAGCCCTCGGCGGTGCCTTCTGGGGCCTGCTGTTCGGCCTCATCTTCTTCGTCCCGCTGCTCGGCGCCGCCATCGGCGCGGCCACGGGAGCGTTGGCGGGGTCGCTGACCGATGTCGGGATCGACGACACCTTCATCAACGAGGTGCGCGACCAGGTCACGCCGGGGACCTCTGCGCTCTTCCTGATGTCCTCCGGCGCCGTCCTCGACAAGGTGCGCGACGCCTTCGACGGCGACCGCGCCGAGCTCGTCTTCACCAACCTGAGCAACGAGCAGGAGGCCGCCCTGCGCGAGGTCTTCGCCGAGCACTCCTGACGCCGACCGGACGCAACTTCACCGCCGACCGGGCGCAACCGTGACAAACCAGAGTCCGCTGGGCGGTGAAACTGCGCCCGGTCGGCGGAGGCACGCCTGGCTCAAGCGACTCGCCCTCGTCGCGATCTCCGTCGTTGTCACCGTCGTCCTGGTGCGGCTCGCCGGTCGGATCGACTGGCCGGAGGTGTGGGATGCCCTGACCCACCTCTCGTGGTGGCAACCGCTGGTGCTCCTGGTCGTGCTGGTGGTGCGTCAGGTCCTCAACGCGATCCCGCTCGCGCTCTACATCCCCGGGGTCTCGGTCTTCCGGGCGACCGTCAACGACCTCGGGGCCATCGTGATGTCGACCCTGGCGCCGCCGCCCAGCGACGTCGCGCTCAGGGTCGCCATGTTCAACTCGTGGGGCGTCCCGACCGCCAAGGGCCTGGCCGGCACGGTGATGAACACCCTGACCTTCTACATCGTCCGCTTCTCCGCTCCGGCGGTCGGCTTCGTGCTCATGGCGGTCACGGGTCGGCAGCCGGGCCTGCAGTGGCTCGAGCTGCTCAGCATCCTCATCGCCCTGGCGATCCTCGCCGGGGTGCTGCTCGTCGTACGAAGCGAGAGCCTCGCCACCTCTGCCGGGCTGACGGGCGGCCGGCTGGCCCGACGGTTCCGGCCCGCCGTCGACCCGGACGCCTGGGCAGAGGCGTGCAGGACGTTCCGCCGCGACATCGCAGCGCGCTTCGGCTACGGGTTCCCGCGCTCGTTGGTCGGTCTCGTCGGGATGCTGGCGGCCGACCTCGCCATGCTCACGATGTGCCTGCGCTTCGTAGGCGTGAGCAGCGCCGAGGTGAGGTTCGTCGACATCGCGATCGCCTACCTGTTCGCCTACCCGTTCACGATCTTCCCGTTCCAGGGCCTCGGCATCGTCGACGGGCTCCTCCTCGTCGCCCTCGTGGACGCGGGTGGAGCCGACGTCGAGGCGGCGGCGGTGGCCGCCCTCATCGTGTGGCGGGTCTTCACCCTCGCCGGCCCGGTGCTGATGGGCCTGGCCGCCCTGACGGCCTGGCGGCGCAACCTGGCGACGGCAGCCGCCTGAACGGCTGACGTCACCTCGTCGTCGACGCTGCGGTCGCCCGGCTCCACTCCTGGCGCATCGGCGCGCGCAGGCTGCCGAGCAGCCGGGCCTGGGCGACGATGCCGACCCCGGCCAGGCCGAGGTACGCCGCGTACCACCACCAGTCGTCGTCGATGCGCTGGGTAGTGATGGCCCGGTCGAAGTCGCTGACGTCGGCTGCGCCGACGAGCAGCATCAGGCCCGTGACCACCGTGCTGGCCCCGGCGAGGGCGCTCAGCACGACCAGCACGACCATCGGCAGGTCTCCCACCACGGCGACCGCGGCGAGAACGAGACCGAGCGCGACGCCGCCGAGCACCACCAGCCACGTCCAGGTGACCCCCAGGGCCACCATCAGGTCGGTGCCGAGGGTGAAGCCGAACGCCGCCATCGCGAACACGATCGCCACGGCGTAGACGAGGTAGGCGACCAGGCCGAACACGAGGCCGGTCGCGACAGCGACGACGACGGCCAGCGCGCTGGCCAGGAAGGTCTCGTCGGTCGCCGCGGCGACCACGCTCGCGCCCAGTGCGAAGCCCGCGAAGGCGCACCAGATCGCGATCAGCAGCCGCAGCACGAGCGACCCGCGCATGACGAGCAGCAGCCCCACGACGATGCAGAGCAGCCCGACGAGGACATCGGTCATGGCGTTCCTTCCGGTTGCCGGCGCACGCACGACGCACCCCGTGGGGCCGACTTTCGGCTCCGGCCCGGCAACGAGTCTTCGCCCGTTCCGGGTGGTTTCATCACCCCCCGCCATTGCCAGAATCGGCGACGATCCGAGGAGGGATCCGGATGGTCGACCACCCGGCACGAGGCACGTTCGAGCCCGTTCCATCAGCCAAACGCGCGGCCCAGGTCTCGGTGGCCACCGAGCTGCCGCCGATCTCCGCCGCCGCTGCCCTGGCGGTGCCCGTGCTCGAGGGCCGCCCACCCCCGGCCGACCTCGGTGTCGACGCCGCACGGCTGGCCGTGCTCGGCTTCACCGGCGCCGCCGGGCAGACCCTGACGCTGGCCGGCGAGGACGGCCGAGCGCTGGTCGCGCTGGGAGTGGGGCGGGACACGGGAGTCGACGCCACCCTGGTGCGTGACCTCGCGGCCGACTTCGCGCGCGCGGTGCCCCAGCACCTGAGCCTGGCGGTCGAGCTGCCCGAAGGCCTCGCCCTCTCCCCCGCCCTGTTCGCGCAGGTGGTCGTCGAGGGTGTGCTGCTGGCGCGGTGGCGCTACTTCGTCGGCGCAGGGGGAGACGAGCCGACCCTGACCTCGCTCACGCTCGTGGTGCCCGACGCGGTTGCCGACGAGGTCCGCACCGGTGTGGCCCTGGGCGAGGCGGTCGCGCGGGCCGCGGCCATCAGTCGCGACCTGTCGAACTGCCCGGCGACGACGCTGACTGCGGCCCGGATGGCCGAGGTAGCCCAGGAGCTCGGGCCGGCCGCTGGTCTCGAGGTCGAGGTCTTCGGCGAGGCCGAGCTGATCGAGATGGGCTGCGGCGGCATCCTCGGCGTCAACCTGGGCAGCACCGACGAGCCGCGCCTGATCAGGCTGAGCTATCGCCCCGAGGCTCCGGTCGGACATCTGGGCCTGGTCGGCAAGGGGGTCATGTACGACTCCGGCGGTATCAGCCTCAAGCCGAGCGACGAGTCCCATGCCCAGATGAAGAACGACATGACGGGCTCCGCGAGCCATCCTCGGGGCGATGACGGCCCTGCGGGCCCTCGGGGTCCGGTGCGCCGTGACGGCGTACCTCTGCTGCACCGACAACATGCCGTCCGGCTCGGCGATGAAGCTCGGCGACGTGCTGCGGATGCGCAACGGCACCACCGTCGAGGTGCTCAACACCGACGCCGAGGGCCGGCTGGTGATGGCCGACGGGCTCTGCCTGGCGGTCGAGGACGGCGTGGACGCCGTGGTCGACATCGCCACCCTCACCGGCGCCTGCCTGCGCACCTTCGGCGTCGACATCGCCGGGGTGATGGGCAACAACCGCGAGCTCGTCGAGCAGCTCCGGGTGGCCGGCGAGGCCGCCGACGAGCCGGTCTGGGAGCTGCCGCTGCACCGGCCGTACCGGCGCCAGCTGGACTCCTCGATCGCCGACCTGACCAACATGGGCGGGGTCAACGCGGGCTCCATCACGGCGGCGCTCTTCCTCGAGGAGTTCGTCGGCGGCATCCCGTGGGCCCACGTCGACATCGCCGGTACGGCGCAGCAGCCCGCGGTCCGGACGTGGCGCAACAAGGGCGCCAGCGGGTTCGGGGCGAAGCTGGTCCTCGAGCTCGCGAGCGGGTTCGAAGCTCCCCGGACGACACGGCAACCGACGCAGGGAGAGACGCGATGAGCACCGCCGTACCCGCCGACTCCGACCAGTCCTCGGGCGGCTTCCTCGGGTGGATCGAGCGGGTCGGCAACAAGGTCCCGCACCCGGCGATCATCTTCCTCGCGCTCATCGTCGGGGTGGTCGTCCTGTCGGCGATCATGTCGTGGGCCGGCGTCAGCGTGACCACCGAGGTCGCCGTCCCGGAGGACACCACGGTGTCCCAGGAGGTCGGAGGGCGGTACGACGTACCCCTCGATCGAGCACGAGCCCGAGGTGGCGATCCCGGACTACGAGATCGTGACCGAGACCATCGAGGTCAACAGCCTGCTCAACGGCGACGGCATCCGCCACATCTTCACCACCGCCGTGCAGAACTTCAACGACTTCGGTGTGGTCGCGGTGATCCTCGTGGCGATGATCGGCGTGGGCGTCGCGGAGGAGGCAGGCCTGATCGCCGCGCTGATCCGCAAGATGGTGCAGGTCGCTCCCGGCGGGGCGATCACGTTCATCATCGTGCTGCTCGGCGGCATCTCCAGCGTCGCGTCCGACGCGGGCTATCTCGTGCTGATCCCGCTGGGTGCCGCTGCCTTCGCCAGCCTGGGCCGCAACCCGCTGGTCGGCATCGCGGCGGCGTACGCCGGCGTCAGCGCGTCGTTCTTCGTCAACGTCCTGATCACCCCCGCCGACGGGATCATCACCGAGGTCACCAACGAGATCCTGGGGGGTGTCGCCCCGAACGCCGACCAGCTCAACGTGACCCACAACTACTACTTCGCCATCGCGTCGACGCTGTTCACCGCAGCGGTGATGACCGTGATCACCGAGCGCTACCTCGAGCCACGCATGGGTCCCTGGGACCCCGCCGAGCGACCGGCTGACGCCCCGGTCGACCACGTGCCGAGCGGCGACGAGCTGTCGCACGAGGCCAAGGGCCTCCGGCTCGCGGGCATCTACTCGCTCGTCGCGATCGCCGTCGTGGGGGCGCTGACGTTCCTGCCCGACGCGCCGCTGCGCAACCCGGAGACCGGCGAGATCTTCGGCAACTCCCCGTTCATGAGCAGCCTGCTGTTCATCATCTCCATGTTCTTCCTCGCCGCCGGGCTCGGCTACGGCAAGGGCGCGGGCAGCCTGGTCGGCGGCACCAACGTGATCAACGCGATCGTGAAGACCTTCAACGGGCTCGGCGGCCTGATCTTCCTGATGCTGCTGATCGCGCAGTTCATCTCGTACTTCAACTACTCCAACATCTCCAACATCGCGGCCACCAGCCTCGCCGACCTGCTCGGCCGCGCCGACATCGGTGCGCTGCCGCTGCTGATCGGCTTCATCCTGCTGGTGTTCGTGATCGACCTGATCATGCCGGGCGTCATCCCCAAGTGGGCGATCATCGCGCCGATCTTCATCCCGTTGTTCTACAACCTCGGGATCGCGCCGCAGACGGTCGTGGCGGCGTACCGCGTCGGCGACGGCCCGGTCAACGTGATCACCCCGCTGATGGTCTACCTGCCGTTCATCATCCTGGTCTGCCAGCGTTACCGGGCCACGGCCGGGATGGGCACCGTGATCTCGATGATGCTTCCCTACACCGTGGTCGTGCTGGTCACCTGGATCCTCTTCTTCGTCGGGTGGTACGTCATCGGCATCCCGTGGGGCCCCGGCTCCCCGGTCCATCTGGAATAGATGAGCCGGCTGCCGTAGGAGGGCTTGCGGATGGATGACGCCACCACGGCGCTCGTCGTGCTGGGCGTCGTGGTCGCCCTGTTCGTGTGGAACGGGCTGCCCGTGGGCGCCGTGGCGATCCTGGCAGCGCTCGCGCTCTGGGCGACCGGGCTGGTCTCCACCGAGGAGGCGGTCGCCGGCTTCGGCGACCCGGTGGTCGTCTTCATCGCCACCCTGTTCGTGGTCAGCGAGGGCATCGACTCGACCGGCGTCACGACCTGGGCGGGCCAGCGGCTGCTGGAGAAGGCCGGCACCGCCACGTCGCGCGTGCTGGTGACGATCTGCCTGCTCTCGGCGCTTCTCACGTCGCTGATCACCCTGAACGGCGCGGTGGCCGCGCTGCTGCCGCTGGTCGTGATGCTGGCCTACCGCGTCGACCAGCCGCCGTCGCAGCTGCTGATGCCGGTCGCCTTCGCGGGCAGCGCCGGCGGCCTGCTGCTCCTGATGAGCAGCCCGGTCAACCTGATCGTGTCCGAGGCCGCCGACGACGCCGGCGAGGGCCCGATCTCCTTCTTCGCCTTCGCGCTGGTCGGCCTGCCGCTGCTGGTCGGGACGATCGCGATCTGCTTGCTGCTCGGTCCGCGCCTGCTCCCGCACCGGCTCCCCGACCACAGCCCGCCGGACCTGGGCCGGCACGCCGAGACCCTGGAGGAGAGCTATCAGCGCACGGACGGGTTCTTCCGGCTGCGGGTGCGCGGCCGCTCGGACCTCGTCGGCCGTCGTGCACCGGACCTGGCCGCGCTTCCTGGCACCGACGTGCGAGTCGTCGCGGTGGAGTCGGCTGGCGGCCGGCCGGTCGAGGGCGACGTCAGCGAGGACGACGTCCTGGTCGTCACGGGTCCGCCGGCCGAGGTCACTCGCTTCGCCCTCGACCACGGCATGGCCATCGCGATGATCGGCTCGGCCAGCGCCGAAGACCTGCTGACCCGGGAGGCCGGGGTCGCGGAGGTCGTCGTACCGCCTCGCTCGCGGCTGGTCGGCGAGACCGTCTACCCCGGTATGAAGCGCCAGCACGACCTGGTCATCCTGGCGATCCAGCGGCTGGGCAAGGACCTCGGCGACGGGCCCGTCGAGCTGGCCGAGGGCGACGCGATCCTGCTCAACGGCCGCTGGTCGGCCCTCGACCAGCTGCACCGCGACCGCGACGTCCTGCTCGTGGACTCCCCCGACGCCGTACGCCGCCAGGCGGTGCCGTGGGGAGCGAAGGCAACCCGGGCGGTCCTCGTGCTCGCGGCCCTGGTGGCCATGCTCGGCTCCGGGCTGGTGCCGCCGGCGATCGCCGGCCTGGTGGCCGCCGTCGCGATGGTGCTCACCAAGGTGGTCCCGGTCGCCCAGGCCTACCGGGCCGTCTCGTGGCAGACCGTCGTCCTCGTCGGCGCCCTGATCCCGTTGTCGACCGCCATCCGCACCAGCGGCGCTGCGGACCAGGTCGCCTCGTTGCTCATCGACGCCGTGGGAGACACGCAGCCCTACCTCCTGATGGCGGCGCTCTTCCTCCTCACCGCCGCCCTCGGTCAGGTCGTCAGCAACACCGCGACCGTCCTGGTCGTCGTGCCCATCGCGGTGGCCGCGGCCGACGCGACGGACACGTCGGCGACGACGCTGCTGATGGTGGTCGCCATCGCCGGTGCGGCAGCCCTGCTGACGCCGATCGCCACGCCCGCCAACCTGATGATCATGAGCCCGGCCGGCTATCGGTTCGGGGACTACTGGAAGCTCGGGCTGCCGATCCTCGGCTGGTGGTTCGTCGTGGCGATCACGGTGGTGCCGCTGGTGTGGGCACCGTGAGCTCGAAGGACCGAGCAGTTCGGACCTCCTGGCTACCGTGACGTCATGCTGGTCAAGACGCTGTCGGGGGTGCTGTTGGCGGGTGCGCTGCTCGCCGGGTGCAGCGCCGACGCGGACGGCGAGCCGGACGGCGCGGGCGTGACTCCGAGCGCGAGCAGCTCAGCTCCGGAAGAGCCGACGCCGTCGGCAACAGCCTCCGAGCCGTCGGCCTCGGCCGCGCCTGAGGAGACCGAGGCGGCGGCGCCACCCACGCCGGTGTCGGTGCTCGGCCTGGCCGCCGAGCGGCACTCGGGCGACCGGCTTCGGCTCGGCGCGGTCCGCGAGCGCACAGCGGCCTACACGTCGTACGACGTCACCTACCGCAGCCGCAGCACGACCGACGCCGGCAAGGGACCGGAGGAGTCCTACACGATCTCGGGCGTCCTCAACGTGCCCACCGGGCCGGGCCCGTTCCCGGCTGTCGTGCTTGCGCACGGCTACATCGACCCTGCCTACTACGTGCGCGGCCAAGGCATGACCCGCGAGCGCGGCTATCTCGCCGCCCGCGGCTACATCGCCCTGCACGTCGACTACCGCAACCACGCCGAGTCGACCGACGACCCGGCGTACCAGCGTCGGATGCGGCTGGGCTACACCGCCGACGTCATCAACGCGGTCAAGGCGCTGCGCAGCTCCGGCGACGTGCCCGTCGACGACGACCGGGTCGCGCTGTTCGGGCGGTCGATGGGCGGCGGGGTGATCCTCAAGGCCCTCGTCGCCGCGCCGGGCCTCGTGCAGGCGGCGGCGCCGTGGGCGTCGGTGTCGTCGCTGGAGGCCGACAACTTCCGCCAGTTCATGTCCGAGCCCGGCGACACCCGTGGTCAGGAGGTGGTCGCCGCGCACGGCTCACCCGCCGAGAGCCCCGCCTTCTGGCGCGGGAACTCGTCGCGCCCCTACTTCGACCGCATCACCGAGCCGGTCCTGCTCGTGCACGGGCGCTTCGACGAGAGCTGCCCTCCGCCGTGGGCGGACGCGACCCATCGCGCGTTGACCGAGGCCGGCGTCGACGCCCAGCTGCAGTGGTACGACGACGCCCACGCCTTCGGCCCCTCCTTCAACGCCGCGATGGACCGCACCATGCGGTTCTTCGACCAGCAGCTGCGCTGACGGTCCGCAACGGGCCGGTTCGCCTGCACGGACTCGGCCCGGTCACGACCGCGTCACGGAATGGTCCGGAACCGTCGCCGGGCGGAACGCCGCCCCGCATAGGGCCGTCCGAGCGCCATGACCCGACTCCGCAGGAAGACCCTGACCAGCCTTCTCGCCTCCGTCCTGCTGCTGGGGGTGGGCGGCCTCAGCGCGTGCAGCAGCAGCTCCGAGGATGGCGACGACGCCCAGGCCGACGGCAGCTCCGATCCGCAGACCTACTACGAGCAGCTCGACGCGACGCCCACCGACTCGATGACCCTCGCGATGGCGGTGGCCGACCTCGCCCAGGTCGTCAAGGGCGCCGGCGCCGCGGCTGAGCGGTCCGTGACGACGTACGACGTCGAGGCGCGCGTCACCCCCCTGGCCACCCGCGGCGTCCCCGGCGCCGCCGACCTGCTCGAGCTCAGCCGGGCGCTGGGAGAGCTCGGCTGAGCCCTCCGCCAACGCACAGCCTCCGGCACAGTGGCCTCTTGTCTTGTACGCACGTGCGTACAAGACAAGAGGACACCTCCCCCGCGGGACCCTTGCCGCGGGCGAAGCGGCGGTCAGGCGCCGCGGTCGCCGTCCGGCGAGTTCGCGGTGAAGGCGGAGAGGAGGGCGGAGCGGACATCGTCGGGAAGCCTGTCGGCGTCGACCTGGCCGACCTCGCGGATGGTCGCGCGCATCTGGGCCAGATACGTGTCGCACCCCGGGCAGCCGCTCAGGTGGTTCTCCACCTGACGGGTGTCCGCTGGCGACAGGTCGCCCTCGAGGTACGCCGTGACGAGCTCGACGACCTGCTGACAGTTGTCGATCAGCACCGCTCACCCTCCTCGACCGTGGGCGCGGGATCCTCGGCCGGCTCCAAGTATGCCGCGAGGTCGCGGCGTACCCCTGCCCGCGCGCGGTGCAGCAGCACCCGCTGGTTCCCGGGCGTGAGCCCGAGGAGCTCGCAGGTCTCCTCCGCGCCGCAGCCCTCGACGTCACGGAGCGTGATGACGGCCCGCTGCTGCGCCGGCAGGGCCTCGATGAGCCGCCGGACGACCTCGCGCACCTCCTTGGTCAGCAACGCCTCGTCCGGCCACGCCGCCGGGAACGTCCGCCAGTGCCGGGGGTACGGCTCGTCGGGGCCTTGGAACCACCCGGGGTCGACCGTCGGTCCGTCGGCGTCCGGCGCGAGGCTGCTGAACGGCACCGAGCGCCCCTCCTGCGCCGCTCGGCGCTTCGCGGCGTTGACCACGATGCGGTAGACCCACGTCCGCAGCGAGGAACGACCCTCGAACGACGCGATGGCCCGCACCACCGAGAGCCAGGCCTCCTGCACCACCTCGACGGCCGACGCGTCGGTCGACACGAACGTCCTGGCCACCCGGGTCATCCCCGCGGACCACGCGTCGAGGACCAGCACGAAGGCGTCCTCGTCACCGGCGCGCAGCAGGGCCGCGAGGTCGTCGTCGGCGGGGAGTGCCGGGGAGGTGGGCTTCGAGGCCATGGGGTCGTCCACGGTAGAGGAGACCGACGCGAGCCCCAGCCTTCATCGGACGACGCATCATCGCCGCCGGGGGGCGGCTCCGGTAGCTCGCGCGTGTAACGAAACGCGCGCCCCCGTCTCTGAACAACCATGACCAGCACGTCGCCCCTCGACCCGACCCGAACCGATCGCGCACTGCGCCAACGGCTCCGCCCGCTCCACGTCGCGGTGGTGTTGCAAGGAACCATGCTGTGGGTCCCTGTGGAGAAGCTCTTCATGAGCGAGATCGGGTTCACTGCCGCCAGCATCGGGGTGATGGCAGCGGCGTACGCCGCCGTCGTCCCCCTGCTCGAGGTCCCCTCGGGCATCCTGGCCGACCGGTGGAGCCGCCGTGGCGTCCTGGTGGTGGCAGCGGGGGCGGTGTCGCTGTGTGCGCTGGTCGGCGGGCTCAGCCACGGGGTCGGCACCTACATCGTCAGCGCGCTCTTCCTGGGAGTCTTCTTCGCGATGTACTCCGGGACGCTGGACTCGGTCGTCTACGACACCGTTCTGGAGGAGACCGCCGACGGGGCTGGTTTCGAGCGTCGCATCGGCCGGGTCCGGCTGCTCGAGGGGCTCTCGTTCGCGGTGAGCGCCCTGGCGGGAGGGCTGATCGCCGGGGCGACGACTCCCCGGCTGACCTACTTCCTCACGGTCCCGTGCGCCGTGCTGGCCGTGGTGGCGCTCAGCCGGTTCCGCGAACCCCGCCTCCACCAGGTCGAGGAGCGGGTCCCTCTGGGCGAGCACGTGCGCATCACGCTGCGTGCCGTCACCGCGCGTGCCTCGGTCCTACCGATCGTCGCCGCCGGCGCGCTGGGCGGCGTGGTCCTGCAGATGCTGTTCGAGTTCGGTCCGGTCTGGCTGGTGACGCTCGCGGTTCCGGCATTCGTCTACGGCCCTTATTGGGCAGGCCTCACGGGCACGCTCGCGCTCGGCGGCGCGCTGGCCGGACGGCTTCGACTGGACCGGCCCGGCGCCGTCGTCGCCGCTACCGCGGCCATGCTCGTCGCCACCGTGACGATGGCCACCAGCCACAGCTTCGCCCTGGTGACGGCCGCGCAGATCGTGTGCGCGCTCCTGCTCGTGGTCATCGGCATCCACGTGACGCAACGGCTGCACGACGCGGTGGCATCCAACGTTCGCGCCGGTGTCGCCTCCGGTGTGTCCACGCTGACGTGGCTGGCGTTCCTGCCGGTGGCGCTGGCGTTCGGCTGGATCGCCAACGAGTACGGCGTGCACACCGCCGCGTGGCTGCTCACGGGCCTGGTGCTGGCCGCCGGTGCGAGCCTGTTCCGACTCGCCACCTCCCGCGGCCCCGGCGTCGAGCTGGCCTGCGTCGAGGTCGTCGAGCTGGCATCCGGCCTCGTCGACGGCGAGCTGACCCCGGCGGTGCAGGCCCAGGTGGAGGAGCACCGGAGGCGCTGCCCGGGATGCACCCGTTATCTCGACCAGCTGCGGGAGCTCCGGCGCCTCCTGGCGTCCCTGGGCTCCTGACCCACCTGCCCAGGTGGTCAGGATCCGAAGTCTCACACCGGAGTGGAGCCGGAGTGGAGCCGCCTGTCGGAATCGAACCGACGACCTATTCATTACGAGTGAATCGCTCTACCGACTGAGCTAAGGCGGCGCGCTGCCCGGCGTCGTGGTCCGGGATGCAGGACCCGCCGGGCAACCCGCCGAAGTATACGGAGGGCACTGCCGCGAGGTGAAAATGCCGAACGGGCCGAGAGCGCACCCGGCCTTGCGGCAACGCAGGTGCGCACTCGACCCGTGACTGGTCGAGGCCTCGTCAGGCGGCGACCAGGGTCCTGATGGCGGGGGAGTCGGCCGACTTGCCAGTGGTCCAGGTCTGGTCGACGCCGCACCAGCAGGTGAAGGCGACCTCGATCCCGTGCTCGGTGTTGGCGAGCGAGACGATCTGGCTGGGGAAGACGAGCGAGCGCTTCTGGCAGGACGTGCAGTAGTGGTCGAACACGGTGACCTCCTCCGGGTCTTTCGGGTCGGGCTGACAGGTCAATCGTGACTGGTGAAGATCAATAGGGGTAGCCTCACTTACCGAAGTGATCTCTAGGGAGAACCTATGCTTTCGCTGCATCAGCTCCGGTGTTTCCTGACGACGTACGAGCTCGGCAGCCTGACCAGGGCGGCCGAGGAGCTGGGCTATGCCCAACCCTCGGTCTCCGAGCAGATCCGTTCCTTGGAGAAGTCGCTCGGCGTCGAGCTCTTCCACCGGGTGGGACGCGGGGTCGTGCCGAGCGCGGCCGCGGAGTCACTGCGGCCGTACGCCGAGCAGGCGATCGGCGCTGCGGAGGAGGGGCGCCGGGCGGTGCGGGCGGTGACGGAGCTGCAGACCGGAACCGTGCGCTTCGGCATCTTCGGCATCGCCCGGCTGTACACGAGCGCGACCCTGGTCGCCGACGTGCTCGAGCGCTACCCCGGCGTGCGCGTCGAGCTGATCGGGCAGAACTCCACCGAGGTGCTCGAGGACCTCCGGCGTGGCCGGATCGAGGCGGCCATGATCGCCGCGCCGCAGACCAGCGAGGGCCTGGCGGTGACACCGGTCGCCCGTGACGAGCTCGTCTACGTGAGCGCCGACCCCTCGCGCCTGGCCAGTCCGGTGACGGCGAAGCGGTTGGCCGAGGCCCAGCTCGTGATGCCTGACACCACCTGGCGCGCGGTCGACTCGACGCGCGTGGCCCTGCGACGCTGGCTGCACGAGGCGGGCCACAACCCCAGCACCCGCGTCGAGGTCGAGGACGTCGAGACCGCTGTGGAGGTGATGGGTCGCGGCCTCGCCGACACGGTGCTTCCCAAGGGCGCTGCCCATGAGCTCCTCCCCCGGCTCGCCCCCGGGGCGGGTTGGGTCAGCCTGCGCCCGCGGCAGTACGACACCTTCGCGATCGTGCACCGCACCAACGCCCGGCTCTCACCCGCCGCCCGCCTGATGATCCAGCTGGCGACCGACCGCATCAGAGAAGTCTCAGAAGCAATCTGAGAGGCAATCGCGGCGAGAACCCCCAACAGAGCCGAGCCGGCGCACGTTCACCGGAGGAGCGAAGCGGGGGAAGGTGAACGTGCGCCGGCTCGGCGAGGTGCGCCGGCTCGGCGAGGTGCGCCTGCTCGGCTCAGCACTCCAGCCCGTCGTCGGGCGGGGTGCCGTCGAGGAGGTAGGTCTCGACCGCCTCGTCCACGCACTCGTTGCCGCTGTTGTAGCCCGTGTGCCCGTCGCCGTCGCGAGTCACGAGGACCCCCGAGTCGAGCTGCTCGGCGAGGGCCTGTGACCAGGCGTACGGCGTGGCGGGGTCGCGCGTGGTGCCGACGACGACGATCGGCGCGGCGCCCTCGGCCCGGATGGTCGGCGGGGGCTCGGAGGCGTCGAGGTCCCACCCACCACAGTTGACCAACGCCCACGCGAACGACCGCCCGAGCGTGGGTGAGGCCTCCTCGAAGGCGGGCACCTGCGCAGGGACCTCGTCCGGCTCGATCGCGGTCGGGTCGTCGAGGCACGACACGGCGAAGAACGCCTCCATCGAGTTGTTGAGGTAGCTGCCGTCGGGGCCCTTCGAGGCATAGGCGTCGGCGAGCAGGGCGAGGGCCAGCCCGTTGCCGGCGAACGCCTGCCGCAGAGAGCCGCTCAGCAGGTACCAGTAGTCGCGGACGTAGAGGGGCGTGACGATCCCGTAGAACGCCAGGCCCTCGGTCAGCTCGCGGTTGCCGGCCGGGATGGGCGACTCGTCGAGGTCGTCGAGGAAGTCGCTGATCCGTTGGAGCCCTTCGTCGACGCTGTCGCCGAGGAAGCAGTCACTGGTCTCCTCGACGCAGTTGGCCACGTAGGCCTCCAGCGCCGTCTGGAAACCCCCGGCCTGGCCGAGCGCGAGCTCCCGAGCCGAGAGGGACACGTCGACCGCACCGTCGAGCACCAGGCGCCCGACCCGGTCGGGGAACAGCTCGGCATACGTCGCGCCGAGCTTGGTGCCGTAGGACGCGCCGAGGTAGGCCAGGGTCTCGTCGCCCAGAGCGGCCCGCAGGACGTCCATGTCCCGGGCGGCCTCGACGGTCGAGATGTGACCCGCGAGCCCACTCGACAGCTCGTCGCAGCCTTCGGCGAAGGCGTCGGCGCGGTCGGCGTACTCGTCGCCCTCGGTCTCGGTGTCGGGGTCGGGGTCCTGGGCGAGGTAGGCGTCGAGGTCGTCGTCGTCGAGACAGTCGACCGGACTGCTGTCGCCGGTGCCGCGCGGGTCGAAGCCGACGACGTCGTAGGCCTCGAGCAACGGCGTGCGGAGCACGGTGCTGGCGTTGGCGGCGTAGTCGGTGCCGGGCGAGCCGGGCCCGCCGGGGTTGACGACCAGCGAGCCGATCCGGTCACCGGTGGCGGGGACCCGCAGCAGCGCGAGGTCGATCGTGTCGCCCTCGGGATCGCCGTAGTCGAGCGGCACCTCGAGGGTGGCGCACTCGTGCCCGGACTCGCAGTCCTCCCAGGCCAGCGTCTGGGAGTAGTACGTCGCAAGCGCAGGGTCGGGCGGCTCGGTCACCGACGGGTCGACCGGCTCGGTCTCGGTTGCAGCAGGGCTCGACGGGTCGGGCACGGCACCCGCGGACGGACCGAGGTCGGGGTCGTTGGCCCGGACGACGACGGCGATGCCCACGACGAAGATCGCCCCGAGGACCAGGAGGGCCACCAGCACCACGACCCAGCTCCGGTCGCCCGGATGTGACTCGTCGTCGACGCTCACCTTCGTCCCCCGTCCGTCAGCCGCAACCCCATCATCATGGACTCCAGGGCCAAGGCCGGTGGGACATTGAACTCCAACATCTGCTCGCGGGCGGTGAAGATGTGGTCGATGCGGCGCAGGTTGTCCTCGGGGCTGGTGCGCCGGGCGAGCTCGCCGATCTCCCCTCGCATCTCCTCGTTGACCAGCGTCGACGACGCCTGGGTCGCCAGCGCGATCGCGTCTCGGTAGACCGAGACCAGGTCCATCAGGCCCCGGTCGACGACGTCGAGATGACGGCGTTTGGCACGCGTCTTCTGCCCGCGCTCCAGCGCGGCCAGGGCGGGTGAGTACTCGCGGGGACGCCGACCACGCTCGACCACGCCGTACGCCGTGTCGAGGTCGGCCTTCTCGCGGGCGTCGAGCTCGGTGATGATCGCCGCCGACTCCTCCTGGGTCGTTTCGACGAGGTTGGCGGCCGCTGTCATGCACGCCCCGATCGAGGTGAGCCGCGCCGGCAGCGACACCACCTCGCGCCGGCGGTTGCGGGTCGCCTCGTCCTGCGCGAGGGCCCGGGCCCGACCGATGTGCCCCTGACTGGCGCGCGCGGCGTAGGCCGCCAAGGCCTCGGAGATCCCGGCGCTCCGGACGAGGAAGGCCGCCACGTCCTGCGCCGCCGGCGTCGACAGGGCCAGGTGGCGGCACCGCGAGCGGATCGTGGGCAGGACGTCCTCCGAGGTGGGCGCGCAGAGAAGCCACACCGTGCGCTCGGTGGGCTCCTCGATCGCCTTGAGCAGCGCGTTGCACGCCGGGTCGGTGAGGCGGTCGGCGTCCTCGACGATCATCACCTGCCAGCGGGCGCCCACCGGCGCGAGCGCCGCCCGCCGGACCAGGTCACGCACGTCGTCGACGCCGATGGACAGCTTCTCGGTGCGGACGACGGTCACGTCGGCGTGGGACGACGCGGTGACCGTGTGGCAGGCATGGCACTCGCCGCAGCCCTGCTGCTCGCACTGCAGCGCCGCGGCGAAGGCCACCGCAGCGTTCGAGCGGCCCGAACCCGGCGGGCCGGTGAAGAGCCACGCGTGGGTCATCCCGCGCCCGGCCGCGGCCGCGCTCAGGACGTCGATCACGTGTCGCTGGCCGACCAGACCGTCCCAGACCGTCACGACGCGTCCCGCCTGGCCTGGCCCAGCAGCGGAACGACCCGGCCACGGACCGCCGCGGCGATCTCGCCGACCGGGAGCCGGGCGTCGAGCACCAGGTAGTGGTCGGGATCGTCGGCCGCCATCGCGAGGAACGCCGCGCGCACCCGCTCGTGGAACTCCAGCGACTCCCCCTCGATGCGGTCTCGCCCCTCGAAGCGGCCGAGCCCGGACGACGGCTCGAGGTCGAGCAGGACGGTCAGGTGCGGTCGCAGGTCGTGGGTCGCCCACCGGGCGACGTCCTCGAGCTCGCGGACGTCGAGGGCGCGCCCGGCGCCCTGGTAGGCCAGCGTCGAGTCGACGTAGCGATCGGTGATCACGACCTCCCCGCGCGCCAGGGCCGGCAGCACCACGGTCTCGACGTGCTCGGCCTTGTCGGCGGCGTAGAGGAGCGACTCCGTCCGGTCGGCCAACGCACCGGTCGCGGGGTCCAGGACGATCGAGCGCAGCAGCCGGCCGACGGCGGTGTCCCCGGGCTCGAAGGTGAGGACGACGGGGTAGCCCTCGAAGGTCAGCCAGTCGGCCAGGGCGCGCGACTGCGTGGACTTGCCGGAGCCCTCCCCGCCCTCGAAGCACACGAAAACCCCGGTCGCGGCATGAGCGCCGTGGGACCGGTCGTCGGCGTGCGTCGGCGTCAGCGGGTGCTCCTGTCAAGAAGGACTAGGCCGGGGTGGTCCGGCACGGCTCCGGGGACGACGCTACGAGGTGGCACCGACGCCCGCCACCAAGGGGGCGGGGAGCACGAACATGGCGCTGAGGCGACGGCTCGGTAACAGGCGACTCCAACCCCTTGTGAGGAGCGCCCAACACGTGGCTATGGTGAGTTGGGTGCGACGGACCCGGCTGACGCGCACCGGGGGAGCGAGGGAGCAAGGCATGTCGACATCGGTCAGGACGCCACGGGTGCGTCACGCCGTCGCCATGCTGCCGCTCGCCCTGCTCGCGGGCGTGTGGGTCAACGCCGCCATCAACCCCCTGGCGCCGGCGCCCTCCCCCGTGGCCACGACGACGCCGCCCACGGTGGCACCCGAGCTCTCCCAGCCCGCGAGCGTCTCGCGGCCCACCGAGGCCGTCGCTCTGTCCCCCCTCGTGCGCGACACCGTGGTGGTCGACGTCGGCTCTCCGTCCGACATTCCCTCCTTGGCCCTGGCGGCCTACCAGCGCGCCGCGTCGGTGCTCGACACCGCCGGCCCCGACTGCCGGATCCCCTGGGAGCTGGTGGCCGCGGTGGGTCGCGTCGAGTCCGACCACGGCAGGCACGCCGGCTCGCGCCTCAACGCCAAGGGCGTCGCCAAGCCGGCGATCCTCGGCCCCCGGCTCGACGGCAGCCACCAGACCGCGCGGCTGCGCGACTCCGACGCCGGTCTGCTGGACGGCGACCAGAGCTATGACCGTGCGGTCGGGCCGCTTCAGTTCATCCCGTCCACCTGGGCGGAGGTCGGCGTCGACGGCGACGGCGACGGCCGACGCAACCCCCAGGACGTCGACGACGCCGCCCTGGCCGCCGCGGTCTACCTGTGCTCGGGAGGTGAGGACCTCTCGTCCGATGCGGGTCGTCGCTCCGCGGTGCACCGCTACAACCACAGCGACGCGTACGTCGACCTGGTGCTGCGGGTGATGGCGGCCTATGAGCGGTCGGCCACGCCGGCCGTGGCGTTCGCCACCGAAGCGGTCCTCGCGCGCGGCTTCGACCTGGCGCCGACCGTTCCGTTCGACACCGACGGCACGACACCCGGCCGCGACGGCACCGGCGACCGCGACCCGCAGTGGGTGCCCGACCCCGGCCCCGCTCCCGAACCGCGCAATCCGGACGGCCCCCGCGACCCGAAGGACCCGCGCGACCCGAAGGGGCCGGAGGCCCCCGGCGACCCGACCCCCACGCCGACGCCGACACCCACCCCGACTCCAGCTCCGACGCCCAACCCGTCGCCGACGCCCGACCCGACGCCGACGCCCGACCCCGACTGACCCGGCCGACCCCACTGACCCGGCCGACCCCACTGACCCGGTCGATCCCACCGATCCGGTCGATCCCGTCGACCCCGCTGTGTTCTGCGCCGACCTCGGCCACGTGGATGACCCGGCGCTGACCGACGACCCCTTCGACGAGTGCGTGGCGGCGTACCCCACCGCCGTCGAGACCTGCACCACGCAGGGCCTGGTCGACGACCCGGCTCGCCTCGACGACGACTACGACCTCTGCGTCATCGCGTTGCTGCCGGTCGCGCCGCCGACCGAACCGGCTCCGACCGATCCTGGCCCGACCGATCCGATCGAGCCGGTCGAGACGACTGAGCCCCCCGCAACGCCGGCCGGCTGATCAGGCCTTCTTCGCCGACGCCTTCTTGGCGGTCTTCTTGGCTGTCGTCTTCTTGGCGGGCGACTTCTTCGCTGGCGGCTCTTCTTGCCACCGGTCTTCTTCGCCGGGCCGCGCTCGCGCCGCTCGGCCAGCAGCTCGGCCGCGCGCGCGATCGTGATGCTCTCGACGGTGTCGTCCTTGCGCAGCGTCGCGTTGTACTCGCCGTCGGTGACGTACTCGCCGAAGCGGCCCGCCTTGACGACGACCGGGTGACCGGAGACCGGGTCGGGCCCGAGCTCCTTCAGCGGTGCCGCCGCTGCGGCGCGACCGCGCTGCTTCGGCTGGGCGTAGATCGCCAACGCCTCGTCGAGGGTGATGTCGAAGATCTGGTCCTCGGTGGTGAGCGAGCGGGAGTCGGTGCCCTTCTTCAGGTACGGCCCGTAGCGCCCGTTCTGCGCGGTGATCTCGACCCCGTCGGCGTCGGTGCCGACCACACGCGGCAGCGAGATCAGCTTGATCGCGTCAGCGAGGCTCACGGTCTCCAGCGACATCGACTTGAACAGCGAGCCGGTCCGCGCCTTGGCCGACTTCGGGGCGTCCTCGGGCAGCACCTCGGTGACGTAGGGCCCGAACCGCCCGTTCTTGGCCACCACCGGCAGCCCGCTCTCGGGATGCGCGCCCAACGGGATCTCCTCGCCCGCGGGGTTGGCGAACAGCTCTGTCGCCTTCGCCAGGGTGAGCTCGTCGGGCGGGAGGTCCTCGGGCACGTTGGCCCGCTTGGCCGCGGGGTTGCCCTCGTCATCGGGCCCCTCGAGGTAGGGGCCGTACTTGCCGACCCGCAACACGATGCCGGTGTCGGGCCCGCCGATCGGGAAGGTGGCGAGCTCCTTGGCGTCGATGTCGCCGAGCCCGCTGACCAGCGGGTGCAGACCCGCCACCCGCTCGGAGCCGTAGTAGAACTCGCGGAGCTCGGAGACGCGGTCCTTGCGGCCCGCGGCGATGTCGTCGAGGACGTCCTCCATGCCGGCGGTGAACTCGTAGGAGACCAAGCGCGCGAAGTGCTCCTCCAGCAGGCGCACGACCGAGAACGCCAGCCACGCCGGCACGAGGGCAGTGCCCTTCTTGTAGACGTAGCCGCGGTTGAGGATCGTCCCGATGATCGAGGCGTACGTCGACGGGCGGCCGATCTCGCGGTCCTCCAGCTCCTTGATCAGCGTGGCCTCGGTGTAGCGGGCCGGGGGCTTCGTCTCGTGACCGCTCGCGCTGAGCGAGGCCGCCGAGACGCCGTCGCCCTCGCGCACCGCCGGCAGCCTGGTCTCAGCGTCGTCGCGGCGCTTGGTCGCGTCGTCGATGTCCTCGACGTAGGCCTTGAGGAAGCCGTGGAAGGTGATCGTGCGACCGCTCGCGGAGAACACGACGTCGCGCCCGTCGGCTGCGGAACCGCCGAGCCGGATCGTCACCGAGCTGCCGGTGGCGTCCTTCATCTGCGACGCCACGGTGCGCATCCAGATCAGCTCGTAGAGGCGGAACTGGTCGCCGGTCAGGCCGGTCTGCGCAGGGGTGTTGAACGACTCGCCGGCGGGTCGGATCGCCTCGTGGGCCTCCTGGGCGTTCTTGACCTTGCCGGCGTAGGTGCGCGGCGCGTCGGGGAGGTACTCCGCGCCGTACAGCTCACGCACCTGCGAGCGCGCCGCCCCGATCGCGGCATCCGACAGGGTGGTCGAGTCGGTCCGCATGTAGGTGATGTGGCCGTTCTCGTAGAGCCGCTGCGCCACCGACATCGTGGTCGAGGCGCTCATGCCGAGCTTGCGCGAGGCCTCCTGCTGCAGGGTCGTCGTGCGGAACGGCGCGTAGGGCTGACGACGGTAGGGCTTCGACTCGACCGAGCGCACGACGTAGGACGTGTCGGCCAGGGCCGCCACCAGCGTCTCCGCGGCGTTGCGGTCGAGATGGACCCGACTCTTCTTCAGCTGGCCGTCCTGGCCGAAGTCGGAGCCACCGGCGACCCGGACGTCGTCGACGCTGTGCAGCTTGGCCGGGAACATCCGCTGCTCGTGGTCGGCGCCGGCGTCGAAGGTGCCCTCGAGGTCCCAGTAGGAGGCCATGTGGAAGGCCATCCGCTCGCGCTCGCGGTCGACGACCAGGCGAGTGGCGACCGACTGCACGCGGCCGGCCGAGAGGCCCGACATGACCTTGCGCCAGAGCACCGGCGAGACCTCGTAGCCGTAGAGGCGGTCGAGGATGCGGCGCGTCTCCTGCGCCTCCACCAGGTCGTCGATGATCTCCCGCGGGCTCGCGACCGCGGCCAGGATCGCGGGCTTGGTGATCTCGTGGAAGACCATCCGGCGGACGGGGATGTTCTTGGGCTTCAGCTCGTCGAGCAGGTGCCAGGCGATCGCCTCGCCCTCGCGGTCCTCGTCCGTGGCGAGAAAGAGCTCATCGGCGTCCTTGAGCAGGCCCTTGAGCTTGGCGATCTGGGCCTTCTTGTCGCGCGGGACCACGTAGTAGGGCTGGAAGTCGTTGTCGACGTCGACCGCGAGACGACCCCACGGCTTGTCCTTGATGTTGGCCGGGGTGTCCGCGGCGGACTGGGGGAGGTCACGGATGTGCCCGACGGAGGCCTCGACGACGTAGTCCTTGCCCAGGAACCCACCCAGCATCTGGGCCTTCCTGGGGGACTCGACGATGACCAGCTTGTGTGCCACGGACGACGACTTCCCTTTCGTTCCGGCTCCGGCGCAGCGTGCGCGGTGCCTCGTTGCGCTCGGCTGAGACTGTACGGCCGAACACGGTAGCGCGTGACCCCGGCCCGACTGCCAGGCCCGGAACTGGTCCGGAACTGTCCGGAACGGACTCGGAACTGGCCCACCTCGCGTCCACAACGCCGGTCCGACGAGAGTTCTTCCACAGGGTCTCCCGAACCCGGCCGCCGATGTCGGTGCCGCCGCGCAGCGTCGGGTCCGACAGCCAAGGAGGCCCGTATGCCAGACACCGCTCGCCCCTCGCCCCGCCCAGCCCACTGGGAACGCATCACCCTCGCCTGGCTCGACGGCCTGGTCGACGGCCGGGCCGCGCTCCTCGCCCTGGGCGACACACCCGTGCCGGTCGCTCCGCCGCCGACGGTGGGGGGCGCGGACGAGGGCGCGGCGTACGACGCGCTCGCCTCGCAGGTCGACCGGGTGGCGGACCTGTTCTGCGACGCCGAGGTCGCCGCTGTCCTCGACTGGGCGCTCGTCGCCGGATGGCACCGACGCCGCGAGGCGGTCAACCCCCCGGGCACCGGGCGGGCGCCCGCCGTGGCGGGCGGGCTGGCGTGGGTGGTCGGCAAGGCGAACGGCCTCTTCGACGGCGACCTGCGGCAGGTGGACGTGCAGCGCGAGCTCGGGCTTGGCAGCCCGCTACGGGCGATGGGCGTGCGCCTGGCCCCGATCGTCGGACGGAGCGCTCCGGTGGTCGCGCCCCGGCCTATGGAAGCCCCCGACCTGACCGGTTTCGGCGAGCCTGCCCTGCTGACACCGGCCACTCGCCGCGTGGTGATGGCCTGGCGCGACCGTGCGCTCGGGGCCGCGGAGGTCGCATGAGGGCTCCATGCTCAGCCGGGAGGCCGGCCCACGAAGCCGTGCTCGGCGAGGTTCCGCACGCGCGGGAGCAGCTCGGCCTCCAGCCCGCTCACCTCCCGGTCGAGCAGCACGGCGAGGGCCTGCACGATCCGACCGACGCTCAGGTCGCCGTCGCAGGCTCCCACCAGCGCCGCCTCGGCGGTCGTCACCTGCTCGGCACGCCGCAGTCCCCGCTGCCGCCGCAGCACGATCGACTCCGGGTCCTCGGCTCCCGGGGCTCCGTGGGTCTCCTGCAGCACGTCGTCGCGGGTGACCAGTCGCAACGAGAGCAGGTCGGCGTCGGCGTAGGGCAGCCAGTCGCGATCGGCCGCCCACTCGGAGATCGCCGGCCCGATCGGCTGCTCGATCTCGTAGGGCCAGTCGAGCAGCTCCCGGTGCGGCGCACCTCCGTCACGTCGGCGCAGGTTCACCCAGCCGAACCCGATCGCCTCCACTTCCTGCCGGTCGAACCAGCCGAGCCACTCGTCGTAGCGGCGCGCCCCGGCCGGGCCGCCGTGCCGTCCGGCGTCCTTGAGCCAGAGCTCGACGTACGCCGCGGGGTCGAGGGTCTCGCGCTGCACCACGAGCGCGTCGCAGTCGTCGCGGATCCAGCCGGCCAGTCGCTCGTCCCACGACTGGTCGCGGACGACCACCCAGTTGGCCAGCACCTGGCACCAACCTCCTGGCCGCAGGTGGTCCGGCGCGGTCGTGACCACGTGCTCGACAACCCGGTCTCCCGGCAGCCCCGAGTCGCGGTAGACCAGCCGCTCCTCGGTCGCGGGCGAGATGACGAACGGCGGGTTGGTGGTGATGAGGTCGAACGCCTCGTCGGCGACGGGCTCGAAGAACGAGCCCTCGCGCACGTCGACGCTCCCGGCCGGCACGTCGTTGAGAGCCAGGTTGAAGCGGGTGACCCACAGCGCCCGCAGGTTGACGTCGGTCGCGACGACGCGGCCGGCGTGCTTCGCGAGGTGCAGCGACTGAACGCCGCAGCCCGTGCCCAGGTCCAGCGCGTCATGCACCGGCCCGCGGATCGTCAGCCGGGCCAGCGACGTCGCCGCGGGGCTGATGCCGAGCACGTGGTCGGCGCCCACCGAGGTAGGTGCGCCGTCGAGGCCGGGGGTGAGGTCGCTGACGACCCAGAGGTCCTCGCCGTCGGCGGCGTACGGTCGCACGTCCAGACGGGCGACGACCTCTCCCCCACTGCGCTCGACGAAGCGCTCCGCGACCAGCTCGTCGAGCAGTCCGCCCAGCGCCCGATCCGCCGCGCGCTCGTCCACCCGCGCCTGGAGAAGGAACAGCCTGGTCAGGGTCGAGAGTCGGGACGCCTCGGCGGTACGACGCAGCCCCGGCGTCGTCTCGTTGCGACCCAGGGCCGCGTGGGCGACCGGGCCGAGGAGCCCCGCGACCGCGTCGTAGGTGAAGTCGGCGGCGACGAGGGCATCACGGAGCCGGTGCGGAAGGGCTGAAGAACCGGGCACGACCTCACCTTCGGCGCTGCGTCAGTCTCGAAATGGCCGAACCGGCGCCAAGTCGGCGAGGACTTGACGCCGGTACGGCGAGCTGGGTCAGGCGTTCGCGTGCGGCGTCATCGACGAGGAGCCGGTGTTGTCACCGTCGTCGCTGATGGTGACCTCACGCTGCTTGGAGACGTAGACGGCAACCACGATCACCGCCACTGCGGCCAGGGCGATCCCGAGCCGCAGGACGTCGTTCTGGTCCTCGCCCACACTGGTGGAGACCACGGCGCTGGCGATCAGCAGAGAGACCAGGTTCATCACCTTGATCAGCGGGTTGATCGCCGGACCGGCGGTGTCCTTGAACGGGTCGCCCACGGTGTCGCCGATGACGGTGGCCGCATGGGCCTCCGAGCCCTTGCCGCCGTGGTGACCGTCCTCGACCAGCTTCTTGGCGTTGTCCCAGGCGCCACCGGAGTTGGCCAGGAACACCGCCATCAGGGTGCCGGCGCCGATGGCGCCCGCGAGGAAGCCGGCCAGCGCGGTGACCCCGAGGCCGAAGCCGACCGCGATCGGAGCAAGCACCGCCAGGATGCCGGGCGCAACGAGCTCACGCAGCGAGTCCTTGGTGACGATGTCGACGACCTTGCCGTACTCCGGACGACCGGTGCCCTCCATGATCCCGGGGATCTCGCGGAACTGGCGACGCACCTCGAAGACCACGGCGCCCGCGGCCCGGGCGACGGCGTTGATGGCCAAGCCCGAGAACAGGAACACCACGGCCGCGCCGAGCAGCACGCCGACGATCACGGCGGGGTTGAAGACGCTGAAGTCGAGCAGGTAGAACTCGTCGGCCTCAGGCCGCGCCTCGTTGAGCGACTCGAACACCGAGGTGGCGTAGGACCCGAACAGCGCGGTCGCGGCCAGCACGGCCGTGGCGATCGCGATGCCCTTGGTGATCGCCTTGGTGGTGTTGCCGACGGCGTCGAGCTCGGTGAGGATCTGCGCGCCCTCGGGGCTCACGTCGCCCGACATCTCGGCGATGCCCTGGGCGTTGTCGGAGACCGGACCGAACGTGTCCATCGCCACGATCACGCCGACCGTGGTGAGCAGACCACAACCGGCCAGCGCGACAGCGAACAGCGAGACGGTCAGCGCTGCACCGCCGAGGAGGTACGCGCCGAAGACAGCCGCGCCGATGACCAGCGTCGTGTAGACGGCGGACTCGAAGCCGACCGAGAGGCCGGAGAGGATGACGGTCGCCGCTCCGGTGAGCGAGGTCTTGCCGACGTCCTTGACCGGGCGGTACTCGGTGCCGGTGAAGTAGCCGGTGAGCGCCAGGATCCCGGCGGACATCACGATGCCGATCACCACCGCGGACGAGGCGATGAAGCGCGGGTCGCCCTCGGCGTTCGCGAGGCTCTCGGCGATGTTGGTGAACTCACCGAAGCTGCTCGGCAGGTAGACGTACGCCAGCACGATGCTGGCCACCGCGGCGATGCCGGAGGACAGGTAGAAGGCCCGGTTGATGGTCGTCAGGCCGTTCTCGCCGGACTTGGGGCGGGTCAGGTAGACCCCGGCCACCGCGGTCAGGGCTCCGATCGCGGGGATCAGCAGGGGGAAGACCAGGCCCTTGTCGCCGAAGGCCTGCGAGCCCAGGATCAGGGCGGCGACCAGCGTGACGGCGTACGACTCGAAGAGGTCCGCGGCCATGCCGGCGCAGTCACCGACGTTGTCGCCCACGTTGTCGGCGATCGTGGCGGCGTTGCGCGGGTCGTCCTCGGGGATGTTGTTCTCGACCTTGCCGACCAGGTCGGCGCCCACGTCGGCGGCCTTGGTGAAGATGCCGCCGCCGACCCGCATGAACATCGCGAGGAGCGCGGCGCCGAAGCCGAAGCCCTCGAGCACGTGGGGGGCCTCGTCCTGGAAGACCAGCACCACGACGCTCGCGCCCAGCAGCCCGAGGCCGACCGTCAGCATGCCGACCATGGCACCCGTGCGCAGGCCGATCCGCATGGCGTCCTCACGCCCGGTCGTCTCGGCGGCCGCGGCGACGCGGAGGTTGGCCCGGACGGCGAGGTTCATGCCGAGGTAGCCCACCGTGGCCGAGAAGCCGGCTCCGACGATGAAGAACACCGAGCGGAAGATCCGGACGGTGGCGTCGTCGGCAGGCAGCAGCAGCAGCGCGAAGAACGCCACCGCCGCGAAGACCCCGAGCGTCCGGAACTGGCGGGTGAGGTAGGCGTTGGCCCCCTCCTGCACCGCCTGGGCGATGTTCTTCATGTTGTCGGTGCCTTCGCCCGCGGACAACACCTGCTGCCGGAACATCGCCGCCATCACGAGCGCGCCGAGCGCGATCACGAGGACGACGACGACCAAGGTGAGATTGCCCCCGGTGAGGTCAGGCTCCACGACAGCGGGAAGGATCCCGGTCATGTGTAGTCCTCCTGGGAAATGATGCGCGTCGCTGAACGCCGGGAGTCTACGCAGGCAACGACTTATCACCGCATCCGGGTGTGAGCAAGGTCCACCCAAGGCGACGCGGGTCCACCCGACAGGGTGGCCAGCTGGCTCCGGTGGGGCTCAGCTGACCGGTTCGGGGCCCAGTGCGTCCTCGGCCGACCGGTGGATCACGAACACCTTGGCGAGGCCGGTGATCCGGAAGATCTTGAGGAGGCGCTCCTGGTTGCACACCAGCTGGAGGGAGCCCGAGTTGGCGCGGACCTTCTTGAGCCCGCCGACCAGGACCCCGAGACCGGTGGAGTCGAGGAACTCGACAGCCTCCATGTCGACGACGAGGTGATAGCGACCCTCGCCGACGAGCTCGGTGATCTTGTCCCGCAGCTTGGGCGCGGTGTACACGTCGATCTCACCGCCGACCGAGACGATGGTGGTGCCATCGACCTCGCGCGTTGCCAGTGTCAGATCCACAAGTCTGCTCCCTCAGGGCACCTGACTCGGGTGCCAACCATCTTCGGCGGCGCCTAGCCCCGAATGCTGCCAGATGTATCAAACCATGCCCTCGCAGGTCGCGCAGAAAACCTGGGGAGAGGGTCTGGACCCCGCCGTCGGTCGCTTTTGCCACACTCGACGGGTGCACCCGTCCTCGACCGCAGCCGACCCCCGGTCGTCGCGCGTGCTCGACCGGTTGTGCCTCCCCTCCGACCGCGCCGAGCGGCTCCGCCACGTCGAGGTGCTGCCGACCCGCTCGGCCGTCAGCCGGGACTGGCCGTCCTGGGCTGCCGACGACGTCGTGGCCGCCTTCGCGCGGGCCGGGATCGAGCGTCCCTGGCGGCATCAGCGTTCCGCGGCCGACGCAGCACAGTCCGGTCGGCACGTCGTCCTGGCCACGGGCACGGCCTCGGGCAAGTCGCTGGCCTACCAGCTCCCTGCGCTGACCGCGATCCGCCACGGCCGCGGACCGCACGCCCAGCGCGGCGCCTCCGTCCTCTACCTCGCCCCCACCAAGGCGCTTGCCCACGACCAGCGGACGGCCCTCCTCGCCCTGGGGCTCGACGTCCGGGTGACCACGCACGACGGTGACAGCACCCGGGAGGAGCGTGAGTGGTCGCGCGACTTCGGGGAGTACGTCCTGACGAACCCCGACATGCTGCACCGCTCGATGCTGCCCGCGCACCGTAGGTGGGCGTCGTTCTGGTCGTCCCTGCGCTACGTCGTGGTCGACGAGTGCCACCACTACCGCGGCGTGTTCGGCGCGCACGTGAGCCAGGTGCTGCGACGGTTGCGGCGAGTCGCCGCGCTCCACGGTTCGACGCCCACGTTCGTGTTGGCCTCCGCGACGGTGGCCGACCCCGAGGTCGCGGCGAGTCGCCTGACCGGACTGGACGTGCTGGCGGTCGTCGGCGACGACTCCCCGCGAGGCGAGGTGACGCTGGCGCTGTGGGAGCCGCCGTTCGTCTCCTACCTCGGCGAGCGCGGCGCACCGGTTCGCCGGGCGGCCTCCTCCGAGACGGCCGACCTGCTCGCCGACCTGGTCGTGGAGGACGTCCGCACTCTCGCCTTCGTCCGCTCCCGGCGTGGGGTCGAGCAGGTCGCGGCCACCGCCGGCCGACTCGTCGCCGAGGTCGACCCGACGCTGGCCGCCCGGGTCGCGTCGTACCGCGGCGGCTATCTCCCCGAGGAGCGACGGGCGATCGAGGCCGACCTGCGCTCCGGGCGGCTGGTCGGCGTGGCCGCCACGAACGCCCTCGAGCTCGGCATCGACGTACACGGCCTCGACGCGGTGCTCCTCGCCGGCTACCCGGGAACTCGCGCGGCCTTCTGGCAGCAGGTGGGCCGAGCCGGCCGCGGAGGTGGCGACGCCCTCGGGATCCTCGTCGCGCGCGACGACCCGCTGGACACCTACCTGGTCAACCACCCGGAGACGTTGTTCGGGGCTCCCGTCGAGGCCACGGTCTTCGACCCCGACAACCCCTATGTGCTGCGCCCGCACCTGTGCGCAGCGGCCCACGAGTCGCCGTTGCGCGCCGACGAGCTCGAGCTCTTCGGTCCCCAGGCCCGCACCTGCGTCGACCAGCTCACCGAGAGCGGCCTGCTCCGGCGCCGCGCCCAGGGGTGGTACTGGACGGACCGGCGACGGGCGAGCGACCTCACCGACATCCGGTCGGCCGGCGGCAGCCCGGTCCAGCTCGTCGAGTCCGACACCGGCCGGGTCGTCGGCACCGTCGACGCCGGCGGCGCCCATGCGACGGCCCACCGCGGTGCGGTCTACGTCCATCGCGGCGAGACCTACCTGGTCGAGTCGCTCGACCTGGACCAGCGGGTCGCGGTGATGAGCCTGACGTCGGTCGACTTCTCCACGACCGCGCGCGAGATCGTCGACATCCGGGTGGCACAGGTGCGCGAGAGCCAGGCGTGGGCGGGCGCAACCCTCTCGCTCGGTGATGTCGAGGTCACCCACCAGGTCGTCTCCTACCTCAAGCGCCGCTCGCCTGGGGGTGAGGTCATCGCGGAGGAGCCGCTTGACCTCCCTCCCCGGATCCTGCACACCACTGCGGTCTGGTGGACACTGCCCGACGACGTCCTGGCCGAGGCCGGGCTCGCGGCCTCGGCGCTTCCCGGTGCGGCGCACGCCGCGGAGCACTGCTCCATCGGGCTGCTCCCCCTGTTCGCCACCTGCGACCGGTGGGACATTGGCGGCGTCTCCACGGCGCACCATCCCGACACCGGGCGGCTCACCGTCTTCGTCTACGACGGGTACCCCGGCGGCGCCGGATTCTCAGAGCGCGGCTTCAGGGTCGCCGGCGACTGGTTGGCGGCGACCCGCGCGTCCATCGCGGCCTGCGAGTGCGTCGACGGCTGCCCGTCGTGCGTCCAGTCGCCCAAGTGCGGGAACCAGAACCACCCGCTCGACAAGCCCGGTGCCCTGGTGCTGCTCGACGCGCTGCTGGCGGCGCGCCGCTCGTGGCCTGAGCCGGAGGTTCGTGGCCAGTAGCCGGGGTTCAGGTGCGCGCATCGCCAGGCGGAGGAGAGAGGGCGGGCCGGTGGCCCGTCGACTGACGACGACGCAGCGAGGTGCGTGCCTGGGCCGCGGGGACTGGTGGCGAACCTCCGACTCAGGACACCAGCCGCCCGGCGGGCCCGAGCTATCCAGCCGTGGCCCGGCTCACCGCCCGCCAGGACCAGGGCGACGATGCCGAACGTGCCAACGGCGACTCGAACGGATCTGGCGGACCTGCCGAGGGGTACCAACACGGAGGCACCCAGGAGAACGACGCCCAGACCTGCACAGAGCACCCAGCCGGCGCTGCTGGCCAGCAGAACCGCACAGGCACCGCTCACCACCACCAGCACCAAGCCCAGCAACAGCGCGATGGAGGAGTCGCGCCTCTCCTCCATCGGCGCCATCCGTCGCTGGCGTCGACGCATGTCACAGGCCCCCGTAGGACTGAGCGTAGGTTCCGTTCCCGGACAGGCCATGACGACAGCGGCCAGGGCGCCGGCCGATTTCAGCACGCTTTACACATCGCCAGCGAGGGACTCGGATGCCTCCTTTGTGGGGAGAATGGCTGCTCTCCGCTGGCTCGACCCGGACGGATCACTGGCGCGGGGCGAGGTACCGGAGCCACGACAAGGGATAGCCTCAGGCCATGGTCATCTTGGGTCTGTTGCTCATCCTGGCTGGAGCGACCGCGATCCTCTCGGCCGTCTTCGTCAGTGAGGGGACCGGCGAGCTGCTCGGAATCGAGATGAGCACCCTCGGCATCTTCCTCGTCGGCGTGGGCGCCGGGGCTGCCGTGCTGTGGGGCTACACCATCCTCAAGTTCGGCACCCGCCGCGAGCTCAGGGCCCGCAAGGAACGCAAGGAGCTCAACGAGCTCTCGGCCAAGCTCGACAAGGCCGAGGCCGAGCGCAAGGACGACGAGCCGCAAACCTGACCCGTCGAGCCTCGCGCACGAGCCGTCATGGCTCACGCGGGTCCGGCGCGGGCGTGGCCCTCGAGGTCGGCCACCCACATGCGCCAGCGAGGCCCGGGAACCGACACGGCGACCACGACGACGGAGCCGTTGACCTCGCACGAGCGCAGCAGTCCGCGGTTCGCCTGGGCCACCCGCGCAGCCGCCGAACACGCGTCGTCACCGCGGGCGAGTGCGGCTGCGCCACCGAGAGCGGCGAGGTCGGCCGACGCCTGTGCCCGGCGGTGGTCGGCGACCATCGCCGCCATCACGGCCAGGGCGCAACCCAGCAGGAGCAGCAGACCCGACAGCGCGACCGCCAGCACCGTCGCCGCGCCGCGCTCTGACCCGCGGCTCACGGGTCGCCCTCCGCCAGGGCCACGGCCTCGGCAACCAGGGTGACCTCAGGCAGGAGACCGGCGGCGATCCCCGCGTCGAGCGCCTCGGCTCGCCCCTCGACGATGACGAGCCCGCCCTCCTCACGGACGGCGAAGCGGGTGCCCTGAGGCGCCACTCGCCGACCGATCGTCACGGCGGCGCCTTGGTCGTCGCCCCGGGCCAGCGCCCGAGCCACCTCCCTGGTGGCGTCGACGATCCGCAGCTGGTCGGCGCCGACCCCCAGCAGCCAGGCCAGGGCTGCCGTGACGAGGACGAGAAGGGGCAGCACCATGGCCAGCTCGGCCGTCACGGCACCCCGTTCGCACGATCGCCGCCGGCGCGTCATCGCTCAGCCGATCCCGAGCAGGCCGAGCACGTGGTCGAAGAGCCGGGTCAGCAGCGTGTCGCCGAAACCGCCGGTGAGCATCTTGTAGAGCAGCCCGGCGAGCCCGGCCCCCGCGGCTGTGCCGACGGCGTACTCCGCCGTGGTGATGCCGCGCTCGTCGCTACGCGTCTCGCTGGAGGAGTGGCCGCGTGTCTCGCTGGGGTCGATGATCATGGTGTCTCCCTGTCCGGCGGGACGATCGCCCGCCTCCCCTCGACTCTCGGGCACCAGGGGCGTGCGGCGCCGGACCGAGTCGTCGAGGTGTGGACTCTGCGGCTGACCGGCCCGCTGTGGACGGAACCCGGGCCGACCGCGGCCCGTCCGTGCTCATCGCAACAAGCTCGCGAACAGGCCGGCCACCAGCGGCACGATCCCGACCAGAAGAAACGCCGGGAGCAGGCACAGACCCAAGGGCAGGGCGGCACGTACGCCGACCGATCGGGCCCGGTCCTCTCGGCGGGCGCGCGCCTGGACCGCCAGGTCGGTCGAGAGCCGATCGACTGCGTCGGCGACCCGGGAGCCCGACCGAGCCGCACGTGCGAACGTGCGGGCGAGTGGCGCGAGAACCGCGTCGTCGGCCAGCACGTCCCAGACCTCGACCGGGTCGAGGCCCAGCGCAAGGCGGGCGCGGACCCCGTCGAGCCGTTCCGCTGCGGGACCGGGCAGGGCGGCGCACACGACGCTGAGGGCCAGCCCTGGCGGCGCTCCTCCGCGCAACGCCGAGGCCAGCAGCAGGACGAGATGCGGCAGCTCGGCAGCTGCGGCCTCACGCCCCCGTCGCTCCACCGGGTCCTCGGCACGGCGGACCACCAACAGCGCGACGGCGGCGACGACCGGGCCGCCGACCAGGCCAGGAACGTCGCCGAGGAACAGCGCGGCACCGATGCCGGCCAGGATGCTGAGTGGCCATTCCCACCGACGCAGGCGCCCCCGGTCGGTGCTCGGCCCAGCGGTGGCCCGAGCTGCCGGCAGCGGCGTTCTCGGCACCGCGGGCAGCGCCAACGCCGTCGCGCAGGCGGCGGCGAGACCAGCCAGCGGCAGCCACCATGCGCTCACCCGGCGTCCCCTGTGAGCGCCTCGATCCACCACAGGCCGGCCAACGTCAGGAACAACCCCCCACCGAGGCACGCCAGCCCGAGGGGGGTGGCGAGCAGGAACGCCCACGGGCTCCCGCCCGCTCCGCTGCCCATCGCCAGAGACAGCACCGGAAGGGCCGCAACCAGCTGCGCGGTCGCGCGGGCCGCGGCGAGCTCTCCGGCCACGAGTCGAGCGGTCTGCTGGTCCGCGCGCAGGCTGGACGCGATCCGCTCCACCGCGAGGGCCAGGCCCGCGCCCGAGCGGTGCGCCACCTGCCACCCGGCGGCCAGGAGTCGCAGGTCGCTGCGCCCCGGGGCAGACGACGCCTCGCGTAGCGCCGCGGGGACGTCGCCACCCAGGCCGAACGCCTCAGCAGCCGACGCGAGGGCCGGGCAGTCGGCGGCGACCCTCCTCAGGGCTGTGCCGGGTGGCTGCCCGGACGCCAGCTCGGCGGCGAGGTGACCACACGCCTCCTCGATCCGCGCCGCCTCGGCGGCCCACTCGAGCCGCCGCGCCCGACGCCGCCATAACCGCCAGGACGCCGCAGACGCTGCCAGCAGGAGCGATCCGAGCACCACCACGTGGTACGGAACCGTCAGCAGGCAGCACCCCACCCCCGCGGGGACGACCGGCCAGGCTGACAGGAGTCGGTGCCGACCGGTGCCTCGCGCAGCGGTCACCACCGGGACCGGACGGCAGGCGAACCAGGCCGCCGCGGCTGCGGCGACCAGCGCCAGGACGGTCACCGGTCGAGCCGCGCCGCCAGGGCCTCGGCACCCGGTCCGGCCCGGCCGGGACCGCCCTGGAAGGTCACTGCTGCGAGCATTGAGACGAGGCCGTCGGGACCACGCTGGGGCACAGCCACCTCCCTGAGCCGTCGCAGCCCCTCCTGGCTCCGGTCGAGGTGCACGACCACGTCGACGGCCGAGGCGAACTGACTGTGCGCGGCGTCGCGGGGCAAGCCGGCGGCCAGCGCCAGTGCCTCGACCCGCGCGGGGACGTCGCCGGCCGAGTTGGCGTGGATGGTGCCGCAGCCGCCTTCGTGGCCGGTGTTGAGCGCGGCCAGCAGCTCGGTCACCTCAGCCCCCCGGACTTCGCCGACGACGAGCCGGTCGGGGCGCATCCGCAGCGCCTGCCGGACCAGGTCTCGCACGGTCACCTCACCGGCGGTCTCGACGTTGGGCGGTCGGGCCTCGAGTGTCACCACGTGCGGGTGGTCAGGGGCCAGCTCGGCGGAGTCCTCGACCAGCACGAGCCGCTCGGCGGGCTCGACCATGCCGAGGAGCGTCGAGAGCAACGTCGTCTTGCCCGAGCCTGTCCCGCCACTGACCAGGAAGGCCAGTCGCGCGGCGACCAGGTCGGCCAGGAGCCGCGCACCGGTCCGGTCGAGTGACCCCATCCGGATGAGGTCGTCGAGGCTGAACGCCGTCCGGGTCGGCACGCGCAGCGACAGACACGTGCCGCGTCGTGCGATCGGCGCGAGCACCGCATGGAGGCGGGTGCCGTCGGCGAGCCGCACGTCGACGTAGGGCGTGGCGTCGTCGAGGCGGCGTCCACCCCCGGCGGCGAGCCGCTGCGCCAGTCGGCGGACCGCCTCGTCGTCGGCGAACCGCACCTGCGTGCGCTCAAGCCCGGCACCCCGGTCGACGTAGACGTGGTGGGGGCCGTTGACGAGCACGTCGGTGACACCCGGCATCCGGACCAGCGGGTCGAGGAGTCCAGCGCCGACCACGTCCCCACGCAGCGCCTCGTGAACCGCCAGGACCGTCGCGTCCCCCACCGGCCGCCCTTCCTCCCGCAGGGCCGCCGCCACCCGCGCAGGAGTGAGGCCACCCTGCTCCAGGCTCAGCCGCGCCCGCACCGCATCGACGACGCCGGCGGGCAGTGCGCTCACGCGGCCACGCCGCGACGGGGTCCGGCGGCCAGCTCGGCGAGTGCCTCCGCGGCCGCGCGTGCGAGCGGGCCCCGGCGCGAGCGCACCGGCCCGAGGCCGAGGTCGATCGCCTCCGCCAGACCGCGCTGCTCCCCCATCGTCCAGGCCGCACGCAGGCCGGTGGCCTGCTCGACCTCACGGACCGGCACGCCGTGGCCGCGCACCATCAGCCGCGTGGGTCCGGCCCGGTTCAGCCGCGCGCGCAGCCGCGCGGTCGACGCGACCCCGGCCACCGTGGGCCTGGTCACCACGACCAGCAGGTCGCACCGAGCCACCACCTCCGTGAACAGCGCGTCCACGGTGCGGGGGAGGTCCACGACCACGAGGTCGTGGCCTCGTTGCGCCGCCGACAGGGCCTCCCGGACGGCGAAGGCCTGAAGCGTGCCTGCCGGCCCGGGCGACCAGGTGAGGATGCCGAGTCCCTCACGACGGGGAACTGCGTCGTGCAGCGATCGGGCACTGAGGCGGCCGGTCGTCTCGAGCAGCGCGTCCCACCGGATGCCGTCATGGAGCTCGACGCCCAGCACCCGGTCGAGGCCCGGACCCAACGGGTCGAGGTCGATCACGAGGGCGCTGCTCCGGCCCTTGCTGCGCGCTGCGACACCACCCTGAGCCGCGCCGAGCTGGCCCGCGCCGAGCTGGCCCGCGCCGACCTGTCCGAGCGCGCAGGCGAACGTCGTGGCGCCGGCACCGCCCGAGCCACCCACCACGCCGACGGTGAGCCCTCGCCGGGGAGCCCGGTCACCGGCGTCGGTGAGCACCTCGACCAGCCAGGACTCCGAACGCGGCAGCTCGGCGACCGACTCGGCGCCGAGGGCGAGGGCAACCGAGAAGATGTCGTCGCCCATCGAGCCACGCACGAGCAGGTGTGTCGCGTCCCGACGGGCCGGCCGAAGCGCCGCGAAGGCGGCGGCCACGTCGGCGCCCACGAGGACCAGCGGCGCGTCCGCCCAACGAGTCAGGGCGTGGTGGTCCGAGGTGCACACCTCGGGCGTCACTCCTGCTGCCGCAGCGAGCCGCTGCACCTCGTCGAGCAGGACGGCGTCGGCGGTGATGACCAGAGGAGCGCTCATGACCCCGAGGCTGCCGCCGCGCGCTCGGGTCCGGCAGACCCACGGACGGCCGCTGTGGACAGCGCCCGGCGCGACGACGCTGTGGACAACGAGTGGGCCGTGCCCAGAGGCCTCCGACGCCTGGGCGCTCGCCTCTCCTACGATGACGGGCGTGGGGACGCGCGCGACCGCGGCCTTCTTCGACCTCGACAAGACGATCATCGCCAAGTCGAGCTCGCTGGCCTTCAGCAAGCCCTTCCAGGCGGGAGGGCTCATCACGCGCGGCGCGCTGCTCAGGTCGGCGTACGCCCAGTTCGTGTTCTTCGTGGGCGGAGCCGACCACGACCAGATGGAGAAGATGCGGCAGTTCATGTCACAGCTGGTCGCCGGCTGGGACGTCGCCACCGTGCGCGAGATCGTCGCCGACACCCTTCACAACATCGTCGACCCGCTGGTGTTCGACGAGGCCGTCTCCCTGATCGAGGAGCACAAGCTGGCCGGGCGCGACGTGGTCGTCGTGTCAGCGTCGGGGGCGGAGGTGGTGGGTCCCATCGCCGAGATGCTCGGCGCCGACCGGGTGGTCGCCACGAGGCTCGAGATCGTCGACGGTCGCTACACGGGGGAGATCGACTACTACGCCTACGCCGAGGAGAAGGCGCGCGCCATCGAGGTCCTGGCGCAGGAGTGCGGCTACGACCTGGACGCGTCCTACGCCTACAGCGACTCCATCACCGACGTGCACATGCTGGAGGTGGTCGGTCACCCGCATGCCGTCAACCCGGACAAGGAGCTGCGCAGGGTCGCCGTCGCCAGGGGCTGGCCCATCCTGGTCTTCAGCAAGCCGGTGGTCCTGCGCTCGCGAGTGTCCCTGACCGCGCGCCCCACCCTGGCCGCCCTCGCAGTCGGCGGGGTCGTCGCCGTCGGCGGCGTCGTCTGGGCCGGCGTACGACGCCGACGACTGGGCGCCTGAGCGCCCGCCGACCCGCCCACCGGACACGACACGCGGACCCACAGCCACGGGGCGAAGTCAACCCTTGAAGGTGCCAGCGGAACGGCGTAGAAACGAGAGCACAACAAAAGAACCAGCACGTGAGCCGGGTACCCACGCGGCGATCCACCCTTCCTACAGGGCGATGGTCAACGGGACACTCCCGCGGCCACAACGAGAATGTGCACGCCTGGTAGCCATCGGTCTCACGTGTCAGCGGCGGCATCCGGATCCCCTGCGAGTCGGGTGCCGTCCGCATGCTCGGGCCGACGCGGGCTGCCCCGGAAGCGTCAGCCGGCGACGGGGCTCGCCTCGGCCGCCTTCGTGTAGGCCTCGGCCGTGTAGAGCAGCCACGCGTGCACACCGGCGCGACCTCCGTCGCGATAGCCGCGCAGGTTGGACTCGTACGCCGGCCGCAGGCCCAGGTGCCCCGCCTCCGGGACGATCAGGGACGTGGGGTCGACGCCCCGCCCCACCAGGACGAGTCGCTCGGCGGCCCGCGCGACCAGCCCGTCGTGACTGCCGAACGCCGCGGCCGTCGCCAGCTCCGCGTGCACCACGGCGGCGACCAGCAGCGCTGGAGCATCCGAGTCGTCGGTCAGCAGACCGCCCACCGCGCGGAGCCGCTCTGCGCCGGCCGCGTCGGCCGGCCGGCCGGCGTGCTCGCCCGGTCCGGCGCCCGCCGCCAAGGCGTGGATCCGGGCGAGCACCTGCAGGGGTTGCGTGCCCAGCAACGGCACCATCGAGAGCAATGCGGTGGAGACGCGCAGGGCGTCCTGAGCCACCGCGTCACCGCGCCCCGACCGCACGTCGTCGAGCGAGGAGCCCGACCCCGCCAGCACGGCGCTGGCGTGCGCTCCACGGAGCAGCGACTCACCTGTCGCCTCGGGCGTGGTGCGCCGCAGGCCGCGGTCGCGCAGCACCACGTCGATGCCGTCGCGCGCGGCGGCGTACGCCGACCCGACGCCCTCCAGGCCGACGAGCGCGGCAAGCGGGGCGTCGGTCACCGGCACAGGCTAGGGCCTTGTAGCGTGCACCGTGATGGACCAGCAGGCCGACGGGGAGACCACCGGGGAGAACGCCGGGGAGACCACCGGGGACACCCACGACGAGCAGGTGCCGCGCGAGCAACGCTGGGCGCGGTCGTTCGGCGCGGTCGCCGCCGCCTACGAGCGCGGGCGGCCGACCTATCCCACCGAGGGCGTGCGGTGGCTCGTCGGACGCGACGCGGCCAGTGTCCTGGAGGTGGGCGCCGGCACCGGCAAGCTCACCGCCGAGCTCATCGCCCAGGGGCACGACGTCCTGGCCACCGAGCCCGACGACGACATGCTCACAGTCCTGCGCGAGAGCCTCCCGGCCGCTCGAACGGCCCTCGCGACCGCGGAGGAGCTCCCCGCCGGGGACCGGTCGGTCGACGTGGTCGTCGCGGCGCAGGCCTTCCACTGGTTCGACCACGACGTCGCGCTGCCGGAGATCGCGCGCGTCCTCAAGCCCGGCGGCGTCCTGGCGCTCGTGTGGAACTTCCGCGACGACAAGATCCCCTGGGTACGCCGGCTCGGCGACCTCATCGGCACACAGGAGCAGCTCTCCGACCCGGGCGAGGTGCTCACCAGGTCGGGTCTGTTCGAGCCGGTGGAGTCCAAGACGTTCAAGCACTGGCAGGACATCAACCGCGACTCGGTGGTCGACCTCGTCGCCTCCCGCTCCAACGTCTCGACGATGCCCGACGAGGAGCGTGAGGCCACGATCGCCGCTGTGCTTGCGCTCTACGACGACTTCGGACGTGGGTACGACGGCATGCAGCTGCCCTACGTGACGCACTGCTTCCGCGCGCGGGTGATCGACCGCCTGAGCGGGCGGGCCGGACCGGGGATCGACGACGACGAGCAGTCGGGTCCACCAGGCGATGGCTCCGACAGCGACATGCTGCTCATCGACTTCCGCTGAGCGTCCCCGCCCACGAGGTGGCCCACATGAGAATCGCCGCCGCGGTGAGTGACCTCACCACGGCGACGATGTGTTGGAGTTAGCCCCCCGGCGCTCTCAACTGCCTGTCGGCGAAGCCACTATAGAATCGCGCCGGCCCCGCCCGGTGCGTGGTCTAGATCAGTTTTTGCAAAGTAATGGCGGTTCTCCTGCATTAGCAGGTAAAACCTGCGTCTCTCGACACGTCGTGACCTGATGGCTACGGTCGGGCGGCGATGGCACCACGGCGGCCCGCCGGCAGACTCGGACTCTTGGGCCCCTTCCGACGGGCCCACCTCGGCACCGAGGCCGACCGGGCCACCTTCAGGACGCTCCACACCGCCTCGCTCGCGTCGCCGGCCCTCCGGCAGGGGCTGACCACCGACAGCGCGGAACGCAGCGCCCGGCACCTGCGCAGCCTGCTCGGGGCTCCGGCCCTGGCCCTCACCCGCGACACCCGCCTGCTGGCCTGGGACGGCACCGGCCGGGATCACGCGCCGTCCGCAGGACGGCTGGCCGAGTCGGTGCTCGAGCAGGGCTACACCCGGGTCGTGACGGGCGCGGACCTCAGCTGCGACCAGGCCGGCTGCCAGATCAGGGACGCCGTCGTGTCGCCGCTGGTGGTGGAGGAGGTGATCGTCGGGACGCTGCAGGTCTACACGCCGTACGGCACGGCCGGCCTGATCCGCGCCACGTCCGAGGTCGCCACGTGGGTGTCGGGACAGCTCGAGCTGGCCGAGCTCGACACCCAGCGCAACCGGCTGATGGAGGCCGAGGTCCGCGCCCTGCGCGCCCAGATCTCGCCGCACTTCATCTACAACTCCCTCGGCGCCATCGCGTCGTTCGTCCGCACCGACCCCGACCGGGCCCGCGAGCTGCTGCTGGAGTTCGCCGACTTCACGCGCTACTCGTTCCGCCGCCACGGCGAGTACACGACGCTGGCCGAGGAGCTCCGTTCCGTCGAGCGCTACCTGCTTCTCGAGCAGGCCCGCTTCGGTGACCGGCTCCACGTGACGCTGCGGATCGCGCCCGAGGTGCTGCCCGTGGCCGTCCCGTTCCTCTGCATCCAGCCCCTCGTCGAGAACGCTGTACGCCACGGTCTCGAGGCCTCCGCCGACAAGGCGGACGGCATCGGCCGCCTCCGCATCGTCGCGCGCGACCTCGACCAGGAGTGCGTCATCGAGGTCGAGGACGACGGCGGGGGCGAGGATCCCGAGGTCGTCCGGCAGGCCCTCTCCGGTGACCCGGACCAGGACTCGGTCGGCCTGGGCAACGTCGACGCCCGCCTGCGCAACGCCTTCGGGGACGACTACGGTCTCGTCGTGGAGACGGCTCCGGGAGCGGGCACCAAGGTCATCGTCCGCGTCCCCAAGTTCGCACCAGGTGTGCAGGTATGAGCGGCCTCCAGGTGCTCCTCATCGACGACGAGCGGCCGGCCCTCGACGAGCTCGCCTTCCACCTCGGTCGCGACAGCCGGGTCGGCGAGATCCTCACCTGCGACTCGGCGGCCGAGGCGTTGCGGGTCCTGCAGGAGATCGACGTCGACGCGGTGTTCCTCGACGTCCAGATGCCGGGTCTCACGGGTCTCGAGCTCGCCCAGGTGCTCGCGCGCTTCAAGGAGCCACCGCCGGTGGTGTTCGTGACCGCCCACGAGGAGCACGCGGTCGACGCGTTCGAGCTGCGGGCGGTCGACTACGTCCTCAAGCCCGTGCGCAAGGAGCGTCTCGCCGAGGCGGTACGCCGCGTGGTCGAGGCCGGAGGCCGGGCGGGCGAGAGCGCCGACGAGCAGATCCCTGTCGAGCGGGGCGGCGTGACCCGGTTCGTGAGGCGCTCCGACATCACGCACGTGGAGGCGCAGGGCGACTACGCCCGCCTGCACACCCCGCAGGGGAGCCACCTCCTGCGCGTCCCGTTGACCAGGCTCGCGGACGACTGGGCGGAGGCGGGGTTCGTGCGCATCCACCGCTCGATGCTGGTCGCGCTCGCCCACGTCGAGGCCGTGCGTGCCGACGGCGGACACGTCTCGGTCGTCGTCGCCGGCGAGGAGCTCTCGGTCAGTCGCCGGCACGCGCGCGAGCTGCGCGACCTGCTCACCCGGCGGGAGCGGTGAGCGGCCCGCCGCCCGAGCGGGTCCGGGTCACGGGGCCGGCCCGCCGGCGCACCGCCGGGGCGAAGCCGTCCGCCGCCCGCGAGATCGACGAGGAAACCCGACTGGGCGCGATCTACCTGCGCTCCCTGCTGCGCGACCAGCTCCGGCTGGCGCTCCGGCTGCTGCTGATCCTCGCGGTCACGGTCGCGAGCCTGCCGCTGCTCTTCCACCTGGTGCCGCGCCTCTCGGACGTCGCCATCGCCGGCGTACCGCTGTCGTGGTTGCTCCTGGGCGTGCTGGTGTATCCCTGGCTGATCACGCTCGGCTGGCTCTACGTGCGCAGCGCCGAGGAGCACGAGCGCGACTTCGCCGAGCTCGTGCGGGGCGAGGAGTGAGCCTCAGATGAGCACCACATGAGTCCCGTGCCCGGCATCGTCGCCGTCGTCCTGGTGACGGTCGCGACCCTCGCGATCGGCACCTGGGGGCTGCGGTTCTCCCGCACCACGAGCGACTTCTTCGTCGCCTCGCGCACGGTGCGACCGGGGCTGAACGCCTCGGCCATCGGCGGGGAGTACCTCTCCGCCGCGAGCTTCCTCGGCGTCGCCGGCCTGCTGTTCGTCTACGGCGCCGAGATGCTGTGGTACCCCGTCGGGTGGACCGCGGGCTACCTCGTCCTGCTCGTCCTGGTCGCCGCGCCGCTGCGGCGCTCCGGGGCCTACACGCTGCCGGACTTCGCCGAGGCCCGGCTCGACTCGAGACGCGTGCGCTCGCTCTGCTCGCTGCTGGTGGTGCTGATCGGCTGGCTCTACCTGCTGCCGCAGTTCCAGGGCGCGAGCGTCACGCTCACGACGGCCATCGGCGCCCCCGAGTGGCTCGGCGCGGTCGTCGTCGCCGGCGTCGTGCTCGCCAACGTCTCCTCCGGCGGCATGCGCAGCATCACCTTCGTGCAGGCCTTCCAGTACTGGCTCAAGCTCACCGCGCTGCTCCTCCCGGCGGCGTTCCTGCTCGTCGTCTGGGCGGGGGACGGCGCCCCCGGCCCCACGGCCGCGATGGCCGGTGACGGCGGCTGGTCGCTGCCCCTGGGCGAGGGAGGGGCTCAGGGCCTGTACGTCACCTACTCCCTGATCCTCGCGACCTTCCTGGGCACCATGGGCCTGCCGCACGTGGTCGTTCGCTTCTACACCAACCCCGACGGCGGCGCCGCGCGGCGTACGACGCTGGTCGTCCTCGGGCTGCTCGGATGCTTCTACGTCCTGCCACCGATCTATGCCGCCCTCGGGCGGGTGTACGCCGAGGAGCTGGTCGCGTCCGGCCGCAGCGACGTGCTCGTCCTGGAGCTGCCGCGGCTGATGGTGCCCGGCATGACCGGCGAGCTGCTCACCGGTCTGGTGACCGCCGGCGCCTTCGCGGCGTTCCTCTCGACCTCGTCGGGTCTGGCCATCGCGGTCGCCGGGGTGCTGAGCCAGGACGTGACGGGCCGCTGGCGCGGCGTACGGCGACTCGGCGGGGTCGCCGCCTTCCGGCTGGGTGCCGTGCTGGCGGTCACGGTCCCGTGCATCGTGGCCCTGTCGACCCCGAGCGTCGGCGTGGCCCGCACGGTCGGCCTGGCCTTCGCCGTCGCGGCGTCGACCTTCTGCCCCTTGCTGCTGCTCGGCATCTGGTGGCGCGGCCTCACCGCACCCGGGGCCGTCGCGGGCCTGCTGGTCGGCGGTCTCGGCTCGGGTGTCGCGGTCGGCTGGACGCTGATCACCAACTCCACCACCGGGTGGGTCGCGGTGCTGCTGGGCCAACCCGCCGCGTGGAGCGTCCCGGCCGCCCTCGTCACGATGGTCGTCGTCAGCCTGCTCACCCGCGACCGCGCGCCCACCCACACCGGGCGCTTCATGGTCCGCCTGCACACCCCGGAGTCGGTGGCCCTCGATCGCGGTTGAGGTACCGGGCCGGCCGCCGCCGGACCGTTCGTCGCGTCGTACCGACCGTTGGCCGCAGACCGGATCCCGCTGGGCGCGCATCCGGCACGCGTACCTGACGGCCGGGACGACTGAATTTCTAACGTGACGGGTACCACACCTTCTCCAAGGAGGAAGCCATGCCCGACACCAGCGACTCTCGAGGCGTGCACCAAAGCTCCGGCCACGCCGTCTACGAACACCTGCACCAGTCAGAGGAGTTCCAGGAGCTCCGGAGCCGATTCCGACGATTCGTCATCCCGGCCACCCTCGCCTTCATGTCCTGGTACCTGCTCTACGTGGTCATGTCCATGTGGGCCACCGACTTCATGAACACCAAGGTCGTCGGCAACGTCAACGTCGCCATCGTCTTCGGCCTGCTGCAGTTCGCCTCGACGTTCTTCATCGCGTGGCTGTACGGCCGCTACATGGAGAAGAACGTCGACCCGCTCGCGCGTGAGCTCGACCAGCGATACATCGCCGAGCTCGAGGGTGGTGCTCACCGATGAGCTCGGAGACCCTGGCCACCATCCTCTTCGTCCTCGTCGTCGCGGTGACGGTCGCGATCACCTTCTGGGCGAGCCGACAGAACCAGAGCGCGGCCGACTACTACGCGGGTGGGCGGTCCTTCAGCGGCTTCCAGAACGGCCTCGCGATCTCCGGTGACTACATGAGCGCCGCGTCGTTCCTGGGCATCAGCGGCGCCATCGCCCTCTTCGGGTACGACGGCTTCCTCTACTCCATCGGCTTCCTGGTCGCCTGGCTGGTCGCCCTCCTGCTGGTGGCCGAGCTGCTGCGCAACTCCGGCCGCTACACGATGGCCGACCAGCTGGCGTACCGGATGCGGCAGCGCCCGGTCCGCACCGCGGCCGCCACCTCGACCGTGGTCGTGTCGATCTTCTACCTGCTGGCCCAGATGGTCGGCGCCGGAGCACTGGTGACCCTCCTGCTCGGCGTGGAAGGCGACACCGCGAAGGGGATCACCATCGTCGCTGTCGGGCTCCTGATGATCTTCTACGTCACCGTCGGAGGGATGAAGGGCACCACGTGGGTGCAGATCGTCAAGGCTGTCCTCCTGATGAGCGGCACCGTCCTGATCACCGCCCTCGTGATGGCCAAGTTCGACTTCAACCTGTCGAGCCTCTTCGGCGCCGCTGCCGAGCAGACCGGCAAGGGTCAGGCGATCACCGAGCCCGGCCTGAAGTACGGCATCTCCACCGAGTCGAAGATCGACTTCGTCAGCCTGTCCCTGGCTCTCGTGCTCGGCACGGCCGGGCTCCCGCACATCCTGATCCGCTTCTACACGGTGCCGACCGCCAAGGACGCCCGCACCTCGGTGAACTGGGCGATCGGCCTCATCGGATCGTTCTACCTGATGTCGCTGGTGCTCGGGTTCGGTGCTGCCGCCCTCCTGGACACCGGCCCCGAGAGCGAGGTGGCCGTGTCGGCCGGCAACCTGGCGTCGCCGCTGCTGGCCGAGGCGGTCGGCGGAGGCGCCGGCACCGCCGGTGGAGCGATCCTGCTCGCCTTCATCGCAGCGGTCGCGTTCGCGACGATCCTGGCGGTGGTGGCGGGGTTGACGCTGACCTCGGCGTCGTCGGTGTCCCACGACATCTACGCCAACGTGATCAAGCGGGGCGAGGTCACCGAGAAGCAGGAGGTCCGCGTGGCACGGATCGCCGCCTTCGTCATCGGAGGTGTCGCCATCGCGCTGGCGATCCCCGCGCAGAAGCTCAACATCGCCTTCCTGGTGGCGCTGGCGTTCGCCGTCGCGGCGTCTGCCAACCTCCCGTCCCTCCTCTACAACCTGTTCTGGAAGCGGTTCAACACCCGCGGGGCGACGTGGGCGATCTACGGCGGCCTGGTCACCTGCGTGGTGCTGGTCGCCTCCTCGCCGGTGGTCTCTGGATCCGAGACTGCCTTGTTCACCGGGAGCGACTGGTCGTGGTTCCCGCTGGCCAACCCCGGGATCATCTCGATCCCAGCCGGGTTCCTCTTCGGCTGGCTGGGGACCATCACCAGCACCGAGGTCGAGGCCGAGGAGGCGTACGAGGAGCTCGAAGTGCGCTCGCTCACCGGCGCGGGGTCGGAGAAGGCCGTCGTCCACTGAGCGACCGGAAGCGGTACGGCGCCCGGTGGCCCTCTCGGGGGCACCCGGGCGCCAACCGTCTCCCACCACCCTGGAGCCGGGTCGCTCCGGGTCCTAGGGTGGCCAACGAGCGTCACCCCACCAGTTCTGGAGAGATCGTGAGCGAAGAGACCCTGGCCAACCTCGGCCACGAGGACCGTACCTTCGAGCCGCCCGCTGCGCTGGCGGCCGACGCGAACGTGAAGGCGGAGGCCTACGACCGGGCGGCGTCGGACCGGCTGGCGTTCTGGGCCGACGCGGCCGAACGACTCGACTGGGGCCAGAAGTGGGACGAGGTCCTCGACTGGTCGAACCCGCCCTTCGCCAAGTGGTACGTCGGCGGCACCCTCAACGCCGCGGTCAACTGCGTCGACCGGCACGTCGCAGCCGGCAACGGCGAGAAGGTCGCGCTGCACTGGGTGGGCGAGCCGGCCGACGACACCCGCGACCTGACCTACGCGGACCTCCAGGACGAGGTCTGCCGGACGGCCAACGCGCTGACGGAGCTGGGCGTCCGCAAGGGCGACCGCGTCGCGATCTACATGCCGATGATCCCCGAGACCGCGATCGCGATGCTTGCCTGCGCGCGGCTCGGCGCCCCGCACACCGTCGTCTTCGGGGGCTTCTCGGCCGACGCGCTGGCCACCCGCATCTCCGACTGCCAGGCCAAGGTCGTCATCACCGCCGACGGTGGCTACCGCCGCGGCAACCCCTCGCCCCTCAAGCCAGCGGTGGACGAGGCGTGCGAGAAGGCCGCCTCCCAGGGCACGACGGTGGACAAGGTGCTCGTCGTGCGGCGTACCGGTCAGGACCTCGGTGAGTCAGGGTGGCAGGAGGGCCGCGACGTCTGGTGGCACGACGTCGTCGACGGCGCGTCGGTCGAGCACGAGGCCGAGATGCACGACAGCGAGCACCCGCTCTACGTCATGTACACCTCCGGCACCACCGGCAAGCCCAAGGGCATCCTGCACACGACGGGCGGCTACCTGACCGGGGCGTCGTACACGCACTGGAGCGTCTTCGACCTCAAGCCCGAGACCGATGTCTACTGGTGCACCGCCGACGTCGGCTGGGTGACCGGGCACTCCTACCTGGTCTACGGACCGCTGGCCAACGGCGCCACGCAGGTGATGTACGAAGGCACGCCCGACAGCCCGCACAAGGGCCGCTGGTGGGAGATCGTGCAGCAGTACGGCGTCACCATCTTCTACACGGCACCGACCGCGATCCGGACCTTCATGAAGTGGGGCGACGAGCACCCGGAGAAGTTCGACCTGTCCTCGATCCGGGTGCTGGGCTCGGTCGGCGAGCCGATCAACCCGGAGGCCTATATCTGGTACCGCGAGACCATCGGCGGTGGGCAGGTTCCCGTCGTCGACACCTGGTGGCAGACCGAGACCGGCCAGATCATGATCTCGCCGCTGCCGGGCGTGACCGCCGGCAAGCCGGGGTCGGCGATGAAGGCTCTGCCGGGCGTCTCCGCCGACGTGGTCACCGAGGACGGCGAGTCGGTGCCCAACGGGTCGGGCGGCTATCTCGTGCTCACCGAGCCGTGGCCGGCGATGCTGCGCACGCTGTGGGGCGACGACGAGCGGTTCAAGGAGACGTACTGGGAGAAGTACGCCGAGCAGGGCTTCTACTTCGCCGGCGACGGGGCCAAGAAGGACGAGGACGGCGACCTCTGGATGCTCGGTCGTGTCGACGACGTGATGAACGTGTCGGGCCACCGGCTCTCGACCACCGAGATCGAGTCGGCGCTGGTCTCGCACCCCAAGGTCGCGGAGGCTGCCGTTGTCGGGGCGACCGACGAGATGACGGGACAGGCCGTCTGCGCGTTCGTGATCCTGCGCGAGTCGGCCGTCGAGGAGGCCGACGAGGAGGGCGAGGGCGGTCCGCTCGTCGAGGAGCTGCGCAAGCACGTGCAGAAGGAGATCGGCGCGATCGCGAAGCCGCGACAGATCATGATCGTTCCCGAGCTGCCCAAGACCCGCTCGGGCAAGATCATGCGCCGTCTCCTGCGCGACGTCGCCGAGCACCGCGAGGTCGGCGACGTCACCACGCTGGCCGACTCGACGGTGATGGACCTGATCAAGCAGAAGGAAGGCGCCGGCTCCGCGACCGAGGAGTGAGCTGCGCCAGAAGCAGCGGCGGCTGACCCGCGCGCTTCGGGGTCGTGTGCTGAGGTGGCTGTCCTGGCAACCACTTCAGCACCCGACCCCACCCGTCAGGGCGTCAGGTAGAAGCGGTCGCGGTGGCCGAGGAACAGCGCCCCGGCGACCGCGGCGACCAGGGACCCGCCGAGCACGGCCGCCTTCGCGGCGTCGCGCGTGGCGCCCTCGAACGACAGGTCCGCGACCAGCAGCGAGACGGTGAAGCCGATGCCGGCGAGCACCGCCACGCCGACGACGTCGCGCCAGGAGAGGTCGGGGTTGAGCTCGGCCCGGGTGAAGCGCGCGACCAGCCACGCCCCGGAGAACACGCCGATCGGCTTGCCCAGCACGAGGCCCAGGACGATGCCGACCACGACCGGGTCGCTGAACAGGTCGGCATCGATCGAGACCACCACGCCGGCCGACATCAGCGCGAAGAACGGCACGGCGAGGCCCGAGGACACCGGGGAGAGCAGGTGCTCGAGGCGCTCGACCGGGCTGTGCTCCTCGCCCGGGTCGCGGTGCACCCGGACGAGCAGCCCGAGCGCGACGCCCGCGATCGTCGCGTGGACGCCGCTCTCGTGGACCAGCCACCAGGCCCCGAGGGCCAGGGGGATGTAGACCAGCGGCGTCCTGACCCGCCGGTGCCTGGGCGAGCGCGAAGAGGCCGAGGGCCACGACTGCACCGAGCAGCGGCAGCAGGTGCAGCGACTCGGTGTAGAAGACCGCGATGATGATGATGACGACGAGGTCATCCACGACGGCCAGCGTGAGCAGGAAGGCGCGCAGCGCGGTCGGCAGGTTGGACCCGACGACCGCGAGCACGGCCAGGGCGAACGCGATGTCCGTGGCAGCAGGGATGGCCCACCCGACCGGCTCGCCGCCTGAGCGAAGGTTGACCAGGAGATAGATCGCGGCCGGGACGGCGACCCCGCACACGGCCGCGACGACCGGGACCGCCGCGTCCGCGGGCCGGCGGAGCGAGCCGATCGTGAACTCCCGCTTGAGCTCCAGCCCGGCGACGAAGAAGAAGAGCGTCAGCGCGCCGTCGGCGGCCCAGTGCTCGACGTCGAGGGGCCCGATCACGGTGGCCCGCAGATCGGCGTACGACGCGCCCCACGGCGAGTTGGCCCACACGACCGCGACCACCGCCGCGAGCAGGGCCACCAGGCCACCGAGCGCCTCGCTCCGGAACAGGTCGCCCAGATAGCTCGACTCGTCGCTGGTCGGCGACGGGAAGATCGGCTGACGACGGGCAGCTGGCTCGGTCACGGGTCTGCTCCTCGGAGGTCAGGGTCGGCGGACTGACTGCCGACCAGACTTCCCGGCTCACCTGGTCCCGAGACTAGTGCTCACTTCCGGCAGCGGGCGACTGTAGGGTCGGACGCGGACCGCGCCGTGGAGCGCAGGCACGGTGCAGGAAGGACGAGCATGGCAATCGAACCGGTCAACGACGGCGATCCGACGATCGGCCGTCTGGTTACCGACGCCACGCGTGACATCTCGGCCCTCATCAACAAGGAGATCCAGCTCGCCAAGTCCGAGCTGAAGGTCAGCGTCAAGGCCGGCGGCACCGGGGTCGGGTTGTTCGCGGCCGCCGCGTTCCTGGTCCTTCTCGCGATCGTCATGTTCTCGATGTCCCTCGCGTACTTCATCCACTGGAACGGCTCCGGACTCGACCTGCAGTGGGCGTTCCTGATCGTCTTCGCGGTCTATGTCCTGATCGCTGCCCTCCTGGGTTTCATCGGCTACCGCAAGGTGCGTCAGGTCCGGCCGCCCGATCGGGCGATCGAGCAGGCGCAGGAGACCAAGCGGGCCCTGACCGGCCGCTGACGGGTCTCGCGCGGCGCTGCTCGTCGCGTCAGCCGACGCAGTCGCCGGTGTCGGTGACCTCGGTGTTGGTGACCCCGATGGCCGCGCTCGCGGCGATCTGGTCTGCGGTGAGGGCGTAGCCGGTGTCGGTGTCGGTCACCGAGGCGGCGAACACCATCCCGACCACCCGGCCGTCGGAGGCGAGCACCGGGCCGCCGGAGTTGCCGGGCCGGACCAGGCCGCGCAGGGAGTAGACCTCGCGGAGCACCGAGCCCTCGCCGTAGATGTCGGGCGAGCGGAGCCGCTGCACCGACCGGACCCGTGCCGAGCGGACGTCGTAGGGGCCGTCCTGGGGATAGCCGAGGATCGCCACGCCCTGCTGGGGCTGCGCGCCCTCCAGATCCAGGGCCAGGGCCCGCCGATCGCCGTCGTCGAAGGCCAGCACGGCCACGTCGAGCTGCGGGTCGTAGTGCACGACCCTGGCCTCGACCACGCTGTCGTCGATGATGACCTCCGGCCGGTCGACTCCGGCGACCACGTGGGCGTTGGTCATCAGCCGGTCGTCGGCGTACAGGAAGCCGCTGCCCTCCACCCCACGCCCGCAGCTGTTGGTGCTGCGCACCTTGAGCACTCCCGGCTCGGCGTCGACCACGTCGGGATCGGTGATCAGCCGGCGGGGGCCAGCCTTGACCTCGATGATGCGCTCGGGCGCGAAGGGCTCGAGGTAGCGGGGGAAGAACGTCGTCCCCACCACGTTGTCGAAGGCCTGCAGCAGCTGGCTGGCGCCGTTGGGCAACGCCGTGTCGACCCGCCCCAGGACAGCCGACTCACGCACCAGGGAGGTGACGCTGCCCAGGCGCGAGCCGGAGATCGCGACCCCGAGCGCCCAGGCCACGAGCAGGACGGCGACCGCGCTGAGCACCGCTCCGCCGACCGCGTCGACGGCCCTGATCGGCTGCCAGGTGATCGTGTCGCGGATCCGGGCGCCGGCGTACTGGAACGCCGCCTGCCCCAGCGAGGCGGTGACGATCACGATGAACAGCGCCCCGAGCGAGACCAGCAGCGACGGCTCGGCATTGCCGAGCGCGATCGGCGCCAGCCAGATACCGAGCAGGCCGCCGAGGAGCAGGCCGGCGGTGGCGAACGCACCGGTGACGAAGCCCTGCCAGTAGCCCGACAGCGCGTAGGCGAGGACCACGACCACCAGGAACCAGTCCAGGAGGTTCATGCGGGCGTCCTCGGTGGTTGTCGGGGCGTCGTGGGGGACGTCGTGGGGTGCGTCGCGTCAGCGCGGGCGCGCGCCGGGATCGGCCGTCGGGAGCCGCCGGGTGTGCTCACCTTGCAGCATGTACGCCGGGACGTCACGCACCCGGGAGGCATCCCACTCCGTGGTCCAGCCCAGGTAGTCGAAGAGCCGCGTGACGATGCCGGCGGTGAATCCCCAGAGCAGGACGTCCTTGCGGGGGCCGATGAGGAACGCCGGCGTGATCCAGCCGCTGGGCCCCTGCACGTTGAGCCGGTGGGTGGGGTCGAGGAGCTCGGTGATCGGGGCGGCGATGACGGCGTGCACCTCGTCGGGGTCGACGACCGCGACCGGAGTGGGCTCGTGCCACCAGCCGAGCACCGGCGTGACTGCGAAGTTGCTCGGGGGCAGCCAGAGCTCGGGCAGCTCGGCGAAGACCTCGACCCCGCCCGGGTCGAGGCCGGTCTCCTCCTGCGCCTCCCGCAGGGCCGCCTCGACCGCGGTCTCCCCCGCATCGATGGACCCCCCGGGGAAGGACACCTGGCCGGGGTGGGAACGCATGTGGTGGGCACGCTCGGTGAGCAGGAGGTAGCCGTCCTCGCGGGTCTCGCCCCCGAACAGCATGAGCACGGCGCCCTTGCGCGCGTCGCCGTCCTCGGGCGGAAGGAACCTCGTCAGGTCGTCGCCGGTGATCGTCGCCGCGGCCTCGGCTATCGGCACCAGCCAGTCGGGGAGGCCACTCACAGGTCGACCCCGAGATGCTCGCCGACCATCTCCTCGATCTCCTCGACGGACCCGAACGCCTCATAGGCCATGTAGGCCACCTCGCCGTCGTCGTCGACGAAGACCTGCAGCGGCAGCCCTTGGAAGTTGGGCAACGGGTCGGCGCCGTTCAGGTCGCCCAGGCGGTCGGCCAGCAGGCGGTAGGTGACTCCGGTCTCCGCGACGAGCTCGACCGCCGCCTCGGGTTGGGTCTCCTGGAAGTCGATCCCGACGACCTCGACCTCGTCACCGTGCTGCTGGTGGAACGCCTCGAGCACCGGCATCTCCTCGCGACAGGTCGTGCACGTGGTCGCCCAGAAGTTGATGACCATCGGACCCCTCAGCCCGGCGACGTCGACGGGCTCGCCGCTACTGGACTCACCCGTGCCGAGCTCCACGACGTCGACGCTCGGCAGCGGCTGCTGCTCGCCGGTCACCAGGGTGCACCCCGTCAGCACCGTGCTCGCCAGGCAGGCGGAGGCCACCGCGGTCACGAGCTTGGTCACGCCCGGCCCTCCGTGCGCAGGAGCTTGGCGGCAGCTCCCGGGTCGGTCGGGCCCTCGCCGTACGCCGGGCACAAGCGGGCCACGGGGCAGGCGCCGCACGCGGGGTTGCGGGCGTGGCAGCAGCGCCGGCCGTGCCAGATCAGGTGGTGGCTGAGCAGCACCCAGTCCTTCTTGGGGAAGAGCGCGCCCACCGCGTGCTCCGCCTTGACCGGGTCGGTCTCCTCGGTCCAGCCGAAGCGGCGGCTGAGCCGGCCGAAGTGGGTGTCGACGGTGATCCCGGGGATTCCGAAGGCGTTGCCGAGCACGACGTTGGCTGTCTTGCGACCGACGCCCGGCAGGGTGACGAGCTCGTCGAGGGTGCGCGGCACCTCGCCGTCGAAGCGCTCGACCAGGGCGGCGCTCAGCTTGAGCAGCGACTCGGTCTTGGCGCGGAAGAAGCCGAGCGGTCCGATGATGCCCTCGAGAGCCTCCCGGTCGGCGCCCGCCATCGCCGCCGGTGTCGGGTAGGCGGCGAACAGGGTCGGTCGCACCGCGTTGACGCGCTTGTCGGTGGTCTGGGCGCTCAGGACGGTGACCACGATGAGCTGGAAGGCGTCGTCGAAGTCGAGCTCGCACCGCGCGTCCGGGTAGGTCTCGGCCAGGATGCGGTCGACCTTGCGAGCCCGGCGTACGAGTGCCGTCGGAGGTGCGGGAGGCCCTGCGGGCTTGACGGAGACGGGCACACAGTCAGCGTACGGGCCGCCTCCGACCACCCCGTGTCCCAGCGGTGACCACGCGTGCGCTGTGATCCCGGCCACTGGCTAGTATCAGGCCCGAACCCACCGCCAGGACGTACGTCCGGGGTGCCCGGCGAGACATGGAGGATCCGCGTGGACACGACTGTTCTCCGTCAGGCGCCGCTGTTCAGCGCTCTCGACGACGAGGCCGCCACCGCGCTCGGCTCCTCGATGGGCGAGGCCCGGCTGCGCCGCGGCGAGGTGCTCTTCCACGAGGGCGACTCCGGCGACAAGCTCTACATCGTCACCGAGGGCAAGGTGAAGCTGGGCCGCACCTCCGCCGACGGTCGCGAGAACCTCCTGGCGATCCTCGGCCCGGGCCAGATGTTCGGCGAGCTGTCGCTCTTCGACCCCGGCCCGCGCTCGGCCACCGTCACCGCCGTGACCGACACCGTCTTCGCCTCGCTGTCCCACGAGGACCTGCTCCGCTGGCTCGAGGGTCGCCCGGTCGTGGCCCGCGGCCTCCTCGCCCAGATCGCCGGCCGCCTGCGCAAGGCCAACGACGTGAACGCCGACCTCGTCTTCTCCGACGTGCCGGGTCGCGTTGCCAAGGCACTCCTCGACCTCGCCGACCGCTTCGGCCGCACCGCCGACGACGGCGTCCACGTCCACCACGACCTCACCCAGGAGGAGCTCGCCCAGCTCGTCGGCGCCTCCCGCGAGACGGTCAACAAGGCACTGGCCGACTTCGCCTCCCGCGGCTGGCTCCGCCTCGAGCCCCGCTCCGTGGTCATCATGGACGTCGAGCGCCTCGCCCGCCGAGCTCGGTGACAAACTCGTTGAGCTGGCTCAAATGGTTGTCCGAGTTGGCCCAAATGGTCGCGCCGACCTGAGCGCTTGGCGGACCTGACCGATCCACTCCCGGACGGCGTCATCAGTGAAGGATGCCTTCGTCAGCACGATCACTGTCCAGCCGTGGTCGCTCAGCCAGGCGCGCCGCTGTTCGTCGCGAGCCCGGTCTGCCCGCGAGGAGTGGTGCGCCTCGCCGTCGTACTCGATGGCAATGCGCGCCCGCGGATAGGCCAGGTCAAGCCGGTACGTCGGCACGCCGTCGACCAGCACCCAGAACTGCAGCATCGGCTCAGGCAGCTGGTGGTCGATGATCTCCAGCCGGGTCCACGACTCGCTCGCCGACTCGGACCGACCGTCGACCATCGCGGCGAGCTGGCGTGCTTGCACAACGCCACGGCGTCGGTAGTAGCGAACCAGCAGGCGGCGCAGATCTGCCCGGGTGAAGCCGTGCTCGCGCATGAGCGCGTCGGCGGCGGCCAGAGCCTCACGACGGGGCAAGAGGCACAGCAGGTCAGCGGCTGTCCGCAGCGGGGTCGTGACACGGACTCCGTCGAGGAGGGTGATGTCGTCCGAACGGAGATCACGCGATCGGCCCACGACCTCGCGGCGCTCGGTCGGCTCGTGTCCACGTAGCACGCACGACTCGAGCGGCGGCATCGCGTCGAGCTCCGCGTAGCGAAGGCAGCCGACGCCGTGCACCCAGGCCGCGGTCCGGTCGCAGAGCACGGCCGTCTCGCCCACCACGAGGGCAGCTGCCTTGGCCTTCACGAGCTCGGTGAGCTCGGTGTCCGAACGCACATAGACGCCGTGGAGCAGGCGGACGGCGAGACCCGACTTGAGTGCCTCACGCAGCTGACCTCGCGTGACGCCGTACGCAGTCGAAAGCCAGCTCGCGGTGAAGGGGCCGGGTGGAATGTCATGAGGCATGTCCGGTCAGATGTCCCGATTGCCGGAGTCCTACACCTGGGTCTCCGACGCCTGTGGATGACCGCCCGTCCAGGGCAACCATTCGGGCCAACTCACGCAACCATTCGGGCCAACTCAACGAGTTTGGAGGTACTCCAGCTGGGCGCGGACGGAGAGCTCGGCGGCGCCCCAGAGGATCGGGTCGACGTCGGCGTACACGAGCTCGACGACCGCGCGCGGAAGGTCGGAGCGGTGGGGATCGAGACCACCCGGATCCAGGACACGCAGGGCCTCACGGACCTGGTCGAGGCGCTGGTGGCGGTGGGCGATGTAGCGGTCGAGCACGTCGAGCGCGTCGGGGAGCACCGGGCCGTGCCCGGGCCAGACCGACGCGATCTCGTGGGTCTCGGCGAGGGCGTGCAGGCGGTCGAGGGAGTCGAGGTAGGCCCCGAGCTTGCCGTCCGGGTGGGCGACGACGGTGGTGCCGCGGCCGAGAATCGTGTCACCGGTGAGCACGGCCCGGTCGGGCGCGTCGGCGCGCACCACGAAGGACAGCGAGTCGGCCGTGTGGCCCGGGGTGCCGACGACGACAAGCTCGAGGTCGCCGACCGCGACGACGTCGCCGTCGTGGAGGCCCTCGTCGCCGAGCCGGTACGCCGGGTCGAGCGCGCGCACCCCGCAGCCCGCCAGCTCGGCGAACCGGCGAGCACCCTCGGAGTGGTCGAGGTGGTGGTGGGTGAGCAGCACGGTGGCCACGTCACCGGCCACGGCCGCCACGGCCGCGAGGTGCGCCTCCGACAGCGGCCCCGGGTCGATCACCACTGACCGCGCGGCCCCGGGCGCCCGCAGCACCCACGTGTTGGTCCCGTCGAGGGTCATCGGCGAGGCGTTGTCGGCGAGGACGCAGGTGGCCACGGTGCCGAAGGAGCCGCCGACCCAGGCGGCGGGCGCGCTCACGGCCGCTCTCGGGCTGCCAGCAGCGGCTCGAGGGAGGCGGGCGTCGAGAGCGTCCAGCCGCCGTCCTCCTCGACCAGCTGCGGGGTGAACATCTCGACCGAGCGCCCCTGCGCCTCGGCGACGACGGCCGCCGGGTCGGCGTACGTCGAGAGCTCCAGACAGGTGAGGTACGTCGGCGGGAACATGCCGATGCTGCCCGCCTCGACCCGCTCGACGGCCTCGAGCACGGGCATCCAGGCCACCAGGTCCGACTCGCTCGACACGTCGCGGGTGCGCTGCCCCGAAGGCAGGTCGGCCACGAAGAACCACGTCCGGAACCGGCGCGGCTCGAACAGCGGCGTCGTCCAGGCCGCCCAGACGCCGAGCAGGTCGGTGCGTAGCACCAGCCCGCGTCGGGCGAGCAGGTCGGTCAACGAGAGCGTGCGCCCTTCGAGGGCGACGCGGTCGGCCTCCCAGTCGTCGCCGGTGGTGTCGGCCACGACCTCGTCTCCCGACGGGCCGGCCAGCAGCACGCCGGACTCCTCGAAGGTCTCGCGCACCGCGGCGCACACCAGGGCCCGAGCCAGCGCCTCGTCGGCCCCCAGCCAGGAGGCCCACGCCGAGACCGACGGTCCGGCCCACGCGACCTCGGCGTCGAAGTCGCGCGGGTCGACACCGCCGCCTGGAAACACGCACATGCCACCCGCGAAGGCCATCGAGGTCTGTCTGCGCAGCAGGTAGACCTCGGTGCCGGCCGCTGACGGCCGCATCAGCACGACGGTCGCCGCGTCCTTGGGCTCGACAGGCGTGCGCGTGCCGACGGCGTACGCACGCGCCGTCTCGACGAGACTCGGCGGGAGCGGCGGTCGCATCAGCGGCGCGCTCGTGACGTCATACGGCGACGATCAGCTCGACCTCGACGGGCACGTCGAGCGGCAGCACGGCGACCCCCACAGCCGACCGCGCGTGCTTGCCGGCCTCACCGAACACCTCACCCAGGAACTCCGAGGCACCGTTGGCGACCTTCGGCTGCCCGGTGAAGTCCGGCGCCGATGCCACGAAGACGACGACCTTCACGACCCGCTTGATCGACGACAGGTCACCGATCTCGGCCTTGATCGCGGCGAGCGCGTTGATCGCACACTGCCGCGCGCACGCGTAGCCGTCCTCCTCCGACACCTCGGCGCCGAGCTTGCCGGTGGCCAGCATCTGGCCGTCCTTGGCCGGCAGCTGCCCGGCGGTGAACACCAGGTCGCCGTTGCGCACGGCCGGCTGGTACGCCGCCAGCGGCGGCACCACCTCGGGCAGGGTCAGCCCGAGCTCGGCCAGCTTCTCTTCGGGGGTCGCCATCGCTCAGCCCTCCAGGGGACGCTTGAAGTAGCCGACCAGGTTCTCAGGATTCATCCCCGGGGCGATCTGCACGAGCTCCCACCCGTCGGACCCGAAGTTGTCGAGGATCTGCTTCGCGGCGTGCGTCAGGATCGGCGCCGTCAGGTACTCCCACTTGGTCATGGGCGCACCCTAGTGGTCGCCGCCGGGCGACCGTCGAGGGTGCCCGGCGCCGGTCAGCTCGACGGACGCTCGGTGGTGACGACTGAGTGCCGGGCGTCGGCCGCCTGGTCCGTCCGCCCGGGGTGGCCGGCCTTCTGGGGATAGGGCGTGTCGCCGCGCGCCAGCATGGTCACCATCTCGTCGATCTTGCGCGCCCGACTCTCCGCGCGCTTCATGCTCTCCACCCGGTGGATGACCGCAAACCGGTTGGCGCTCGTCAGGACGTCGAGCATCGCCTGCGCGTCCGGGTCCGCCGCGATGGCCGCGGCGAGGTCGTCGGGCACCTGGCGGGTGGCCGGTCCGGCGTACGCCGCGTCCCACCGCCCGTCAGCCCGCGCGGCCTCGACCGCGGCGCGCCCGGCGTCGGTCATCCGGCCCTGTTGCTCGAGGGCCGCGACAAGGTCGACGTTGCGCTGCGACCAGTCGCTCTTGGGGCGGCGCGGGGTGATCCGCACGGTGTAGCTGCCCTCGTCGCGCTTGCCCGCCTGGCCGTCGATCCAGCCGAAGCAGAGCAGCTCCTCCACGGCGGTCGCCCACGTCATCGACGTCTCCGAGCCGCCCTTCTTGGTGAGCACCAGCCGCACGCCGGGTGACGTGGCGTGGTGCTTCTCGAGCCACCGGCGCAGGGCCGAGGGGTCGTCGACCAGCAGCTCGGGGAGCTCGGTTGCCATGGGACCGACCCTAGCCGCGACCACCGACACCTACAGGAACGGCAGGTACGGCTCCAGGAGCTTGCGCAGCTCGTTGACTCCGAGCGCGAGGAACAGCAGGGCGCACACCCCCATCAGCAGGTTCGAGAACCAGCCGTTGCGCCATTCCGCGGGCACCTCGCTGTGCTCGATCGCGCCCTCGCGTCGCTTGTTGAGCAGCACCAGGAGGGTGATCGCCAGGAACGGCATGAACAGCGCGCCCAGCGTGCCGTAGGCCAGGATCAGGCCGACCGGCTGGTCGAGCAGGAGCAGCAGCATCGGCGGGAAGGTCAGCCACAGCAGGTAGGCCTTGAAGTAGCGCCCCCCGGTGCGGGTGTCGGGATGCCCCGAGGGCAGGTCGCGCAGATTGCCGACGAAGTCGGCGAACAGCAGCGACACCCCGCTCCAGACACCGATCAGTGACGTGAACGACGCCGCCCAGAACCCGACCGACAACTGCTCCGATCGGGAATGGGGAATGCGGGCCTCGAATCCGAGTCAAATCTCGGAGCACCCCAAGATGTCGGCGTTGGCGTCGATCTCTGAACGGGAAGGTAGTGACACGGGAAATGTCGCGTCAAACAACTGGGCACAACTGGGCGGAAAGGATCAGATCTGCCGCGCCGAGCCGGCGGTCGCGGTCACCAGCCGGCGGCCGTCATACCCTGGGAGGACGCCGCCAGCTCCGACGTCGGTCTACCGTCGGGGCCGTGAGCACAGCGTCCGAGCTCCGGTCGTGGCGGCTCAGCGAGCGCGGTCAGCGGTGGTTCGACGTCGCCCTGACCGTCGCTCTGATGCTGCCCGTCGCGGGTTACCTGGCCACCGACCAGCCGTGGTGGTGGACTCTGCTGATGGCCGGGCAGATCGTGCCGCTGCTCTGGCGACGCACCCGGCCGGTCGCCGCGTTCACGGCCGTCGCGGCCCTCAGCGCCCTGCAGGCGGTCCTCGTCGACGTGCCCCTGTGGAGCCAGGTGGCCTTCCCCGTCGCGCTGTACTCGGTCGCCCGCTACTCGCGGCCCTGGCCTGCCGTCGGCGCGCTCGCCGTCGGCCTCGCCGGCTCCGCCGTCGGGGCGTTCGTGTGGGTGCAGGGCCTCGGCAACGGCGAGGTGTCGCTCCAGTCGTGGACGTCGTACGCCGTCACCATCGCCACCATCGTCGTCTCGGCCTGGGCTCTGGGAACGCTCGGCCGCACGCGCAAGGCGTACGTCGACGCGCTGGTCGAGCGGGCCGACCGGCTCGAGCTCGAGGCGGCCCAACGGGCCGAGCTGGCCGCCGCCGACGAGCGCGCCCGGATCGCCCGCGAGATGCACGACGTCGTCGCGCACGGGCTGTCGGTGATCGTGGTCCAGGCGGACGGCGCGCGCTACGCCTCCGAGCGGGACCCCGAGGTCGCCGCCAGGACCCTGGCCACCATCGCCGAGACCGGCCGCGGGGCCCTGACCGAGATGCGCAGCCTGCTCGGTCTGTTGCGCGCGGGCGTGGTCGGCGCCGGGATGGGTACGACGCCGCAGCCCGGGCTGGCCGACATCGCCGGCCTGGTCGACGATGCCCGGCTGGCCGGTGCCCAGGTCGACGCCGCCCTGCCCGGGCCGGCCCCGGTCGTGGCGGACGGGCCGGCCCTCACGGCGTACCGCGTCGTGCAGGAGGCGCTCACCAACGTGCGCAAGCACGCGGGTCCCCATGCCCGTGCCACCGTCCGCGTGGTCGTTGCCGATGACATCGAGGTGCTCGTCGAGGACGACGGGCGTGGCGCGTCCGCCGCCGACGAGGGGCCCGGCCTCGGGCTCATCGGCATGCGCGAGCGGGTTGCCGTCCACGGCGGCGAGCTGGTCGCCGGTCCCCGGACGGGTGGCGGCTACCGCGTGCACGCGAGGATCCCCCGGTGACCACCGCGCAGTCCGATCCACCGGGCCCGATCAGGGTCTTCCTGGTCGACGACCAGCAGATGGTGCGGGCCGGCTTCCGCATGCTCGTCGACAGCCAGCCCGACCTCGAGGTCGTCGGCGAGGCGGGCAACGGCGACGAGGCGGTCCAGCGCCTCGGCGTGACGCGCGCCGACATCGTCTTGATGGACGTCCGGATGCCTGTGCTCGACGGCGTCGAGGCGACGGCGCGGCTCACCGCCCGCAGCGACGCACCCCGCGTCATCGTGCTCACGACGTTCGACCTCGACCAGCACGTCTTTGCCGCGATCAGGGCCGGCGCGGCGGCGTTCCTGCTCAAGGACGCCGCGCCGCCCGACCTGCTCAACGCGATCCGCGCCGTGCACGCGGGCGACTCGGTCGTCGCCCCCAGCACGACCCGCCGCCTGCTCGAGCACTTCGCCGACGCGCTCGACAAGCCTGCCACCGGGGAGGACGGTCGCCTCGATCCCCTCACCGACCGCGAGCGCGAGGTGCTCGTGCTCGTCGGGCGCGGCCGCTCCAACAGCGAGATCGCCGCCGACCTCGTCGTCGCGGAGGCCACGGTCAAGACGCATGTCGGTCGGCTGCTGGCCAAGACCGGCTCGCGCGACCGGGTGCAGCTCGTCGTGCTCGCCTACGAGACGGGGCTCGTCTCTCCCTGAGCTGCGACCCCAGGACCTCCACCCACGGTCGTACGTCACCCAGTGCAGACCCACCCAGGGCCGGACGCTCCCGCGGCACCCGTCCGGCGAGGCTCGGCACATGCTCGAGACGACTACCGCCCCCACCCAGACCCGCACCGCCGTGTCCGCGCGCAGCCTGACCCGCACCTACGGCGCCGGCGCCAACGTCGTGCACGCCCTGCGTGAGGTTGACGTGGACCTGCTGGCCGGCCGCTTCACCGCCATCATGGGTCCGTCGGGGTCCGGGAAGTCGACCTTGATGCACTGCCTCGCCGGGCTCGACCAGGCCACCGCCGGCCGCGTCACGGTCGCCGGCACCGACCTCGGCGCCCTCGACGACACGGCGCTGACGATCTTCCGTCGGGAGCACCTCGGGTTCGTCTTCCAGGCCTACAACCTGCTCCCGATGCTCACCGCGGGCCAGAACATCCTGCTGCCCCTCGAGCTGGCGGGCCGGCGTCCCGCCCGGCACGACGCCGAGCTGCGCGAGCGCTTCGAGATGCTCGCTGCGACCCTCGGCATCGGCGACCGGCTCGGCCACCGGCCCAGCGAGCTCTCCGGCGGCCAGCAGCAGCGCGTCGCCATCGCCCGCGCACTCATCACCCGCCCCGAGATCGTCTTCGCCGACGAGCCCACCGGCAACCTCGACAGCACTGCCTCCGCAGAGGTCCTCGACCACCTGCGTCGCTCGGTGCGCGAGCTCGGCCAGACCGTCGTCATGGTCACCCACGAGCTCGAGGCGGCGACGTACGCCGACGACGTCGTGGTGCTGGCCGACGGGCGGGTGCGTGCCCACCTCGTCGAGCCGACGACGGACGCCCTGGTCGCGACGCTGCGCGGGAGCTCCCGATGAGAACGGTCGTGCTCGCCTCCCTGCGCACGCACACCCGTCGCTACCTCGCCGCGGGCCTCGCGATCGCCATCGCCGTGGCGTTCGTCGTGGTCATCAACGCCCTGTCGTCGGCCACCCGCGACGGCATGGTCGCCGGGGTCGGTCTGCCCTACGAGAGCGCGGACGTCGTCGTCTCCGACATCGACGGAGAGACCGCCGACCGGCTCGTCCGGGCCGCTCGCGAGCAGGGCGGCGCCGCCGCTGTGCTCGGCTGGACCCGACAGCGCGTGTCGGTGGCGGGCGGGTCGCTCCACGAGGGCGTCGACGTCGGCGCGCTCGCCGACGAGTCCACCCATCGGTGGCAGGTGCTGGAGGAAGGTCGGTTCCCGGAGGGTCGCGGTGAGGCCGTCGCCGACGTCAACGCCGCCAAGTCGTCCCGGGTGACCATCGGCGACCAGGTCACCATCGGGAGCGGAGAGGCATCGGTCGAGGCACGCGTCGTCGGCCTCGTGGACAGCCCTTCGGCGACCGCAGCGGCCGCGCTGTACGTCCCCTGGGACGACGCCGCCACCTGGGCGTCCGACTTCTACGTCGACAGCGTCGCGTGGGACGGCCGCGGCTCTCCTGCCGAGCAGATCGCCGACCTGGAGCAGCAAGCCGGCATGGGCGGCGCAACCCTGCGCACCCGCGACGCCTTCGTCGCCGACCGGGCCGCCGAGATCACCAACGGTGTCGACGTGCTGTCGGTCGTGCTGCTGCTGTTCGCGGCGATCGCCGTCGTGGTGTCGGTCATGGTCATCGCCAACACCTTCTCGATCCTCTTCGCCCAGCGGGTGCGCGACTTCGCGCTGCTCCGCTGCGTCGGCGCGACGAGGCGCCAGGTCGTCCGGTCGGTACGCCGCGAGGCCCTCGTGCTCGGCGTCGTCGCGTCGGCGGCCGGCGTCGGACTGGGCGTCGCCGGCGGCTACGGCCTGGCCGCGATGGCCCGCGCCGCAGCACCGAGCGCGTTCATCGGCTCGGTCTCGTGGTCCGCCGTCTGGCTGGGCGCAGCGGTCGCGCTCGGGGTCGGCGTCACGCTGGTGGCGTCGTGGCTGCCCACCCGCAAGGTGGTCGCCGTGAGCCCGCTGGCCGCCCTGCGTCCCGAGCAGGCCGCCGATGTCCGCTCCGGCGCGGGGCGGCTTCGGATCGCGCTCGGCCTCGCGCTCGTGCTCGGTGGCTCGCTGCTCCTCGCGGGCTCGATCGCCCTCCACAACGCTGCCGTGATGATCGCGGGCGGTGCCGCGACGTTCGCCGGTGTCGTCCTGCTCGGGCCCGTCGTCGTGCCCGCGCTGGTCCGCGTTGCCGGTCACCTGGCCGGCCGGATCCTCGGAGCGCCCGCCCGGCTGGCCACGGACAACGCCGTGCGCAACCCACGGCGTACGGCGGCCACCACCGCCTCCCTCCTGGTCGGCGTCACCCTGACCACGGCGGTGCTCACCGGCCTGGCCAGCTCGCGTGGCGCCGTCGACGACGACATGGCGACCCAGCACCCGATCGACCTCACCGTCACCGCCGCGGAGCCACTGGCCGACGACCTCACCGAGGGCATCGCACGCAGCCCCGGCGTCCGGACCGCAGTCGCGGTCCAGGGAGCCAGAGCCTCGATCGGTGACGGCGTCGGCGACCTGCCGTTGCTGGCCGCGCCCGCCGATGCGGCGTCCGTCCTTCAGGGCGACGTCGACTTCGCCCAGCCCGGTCCTGGCGAGCTGTTCCTGCCCTACGACGTCGGCGATCTGCGCGACGGCCAACGGGTCTCCGTGCGGGTGGGCGACGAGACCCGCCGGCTCCGAGTGGTCACCTCGCAGGGCTGGGGCAGCGCCGCCGTGGTCGCCTCCGCCACCCTCGCGTCGTTCACGAACGAGACCAGCACGTACGCCGTCTGGGTGCGCGCCACCGACGGCGCCGACCCCGAGGACCTCGCGGGCGACCTCGAGGCGCTTGCCGGACCGGCCGGGGCCGAGGTGGCCAGCGGCCTGGCCCGACGCGCGTACGTCGACCTCCAGATCGACGTCCTCACCGCCTCCGTCGTCGCCCTGCTCGGCATCGGCGTGGTGATCGCCCTCATCGGGATCGCCAACACGCTCGGGCTGTCGGTGCTCGAGCGCGCCCGCGAGAACGCACTGCTGCGCGCGCTCGGCCTCACCCGCCGGCAGCTGCGCGCGACCATCGCCACCGAGGCGCTGCTGTTGTCGGTGGTCGCGACGCTGCTCGGCACGGCGCTCGGGGTGACCTACGCCTGGGTCGCGGTCCAGTCGCTGGTCCGCGCCGTCGTACCCGACGCGCCGATGGACCTGCCGTTCGCACAGCTCGCACTCGTGGTGATCGTCGCGGGCGCGGCCGGCCTGGTCTCGGCAGTGCTGCCCACCCGCCGCGCCCTGCGGACCTCGCCGGCGCAGGGCCTCGCCGCCGAGTGAGGGCTCAACAGCCTGGATCCGGGCCTAGGGTCTGCGCATGGACACCCGCGACGCCGCTGCCGACCGCAAGAAGACCGACGGGCGCGGTCCGTTCGAGAAGTTCGTCGAGGCGGTCAACGCGCGGGTGAGTCGCGCGCCGTTCTTCCTGCTGATCCTCGCGATCATCGTCGCGTGGCTCGTGAGCTATCCGGCCTGGTCGAGCAGCAAGGACTGGCAGTACGCCATCCACACGGTCTCGAGCGTCATCTCGCTGCTGCTGCTGGTGCTGCTGGAGAACGCCGGACGCCGGTCACAGGAGTCGGTGCACGAGAAGCTCAACGTCATCGCCGAGGGCCTGGCCGCGTTGATGAAGTCGGAGGGTCGCGACGACACGGAGCTCCAGGAGGCAGAGGAGAAGCTGTCCGAGGCCATCGGCCTGGAGGAGCGCCACTAGTCGTCGGCCGAGTCGGCCGCCTCAACGGACGACGTCGTACCTCGTGTGCACCGCGTACGTCGCCGGGTAGACCCGCTTGATCCGCAGGTCGATGTCGCGGTCGAACCCCTCGAAGAGCCGCTTGCCGGCGCCCAGGACGACGGGCGCGACCGAGATCGCGAGCTCGTCGACGAGGTCGGCTCGCAGGGCCTGCCGGATGACGTCGGCGCCGCCGCTGACCGCGACACCCTTGCCGCCCGCAGCCTTCTTGGCGGCCGCCACCCCTTCCTCGACGCCGCTGATGAAGGTGAACCCGGCCGACGCGTCGGGCTGCTCGTCCACCCGGTGGGTGACGACGAACAACGGCCCGTCGAACGGGTTCGTCCCTCCCCATGCGCCGGAGGAGTCGTACATCCCGCGGCCGCACACGCCGGCGCCGAGCCCCGCGGTCAGGTCGTCGAAGAACGCCTGGTCCTGCTCGCCCATCCCGGCGCCGGGCTCCCGGTCGTCGGTCTCGTAGGTCCAGGGTCCGCCCATCACCCAGTAGTGCAGGCGTTCCCCGCCCACGCCGAGCCCCTGGCCCTCGTGGTCGTCGGGGCCGACGATGTAGCCGTCGACCGAGGTCGTGATGGTTGCCGTCACCGTGCTCATGGACTACTGACCTGCCTGGCATCGAGGACTCATCGGAGGTCCCTCACACCAACGGCGGCTGGGTCTTCTCCCGGACCTCGTCCTCGGTGACGCCGGGGGCGAGCTCGACCAGCTTCAGCGCCCGCTCGCCGAGCGTGCCCGACGCCGCGATCTCGCCGGTGGCGGGGTCGACCACGTCGATGACCGCGAGGTCGGTGATGATCCGCTGGACGACGCGCTTGCCGGTGTAGGGCAGGTCGCATTCGTCGAGGATCTTGAGCGAGCCGTCCTTGGCGACGTGCTCCATCAGCACGATGACCCGCTTGGCGCCGTGCACGAGGTCCATCGCGCCGCCCATGCCCTTGACCATCTTGCCGGGGATCATCCAGTTGGCGATGTCTCCGTGGCGCGAGACCTGCATGGCGCCGAGGATCGCGGCGTCGATCTTGCCGCCGCGGATCATCCCGAACGAGGTGGCGGAGTCGAAGAACGACGCCCCAGGCCGCACCGTGACGGTCTCCTTGCCGGCGTTGATGAGGTCGGCGTCGACGTCCTCGTCGAGGGGATAGGCACCGACGCCGAGGATGCCGTTCTCCGACTGGAGCACCAGCTCGACGTCGTCGGCGACGTAGTTGGGCACCAGGGTCGGCAGGCCGATGCCGAGGTTGACGTAGGACCCATCGGTCAGCTCGGAGGCCGCCCGCGCGGCCATCTCCTCCCGTGACCAGCTCACGACCGCACCGTCCTCTTCTCGATCCGCTTGTCGGCAGCTTGCTCCGCGGTCAGCGGCAGCACGCGCTGCACGTAGACCCCCGGCGTGTGGACGTCGTCGGGCCCCAGCTCGCCGGGCTCGACCAGCTCCTCGACCTCGGCAATGGTCACCCGCCCGCACATCGCCGCGAGCGGGTTGAAGTTGCGCGCCGACTGCCGGAAGACGAGGTTGCCGTGGCGGTCGCCCTTCCAGGCCCGCACGAGGCCGAAGTCGGCCACGATGGCGTCCTCGAGCACGAACTGCTTCTCGCCCTCCGCGGTCTCGAACGTCCGGACCTCTTTCGGCGGGGACGCCACGATCACGTTGCCGCTGTCGTCGTACTTCCACGGCAGCCCGCCCTCGGCGACCTGCGTGCCGACGCCGGTGGCGGTGAAGAACGCCGGGATGCCCGACCCGCCCGCGCGCATCCGCTCGGCCAGGGTGCCCTGCGGGGTGAGCTCGACCTCGAGCTCGCCGGAGAGGTACTGCCGCGCGAACTCCTTGTTCTCCCCGACGTACGACGAGATCATCCGGCGGATCCGCTTGGCGAACAGCAGTCGGCCGAGCCCCCACTCGTCGACGCCGCAGTTGTTGGAGACCGCCTCCAGGTCCTTCGTGCCCGCGTCGAGGAGTGCGTCGATCAGCACGGACGGCACCCCGCACAACCCGAACCCACCCACCGACAGCGTCGCCCCGTCGGGAATGTCGGCCACCGCCTCCGCGGCGCTCCCAACCACCTTGTCCACGTCGTGTCCTCCCTAGACCAGCGTTGCTGCCGGTCGATCCTAGGGTGTCGGACGTGGACGACGTCGAGACCACCGAGACCGCCGAGACCGCCGAGCGGCATGCGAGCTGGGCCGAGCTCTTCTTCGACCTCGTCGCGGTGGCGGGCGTCGGCGTCCTCGCCCACGTCCTGCACGACGAGATCGGCGCCACCAGCTCGGCCTCGACGCCGTGCTCTTCCTGGCCTTCTGGCTGACGTGGGCGGCGACGTTCATGCTCTGCGGCAACACCGCCAGGGGGCGCACGCGCGTGGTCCGGCCCCTGGTCGGTCGGCCACGCGACCGAGCCGGTGGACGAGCACACCCGCTGGCGGCGGTGTGCGTCAGCCATCTCGGCTACGAGTGGCAGCAGCAGCGACCCCGGCCCACCACTGCTCAGTAGGCTGGCGCGATGGCTGACTGGCCCGCCGTGCGGCTGCACATCGTCACCGGCAAGGGCGGCACCGGGAAGTCCACCGTCGCGGCAGCGCTCGCGCTCGCGCTGGCCTCCGACGGTCGCCAGGTGCTGCTGTGCGAGGTCGAGGGCCGGCAGGGCATCGCCCGGATGTTCGACGTCGACCCGCTGCCCTACGAGGAGCGCCGCATCGCCACCGGGCTGGCCGACCGGTCGGGTCGTTCCCCCGGCTCGGTCTACGCGCTGCACATCGACGCCGAGTCGGCGCTGCTGGAGTATCTCTCGATGTACTACCGCCTCGGCCGGGCCGGGAAGGCCCTCGACCGTTTCGGTGTCATCGAGTTCGCCACCACGATCGCGCCGGGCGTCCGCGACGTCCTGCTGACCGGCAAGGTCTACGAGGCCGCGCGCCGCAACGGCGGGCGCGGCACGGGGCGACGGTACGACGCCGTCGTGCTCGACGCGCCGCCCACCGGCCGGATCGCCCAGTTCCTCGGGGTCAACCAGGAGCTTGCCGGGCTCGCGCGGGTCGGCCCGGTCAAGGGGCAGGCCGACAGCATCATGACGCTCTTCCGGTCCGACCGGACCGCTGTGCACCTGGTGACGGTGCTCGAGGAGATGCCCGTGCAGGAGACGGCCGACGGGATCGCACAGCTGCGCGGTGCGCGGCTGCCGGTCGGTGCGATCGTGGTCAACCAGGTGCGGCCGCAGGACCTCGACGCCGACGACCTGGCGGCGGCGCGGGCCGGCGAGCTCGACCCCGCGGCGGTGGCCCGCGACCTCGCGTCGGTCGGCACCAAGGCGAGCGGCAGCCTCGTCCAGGCGCTGCTCACCGAGGCGCACGACCACGCCGAGCGGCGCGCGCTCGAGGACGCGCAGCGGGCCGTCGTCGACCGGCTCGACGTGCCGACGTACGAGCTGCCCCGGCTTGCCTCGGGGATCGACGTCGGCGCGCTCTACGAGCTGGCGGCCCTCCTGAAGAAGCAGGGGATGGCATGAGCCCCCGGACCGCGCGTCCGCGCGTGGGTCCGCTGGCGTCGATCCCGTCGGATGCGCCCGCCCTCGACGTCGACGCGCTCCTGGACGACCCGGGCACCGGGATCATCGTCTGCTGCGGGTCCGGCGGTGTCGGCAAGACCACGACGTCGGCGGCCCTGGCGCTCCGAGCGGCCGAGCGGGGCCGCAAGGTCGTCGTCCTGACCATCGACCCGGCCCGGCGGCTGGCGCAGTCGATGGGGATCGAGGAGCTGGACAACACGCCGCGCCCCGTGTCCGGCGTCCGCAAGCCGCGCGGCGGCGAGCGCGGCAGCCTCGACGCGATGATGCTCGACATGAAGCGCACCTTCGACGAGGTGGTCGAGAGCCAGGCCACCCCGGAGAAGGCTCGACAGATCCTGCAGAACCCCTTCTACATCGCGCTGTCGAGCTCGTTCGCGGGCACGCAGGAGTACATGGCGATGGAGAAGCTCGGCCAGATCCACCGGCAGGCGCAGGCCGACGGCAGCTACGACCTGATCGTCGTGGACACCCCGCCGTCGCGGTCGGCCCTGGACTTCCTGGACGCTCCGGAGCGGCTGTCGAGCTTTCTCGACGGTCGGTTCATCCGGCTGCTGCTCGCGCCCGCGAAGGGGCCGGCGCGGCTGATGACAGCGGGGCTGGGCGTCATCACCAACGCCCTCACCAAGGTGCTGGGCACTCAGGTCCTGCGCGACATGCAGACCTTCGTGGCGGCGTTCGACACGCTCTTCGGCGGCTTCCGCGTCCGGGCGGAGCTGACGTTCGCCCTGCTCCAGGCCGAGGGGACGGCGTTCCTGGTGGTCGCGGCGCCCGAGCCGGACGCGATGCGCGAGGCGGCGTACTTCGTGGAGCGGCTCGGCGAGGACCGGATGCCCCTGGCCGGTCTGGTGGTCAACCGGGCGAGCGCGCCGCCTGCGCAGCCGCTCAGCGCGGACGAGTCGATGGCCGCCGCAGCCCGGCTGGGCAAGGTGCGGGGAGCTGCGGCCGAGTCGGCCGGCCGGACGAGCGGTCTGCTGCGGCTGCACGCCGACCGGACCCGGCTGGTCGAGCGGGAGGCGCTGGTACGCCGCCGCTTCGCCGCCGCCCACCCCGACGTGGCCACGGTGGTCGTGCCCGCCCTGGCCAGCGACATCCACGACCTCACCGGCCTGCGCCGGATGGGCGCGCTGCTCGCCGGGCGGTGATGGTTTACCCGGTCAGCCGGGTAAACCATCGGTTGTCAGCCGGAACTTCGGCCGACAACCGCCAGAGAAGGCTGACAACCTCAGCCCCGGCGCTGGATCAGAGCGACGCGGGGATCGAGCCGGTGTTGTTGCGGGCGGTCTCGAGGACCGCGCGCCACGACGCGCTGGGGTGGCGGCGCAGGAGGGCCCGGCGCTCGCGCTCGGTCATGCCGCCCCACACGCCCCACTCGATCTGGTTGTCGAGCGCCTCGGCGAGGCACTCGGTACGCACCGGGCAGCCGCTGCACAGCTGCTTGGCCTTGTTCTGCTCCGCGCCGCGCACGAACAGCTCGTCGGGATTCGCCTCGCGGCACGCGGCCGCGGGAGCCCAGTCCTCAACCCACATGATTGTCCCCATAACATCTCGGCCGGCGGTTGTCCCCATGACACCCACTCGAGAGACGGGCTGATTGCCCTAGGTAAAAGGTAAAGAGGATGTGCTCCCGACGACAGGGCCCGTTCCGGCCTTTCGACGTAGTCCGAAATGACTAGGCCCGCTAGCCGGATCTACCAGCGTGGCGATCGTGAGATTTAGCCCTGGTGTGGCCGCTCACGTACCCTGGAGGCCATGTCCGTGCCGCCTGGAGATCGCCTGTCCGCCGGCCGCATCCTCTCGCACCTCGCCGTGATGGTCGCCGTCGCCGGGGTCATGGGGGTCGTGGTCGCCGGTCTGGCCATCCCGTTCGCCGGCGCGCTCGGCATCGGCGCGCGGGGGGTCGCGAACTCGATCGAGGAGCTTCCCGCCGAGCTCGAGACCCAGGACCTGGCCCAGAAGACCCAGATCGTCGACGGCGCCGGCAACCTCATCGCGACCCTGTACGACGAGAACCGCATCACCGTCCCGCTGTCCCAGATCTCACGCACGATGACCAAGGCGATCGTGGCGATCGAGGACTACCGCTTCTACCAGCACGGCGCCCTCGACCTGAAGGGCACCGTCCGGGCGCTGATCACCAACCAGGCCAGCAGCGGCGTCGTCCAGGGCGGCTCGTCGATCACCCAGCAGATGGTGAAGCTGACGCTCGTCGACCAGGCGGACACCGCCAAGGAGCGGCGCGCGGCGACCGACGACACCTACGCGCGCAAGCTCCAGGAGCTGCGCTACGCCATCGCGGTCGAGCAGAACTACGACAAGGACTGGATCCTCGAGCGCTACCTGAACATCGCGTACTTCGGCGATGGCGCCTACGGCATCCAGGCGGCGGCCAAGCACTACTTCAACACCAACGCCAAGGACCTCAACCTCAAGCAGTCGGCGACGCTGGCCGGCCTGGTGAAGAACCCCACCGGCTACGACCCCACCAACGCTCCCGACCGGGCACTGGCCAGGCGCAACGTCGTCCTCGACCGGATGGCGCAGCTCAGCGTGATCCCGCAGGCCAAGGCCGACAAGCTCAAGGAGCAGGGGCTCGGCCTCGACGCCGTCAACGTCCGCAACGGCTGCGTCAACTCCACGGCGCCGTTCTTCTGCGACTACGTCGTCCGCTACCTGATGAAGGACCCTCAGCTCGGCGGGACCCCCGAGGAGCGCAAGAAGCTCCTCTACTCGGGCGGGCTGACGATCCGGACCACCATCGACCTGGAGATGCAGCGGGCCGCCGACCAGTCCGTGCAGGCGCACGTGCGTCCCACCGACAGCGCGATCGGTGGACTGGCCCTGGTCGAGCCCCGCACCGGCAACGTGCGGGCGCTCTCGCAGTCCCGGCCGATGGGCCGCGACAAGCAGGCCGGGCAGACCTACCTCAACTACGTCGTCCCGGAGAAGTACGGCGACTCCGCCGGCTTCCAGGCCGGCTCCACGTTCAAGGTGTTCGTCCTGGCCGCGGCCATCGAGCAGGGGATCCCGCTCGACAAGGCGTTCAACTCCCCGTCGACCCTCGTCCTCGACAAGGCGGACTACCTCGACTGTGACGGGTTGCCGTACGACTACGGCGAGTGGCCCGTCTCGAACTCCACGACGTCCGGCTTCAAGGACATGTACACCGGCACCCGTGAGTCGGTGAACACCTTCTACGCCCAGCTCGAGCGTGAGACCGGCCTGTGCGACCCGTTCGCCCTGGCCAAGGACATGGGCATCGCGCTCGACTCCCCCAACGGCGTCGACGGCGAGGGCGCCGAGCGCGTCGCGTCGTTCACCCTCGGCGTGGCGAGCACCAGCCCGCTGGAGATGGCCGAGGCGTACGCCACCTTCGCGGGTCGCGGGCTGCACTGCCCGTCGCGTCCGGTCACCGCGATCGAGGACTCCCACGGCAACCAGATCCGCGAGTACGCCTCAGACTGCCGCCAGGTCATGTCCGGCCCGACCGCCGACGCCGTCAACGACATCCTCCGCGGCGTCCAGGAGCCCGGCGGCTTCGGTTACGGCGCCAACATCAACCTCACCCAGCCCTCGGCCGGCAAGACGGGGACGATCAACGGCAACAGGGCGGTCTGGTTCGTGGGCTACACCCCGAATCTCGCTGCTGCCTCGATGATCGCGGGCGCCAACTTCGACGGCTCGTGGCTCACGCTCAACGGCCAGACCGTCGGTGGCTCCTTCGTCTCCGAGGCGTTCGGCTCGACCCTGGCCGGCCCGATGTGGGGCGACGCGATGAAGGCCGTGGAGGGCAAGCTGCCCGACGAGGACTTCGCGCAGCCCAGCGGCACCGACGTCCAGGGCATCCAGCAGGCCGTGCCCGACGTCGGCGGCCTGACCGTCGAGGCGGCCCGGGCCCAGCTCGAGGCCCTCGGCTTCGGCGTCAGCATCTCGGGCTACGTGCGCTCGGAGTACCCCGTCGACACCGTCGCCTACACCTTCCCCGCGGCAGGGGAGTCGCTCGGCAGCGGCGACACCGTCACCATCTACCAGTCCGACGGCACACCACCCAAGAAGCCCGGCAAGGGCAACGGCAACGGCAACGGCAATGGCAATGGCAACGGCAACGGCGGTGGCGGAGACGACGACGACTGACCTCGTCGTTCTGGTGTCGAGACGGCGCTGGCGCGCCTCCTCAACCAGCGCCCAGGTCAGCCGAGCTGACGCCGTACCTCAGCCGCCACGGCAGCGCCGTCGGCCCGGCCCTTGACCTGAGGCGTGACGACCCCCATGACCTTGCCCATGGCGCGCATGCCCTCGTCGGCCGCTCCGGTCTGCGCGATGGCGGCGGTGACGATCGCGACGATCTCCTCGGCCGAGAGCGGCTCGGGGAGGTAGTCCGCGATCACCGCGGCCTCGGCCTCCTCCTTCGCCGCCATCTCGTCCCGGCCACCGTCGGCGAAGGCGGTCGCCGCCTCGCGGCGCTTCTTGGCCTCGGTCGACAGCACGCCGATGACGTCGTCGTCGGTGAGCTCGCGGGCCTCCTTGCCGGCGACCTCCGCGTTGGTGATGGCGGTGAGCACCATCCGCAGCGTCGAGGAGCGCACCTCGTCGCGGGCCTTCATGGAGGTGGTGAGGTCGGCGCGGAGACGATCCTTGAGGGCGGCCATACGGTCATTCTGCCCGTGCTGTGAAAGCCTGGACACATGGGCACCGCACCGGCATTCGTGCGCGCGGCCGGCAGGTTGTTGGGGGCCGGTGCCGTCGCCGGAGCAGGACTCACGGCGTACGCCGCCTGGGAGGCCCGGCAGTACACGCTGCGTGAGGAAACCGTCCCTCTGCTGCCCGCGGGCCACGCTCCGCTTCGCGTCCTGCACCTCAGCGACGTGCACATGACGCCTGGCCAGACCCGCAAGCAGGAGTGGGTGCGCTCCCTGGGCGGGCTCGCCCCCGACCTGGTGATCAGCACCGGTGACAACCTTGCCCATCGCGACGCCGTGCCCGTCGTGCTGGACGCCTACGGCAAGCTCCTCGACGTGCCGGGCGTGTTCGTCTTCGGGTCCAACGACTACTACGAGCCGACCGTGCGCAACCCGTTGCGCTACCTGTTGCCCGACGACGGCACCCGCAACATCAGCATGGGCCGGCTGCCCTGGCCCGACCTCCAGGTGGCCTTCCTCGAGTGCGGCTGGCTCGACCTCACCAACCGCTTCGGGCGGATCGAGCTCGGCGAGACGACGCTGGCGTTCGCCGGGGTCGACGACCCCCACCTGGGCCTCGACGACCTCCCCGCTGTCGCTGGTCCGGCGGACGACTCGGCCGACGTGCGCCTGGCGGTCGCGCACGCGCCGTACCTGCGGGTGCTCGACCAGTTCGCGCGCGACGGCTACGACGCGGTGATCGCCGGCCACACCCACGGCGGCCAGGTGTGCCTGCCCGGCGTCGGTGCGCTGACGACGAACTGCGACCTCGACAACGCCCGCGCCAAGGGCCTGCACCGCCATCCGTCGGACTCGAGGCCGGGCGACCCGGGCTCGTCCTGGCTGCACGTCTCGGCTGGCGTCGGCACCTCGCCGTACGCCCGCATCCGGGTCGCCTGCCGACCGGAGGCCACCCTGCTCACGCTCACCGCGACGGCCTGACGGGCCCCCGTCCCGGCCGCCACAGCCGATTGGCCAGCCCGGCGCAGCCGATTGGGGAGGGCGCCAACCGCTCGGGTATGCTCACCGAGGCCTCGGGCTGTGGCGCAGCTTGGTAGCGCGCCTCGTTCGGGACGAGGAGGCCGCAGGTTCAAATCCTGTCAGCCCGACCACTGCGATGTCTCAGGGCATCCCGGACAGCCGGAACTGCGCAAGCAGCTCCGGCTGTTCGTCATTCCGAGGCCGCAGGTTTCGAGGCCGTCTCGACACCACGGCCAGCCCCGGTGCCGCGCACGTCTGAGCCGTCAGCCGAGGCGCTTCTTCAAGGTCACGCGCTTGGTCTTGGCCTTGACCGAGCCTCCGGTGGGTGTGTACGTGATCTTCACCTTGAGTCGCACCTTGCCGGTGGCGAGGAGCGCTTTCCCCTTCTTGCCCTTGGCCTTGACCAGCGCCTTCACGATGCCCGCGGCCTTCGGGGAGTACGTCTGCTTGACCACGCCCTTGCCCGTGAGCACCAGCGTGCCGGGTCCCGGGAGCGTGACCGGCACCTTGGCCGTTCCCTTCTTCTTGTTCAGCTTCGGCTTGCCGATGTCGAAGTCGTTCGACACCGGGGGATCGACCGGCGCAGCCAGCACGGTGACGGTGCGCGAGGCGGTCACCGTGTGGCCGACCGCGTCGGTCGCGCGCGCAGTCGCGGTGAAGCTGCCCGCGGACGGGAACGCTCGCTGAACAGTCGAGCCCGTGAGCTGAACGCCGTCGCTGAAGGCCCACGACACGACGGGGACGCTCCAGTCGTCCGCGGCGCTCGCGGTGAAGGTCCCCGGGACGCCCGCGTCTAGCGGGGCCGCGGGAGCCTGGACGCTCTGCAGCGTCGGCGGGGTCGCGTCGAACTGCGTGGCGTGGAGGGCGGCGGTCTGGACCGTGCCCCCGACGGGCCAGAGGGCGACGGCGCTGCCCTCTCCAGCGCCGGCGAGCGCGAACGTCCCGCCCAGGAGCGGGAGGGGCAGCTGGCTGGGCGTCGCGACGACGGCAGGTGGCCCGAATGCGCCGCCGTCCTCGCTCGTGCTCGCCTTCACAGACCCGCCCTGGCTGAACAGCAAGCCGATGCGCCCCGCGCCGTACGCCGACATGGCCACCGTGTCGAACGGCGTGGTCACCACCTGGGCCGCCGCGGAGAACACCCCAGCGGACGTGGCCTGTCGCACGCGCAGCTCGTCTCCGGTCGCTGTCCCCTGTCGCCACCACAGCCAGGGACGTCCGCTGTCATCGCGGGTCAGGCCGTGCTCCTTCGGTCCGAGGGACGGGCCGAACGTGGTCGCCACGACCTCGGGAGGAGCCGGCTGGCTGGTGCCGTCTCGCGGTCCGCCACGCAGCTCGCGGGAGATCACGGTGTTGGTGCTGGTCTGCAGGCCGTAGACGAGCAGCTGGCGACCATCGGGCAGCAGCTCGATCTCGCCGCGGAACTCGCGCGTGCGCTCGATCGCGACGACGTCCTTGTACTCCTCCACGACGCAGATCACCGTCTGGTCGCGGCGCGGGTCGGCGCAGATCCGGCACCGTCCCCGGCTCGGTCTTCTGGACACCACGAGCCCGACCAGCGCGCAGGGCCCGGGACGCCTTTCGGCGCCACGGGCCCTGTGCTCATCAACAATCTGTGTGCAACATCCGCGCCGTGCCTCGTATCCACCCTGGCTCGAGTCGGCACAACTCCGTTGGATTTCCCCCCGGAATCACTACGAGCATGCCTGACCGTTTCCCAGGGGACAAGTAAAGGTTGACCAAGCGAGGCGGTGCAGGCCGACCAGCCTGGCGCGGGCTCAGAGGCGTTCGGCGACCAGCTCGGCGATCTGCACCGTGTTGAGCGCGGCGCCCTTGCGCAGGTTGTCGTTGCTGACGAAGAGCGCCAGTCCGCGGCCGTCCGGGACGCCCTCGTCCTGGCGGATCCGGCCGACGTACGACGGGTCCTGGCCGGCCGCCTGGAGCGGGTTGGGCACCTCGGAGAGCTCGACGCCCGGAGCGGCCGCGAGCAGCTCGTGCGCGCGCTGGACCGACAGCGGGTGGGCGAACTCCGCGTTGATCGCGAGGGAGTGACCCGTGAAGACGGGCACCCGCACGCAGATCCCGGAGACCAACAGCTCGGGGATACCGAGGATCTTGCGCGACTCGAAGCGCAGCTTCTGCTCCTCGTCGGTCTCGCCGAGGCCGTCGTCGACGATCGACCCCGCGAGCGGGAGCACGTTGTAGGCGATCGTGCGGGCATACTTCACCGGCTCGGGGAAGGCGACCGCCTCACCGTCGTAGGCCAGCTCGCGCGCCTTGTCGCCCGCGGCCGCCACCTGGGAGGCGAGCTCCTCGACGCCGGCGACACCGGAGCCGGAGACGGCCTGGTACGTCGACGCGACCAACCGGACCAGCCCGGCCTCGTCGTGCAGCGGCTTGAGCACCGGCATCGCGGCCATGGTCGTGCAGTTGGGGTTGGCGATGATGCCCTTGGACGCGTCGGCGATCGCCTGGGGGTTGACCTCGGAGACGACCAGCGGGACGTCGGGGTCGCGCCGCCAGGCCGAGGAGTTGTCGACGACGGTCACGCCAGCCGCGGCGAACACCGGCGCCAGCGCGCGTGAGGTGGTCGCGCCCGCAGAGAAGACCGCGATGTCGAGCCCGGCGGGGTCGGCGGTAGCGGCGTCCTCGACGACGACCTCGCCGTCACGCCACGGCAGCACCGTGCCGGCCGAGCGCGCGGAGGCGAAGAAGCGGATCTCGGACAACGGGAAGTCGCGCTCGGCGAGGATCTGGCGCATCGCCACGCCCACCTGACCGGTGGCACCGACGACGCCGAGGCGCACGGGGCGGGTCATCGGCCGGTCCCTCCGTAGACGACGGCCTCGACCTCGGTCGCGTCGAGATCGAAGGCGGTGTGCGTCGACTGGACGGCCGCGTCGACCTGCGCCTCGTCGACGATCACCGAGATCCGGATCTCGGAGGTCGAGATCATCTCGATGTTGACACCGGCCGAGGCCAGGGCGGCGAAGAACCTGGCGGTGATGCCGGGGTGTGAGCGCATGCCGGCGCCGATGAGCGAGACCTTGCCGACGCGGTCGTCGTAGAGCAGCTTCTCGTAGCCCACCTCGTCGCGGATCCGCGCCAGCGCACCCATGGCGACCTGGCCGTCGGCGCGGGGCAGCGTGAACGAGATGTCGGTCAGGCCGGTCGTGGCAGCCGAGATGTTCTGCACCACCATGTCGATGTTGATCTCCGCGGCCGCCAGGGCCTCGAAGATCCGCGCGGCCTCGCCAACCTTGTCGGGGACGCCGACGACGGTGATCTTTGCCTCGCTCCGGTCGTGGGCGACGCCGGCGATGATGGCCTGTTCCATGGTCTCGTCCTCTGCGGGTTCGGGCACGATCCAGGTGCCCTCCTTCTGGGAGAAGGAGGACCGGACGTGCACGGGCATGTGGTAGCGGCGGGCGTACTCGACGCATCGCAGGTGCAGGATCTTCGCGCCGCAGGCGGCCATCTCCAGCATCTCCTCGTACGACACCCGGTCCAGCTTGCGGGCGGTCGGCACGATGCGGGGATCCGCTGTGAAGACGCCGTCGACGTCGCTGTAGATCTCGCAGACCTCCGCCCCCAGGGCCGCGGCGAGGGCGACGGCGGTGGTGTCGGACGCCCCCCGCCCGAGGGTGGTGATGTCCTTGGTGTCCTGCGAGACGCCCTGGAACCCGGCGACGATCGCGATCGCGCCGTCGGCGAGCGCCTGCTCGATCCGGCCCGGCGTGATGTCGATGATCTTGGCCCTGCCGTGCGCCGAGTCGGTGATCACTCCCGCCTGTGAGCCGGTGAAGGAGCGCGCCTTGTGACCCAGCTGTGCGATCGCCATCGCCAGCAGTGCCATGGAGATCCGCTCGCCCGCGGTCAGCAGCATGTCGAGCTCGCGCGGCGGCGGCAGCGGCGTCACCTGCTCGGCGAGGTCGCGCAGCTCATCGGTGGAGTCGCCCATCGCCGAGACGACCACGACCACGTCGTGACCGGCCTTGCGCGTGGCCACGATCCGCTGGGCGACGCGCTTGATACCGGTGGCGTCGGCCACCGACGAACCGCCGTACTTCTGCACGACGATGCTCTTCGCGCTCAGGGGGCTGCTAGCGCCCACGATGTGTCCTTCGAGGGTCCGGCGTCACGGTCAACGCTCCGGCGCGACGCTGCGCCACAACGACCGCTGAGTCTACCGGGGTAGGCCGCCGGGTCGGCGGCACGTCTCAGGCGTCGCGCGGCTGGTCGTCGCAGGTGGGAGTACCCGCGTAGGCGGGTACTCCGTCACTCCCCACCCGTTGCAACGACCCCGAAGTGCCAGTTCGGGGTGGGAAGTCCCGGCCGTCCGGCGGCACGACTCAGGTGGCCGGGTTGTCCTCCGACAGCATCGCCTCGGCTGCGGCGACCTGCTCGGAGTCGAGGTCGACGTCGACGTCGAGCCGGTCGTGGGCGACCACCGACAGCAACGCGTTGAGCGCGGCCCCGGCGAGGTTGCCCCACGAGGAGACGTAGGAGAACTGCCACCACCACAGCGCCTCCAGCACGTTGCCCAGCCGGAAGTGCCGCAGGCCGTTCTCGAGGTCGGAGGCGATGCTGGTCAGGTCGTCGGAGAGCTGGCTCTCGACCACCTCGGGCACGTAGGGGTCGAAGACGAACCCGTAGGTGTCGACGTTGCCGAGAAGACCTGCCAACCGTAGGCGCATCGCGTCGAGGTCGGCGTCGGGGCCGACGTCGGGCTGGTACTCGGCCCGCGGGGTGAAGTCCTGCAGCGCGCCGAGCCGGGCACCCGCGAGCAGCACCTGGCTGATCTCGAGCAGCAGCAGGGAGATGGCCCGGCCGCCGTCGTCCTCGCGGGCGATCGCGCGCAGGGCGAGCAGGAAGCTCTCGACCTGGTCGGCGATCTGCTGGGCGAACTCGGCCGTCTCGGTGTCGAGGGTCGCCCGCTCCGCCACCTCAGTGGTCTCGTCGGTCATTCGGCCGACCTCCTTCCGACGAACGCGCGGCCGAGGGTGACCTCGTCGGCGTACTCCAGGTCGCCACCGACCGGAAGTCCGCTGGCGAGCCTGGTCACCCGCATTTCCAGAGGCTTGAGCATACGGGTGAGGTACGTCGCGGTCGCCTCGCCCTCCAGGTTGGGATCCGTGGCCAGGATCACCTCGGTGAGCTGGTCGTCGGCCAGCCGGGTCATCAGCTCGCGGATGTGCAGCTGTTCAGGGCCGATGCCCTCGATCGGCGAGATGGCCCCGCCCAGCACGTGGTAGCGGCCGCGGAACTCGCGCGTGCGCTCGATCGCGACGACGTCCTTGTACTCCTCCACGACGCAGATCACCGTCTGGTCGCGGCGCGGGTCGGCGCAGATCCGGCACAGGTCGGCCTCGGAGACGTTGAAGCACACCGCGCAGAACTTCACCCGCGCCTTGACCTCGACGAGGACCTCGGCGAGGCGGCGTACGTCGGCGGGGTCGGCCTGCAGGAGGTGGAACGCGATCCGCTGCGCGCCCTTGGGACCGACGCCGGGCAGTCGACCGAGCTCGTCGATGAGGTCCTGGACGATGCCTTCGTACAAGGTCTAGCCCTGCCCGGGCGGGAGGCCGAAGCCGACCGGCCCCGCACCCTCGTCGCCCGCTCCGGGGCCCGTCAGGCCGGTCTGGCCGAACGGGTTCATGGACTCACCGACGAGCGCGTCGGCCTTGCTCTTCGCGTCGCGGTAGGCCGCCACGATGAGGTCGCCGAGCTCCTCGAGCGACTCCTCGTCGTTGCCGTCGACCGTGCCGTGCTTGATCGCGACCGCCTTGAGCTCGCCGGTGCCGGTGAGGGTCACGGTCACGGCACCGCCGGCGACCTGGCCCTCGACGGTCGTCTCGGCGAGCCGGTCCTGGGCGCTGGCCAGCTGCTCCTGGAGCTGCTGGGCCTGCTGCAGCAGTGCGTTCATGTCGAAGCCACCGGCGCCGAGGGCGTCGAAGGGATTCTGGGTCATGGGGTGGTCCTCACGTCGGGGTGGGCAAGTGTGCCGCGCGGGTGGTCAGGAGTGCGGGATCTCGTCGATGACCTCGGCGCCGAGCTCGCGCTTGAGCAGCTCGGTGGTGTCGAGGCCGTCGGTGTCGGCGTCGGGGTCGTCGGGGTGGGAGACGTCGTCGCCGGCGTCGGCGGGGCCGGGCGTCCCGCGTGGGGCCGATCCGGACTGACGGGTCTGCTGGATCGCCTCGCGGGCCGCCGCCACGGCGACCGCGTCGGTCTGCCGGGCAGGCTCGTCGGCCGCCCAGTCGGGCGGGCCGTCGGGAGGGCCGTCGGGAGGGCCGTCGGGAGAGCCCTCGGGAGGGCTCTGGGGAGGAGCGGTGCTGGCCGCAGTCGCGTCGACGAGCCGCTCGGCGGGCGGTGACGCCGCCCGATCGGGGGCGGGAGCCGGAGGTGTTCCGGACTGCGCGCCGGGGTCGACCAGCGTCTCGATCTTCCAGTCGGCGCCCACGACGTCGATGGCGGCCTGCCGCAGGACCTCGTCGCATCCCCCGCTGAGGAAGGAGTCGCGGGCGCCGGCGTTGCTGAACCCGAGCGTGAGCACGTTGCCGTCGACCGACAGGACCTGGGAGTTCTGGGTCAGGTGCATCCACGCAACGCGTCGGCGGAGCTTGGTCGCCTCGACGATGTCGGGCCAGAGGCGGCGTACGTCGACCAGGCTCAGCGCGCTCCCCGCGGCCGTCGTGGTGGCTGCGGGGGACGCGGAGGGTGGGGGGCGGAGGGCGCGGAGGGCGCCGAGGGCGCGGAGGGCGCCGAGACTGTGGGGGCCGGGGCGTCCGACGAGGCGTCGCTCGCCCTGGATGGGTCTGGCCCCCCCGGAGCGACGGAGGAGCGGAGCGGGCTGTCTGGCGACGAAGCCTCGTCGGACGCCCCGGCCCGCGCAGGCTCGGTGACCGTCGGTGCGGGTGAGGAGACGGTGTCGCCGGCGGCACTCACCACCGGCAGCGGGGCCGTCACCTGGGGGTTGACCGTCGCCGGGGCACCGCTGATCGCCACCCGGCGCTCGAGCCGGTCGAGCCGGGCCAGGAGCCCGTCGGTCGAGTGGTCGGCGCCGGGGAGCAGCACCCGTGCGCAGACGAGCTCGAGGAGCAGCCGGGGCGCGGTGGCCCCGCGCATCTCGGTCAGGCCCGTGGCCACCAGGTCGGCGGCGCGGCTGAGCTCCACCCCGCCGTACCTCGCTGCCTGCGCGACCAGACGCTCACCCTGGTCCTCCGACACATCGATGAGGCCGCTGGCCGGGGCATCGGGGACGGCGGCCACGATGACCAGGTCGCGCAGTCGGCGCAGCAGGTCCTCGGCGAAGCGGCGCGGGTCCTGGCCGGTCTCGATCACCTTGTCGACGACGCCGAACACCGCCCCGCCGTCTCCCGCCGCGAAGGCCTCGACGACCTCGTCGAGCAGCGCGTCGGGGGTGTAGCCGAGCAGTCCCGTCGCCAGCCGGTGGGTGACGCCGTCGGGGCCGGACCCGCCCATCAGCTGGTCGAGGACCGAGAGGGTGTCGCGGGCCGAGCCCCCGCCCGCGCGGACCACGAGGGGCAGCGCGGCCGGCTCGATGGGAACGCCCTCGCGCTCGCAGAGCTCGGAGAGGTAGGACGACAGCAGCCGCGGCGGGATCAGCCGGAACGGGTAGTGGTGCGTACGCGACCGGATCGTCGGCAGCACCTTGTCGGGCTCGGTCGTGGCGAAGATGAACCGGAGGTGCGGAGGTGGCTCCTCGACCAGCTTGAGCAGGGCGTTGAAGCCCTGCGGCGTGACCATGTGGGCCTCGTCGATGATGTAGACCTTGTACTTGCTCGCCACGGGCGCGAAGAACGCCTTCTCGCGCAGGTCGCGGGCGTCGTCGACGCCGCCGTGGGAGGCCGCGTCGATCTCGATGACGTCGATCGAGCCCGGACCGCCGCGCGCCAGGTCGCGGCAGCTGCGGCACTCGCCGCAGGGATCGGCCACGGGGGCCAGCTCGCAGTTGAGCGCTCGGGCGAGGATGCGGGCCGAGGTGGTCTTGCCGCAGCCGCGCGGGCCGGAGAACAGGTAGGCGTGGTTCACCCGGTTGTTGGCCAGCGCTGCCCGCAGCGGCTCCGTGACGTGGTCCTGACCGATCACCTCGGCGAACGTCTCGGGCCGGTAACGGCGGTACAGCGCGAGGGGTGACTCCACCTCTGCACCCTAACCAGCGGCCCCGACACCCGGACAGGGCGTCGCGGGGCAGCCGACTGGTGCGGTGCTGTGGGCGCCTAGGGCGGGGCTGGCCGGGGCCTCACCGGCAACACCACCGCGCCAGCCAGTCACCCGGCTGGGCCCGGCGCACCCGGAGACAGAAGGGCCCCCCGCGTACCCGACAGAGCCTGCCTGCCCTTGCTGCCTTCCGGCCCTGGGGGATTCAGCTGGGTGTCGCCACGCGGGGGGTTGCCGGCAGTCTAGGCGAGCGGCGTACGTCGTCCCAAGGCGAGGTCGTGTGCTCAGCTGGTTGCCCCGGCAGCCACTTCAGCACACGACCGCCCGGCGCAGCCCGCAGGCGCCGGGCGATTTCACCGGCCCCGACGGTCGCAGGTACTCTCCTCGGCGGAGGATTCGCCTAGTGGCCTATGGCGCTCGCTTGGAAAGCGGGTTGGGTTAACAGCCCTCAGGGGTTCGAATCCCCTATCCTCCGCCACGCTTCCCGCTGACCGCCGCCCGATGTCAGTGCCGGTTCCCGCAACCTGGACGCATCTGGGCGCACCTGGGCGCACCTGGTCGCCGGCCTACAGGTCGGGGTGCACCATCCACACGTTGGGCTCCCAGTACGACGCGTGATCGCTCTCGCGGTCGACCTGGAGCGGCGCGAGGCCTTCGGGGAAGACGTAGGGCCCGGACTCCGGGAAGACCATCCCGGTCCACGACTCCCACTCGGCGACCGTGCCGGTGATCGCCATCGAGCGCGGCAAGGGCGTCGAGACGCGGGCGCCGAGCCGCTCGTGGACCCGCATCCACGGGTCGAGGAGCTGACCGTCCGCGCGCCGCCAGGCGACGTACTGCTCGATCGGGGTGATCGGGTAGCGCTCCTTCCACGACGGGCGCACGGGGGCGACGAGGTGGGTGAGGCCCTGACGCCCGGCGATGATGCGCATCGCGCCGAGGATCTCGGCGGCCAGACCCCTCAGCCGGCCCCCGCGTGGAGTCTCGGCCGCCAGTGCGCACAAGGTGTTGGGGGCCGGCCGGTCCGCTGCCTCGGAGAACACCAGCGCCAGCGCCGCGTCGATCCCGTCGGGAAGGGTCGCGTCGTCGCCGTCCCAGTGGAAGGCCCCGGTGTGGCCCTCGGCCACGACCTCGTCTGCCTCCTCGTCGTAGAGCACGAACTGGAGCGCGGGGATCTCAGTGTCGAGGCGGCCCCAGAACGCGTTGAGGACGTCACCGTGGAGGTTGTACTCCGGCCAGACCTCGGCCGAGTCGATGCCGCGCTCCCACAGGTCGGGGCGCTCGGCGGCGGTGTGGAGGGTCGGGCGCACAGGACGATCCTGACAGCCTCAGCGGGCGGAGGTCACGGGCGTTCGACCGCGCGGCGGCGCGCCAGGAGCGGGCGCAACAGCGCGGCGACGACCAGGGCGGAGCCTCCGATCAGGCCGAGCCAGATGGCGTTTCGCCGGGTCTCGGCGAGGCGGTCGGCTGTCGGGACCGGTGCCGTGGCCCGCGGGTTGCGGTCGGGCTCCTCGGCGCTGGTGCGCACCTGTCCGGACGGCCCCGGCTGCAACGGGCGCGCCAGGGCCTCGTCGGGTTGCACCACCCCGGCGCCGGTGAGGTTGTTGGGGACGGCGGCGGTGCCGTCGGCGGTCTGGACGAGGCGGGCCACGACCTGGCGGGCGTTCTGGGCGGGGGACGCCGCCCGCAGCATCGCGACGATGCCGGCCACCTCGGCAGCCGCCCACGACGTCGCGACCGCAGGGAGCACGCAGGTGCCTCCGCTGACGCTGGTGGTCACGGCGCCGTACGTCGGCGCCGCCACGTCGATGGCCGAGCTCTGCAGCACCGACCCCCGCACGTCGGTCTCGTCGTCGGCGGCAGGCACACCGCCGGCGGTCGCGCTCACGGCCAGCACTCCGTCGTACCCCGCAGGGAAGACGGCTCCCGCGGCATCCTCGCCGTTGCGCACCTCCCCGAGCTCCTCGAAGAGCGGCTCGCCGTCGGCAGGCCGGTTGCCGCTGCCGGCGACCAGCACCACGTCCTGGGCGAGCACGGCGCGGACGGCTGCCTCCAGCTCGTCGCTCGGCGGGACCACCAGCGCGACGGTCGCCACCCGGATGCCCAGTCGGTCGGCGTTGCCGGCCACCCACCGAAGCCCTGCCGCGACCCGCTCGGTCTCCACACCGACCTGTCCCTCGCCGGGTTGGGCGCTGTCGTAGACCCTCACGTCGACCACCTGGGCGCCGGGTGCGAAGCCCACGGGCAGGGGCTCCGGGCGGGCTCCACGCAGCGGGGCTGCGACCAGACCGGCCATGGCCGTGCCGTGGTAGTCGGCGATCTCCTTGCCGGTGCTGAACGAAACGCGTTCGGCCACCGGCACTCGCGCCCCCTCGGCGACACCCGAGTCGACCACGGCGACGCGGACGCCCGCGCCCGCGACCTGCCCGCGCCGGTCGAGCCGGGCCCACGCGTCACGCATCCCGAGCAGTTCGTACGGCGCGCTCGCCGCGTCCGACTCGACCGGCTGGTCGTCGAGACCGATCTGCGAGCAGTCGACGTCGACCAGCCTGGCGCCTGCTGCCGACGTCGTCGCGGGCGCCGTCACCAGCACCCCCACGGCGAGGACGACGGGAGCGACGAGGCGGCCTACTCGCACGACGCGGCCCCGGCGTCCCGGGTCGGTGGGCAGAGAGCGGCATCCTGGCTGAGAGGCACACCGGCGCGGAAGAGCTCGACCCAGGTGTCGGGCACCACGGGGGCGTCGACGCCGGCATAGCCCAGCAGGTCCGCGGCACCGGGCCCCACGAGCTGGTAGGACTGCCCCTTGGCGTCCATCAGGAACGGCGCCCCCGACGTGCTGTCGGCCCAGTCGCCGGAGAGCACGTAGGCTCCCCGGCCGGCGTCGACGCGCACCGACGTGGTGCCTGCGGCGACGGCCTCGGCCGAGGCGTCGCCGGTCGGGTCGGCGACCAGCTGCACCCGAGGAGGCTCGCCCGGGGCGACGTCGAGCTGGGCGCACTGCTCACCGAGCTGCGGCTCCAGCAGCCCGTCGGGCCAGTCGGCCTCGCCGAACGTGGCGGGCCCCCGCTCGACGTTGACGGATCCGTCGACGGACGTGCTCCGCGGGGTGTCGGGCGCGGGAAGGCTGCTGTAGACGGCCAGGGAGAACGGGTCGAGGTCGATCGGCTGGTCCGGACCCAGGAGCAGGGCTCCGCCGTCGTACGTCACGACGTCGCCGACCCGGGACCCGTCGGGAAGGTTGGACGAGGCGGTGGCGTACGGCGCTCTGGTGCCGACTCCGTCGAGGCCGAACGAGTCGATGGCCAGGTCGCCGCCGGTGGGGAACAGTCCCAGGAAGGTCTCGCTCACCTCGGTGGCGTAGGCGCCGGCCTGCAGCCCCAGCGCGGTGAGCATGTTGTCGCGGGCTCCTGCGTCGCGTGGGAGCAGGTAGCGGTAGGCGCTGGGCGTGCCGCTGCCGGACGGGCGGGCCTGGGCGATCAAGTAGTAGGAGCCGCCCTCGCGGACCACCGAGCCCGCTGCGACGGTGCTCCGCACCGTCGGCTCCTCGGCGACGTCGAGGCGGAGACCGGTGGTCGGGCCGGTGCAGACCGTCCAGCCGTCCTCGATCAGGCGGTCGGGGTCGGGCGGGCTGGCCGGGGCGCCGAGGATGCCGATGTCACCGCCCACGACCTCCTTCTCGAGCGCCGACTGGGCGATGATGGTCGGCTCGACGCCACTGCCGAGGATGAGCTTCGCGGAGGTGATGTTGATGACCGGCCGCACGACGATCGGCGACTCGTCGTCGGTGATGACGTAGGTCGCGGCGGTCTCCTTGGAGACGAACAGCCCGACCTTGGCCCAGTCGTCAGGGGTCTTCGTGGTGAAGATCCCGGCGATCGCGGCGCCCGCGATGAGCAGCACCGCGAGGGCGGCGCCGCCGACGATCACCCTGGCCGGACGGGCCGGCTCTACCTCGCGTCCGCCGGGTGCGCCGGAGACGAACGCGGTCACCAGCCGTCGACGGCTGAACGCGTGGGCCTCGACCAGGTCGCGCTTGGTTGCCATCTGGCTAGCCGCGGATCGACTCGAACAGCCCGGTGGCCACGACGACCAGGGGCAGCAGGGCCAGCAGGCAGATCGACTCGGCGATGTCACCGAGCCGGCCGCGCCGGATGGACGGCGACGAGGGCATCAGCGTCACGGCGAGCAACACCGCGCCGGTCGTCGCGAGGGTGACCGCTGTGGTGGGCCGCCACTCGGGGTGCAGCCACAGGACGGCGACGGCGGTGGCCGCCAACCCCAGGACACCCGAGACCAGCCCGACGAGAACCTCGGCTCCGGTGCGGTACTGCCGGGTTCGCAGCATCACGACCAGACAGCACACGACCGACAGCAGGGTGCCTGCGAGACCCAGGGACACCGCTATCGGCGCGATCAGCACGAGCAGGAGGCCGACCGTCGCAGAGATCGCGACGAGGATCTCGTGGGCGGTGCGCGCGTCGGCCGCCACCTGGGCGGCGTCGATGTCGTCAGGGTCGGCGGTGATGTCGGCGTCGCTGAACAGCTGGTCGACCCGCGTACCGGTCGCGCCCAGCGCCATCCACGGGAAGACGCTGCCGACGATCACGACCAGCACCAGCGTCGTGGTCAGCACCTCGGCGTAGCCGACATCGACGGCGCGCAACACCAGTCCGGTGGCCAGGAACACCGCGCCGGTGACCACCGGCGGGATCATCAGGGTGCGCCCGTCGCCGAGCCCGACGAGACAGACGAGCCCCGCGAGGATCACCCCCGTGGCGGCGTACAGGAGCGGGAGACCGAACAGGTCGCCCTCGGGGGCGAGCATCAGCCCCGCGACCACGGCGTAGCCGCAGCCCATCCACCCGACGGCGACAGCCGCCTCGGGCTCGTGCTGCGCACGCGAGAGGACGACGGCTCCGGTGACCAGTCCGCAGGCCACCAGCGCGGCCGCGGCCGCGGCGAGCCTGCTGTCCTGGATGAGCAGAGCCACCGCGCCGAGGGTGAGCAGCAGGGCAGCTGCACAGAGTGCGGTACGCCGACCCGACGCCGGCTGCCAGGGTTTGAGGTCGCGCTCGACGACGTCGGTCATCGCCTCGACCACGTCGTCGTAGACGCGCGGGACCGGCTCGTCGACTCCGGCGGACACGGTGATCAGCCCGCCGTCCTCGACCCCCTGGATGACCAGGCCGGCGTCGCCCGCGAGCGCGCGGCCCTCGGCGGTGAGGAGGTGGTAGCCGCCGTAGACCGTCGCCCCGTCGAGCAGGCCGACGCTGCGGGCCAGCTCGGGAACCAGCTCGGCCACCGGGACGGCGCCAGGGAGCACGAGATCGACCCGACGCGAGCCCGAGGCGACGGTGACCCTGACCAGGCTCGAGGGGCCCGGCGCGCTCGTCGGCGCTTGGCTCATCGAAACCATCCAATCCCGACGTGGCGGTCGTGCCCTGTGGACGTCAGGCGCGAGGCTACCTCCCGCCCGCGCTGGCCAGGGGGTGCCCGACCAGCTCGGGGCCCTCGTCAGTCGATCACTCCGGGCGCGGCTCCGTCGTCGTCGATCCAGTCGCTGGTCTCCGCGATGGAGTCGAGGCGGTCACGGCGCTCGTCCTCCTCGTCCTTGGTACGCCGCCCGCCGGCTCCGGCGGCTCCGCGACCGGCCGCCTTGCCCACGCTCGTCGCCCCGCCGCGGGCGCCGGCCGCACCGCGGCCCCCCGCACGCCCTGCGGTGGCACCCGCGCCGCGGGAACCACCACGACTTGTCGACCCCGCGGCGCCGCCTCGAGCGGTCGTTCCGCTGCCCGGTGCTCCGGCAGCGCCCCGGCCCAGGGCCCCCGCAGCGCTCGTTCGACCCGTGGCCCCGAGGGCGTTGGGAGCTTGGCCACGAGGTACGCCGATGCCGACCGCGCCCTTGATGGCGCCGGTCAAACCACCGGTCATGGCTCCGCCGACCAGGCCGCCGGCCAGCGCGCCCGTGACCGGACTGGGAGCGCTCGGCGGCGTCACCGATCCGGGCGGCAAGCCGACTCCTGATGGTGGGAGTCCACCGCCGGGTGTCGGCCCAGGAAGTGGGCCCGACGGGCCGAGCGGACCGCCCGGAGTCGGCGTCGGCTGGGTCGGTGTGGTCGGCCACGTCGGGTCGTCGGGGTCGGGGACGGGCGGTGGCCAGTCCCGCGGCGGCGGCTCCTCGGTCGGCGGCCAGTCGCGCGGCGGGGGCGGAGGCGGGCCATCCCACGGGACGTCGCCGTCCGGTGGCTTCGGCACCCAGCCGGGGCCTCCCCCGCCCGGGCCCCCACCCGGCGGGGCGACGCCTCCGCCGGGCCCGCCCGTGCCACCGCCACCCCCGGTGCCGCCGCCGTCGTCCGCGTAGGGGTTGGGGGGCGGCTCCATGCCGTGCACCTCGGACAGCGTCACCGCCGACTGGTAGTACTGCTTGTCGACAGCCGCCAGCGCCTTGGCGAACGCCGTCTCACGTGCCGCGAACTCGGCGTCGTACTGGTCGGCCTTGCCGTTGTGGTCGAGGCGCTGCTGCTCCTCGGACTTCTCCGCGTTCGGGTCGTAGCTGAACGAGCCCGGGTCCTGCTGGGTCTGCGGGTGGTCCTCGAGGACCTGCCCGGCGTCCCAGAACGCCGACGCCGCCTGCGAGAGCGCCTCACCGGCCTTGTCGAGGTCCTGCTGCTGCTGGTCCATCTTGTCGGCCAGCCGCAGGAACGCGTCGTGCGCCGCGTTGGGCGTCGATCCCGTGATGCCGTAGTCGCCCAGCCGAGGAGCCACCTCGCGCAGACCCTCCATGACCCACTTGACGTCGAGCCCCTGGTAGGACCAGTCGAGCGCCTTGCCGACCGCCGGGTTGAAGTCGGCGCGGGTCAATGCCTCCCGCAGCTTCTTCTCGTTGGGTCCCATCACACCCCCTCCGATGCACCGAAGCCGTCGGCGCCGTCGTGCTCGTTGCGGTAGTGCTGCCGCCGCTCCTCCAGTCCCGGGAGGTGCGACTGGGCCGTGAGGCTCTCGACGGCCTGCCGGTAGACCACGAAGTCACGCATGCTGAGCGCATCGACGTCGTCGAAGGCCTCCTGGGCCCGCACCAGGTTTGTGTAGAAGGTGTCGATGCACTCGATGACCGCCTTCACGGTCTCGAGCATCACGCCGTGCGCCTTCTGGTGATGGCTCTGCAGCATCGGCGAGTGGTCGAAGGCGCCGAACTCCGGCATCGAGCCTCCGATGGACTCGAAGTCGCCGGTCTCGAGCGAGTCGCGGAGCCGGATCAGGTCGGCTCGCAGCTGGGACATCGCGTCGATGTTCAGCTGGATCTCGTCGGCGAACACGCGGGTTCCTCCTGCGCAGGGTCTGTTCTGAGAGACCCGAGCTGGGTCGGCGGCCCGAGACCCTGAGCTCTACCTCAGGCGGCCCACCGACCCCGGTCGGATCAGAAGTCGAAGTTCGCGGCGTTCTTCAGATCGACCGCGCGGAACTCCGCGTTTGACTGGTAGACGCCCTGGCCGGCCTTGTCGAGCAGGTCCTTCATCTCCGTCATCGCGAAGTCCCAGGTCTGCTTCATCTCGGAGAACGCCTGCTTGGTCTCACCATCCCACTGGTTGACCAGTGGGGTGAGGTCGCCGATCAGGTCGTCGAGGACGCGGTCGATCTTGTCGACGACGCGCTTCACGCCGACGGCTGCGTTGTCGAGGGCGGCGTGGTCGACGCGGAGTCCGTCGAGCTTTCCGTCAAAGGTCATTGTCTTCTCAACTCTCTAGGTTCTCGTTGCGGTGGAGTGGGCGCGGACTCAGAAGTCGCGCACGCCCTCCATCTGGGAGCGGATGGAGTTGACGGACGAGGCCGCCGTCTCATCGGAGGTGGTGAGGGACTTCTCGGTCTCGTCGAGGCTCGCCTCGAAGCGCTCCAGGGTCATCACGATGGCGCCCTGCTTCTCGTCCCATGCCGTGTTGAGGATGCCGAACGCCTGCGCGCCCGCCCCGCCCCACTTGCCCTGCATCTGGTTGATCTCGCCCTGCAGCTCGTTGCTCAGCCGACGGAGCTCGACCTTGGCCTCGGCGAGGAGCTGACCAGTTGTCTTGATCGTTCCTTCGCCGAAGCCCACGCGGTTGTTGCTCATGAGGTTCTCTCTTCCTGTCCCCCGGTTCGTAGCTCCCCGAGGTGCTCGATGTCGCTTGCCGTTGCCTTCTCAGCCCCTGCGGCGCCTGCCTTTCACCGGCCTGTGCCGTTGAGCAATCCGGCTGACGGTCACGACCTCCGGACAACGACAGATCTACCCGGCTCGACACGGCCCAAACATCGGACGTCCGTCCCTGTGGATGAGCACCGTCGCCCGAGCCGGCGCTGGTCCGCCCAGCGTACGTCGGATCGGACGGCGGCGTCAGGGGTCAGGCGGCCCTCTGTCGAAGTCCCCGGCTCCCCGGGGAGTTGCGCGCTTCTCGGGCAACATGTCGCCCGAGGAGCGCCGAAGTCCCCGGCCCGCCGGGGACTTCGACGGCTCAGCTGCCCGGCCCGTTGGCGGACGTCAGCTCCCACAGGGCCAGGAAGAGCCCCGACGTCACCACGATCGACGAGATCGCGGCGGCACCTGCCACCGACTCGGCGACCTCGGCACGGCGCGACCACCAGGCCGAGCGCCAGCCCCGGCCGGTGGCGACCGCGGCCGCGAGCACCAGCACCGCCAGACCGCCGGCCACCGCGGCGACCAGGATGAGTCGGTCGGCGGCCGGTCCGGTCAGCAGCTCGCGGGTCAGCACCGCCCAGCAGAACAGGCCGGCGGTCCTCAGGAGCGCACGCGCCGCCACGTGCCGATAGCTGCGAGCCACCAGCAGCAGCGACGCCCCGACGCAGAAGACCATGCAGAGGGCACCGATCCGGTCGACGTCGTCGGCCGCGGCCGCGAGCAGCTGGGGAGCGACGACGAACGTGACGGCCGCGACGGCGGCGCAGGCCGCGGTCGTCGTACGGGCGCCGTGCCGGGCCACCGCGGCGACGCCGTCCAGGGAGACCACCGTGCGGCCCCGCCGGCCTCGTTGCCTCTCGCGCGCCGACCACGCGGAGGCGGCGAGCCGCTCGACATCGACGAGGTGGTGGTCGGGGACGTCGACGGCCAGCATCGGGACGAAGCGGCTGGCGAGCATCGCCAGGAGCAGGAGCACCGACCACACCAGCGCGGGACTCCCGCCGACCAGCGCGGCCAGCGCCGGGACCACGAAGACGACGCTGCCGGCCACGATCCAGACGACCAGTCCTTCGTCGGGTCCGGCCGCGAGGGCCCGGGCAACCCCGGCCGTGACGGCCGCCGCGAGTGCGCTCCCGCCGACGATCGCGGGCAGGTGCAGGGGGTCGGGATCCCAGAGGAGCGCGTACGCCGCCGCGCCCGCGAAGGCCGGCGCCGTGACCGCGCGGAGGCGGGCGAAGCGCCCGACGGGGAGCACCCCGACCAAGGCGGCTCCCAGGAGGACGAGCACGACCGGCGTACGCAGGTCGGCGGTCCCTGTCGGGCCGGTGAGCCAGCCGGCCAGGAGAGCCGCCGCGGCCGCGACGGCGAACCAACCGACCGCGAGCGGACCCGGCTCGCCTGCTCTCGTACGCCGGGGGGCGGAGCTGGTCCGGCGAGGCGGGCGCTGGGCGCCCGTCGTCGCCACGAGGACCGTCCCGGTCTCGATGCCGCCGTCGGCCAGCGCGAGATCCGGTGGCAGGGCCGCCCCGGTGCGCGTGAAGAGGAGGGGCACGGATCCGAGGCCCGATCGCTCGGCGTACTCCCGGGCGACGTCCCACGTCGAGGCTCCCGCCGGCACGAGGAGGTCGAGCACGCCGAGGGGTCCGTGCACGCTCAACGCCACCGCGCTGCCGAGCGGATGACCCGGTGATCGTGCCGAGCGGTCGGCCACCTCGTCTCCTTCGTCGTGGTTCGACCCAGGTCAAGCAGGGTAGTCGTTGAACGGGGACCTCCCCTGTCGGCGGGCACTGCCAGGGTCGGGCCACCGTAGGATCGACCGACGGGATCGGGACGGACAGGGGACGCATGAGCACGACGCTGCGGGGCACCCGCCACGACGAGCCCGAGCTCCCCTCCGGCCGCATCCAGCTGCAGCCGCCGCCGGCCCTCGAGCAGCACGAGGGCGCCAGCGGCGTCCTCATGAACGCCATCCCCATGCTCGGCAGCCTCGGCTCGATCGTCCTGGTCGCCACGATGGGCGGCGGCCAGAACGGCGGGCGCAGCTACATCGCGGCCGGAATGTTCCTCTTCGCGACCCTGGGCTTCATCGTCGTCCAGCTGGACCGGCAGCGGAAGCAGCGAGCCCAGCAGGTCACGGGATCACGCACCGAATACCTCCGCTACCTGTCCGGCGTCCGCAAGATCGCTCGCGAGTCTGCCGACCAGCAGCGTCGCGCCCTCACCTGGCACCACCCCGAGCCCCAGGCGCTGCCGGCTCTGGCCGACGAGCGCTCGCGGGTCTGGGAGCACACGACCGGCGACCCCGGCTTCCTGCATGTGCGCTACGGCCTGTGCGCGCAGCCCTTGTCGGTCGACCTGGTGCCGCCGGACAGCACGCCGATCGACCAGGTCGACCCGGCAGCCGCGTCGGCCCTGCACCGACTGCTCGTGGTGCACCGCATCCAGCCCAACCTGCCGGCGAGCATCGACCTGCGAGCCTTCGACGCCATCGAGGTCTGCGGTCCGGAGGACCAGGCGCGTTCGATGGCCCGGGCGCTGGTCTGCTCGGCGACGGCGTTCCACTCCCCGAGCCACCTGATCGTCGCGGTGCTGTGCAGCGAGCAGAACCTCGCCCACTGGGACTGGGTCAAGTGGCTCCCGCACGCCCAGAGCGCCCAGCAGAGCGATGCCGTCGGCCCGACCCGGATGGTGACGACGTCACTGGCCGACCTCGCAACGATCCTGCCGCCCGACCTGAGTGACCGACCGCGCTTCGGGGCCGACGAACGGCCGGCCTCGCCACACATCCTCCTGGTCGTCGACGGCGGGCACCTCCCTCCCGGCAACCACGTGATCCCACCCGATGGCCTGCACGGCGTCACCCTCATCGACCTGCCGAGTCGCTGGGACCAGCTCGACGACGCCTCGCGGCTCCGGCTCGAGATCGACGACCCCGAGACCGACCCCGTCGCGGCGTCGCGCGTGGCGGCGTACGCCGGCAAGGTCCCGATCCAGGCACTGCGTGTGCGTGAGGCGCCGGTCGTCGCGCTCGGCGACCAGTGCGACCTGGCCACCGCCGAGGCGTTCGCCCGCCGGCTGACGCCGCTGCACACCGTGGCCGCCGGAGGCAGCAGCACCTCGGACGAGTCCGCCGACGAGATCACCGGTCCCACCGACTTCATGGACCTGCTCGGGCTCGGCGACGTCCACCTCTTCGACCCGGCCGCCGCATGGCGTCCTCGGCCCGCGCGCGACCGGCTGCGCGTGCCGATCGGCCTCGGCGAGGGTGGCGGCCTGGTGCACCTCGACATCAAGGAGTCCGCCCAGCAGGGCATGGGCCCGCACGGCCTGGTGATCGGGGCGACCGGCTCGGGCAAGTCGGAGTTCCTCCGCACCTTGGTCCTCGGCCTCGCGCTGACGCACTCGCCCGAGCAGCTCAACATGGTGCTCGTCGACTTCAAGGGCGGCGCGACCTTCTCCGGGATGTCGCACATGCCGCACGTCTCCGCCGTGATCACCAACCTCGCCCAGGAGCTCACCCTGGTCGACCGCATGCAGGACGCGCTGTCGGGTGAGATGGTGCGCCGCCAGGAGCTGCTGCGCGAAGCCGGCAACTACGCCTCGATCCGCGACTACGAGAAGGCCAGGGCTGCGGGTGAGCCGCTGACCCCGATGCCCTCGCTTTTCCTCGTCGTCGACGAGTTCTCCGAGATGCTGTCGGCCAAGCCGGAGTTCATCGACCTCTTCGTCGCCATCGGCCGGCTGGGCCGGTCGCTCGGCCTCCACCTCCTGCTCGCCTCGCAGAGGCTGGAGGAGGGGCGGCTGCGCGGGCTCGAGTCGCACCTGTCGTACCGCATCGGGCTGCGCACCTTCAGCGCCCAGGAGTCCCGCTCGGTGCTGGGCGTGCCCGACGCCTACGAGCTGCCCCCCGTGCCGGGCCTCGGCTACCTCAAGCCCGACCCGACCACGCTGATGAAGTTCAAGGCGGCCTACGTCTCCGGGCCGCCGGCGACGACGCGGCCGCGGATCCGACGCGACGAGGGTGGCCACGTGCAGGGCATCTTGCCCTTCACGATCGCCGAGGTGCGGGCCATCGAGCCGGTCGATCCCGAGCCGGAGGCCGAGGCCAGACCGGCCGCTCCGCAAGGTGAGGAGCGCAGCCTCCTCGATGTGGCGGTCGACCACATGGTCGGGCAAGGGCCGCCGGCGCACCAGGTGTGGCTGCCGCCCCTCGACGTCCCCGACACCCTCGACGAGCTGATGCCCGACCTCGCCGAGGACCCCGAGCTCGGGTTGGTCTCGCCGCACTGGCGCGCCCAGGGCGGACTGGTGATCCCGCTCGGCACCGTCGACCGGCCTCGCGAGCAGCGCCGGGACACCCTCACGATCAACCTCACCGGCGCGGGAGGTCACGTCACCGTCGTCGGTGGCCCGCGCAGCGGCAAGAGCACGCTGCTGCGCACCATCGTCACGAGCATGTCGCTGACCACGACGCCGCTGGAGTCGCAGTTCTTCGTGCTCGACTTCGGAGGCGGCACGTTCGCCCCGCTCGCCGGTCTTCCCCACGTCGCGGGTGTGGGCACCCGGTCCGAGCCCGACGTCGTACGCCGCATCCTGGCCGAGGTGACCGGCGTGGTCGACCGTCGCGAGGGCTACTTCCGGGCGCAGGGCATCGACTCCATCGAGACCTATCGGTCCAGGCGCCGGCAGGGTCGCGCCGACGACGGCTACGGCGACGTGTTCCTGGTCGTCGACGGCTGGAGCACCCTGCGCGCCGACTTCGACGACCTCGAGCTCGAGCTGCAGCAGCTGGCCGCGCGTGGCCTCACCTTCGGCCTGCACATCGTCGCCGCGGCGGGCCGCTGGGCCGACTACCGCGCAGCGATGCGCGACGTGTTCGGCACCCGCCTCGAGCTCCGCCTGGGCGATCCCGTCGACTCCGAGGTCGACCGCAAGATCGCGGCGCTGGTGCCGACCGGGCGCCCTGGTCGCGGGTTGGTGCCCGGCAAGCTGCACTTCCTCGCGGCGCTGCCACGGGTCGACGGCAGTCCCGACCCGGCCACCGTCGGCGACGGCGTCGACGACCTGGTCAAGCGCAGCGACACCGCCTGGCGCGGGCAGCGCGGCCCCAAGCTGCGACTGCTGCCCGAGCTGATCACCCTCGACGCGGTGCGTGCACAGGCGAAGGAGCGGCAGCTCGGCGAGCGCCTGCTGCTCCTCGGCGTCGACGAGAAGGAGCTGGCGCCGCTCGGGCTCGACATGGACGTCGAGGCGCACCTGCTGGTCTACGGCGACAGCCAGTCGGGCAAGAGCGCCCTGCTGCGCGGGCTGATCCGCGAGATCATCCGCACGCGCTCGCCCAAGCAGGCACAGCTGGTCGTCGTCGACTACCGGCGCTCGCTGCTCGGCGAGCTGCCCGAGGACTACCAGCTCAACTACCTCACCTCGGCCGCCCAGGCCGGTCCGGCTCTGCGCGATCTCGGCACCTACCTGGAGAGCCGGATCCCCGGGCCGGACGTGACCCCCGAGCAGCTGCGCAACCGCTCCTGGTGGACCGGTGCCGAGGCGTTCGTGCTCGTCGACGACTACGACCTGGTCGCCACGCAGCAGAGCTCACCGGTCGCGGTGCTGCAACCCTTGATGGCGCAAGCCCGCGACGTCGGGCTGCACGTCGTGGTGGCCCGCCGCTCGGGCGGCGCCTCGCGGGCGTCGTACGAGCCGGTGATCCAGTCGCTGCGCGACCTCGCCATGCCGGGCATCATGCTCTCGGGCAGCCCCGACGAGGGGCCGCTGCTCGGCAAGCTCCGCCCCCAGCACGCGCCTCCCGGCCGTGGCCGGATGCTGTCCCGGTCGCGCGGCGTCGACAGCCTCCAGCTCGCCTGGACCGACCCGAAGCTGTAGCGGGTTGCTGTCGAGACAGACCCGCTTCGCGACAGGTGGGCTTTCGGCTCCCTGACCGTGGTCACCTCGCTGAGCCGGCGCTTCGTCGACTCAGCTCTGTCTGGGGTTACGCGCCGCTTTCGGCTTACCGGCGGCCGGAGCCGAACATGCCGCGCGCGATCTCGCGGGCGGCGGTGCGCATGAAGTCCTTGAAGGCGCCGGACTGGACGACGTCGCTGACGATGCCGCCGTCGTCCTTCTGCTGGGCGGTCCTCTTGCTCGCCGCCTTCGCCTCCTTCTCGGCGGCAGCACGGTCGAGCTTGGCCTGGCGCTGCTGCTCGGCGTACGCCGCGTCCTCGGCCGCCTTGCGCGCGCCCTCCTCGAGCTTGGCCGCGAGCTTCTCGCGGGCTGAGTCGCGGTCGACGGTCTGGGCGTACTTCGCGTACCGCGGGCTGGCCTGGACGGCCCGCTGCATCGCTGCGGCGTCGGCCGGGCCCATCAGCGACTCGGGGGCCCGCAGTCTCGTCCAGGCGACCGGGGTGGGAGCGCCGCGCTCGTTCATCACGGTGACGACGGCCTCGCCGATGCCGAGGCTGGTGATGACCTCGCCGAGGTCGTCGTACCCGCTGGTGGGATAGGTGTTCACCGTGGCCTTGAGGGCCTTGGCGTCGTTGGGCGTGTGAGCGCGCAGCTGGTGCTGCACCCGCGAGCCGAGCTGCGCGAGCACGTCGTCGGGCACGTCGGTCGGGCTCTGGGTGACGAAGAAGACGCCGACGCCCTTCGACCGGATCAGCCGGACGGTCTGGGCGATCTGGTCGAGGAAGGCCTTGGAGGCGTCGTTGAAGAGCAGGTGCGCCTCGTCGAAGAAGAAGACCAGCTTCGGCCGGTCGATGTCCCCGACCTCGGGCAGGTCGTGGAAGAGGTCGGCGAGCAGCCACATCAGGAACGTCGAGAAGACGGCCGGTCGGTCCTGGAGGTTGGGCAGCTCGACCAGCGAGATGAGGCCCTTTCCCTCGGGCGTGACCTGCAGGAAGTCGGCCGACTCGAACTCCGGCTCGCCGAAGAACGCCTCCGCGCCCTGGTCCTGGAAGGCGATCAGCTCACGCAGGATCACCCCGGCAGTCGCGGTCGACAGGCCGCCCAGCGACTTCAGGTCCGCCTTGCCCTCGGTGGACGTCAGGAAGCCCACGACCGCGCGGAGATCGGCGAGGTCGAGGAGCGGCAGCCCGAACTTGTCGGCGTAGTGGAAGATCAGGCCCAGGCTGGACTCCTGCGTGTCGTTGAGGCCGAGCACCTTGCTCAGCAGCACCGGGCCGAACGCGCTCATCGTCACCCGCAGCGGGATGCCCGTGCCCTGCCCGCCGAGCGCGTAGAACTCAGTGGGGAAGCCGGTCGCCGTCCACGTCTGACCGACCGACGCCGCCCGAGCGGTGATCTTCTCGCCCGTCTCGCCGGGCTCGACTGAGCCCGCTGAGGTCGCCCTTGATGTCGGCGGCGAAGACGGGCACGCCTGCGGAGCTGAGCTGCTCGGCGAGCAGCTGGAGCGTCTTGGTCTTCCCGGTGCCCGTGGCGCCCGCGACGAGGCCGTGCCGGTTGACCATGGCCAGCGGGATCCGGATGCGGACGTCGCCGAGCGTGGTCGCGTCGAGCATCAGGCCACCCAGCTCGAGGGCTGGCCCCTCGAAGGAGTAGCCCGGTGCCACGACCGCGGAGATCGGGTCGAGCTCCGGCTCGGCAGGCGGTGCAGGCTCGGCCGGCGGTGGCAGGCTCGGCGCGGCGGCGTGCAGGCTCGGCGGGCGGTGCAGGCTCGGCGGGCGGGGCAGGCTCCACGGGCGGCGGCGGCGTCGTCTCGCTCATGGGGGCAGCCTAGGAGGGCGACCCGTTGGGTGCCTCGGTCCACCGACTTTCGGGTGGGCTGGCGCCCCTGGACGGCTGGCTAGACTCCGGCTCATGCACGGGGAGAGGGAGTCCCGCGGTCGGGACGTGGGCTGATGCTGCGCGGCATCCGCTCGACGATCACGCTGATCTTCCTGTGCGCACTGCTCGCGGCCGCCGCCTTCTGGGGCTGGGATGCCGCGATGAAGCCCCTGCCCGAGGCCGAGGATCTCCCGCTCTGCGAGGACGAGCCCGTCGAGGTCGGCCAGAAGGTCTATCCCGACCAGGTGACCGTCAGCGTCTACAACGCCAGCTCACGCACGGGCTTGGCCGGCCGCACGGCCCAGCTGTTCCTCGACGAAGGCTTCGCCGAGGGTCAGGACGGCAACGCGCCGCGGGGTACGACGGTGACGTACGCCCAGATCTGGACCAGCGACCCGCTGAGCCCGGCCGTGCGGCTCGTCAAGAGCTTCCTGGGCCCGCGCGCGACGGTCGTCCAGGGCGAGCAGCTGGGGCTCGGGGTCGTCGTCGTGGTGGGTGAGGACTTCGAGGAGCTCGTCAAGGGCAAGAAGTCGGCGACCACGAAGCAGTCCGGCTTCATCTGCAGTCCGCCGGGCAGCTCGGACGAGTAGCCGCCCGTCCTGCGTGTCCGGTCGTGTGCTGAAGTGGTTGCCAGGGCGACCACTTCAGCACACGACCCCACCCCCACCCCCCGGGGGCCAGCAGCGACCTAGTCGTCGAGCCAGGCCGCGAGCCGGCCCCCCGAGGCGACCTGGCGCAGCCGCTTCTCGGTCGCCTCGCGCTGCTTGCGCGGGGTGACGACGACCAGGTCGTCGCCGGTGCGGAGCGCAGTCCGAGGCTCGGGCACCAGAGCGCGCCCCTCGCGGATCACCAGCGAGACCGAGGCGCCGGTCGGGAGCCGCAGCTCACCGACCTCGACCCCGTGCATGCGCGACCGGGGGCTGATGGTGACCTGGAGCAGGTCGGCCGCAACCTTCTCGAGCGGAGCGGCCTCGACCTCGAGGCCGCGCGGCTCCGACCGGCGCGCCACGCGCAGCCATCGGGCGACCATCGGCAGGGTCGGGCCGGTCAGCAGCGTGTAGATCACGACCATCACGAAGACCAGGTCGAAGAGCCGGGTGGCCCCGTCGACCTCGGCGGCGAGCGGGATCGTGGTGAGCACGATGGGGACGGCGCCGCGCAGGCCCGGCCCACGTGATGAACGCGAGCTCGCGCCAGGGCATGGGCTGGACGACGCTGCTGACCAGCACCGAGAGCGGCCGGGCGACGAACGTGAGGATCAGGCCGGCTGCGACGGCCAGCCCGATCGTCGACCAGGTGATCCGGCCGGGTGAGAGCAGCAGGCCGAGCATCACGAACAGGCCGATCTGGGCCAGCCAGGCGATGCCCTCCGCGAACGACCGCGAGGCCGCCCGGTGCGGCAGCTCGCTGTTGCCGAGGATGAGCGCCGCGACGTAGATCGCGGCGAAGCCGCTGCCGTGGACGGCGGCCGCGCCGCCGTACGCCAGGAAGGCCAGGCAGATCACGGCGATCGGGTAGAGGCCCGAGGCGGGCAGTGCGATCCGGCGCAGGATCCAGGCGCCGCCGAAACCGATCAGCAGGCCGGAGACCACGCCGAGGACGAGCTCGAGGGCGACGGTGCCGACCATCTGGGCGACCCCCTGCTCCTGCAGGGCACCCGAGGAGACCAGCGTGACGAGAACGACGGTGGGGGCGTCGTTGAGCCCCGACTCGGCCTCGAGCGCGCCCGAGAGCCGCCGGGGCAGCGGCACGGTCCGCAGCACCGAGAACACCGCGGCCGCGTCGGTGGGTGAGGTGACCGCGCCGAGAAGGATCGCCAGCTCCCAGGGCAGCCCGAGCAGGTAGTGCGACCCGACGCGCCACGACGGACACCGACACTGCGACACCGATCGTCGCCAGAGACACGCCGAGACGCATCACCGGGCGCACCTCGGTCCAGCTCGTCGTGAGGCCACCTTCGGCGAGGATCACGGCCAGGGCCGCGAAGCCCAGTGCGTGGGCGAGCTCGGCGTCCTCGAACTGGATGCCCACACCGGCCTCGCCAAGCGCGACCCCCATGAGCAGGTAGATCAGCAGGCTCGGGAGCCCTGCGCGCGTGGAGACGCGGACGGCGAGGATCGCGAGGAACGTGACGGCGGCGCCCACCAGCAGGAAGGAGTCGAGCTGCTCAGCGTCGAAAGTCACGGCGCGCACCTCGTCTCGTTCGGGCGGGGTGTGCTGATGGAGTGGTCATCTCCGGAGGTTCGTCGAGGGTATCCGTGGTCGAGGTCCGTGCAGCGCGAGGCCGAGGAGGGAAGGCGTGGCAGCGCCACGTCGACCGACGAGAACGAAGCGATGCGCGTGCCTGGGCCGCGGATGCGCCGACGAACCTCCGGAGATGACCACGCGCTGCGTGAGGCGGCGCGGTTGTCCACAGCCGCCGGACGCGGACGTTTGTGGGTCTTCGAGGTCGGGCATCACGACGGCACGACGCGTCGACCCGCCAGGAGGCCAGATGTACGGCGACACCACCGTGATCCGAGGACTGTCCCGACAGCTGGGTGAGCAGGCCAGCGACATCGACCTGGAGGCAGAGGGCCTCGTCGGCCTGGCCGACGCCTGCCCGTGGTCGGGTTGGGCGGCCGACGCGATGCGCCGCCGCAGCCGGCTGCGCGCCGCCGCGCTGCATCGCTCGGCCGGCCGGCACCGCGACGCGGCCGAGGCGCTGGCGCACCACGCCGACGAGGTCGACGGGGTCAAGGACCTCATCGCCGCCGCGGAGCGCAAGGTCGGCCGGTTGCTGGGTGACCTGGGCGACCTCGTCGACCGGTTCACCCCGCCGCCGCCCGGACATCGCGACTGGCTGCGGGTCGAGATCCCGGGACTGCTCGGCGTGACCCGGGTCGAGCCTCGGCGCTCGGAGCTCGCGTCGCCCCGCCCCTGCGCTACCCGATGTCGGTCGCGGCGCTCGAGGCCCTCGCGCGTCTGACCGGGACCGCCACTGCCCTGGCAGGGCCGGGACGAGGCGTCTCACGTGGCGCGCAGGCTGGGACAGGACCCGGCTCGGAGCCCGGTGATGGCCAGCACCAGCCACTGGCGGAGCTCGCCCGGTCCGCCCTGCTCAGCGACGGCACCGTGCACGCCGACCTCGCCGCGGCGCTCGCCGGGTTCGCCGACCCGGTCGCCCACGTCGACCTCGACCTCGCGCTGCGTCACCCGGCGGGCACGACCCGGCTGAACAGCTGGCATCGCCGCCACGGGGCAGGCATCACGGCGGTCACGCTCGCCGGCGGCTCCGTCGAGCTCGCGTGGTGGCCCGACGCACGCTGGGCCGCCGAGCTGGCCCGGATCGTCACCCCCTCGGGACCGACCACGCCGGCGCCGGCATTGCCACGGGTCGGTCCGCCGGCGGCGTACCTCCGGATGCCCTACGAGCTGCTGCTCGCGTCCGGCCCGGCCGTGCGGGAACGGCGTGCCGGGGTGCTGTCCGAGCTGCTGGAGCGCCACCGCGGCCGAGTCATCGGCCACGACGGCACCGCCCTGACACCGGCGTCGGCGAACGAGCAGGTGGTGCTCCTGCACACCGGCGAGCGGGGACGGCTCCAGGTGCGCGTCGCTGGCACCGGCCGTCGCCTCGGCCTGGTGACGTGGGTGCTGTTCGACGACGGCTGGCGCGAGCTCACACCCGCGCCGTACGCCGGCGAGCCCGTCGTCGTGGTGCGGTCCGTCGAGCCGGCCAGGCTCGGCGGCATCGTCGCCCGGCTGGTCGCGGCGGTGGCAGCGTGAGCGACCCCCTACGCCAAGCACCCCGGTGCCGCTGACCG
>CAVRPU010000014.1:0-315695 GCA_963723195.1 uncultured Actinomycetota bacterium
GAGGTCGTCTCCTTGATGTCAGCGACCCTTACGCGCCCGGCCAGATGTCCATCTCCGAGAACGGGCACGCAGTGGTCACGACTTTGGTGCTGGGCCAGGACGCCGAGACCGGCATCGCCGAGGTTCTCGAGGAGGTGGCCGCCGCAGACAGCTCGCCCGACTTCGATGACTATCTCCGGGGGCAACACCCTGGACCACGACTTCGCGAGCTGTCGGAGTCCGACCTCACCAACGAGGAGTTGAAGTTCGGGTTCCCGCAGCGATCATCGCGCTGATCCTGTTTTCGGGGCGCTGGTGGCTGCGTTCATCCCGATGAGCATCGCGATCGTGTCCATCATCGTGACCGTCGGATCTCCTCGGTGCTCGGGCAGTTCACCATCCTTCCTTTTTTATCGTCAACATGATCGCCGCGATGGGGCTTGCGCTCGGCATCGATTACGCTTTTTCGTGCTCTCCCGCTACCGCGAGGAGCGGCAAGCCGGGCCGCGAGAAGATCGACGCGATCGTCGTCACAGGCGGCACCAGCGGCAAGGCCGTCCTGTTCTGGGGATCTTCCTCCGTCGTGGCCCTCTTCGGCCTGCTCCTGGTCCGACACGATCCTGCGCAGCCTCTCGCTCGGCGCCATCATCGTCGGCCTCGTCACCATGGCGGCCGCCCTTACGCTGCTGCCGGCGCTCCTGTCGCTGCTCGGGGACCGGGTCGACGCGCTGCGGCTCCCCATCGTGGGGCGCGACCACCCCGCCGAGAGCCCCTTCTGGACACGTGCGGTCGGCGCGGTGGTCCGCCGACCCGGCAGTGTCACTCACCCTCGGCGTGCTAGTCCTGCTCGCGGCGGCCTATCCCGTCCTCGGCCTCCGCACCGGCACCTCGGGGTCGAGTCCTCCAGAATCGACGTTCGCCAAGTCCGGGGCGACCGCACTGGAGCGAGCTTTCCGGACGCGGCGACGACCGACCCCGCCCAGGTAGTGATCACGGGAGACATCTCGTCAGGTTCCGTTGCCGCCGCCATCGCACGCCTCCAGGCTCGGTCGCCGACGACCGCGATTTCGGCCTTCGGCCCGGCAGGTGTCGGAGAACGGCCGGGTGCGCTGATCGGCATCCCGCTGGTCTGGAATCCCGATAATGAACAAGCACGGCGGGGGCTCGACCGGCTCCGTTCGGATCTCGTCCCGGCCGCCTTCGACGGGACCAATGCCAGCCGTGGTGGTAGGCGGCGCGACCGCGCAGGGCGTCGACTACTCCGACGTGATCAACGAGTGGTTACCAATCGTGCTGGTGTTCGTCCTAGGCCTGAACTTCCTTCTGCTCACCCCGGTCTTCCGCTCGCTGTGCTCTCCGCCACCGCCGTGGTCCTCAACCTGCTCTCGGTCGGTGCGGCGTACGGGCTGCTTGTCCTGGTCTTCCAGCACGGCATCGGAGCCGACCTGCTGGGCTTCCAGCAGGTCGAACGAGTCGAGGCGTGGGTGCCGATCTTCCTGTTCTCGGTGCTGTTCGCGCTCTCGATGGACTACCACGTGTTCCTGCTGAGCCGAATCCGGGAACGCTACGCACAGACCGGCGACACCAACCAAGCCGTCGTGCACGGCATCGCCGCCACCGGACGGATCATCACCGGTGCCGCGCTGATCATCGTCGTTGTCTTCGCCGGGTTCGCCGCCGGCCAGCTGGTCACGTTCCAGCAGATGGGCTTCGGCGTCGGTGTCGCCCTCCTCGTGGACGCCACCCTCATCCGGATGGTCGTCGTCCCCGCCGCCATGGCGCTCCTCGGCCGCTGGAACTGGTACCTGCCCAGCTGGCTGAACTGGCTGCCCGAGCTGCACGTCGAGGGGAACCCGGAACCGACTGTTCCGACATCGAACGCCCTGCCGGTCCCGGTGCCGGCGTGAGTGAGCGTCAGCGTCTCCGCGCCGCTTGTGTCATCGACCCCACGCATGGGAGACGTGTTCGGGACTTCCCTGAATGGGCTGTCCGTCCGGTGCTGAGATCAAGGTGCAGAGTGTGCGGTCGGCGCATGTGCAGGTGACGCCGTCGCAACGGGTAGGAGGCATTCAGAGCAGAGCGACGGCGCGAACAGGACGGCAACTGCGGCGGCGGCTGTGAGGCCGTGCCATAGGGCGGCGGTCGCTCCGTCGGAAGTGGTGAGCGAGGCGGGCGGCGGGAGCGACTGCAGACAGCGCCGCGACTCTACGGGCGGGTGCAATCTCGCGGCCGGTCATTGAAGTCTCAGGTCATGCCCGGCATGCTCGTCGGGCGTGTTGCTCACGGCGGCCGCTGAGGCCGCGCGACGAACAGCATTTGCAGAATCACCTCACCACGCGAAGCCCGGGTGGCAGGTCTACGAGTGGCGGACGTTTCCCGCGACAACAGCAGCGGACCGCCGGCAACGACGCTGAACCCAGTAGTGGCGATCGCGCGGCAGAAGGCGTGCCCGGCCACGTGGTGGCGATGTGCAGTGCCGACGGCGCGGGAGGACGGCGGCAGGGAGGAACGCGAGTCTGGTGGTGAGCGGACCTTGCAGGTTCAGCGTCGAAGACAGCACACAACCGGACAACCGCAAAGTCGCCTGGTGTGAGAGCAACGATCTGGTCCCACTCGTGGGCATTCAGCGGGCTCACGTCGAGCGGGTGCCTGACCGACATGGTTCCCGCTTCCGGTGAACCGACTGGCGAAGGGCCCGAACGGCCTGTGGACAAGAATTCGGACACAGTCACCTCTACGCCAGGACAGACGGGCGTACCGACGTCGATGGCATGTCGACGCCTCGGTCCCGCCCGGGTAATCGCAGCTCAGAGCGGTCACCTCCGCCCGGCGGAGGCGCCTGCCGCACCCTGGTGCAGTTCTGCGCTGATCTTCTCCGCGAGCCACTGGGCGTCGTTCTTCACGTACCCGAGCAACGCCGAGCCGCGGGTCCATTGCCAGGGCAGACCGATGAAGGACAGCCCGGGGACCCGGCTGCGTCCCCGATCATGGATTGGCTCATCTCTGTCCACGGCGCCGGGGATGTCGATCCACGCGTAGTCGCGCCGGAAGCCGGTGGCCCACACGACGGTGTCGGGCTCCCAGGTGCTGCCGTCCGCGAACGTGACAACAGAGCCACTCGCGCCCACGAGCCGGGGGAGGGTCGCGACACCGGCGCGCCGCAGGTCAGTCTTCGACGTCCCGATCACCAGGTCTCCACCGCGGTCGCGGAGATGGCGGGCCACCGGCGAGGTCGCCGGGAGGCTGATCAGACCTGTTCTGGAGAGCCACCAGAACAGGTCCTTGCCGAGTGGCCGCTGAGGGACCATCTTCTGCTTGCTTCCGAAGGCCACGCGCGACCTCACGGGACTCGGCCAGCTCCAGGGCGATCTGCAGCCCCGAGTTGCCGCCACCGACCACCAGGACCCGCTCGCCAGGAAGGGCGGTGCTGCTGCGGTAGGCCGCAGCTGTGGACCTGCCTGACGTGGTCCCCGAGGCCCGCCGCGACGGACGGGATCACGGGCGACTGGAACGGCCCGGTCGCCACCACCACCTGGCGAGCCAAGAGGGGGCCATGGGTGGTGTCGAGCACGTAGGCACCGTCACGCTCGCGAAGCTGCCGCACGTGCGTGTTGAGCAGCACCGGAAGGGCGAAGTGCGCGGCGTACAGGGCAAGGTAGTCCGCGACCTGGTCCTTGGTGGGGTAGGTGCCCGGTGGCGCGGGGAACGCCAGCCCCGGCAGGGAGCAGTACTCAGCGGGGGTGAACAGGGTGAGGGAGTCCCACCTACCGCGCCAGACTTCACCGATCTCGAGCCGGCCTCGAGGACGAGGATCCGCAGGTCGTGGGCGGCCAGCTGCTGGGCGACCGCGAGCCCTGCCTGACCTGCTCCGACGACGATCACGTCGAGGGCTGTGCAGTCGTGGGACATGTGCATCTCCGTCATTTTGAGGGACTGTCCGCCGTCGGCGCCTGGTGCCGCTCATCCGGCTGCTTCCGCGACGACGATCAGGGGTAGAGACAAGGTGAGGCTCGCGAAGACGACTGGGACCGCAGGCGAGCTAGGCAAGCATCCGTGCTGGACGCTCAGCCGGCGCACCGGCTCGCGACCACGGCGAAGGCGCGGTGGCGCAGCACCTCGGGAGCGGTCGTGTCGACGAGGACGGCGGCTGCCGCAGGGACAAGGTGGCCGACCCTCTGCGCCAGGCGCTGAAGCGCGAGCTTCGTGGGCGGCGAAGCCTCCGTCCGCGATCTGGTGACCCAGATCGCGACTTGGTGGGTGGCGCACATGGTGTTCCTCCTGGATTTCTGGTTGCCGCTCAGGTTCCAAGGAGGGGCTTTCCAGAAACTGTCGGAGTGCTGTTCATGTGACCGTGCGACCGGAGGAGGGTGGTGTCCTGAGCTGGCCGCTTCGGCAGGACCGCTCCTCGGTGCCTAGGACCGATCCTCCTGGAGACTCGACGGCGGTTGTCAGGACCGCGAGCTGTGCATGTCGCGCTCTTCGTGTGGGGGTGCAGGACGTGCCGCAGTGCGGCGTACGTCGGCGGCCTCCCGGGTCAGCCGTTCGGCCTCGGCTTCGTCGTCCGCCGGCGGCGAGTCGCGCCAGGCCCTCGAGCGACGTCGCCACCAGGCCCGGCTCTCCGACCTCGCGGGCCACAGCGAGAGCACGTTCGTAGCGGCTACGGGCGCCGCGAACGTCTCCCTCGGCCTCGTCGCAGCGGGCAAGTCCGGCCAGGGACAGGCCCTGGGGGACAGGAGTGCCCAAGCGTTCGAAGCCGGGCATCGCCTCGGCGTATCCGCGGCGCGCGGCCGGCCAGTCGCCCTCGACCTGCGAGAGCAGCGCTCGACCGTAGGTGGCCAGGACCTCGCCCGCACCGTCGCCCACCTGCTCCGAGGCTGCGGCCGCGCGGTCGAACAGCTCTGCGGCCTGTTCACGGTTACCCAGGTGGATCTGTCCCACGCCGAGATCTGCCAGTGCCCACTGGACGGTGTTGTAGAGCCCGGCCGAGGCGGCGACGTCGATGGCTTCCTCCAGGACACGCGACGCCTCCTCGTACCGGCCGAACTGCCGTAGGCCCCACCCGAGGTGGTAGAGGATGGCTGAGAGTCCCCAGGGGTCGTCGAGCTGCCGGAACGTCGCAGCCGTGGCACGGCCGGTCCGGACGGCGTTCTCCTCGTCGCCGGTCTTGAGCGCGGTCTCCATACGGACGAAACCGATCACCGCTGGGCCCCACGGATCTCCGTCGCGGAGGAACTGGGCCTCCGCCTCGGACAGAAGTTGCTCCTGCTCGTCGGGGTGAGCGCCGGTCACGCCCTGAACGGCGAGCAGGACTCGCGACAGGGCGGCACGGGACTGGTCGCCGAGCTCCTCGAAGAGGCGGAGGCTCTCACGCGCCGTCTCGGCGCAGCGTGGACTCGGGTGGACCAGGCACGCTCGCGGCCGTTCCACCAGGGACACCGCCTGCAACGCGCTTGCGCGGGCGCGGGGCCCACCAGGGCCCTTCTCGAGAAGCCGCGCGAGGAGCTCGCGTCCCTCGAGGTGACGGCCGAGGTGCCAGAAGAGACCGAGGGCGCCGGCCATCGAGAGCGCACCGTCGGTGTCGTTCCCGGGCCCGGCGAGCCAGGTCACGGCCGCGCGGAGGTTGGGCTGGTCCTCGCGGAGGCGGTTGAGGGTGTCTCGCTGTCCATGGCCGCGCAGCGCCATCTCGGCCTTGAGCGCCATGTCCCGGTACCAGGAGGCGTGGCGGCCGGCCAGGTCGTCGGCCTCTCCGGACTCCGCGATCCGCTCAGCGGCGTACTCACGCAGTGTCTCCAGCATTCGGTAGCGGGTAGTCGCCCCGCGTTCTACAACCACCATGGATCTCTCGACCAGACGACCGATGGTGTCCAGCGCGTCGCCGTGGCGCATCCCCGAGTCGGCGACTATCTCCTCCGCCGCGGTGAGGGTCCAGCCTCCTCGGAAGACCGAGAGCCTGTTGAAGACACGCTGTTCGCGCTCGGTGAGCAACGTGTAGCTCCACTCGACGGTGGCGCGCAGCGTCTGTTGACGGCTCTCCGCGGTGCGGCTGCCGGAGGTCAGCAGCGAGAAGCGTTGATCGAGCCGACCAGCGATGTCGGTCGGGGACATGGAAGAGGTCCGGGCAGCGGCGAGCTCGAGCGCGAGCGGGATCCCGTCCAGGGCGCGGCAGATCCGACCGATGGCCAGCAGGTCGTCCTCGTCGAAGACGCTGCCCGGGCGCACTGCACGCGCGCGTTCGGCGAAGAGCTGAGACGCTGCGTAGTCCAGGACCCGGGAGGCGGCAGTGGACTCGGGTGGGGTCTCCAGCGGAGCGACCGTCACCTGGACCTCGTCCGGAACGGCGAGTGCCTCACGGCTGGTCGCGATCACCGTGACCTGGGGGCAGCGGCCCAGCACGGCGTCGATGAGGGAAGCCGCGGCGTCGATCACGTGCTCGCAGTTGTCGACCAGCAGGAGGAGCTTCTTGCGACCCAGGTAGTTGATGAGCCGCTCCCGCACATCGCGATCGCCGGCGGCTCCGTCAAGGGGAACGGCCAGGGCGTCGGCGACGGCGACCGGGACCTGCTCGGAGTCGTTGACCGAGGCCAGATGTACCCCGAACGCGCCGTCGGGGAAGGTGTCGGCCTTGACGCACGACTGTGGCGAGGGCGAGCGAGGTCTTTCCGGCGCCGCCGGGCCCGATGAGGGATACCAGCCGCGCTTCGTCGACGAGCGCCGCCAGCGCCTCGAGCTGTGTCTCCCGCCCGATCAGGGGCCGGACCACGGTGGGGAGGTTCGTGGCACGTGTGGCCTCTGTGCCGCGGGCTCGTGCCAAGGGCGTCACGAGCGGCGCGGGTGGAGCCAGGTCGGACGCACCTCCCAGGGCTGGGTCCTGCCTCAGGACCCGCTCGTGCAGGGACCTGAGCGACAGCGACGGCTCCAGACCCGAGCGACTCGTCCAGGACCTCGCGGGTGCGGGTGTAGACATCGAGGGCGTCGGCCTGCCGGCCACTTCGGTACAGCGCCACCATCAGCAGGCCGGCCACGGACTCCAGGGTGGGGTCGGAGGCGACGAGGGGCTCGAGCTGGGCGACGACCTCCTGCTGCCGGCCCAGCGCGAGGGCGGTCTGGGCACGTTCGGTCATCGCGGCGAGCTTGAGCTCGGTGAGGCGGGTCGCCTCCGCGATGGCCCACTGCTCGGTGGCGAAGTCGCTCAGCGGCTCGCCCGCCCAGAGGGCCAGGGCGTGGTCGTAGGCGTCGACGACGGCTGGATCGGGTGCGGCGCCGTCCTGGTGGGACGACCCCTGGTAGGCGGCACGGGCCTCGCGGAGGCGGGCCTCGAACTCGTGCACGTCGACCTGGCTTGGATCGAGCTGGGACCTGTAGCCCACACCTTCGCGCCCGACGAGGTCCTCCAGCCCGACAGACCTGAGTGCGCGACGCAGCTTCGAGACACGGATCTGCAGCGCGTTCATCGGGTCCACCGGCAAGGTGGACTCCGACCACAGCCTGTCGATCAGGAGGGTGGCGGGAATGGTGCGTCCTGGCGCGAGCAGCAGCTGGGCCAGCAAGGCGCGCTCAGCGGCCCCGGGCAGCTTCGCCGGCCGGCCGGACACGGACATCTCCATGGGCCCGAGCAGTCGGAATCGCACCTCGTCCACGTTCCCCCCTCGTGATCAGCCCATCGTGACTGCGGCGAGCACGCCCTGGCAATGACCCGTCTTGGTCCTGTGTGCCGCGGCCAGCGTGAGCAAGAGGGCGGCCACCGTCAGGGGCCCGCCGAGCACTAGCGCGCCAGCGCCAACAGCGGCAGGCGGCAGCAGCGCCAGCAGTCCCGGCTGATCGGCCCCGGGCCGTACGCCGCATCGAACGACGATTCCTGGGGGAAAGTCGCGGGCTTGTCCGGTCGAGGCGTCGGAACAGGTCGTTGGAGCGAGCCCCGCCGGGCCGCGCAGCCCCCGGCGAAGCACTCCGCCGCGGCCTGCCGGACCAGCACCGTCACCATCACTGTCACGGTGGCGGCGGCAGCGCCGAACCCAAGGCGCGCGGCGCAGGAGGGGCGAGCCCGACGCGAGCGTTGACGGCGACGAAGACGACTGAACCATCTGTCGACGAGGCCACTGCGCGCCCGAGCCGGTCCAGCATGGTCGAGGGCGTGACCAGTCCGGCCATGGGTGTCTGCCGAGTGATGAGAAGGATGCCGCCGACCCGCCGGGAGCCGCGGGTCGGCGGCAGTGAGGCCGGTCAGCGGGCCTCGACGGTGTACGGCACCGTCATGACGCTCCCGTCGGCCCGGCGGAACTGACCCCACAGCTGGTAGGTGCCCGGGGTGTCGAACTCGGCGTGGACGTCGAGCTCGGGCCCGAACTCCTGGCCGGGTAGGGCGAACACCGGACGACCGTCGTTGTCCTCCACCTCCGCGTGCTCGTGGGCGAAGGTCTCGCCGTCCCCGCGCATGATCACGACGTGCCCCGCAGCCGCGAGGAACGGCTGCAGGTCGTCGACGGGCTCGCCGGTCGCCGCGTCTGTGAAGGAGAAGTGCAGGTCGCTAGGGCCGCCGACGACGGGCCTCGCCGCCGAGCTCGACCTCGATGCCGTCCACCACCGTCGTGCGGGGGCTGGCCTCCAGGGTGACCGGCTCCACGGCCGGTCCGGCCACGCGTGACGAGCTGACGCTGGTGCACGTCGGCCATCTCGCCGCGCTGCCGGAACTCGGTGTTGACGATGTAGGTCCCGGGGGTCGGGAACGTGACGTCGACGGCCAGCTCGCCCGGGTTGCCGGTCGGCTCGGGGTGCACGTGGGTGAACGTGCCCAGGTCCGCGCGGGTGGCGATCAGGTGCATCCACGCCTGGTGACTGCGGGTCAGGTCGCTCACCGGCTCTCCAGTGGCTCGGCGTTCACCACGCGGGCGGTCACGCGCGTCGGCACGCCGGGACGGGCCGCGACGGGCACGTGCAGTTGGACGTCGAGCCCGGCCTCGGCCGCGTCGGCGGGAGGGATCTCCGCGGTCATCATGGTGCTCATGGCGGGGCGCATCGGCATCCCGGTGGTCTCCATCCAGGCGAGAGTGCCGTTCATGCCGCGTTCGGCGAAGTCCATCCGGCTGACCGCGGTGAGGGTGCCGCCGATGGCCAGGGCGACCGCTGCGACGGCAGTGAGGTAGGCGTACGCGCCCAATCGCTGCCGGAGGGGCGGGTGCAGGACCTCCTCGACGGAGGCGGGTCGGCTTGAACCGGCGCAGTCGCAGTGCGTTGGACAGCACACTTACCGAGCTCATCGCCATCGCCGCCGAGGCCAGCACGGGGTCCAGCAACAGCCCGTCCCAGGAGTAGAGCGCGCCCGCTGCCACCGGGATCAACAGGATGTTGTAGCCGAAGGCCCAGGCCAGGCCCTGCTTCATGGTCGTGACGGTCCGTCGCGAGAGCGCGATCGCCGAGACGATGCTTCGCAGGTCACCCCCGATGAGGGTGATGTCGGAAGCTGCGATGGCGACGTCCGCGCCGGTCCCGATCGCGATGCCGAGGTCGGCCTGGGCGAGCGCACCGGCGTCGTTGATGCCGTCGCCGGCCATCGCGACCACGTGCCCCTGCTCTTGGAGGTGGGTCACCGCGGCCGCCTTGTCGGCCGGGAGGACGTCGGCCATCACGTGGGTGATGCCGACCTGAGCCGCGACCGCTTGCGCGGTGGCGGAGTTGTCGCCGGTGATCATCCAGACTTCCAGTCCGAGCGCCTCGAGCTGCGCGACCGCCTCGGCCGACTCCGGTTTCACGGTGTCGGCCACGGTGATCACCGCAGCCAGTTCGCCGTCGAGGGCGACGAACATCGGCGTCTCCCCGCGGCTTGCCGCCTGGTCGGCGAGTGCCTCGAGAGGATCTGTCGGCGGCGCCGGCGCGCTGCATCATGGCGGCGTTGCCGATCTGCACCCGCCGTCCAGCGACCTGCGCAACGAGGCCGTGGCCCGGCACCGCCTCGAAGGCCTCCAGAGGGCGGCAACGTCGAGACCGGCAGCCATCGCATGGGTGACGATCGCCTGAGCCACAGGGTGCTCGCTGCCGCTTTCGGCAGCGCCGACGAGGGCCAGTACCTCGGCCTCGGTCCAGCCACCGGTCGTGGTGACTGCGGTGAGCGCAGGCTTGCCCACGGTGATGGTGCCGGTCTTGTCGAGCACGACCGCGGTGAGTCGCCGCGCCTGCTCGAGCGCCTCGCCGTTCGAGATGAGAATGCCGAGCTCGGCGGCGCGGCCGGTGCCGACCATGACCGCAGTGGGGGTTGCGAGGCCCAAGGCGCAGGGGCAGGCGATGATCAGGACCGCGATAGTTGTGGTGATCGCCATCGTCAGGTTCTCCCCGGACGGGCCGAACACCGCCCAGGCCGCGAACGTGGCGAACGCACCCAGGATCACCGCTGGAACGAAGACCGCCGAGACCCTGTCGGCCAGTCGCTGCATGGGCACCTTGGAGCCCTGCGCGTCCTCGACGAGGCGAATGATCTGGGCCAGCGCGGTGTCGTCCCCGACAGCGGTGACCCGGATCTGGACGGACCCGGTGGTGTTGAGGGTGGCGCCGATGACGCTGGTCGCCCTCGGACTTGTCCACCGGCAGGCTCTCGCCGGTCAGCATGCTCTCGTCGACCGTTGTAGTACCGCTGACGACCTCGCCGTCGACCGGGATCTTCTCGCCCGGACGGATCCGGACCACGTCTCCGACGACGACCTCCTCGACCGGGATGTCGACCTCGGTCCCGTCGCGGAGCACCCGGGCTGTCTTGGGTGCGAGTCCGACGAGCGCAGTGACCGCAGCGGCCGTGCGCTTCTTGGCTCTGGCCTCCATGTACTTTCCGGCCAGCACCAGCGCCACGATCACCAGGGCGGTCTCGTAGTAGACGTGCAGGGGCAGGCCCCAGCTCTGGGCGAGGCCGGGCCACAGAGTGACGAACGTGCTGTAGCCCCAGGCGACGCCCGTGCCGAGCGTCACGAGGGTGTTCATGTTGGTCGTACGGTGCTTGGCCGCCGCCCACGCCGAGGCGTAGATCTCCTTGCCTGCCCACCACTGAACGGCGGTGGCGAGCACGAAGATCGCCGGCATCAGCCAGTCCATGGTGTCGATGTACAGCGGGACGTACATGAGCCCCATCAGCCCCAGGCCGGTGGCTAGCGCGACCTGCCACTTGCGCTTCATCCGCGCGAGGGTGCGGTCCTGCTCGTCGTCCTTGCTGTCGGGGGCGGGGGCGGTCGGGCGCCCCGTCGCGGACTGCTGGTGCCGCGGGGTGGCGGTGTACCCGGCCTTGGTCACGGCTCCGGCGAGGTCGTCGACGTTGACACGCCCGGGGGCGAAGGTAACCGAGGCGGCCTCGGTGGCCAGATTGACCCTGGCCTCGGCGACGCCGTCAAGCTTGAGGAGAGACTTCTCGATGCGGCCGACGCACGACGGCGCAGGTCATGCCGCCGATGTCGAGGGTGCAGACTTCGTAGTCCGTTTCCCCGGTGTCGGGGGTGGCGCCGATGTCGGTGGCGGCGTGGGTCGTGGTGGTCATGGGGTCTCCTGACGGGGGAGTGGTGGTCGATCAGAGACTCAGCGCGGGCGCTGTCCGTCGCCTGTCCTGTCGGTGTCCCCTCACCGGGCGGCGCCGGTCGCGTATGGGATGGCAGCGAACGTCGCGGCGACCTCGAGCCACCCGACGCCGTTGAGGCGCGGGGGAAGGCCCAGGCGCTGCTATTACTGAGCAGCTCGGACAGGCCGAGCTCCTGGGCGGACGTGGATCAGGTACGGGAGTGACGGCCCGGCGCCGGGCAGCCAAGGGTGGGGAGATGGCGGAAGCCGCGCTCCGGAGGGGCTGGGGATGCCACCTCCGGAGCGCGGCGGTCTGCTCAGGCCAGTTGGTAGCCGGCCTCCTCGACGGCCTCGCGGACCTGCTCTGCCTGCAGCGGTTGCTCCGCGGTGACGAGGACCTGACCGGCGGCGAGGTCGACCTGCACGTCGCAGACGCCGTCGAGGGCGCTGACCTCGGTGGTGACGGAGCGGACGCAGTGGTCGCAGGTCATGCCCACGACGCTGTAGGACGTCTCGTAGGTCTCAGTAGTGCTCATGGTGATCTCCTTCGTGGTGTGGTGCCGGGGATGCCCGGCTGGGTTGGTGGAGTACAGGTTTCGGTGGACGGGGTCAGACCGCGGCGGCCTCCTCCTGGAGCTCTGCAGCCGCCGGGGCAGGTGAGCGCAGCCACTTGCTGACGACCAGAGCGCCCGCTGCGGCGATTGCTGCGGCGCCGAGGAGGCCGGCGGAGAACCCGCTGGTCTGGGCAGCCAGGTCGCCGACACGGTCCGCGCCGAAACCCGAGGCAAGAGCGGTCATCGCAGCGAGACCGAGCGCCGACCCCACCTGGTAGTTGGTGCTGACGAGGCCCGAGGCCAGGCCGCCCTCCTCAGGCGCTGCCGAGGACAGCGCGAGACCGAGGGACGGGATGAACGCCATCGCCATGCCGGCCGCGGTCACCAGGGACGCGGGGAGGACGTCGGTGACGAAGCTGCCGTCTGGGCCGATGAACGAAAGCCAGACCAGACCCGCGGCAAGCACCGCGAGGCCACCGACGGTCATCGCCTTGGGGCCGAACTTCGCGATCATCCGCGGCGCGACGCCAACCATTCCAACCATGATCGTCACCGTTAGCGGCAGCAGCGCGGCACCGCTTGCGAAGGCTCCGAGGCCGAGGACCTGCTGCAGGTAGAGATTGACGAAGAAGAACATGGGAATCCAAGCCGCCCCGAGCATGAACTGGGCGAAGTTGGCCGCGGCCAGATTCGGTGCCCTCAGGATGCCCAAGCGCATCAGGGGCTCGCGACGCTTGGCCTGGAGCAGCACGAACACGCCCAGCAAAGCCAGGCCGGCGGCGCCGATCAGCAGGGTCGATGCCGAGGTCCATCCAGCTTGGGGCGCCCGGACGACAGCGAAGACCACTGAGGCCAGTCCGGCGGTGACGGTGACGGCGCCGGCGACGTCGAGCGAGCCGGTCCGGGTGATGCCGGCCGGCAGCACCGATCGCATGGAGACCAGCACGATCGCAGCGATCGGCACGTTGATGAAGAAGACCCACGGCCAGCTGGCGTACTCGGTAAGCACGCCACCGAGGAAGACACCAGCGGTGCCTCCGGCGGGAGCGGCCGCCCCGTACAGGGCGAGGGCCTTCGTGAGCTCCTTGGGCGTCGCGCCGAAGATGGTGAACAGGAGTGTCAGTGCGGCCGGTGCGATGAGCGCGGAACCTGCGCCCTGGACTGCGCGGCCCACGAGCTCGGTCGCTGGGCTGGTCGCCAGGCCGGCGACCAGGGAGCCACCGGCGAGGACCGCCCAGCCGATGCCGAAGATGCGGCGGGCCCCGAAGAGGTCAGAGAGCCGACCTCCAAGGAGAAGGAGGCCGCCGAACGCGACCACATAGGCGTTGAAGACCCAGCTGAGCCCCTCCGGGCTGAAGCCGAGCTCACGCTGGATCTGCGGTAGCGCGACGCCGATGATCGAGGTGTCCATGATGACCATGAACTGGGCCGCGGCGATGAGCGCGAGCGCCAGCCAGCGCCGACTGCTCGCACCCCCCGCGGGGGACTGGGTGGAAGACATGTGTTTCTGCCCTTCTATCGAGAACGTGTGCCGACCGGGTGAGGGTCGGATGGAGGGTGGTGATGTGGATCAGTCGTGCCGCAGCCGGACCCGGCCGCGATCGGCATCGTGGTGGCGCAGGCTTGCCGAGCTCTGTCCCGCCTCTGTCGGCCCTGGAAACTGCTTGGCTCACGCACCGCGAAGGACCGGCTGGTACGTGGTGCCGGCGAAGGCAGCCAGGACGTCGGCCTGGCTCATGGAGCCGCTTAGATAGACCACCGAGCGCACCGGATCCACGCTGACCCGGTCCACGCCCGGCACGTCGCGGAGGCGGGCCGTGACCTCGCGTACGCAGCGACGGCAGGCCATGCCGCCGACAACCAGCTCGATGTCGTTCATGTGGTGTGCTCGCTTACTCGCCCGAGGCGTCGGATCTTGGTGGTGAGGCACCCAGCGTGCGAGGCGTCGCTGTCCGATCGCTGTCCCAACCAGCGCCTGTGCGCCGGCGGCGCACACACAGGCACAGCGCACCGCGGAGGCAGAAGACGGCCCCGTATCAGTCCAATGCCCCCGCCACCCGCCCTCCCGGCGGCGACGACGACCGAGCACTGCGCACTCAAGGCCCACGGTTCCCGTCTGACCACATCGCGTCCTCACTTGCCGCCAGCGTGGACAGCCGACGGACAGGACCGCGCAAGCACCCCGGACGAGAGTCCGCGGCATCACCCCACCGGCCCAGACCGGTTCGACCCCGACACAGCGAGGACGACATGTTCCCCACGATCTTTCCCGAGCAGGACCGCGGCACCTTCGCCGGAACCGTGCACCACGGGCCCAACCGCTACAACGCCGGATTCAACGCCCCCCGCAGCGAGACCCCGGCGGACCCGCGAACAGACCAGCTCGCTCGTCGACGCGGCCTCGACTCCACCCGGATCGGGTGGTGAGCACGATGGACACCGGCCTGCTCCAGATCGGGCTGTACGGCGGCCTCGACGGCCACCCCGTCGTCGGCCGCCACGGTCACACCGCCCGGTCGTTTGCCCTGCGCAGCCCTGGCTGGGTCGGCGTCTACCTCCTCCAGGCCGACGAGTCGCGCCCCCGACTCCTCTGGCGCCCCACCGGCAACTGAGCCCCGGCTGTGACGGGTCCCGGGACGACCACCAGAATGACGAGTTCTGTCAGGTCGTCATCAGCAGCAAGCCCGATCCAGCCACCCGAACACCTCGTCGGAGGTCCAGAGCAGAGCCGAGCGGAGCAGAGACCTAGCTGTCCGTGCTGCGGCCTTGCTCATGCCAGGTGCGCTACGCAGGCGGGATCTGAGTCAGATCGGCGGCAGCGGGCTGTACTGGATGTCACGACGGACCTCGCGAGCGCGTTCCACGTCGGCGAACCGAGCGACGAGGTGTAGCGCCATGTCGATGCCGGCGCTCACGCCAGCGCTTGTGATCAGGTCGCCTTCGTCGACATAGCGTGCGTCGACGTCGGTCATGACGGTGGGGTCCAGCTCGGAGAGCAGGTTCAGCGACGCCCAGTGCGTGGTCGCGCGCCGTCCAACCAGCAGCCCGGCGGCCGCGTAGACGAGGCTGCCGGTGCAGACCGACGTCATCAGGGGGACCGAGGCCCGCTGTTCCCGGATCCAGTCGAGGTGGCTCGCGGTCGGTGAGCATCGGTCTGGTGCCGGGTCCGCCGGGGTGGATGAGGACATCCAGGTTAGGGGCGTCGCCGATGGAGTGGTGGGCGCCGAGCATGAGGGTCTTCGCGCCGACCACAGGCGCGCCGTCGGCTGAGAGGGTGAAGACGTCCCAGCCGTCCTCGGGGTGCTCCTGGGTCCAGTTGGAGAGCACCTCCCAAGGACCGACCGCGTCCAGCTCCTCGACACCGTCGAAGACGAGCAGCCCGATCTGTCGGCGCCGCCCCGGGTGCGGTGCCAATTCGGCCACGAGGTCGGTGCGGGTGGTGTCGTACATGGGGTGCCTCCTGGGCTGCTCGTGGGGTGGACGCATGGGTCTCCGCCGGGACGGAGCCCGTCCGGAAGCCGGGTCTGAAGCGTCGCGCCCTGGGCCCGCCCTCGCCCCGGTCAAAGCGCCAGGCTTCGAGCCGATCGGGTGGGTCGCTGAGCGTGTACGTTCGACGCGTGCTGGTCGGCCGTGCACCCGAGCGGGCACTCCTGGGGGCGCTCGTAGAGCGGGCGCGACACGGCTCCGCCGGCAGCCTGGTCGTCCGCGGCGAGCCAGGGGTCGGGAAGTCCGCCCTGCTCGGCGAGCTCGTGGACCAGGCCGGTCAGGCGACGGTGCTGCGCACCCAGGGTCTAGAGGTCGAGGCGCCGTTGGCGTTCGCTGCGCTCCATCGGTTGTTGCGCCCCCTGACACGGCTGCGAGACCAGCTACCCGGCCCTCAGGCACGGGCGCTAGGCGTGGCCTTCGGGGAGGACGACGGACCTTCGATCGAGCCGTTCCTCATCGGAGTGGCAACCCTGTCCCTGTTGACGGCCGCGGCCGAAGAGAACCTCGTGCTGTGTGTGGTCGACGACGCCCACTGGCTGGACCCAGCGACCGCTGGGGCGCTCCTGTTCTGCGCGCGCCGGTTGGAAGCCGACCGGGCGGTCATGGTGTTCGCAGCGCGCGAAGGCGACTGGGCGACCTTCGACCCGCAGGGACTCTCCGAACTGGTTCTGACCGGCCTGGACGCGGACGCCTCGCGTGCCCTTCTCGAACAGAAGCTTGGAGAGCGGCCGGCCGAGGACGTTGCCCAGCGGCTCATCGTGGAGACGCGCGGCAACCCCCTCGCCCTGCTGGAGCTGCCTGGTGAGCTCACTCCGGCCCAGCTCCAGGGATCATCCGCGTTGCCGCCGCAGCTGCACCTCAGCGCCCACGTCGAGCAGGTCTTCCTCGACCGGAGTCGGCGCCTCCCGGATCCTGTGCAATCCGTGCTGCTGCTGGCCGCCGCCGACGACACCGACGACCTGAATGTGCTGCGGCGGGCCTCTGTCAGCCTCGGTCTGCAGGAAGCGGCTCTGGAGGCTGCTCTCGCGTCTGGGTTGCTCGTGGGCGACGTCGCGTCGTTCTCGGTGCGCCACCCGCTGATGCGCTCGGCCATCTACCAGGGCGCGACGGGGGAGGACCGGCGCCGGGCGCACCGGGCCCTGGCCGAGGCGTTGGCCGGCTCCGGGGATCCTGACCGCGAGACCTGGCATCGAGCCGGCGCTGCCGACGGGCCGGACCAAGAAGTGGTCAGCGCCCTCGAGCTCGTGGGCTCCCGGGCGCAGCGACGCGGCGGGTACGTCGCAGCCCTTGCGGCGTACGAACGCGCGGCAGCCCTCTCCAACGCCCCCGCCCAGCGGGCCGACCTCAGCTTCGCGGCCGCCCGTTGCGCCTGGGCATGTGGGCGGGCTGGGCACGCCCAGGCACTCGTCTCTTCCGCACTCGAGAGTGCCACCGACCCGCTCCTGATCTGTGACATCGCACGACTGCGGGGGCACATCGAGGTCAACCTCGGGTCAGCGGCCGAAGCCCACAGGATCTTCGTCGAGGCCGCCCACGCCGTCCACCGGATCGACCCTGACCGAGCCCTGGAGATCGCCGTCGCCGCGGCGGTCATGCGGACGTACGGCGCCGACAGTGGCACGCCGCTACCCTCCACCGACCACCTAGCCGAGGTGACCGCGACCGATCCTCCACGGACCCGCTGCCTGCGTCACATGCTGGTCGCGATGACGCAGGTGGCCGAGGGCAACTGGTCAGCGGCCACCGAGGCCCTGGACTCGGCGCTGGACCTCGGAGACCAGGTAGATGACCGCGACGTGCTGTGGAACCTCGCCAACGCCGCCCTGCAACTGGGCAACGACAGTGCTCAGCAGCACTTCTACTCCTACGCCTTGTCCCGAGCCCGCGAGGCAGGAGCTGCCACGGCGGTCGTCTACTGCTTGCAAAGGCTCTGCTTCGGCCACTTCCTGGGCGGTGACCACGTGGCGATGCGAAGCAGCGCGGAGGAGGCCATCGCCCTCGCGTCGGGCATCGGCCAACCCGCCATGACGGCCCTGCCGACCGCGTGGCTGGCCGTTCTCGCGGCACTCCAGGGCCGAGACGACTATGACGACCTGGTGAACGGCGTCGACGAGCTCGTCGCGGCGCATCCCCTCGGCCTCCTGTCCGACCCCGTGCACGACGTGACGCGCTGGGCTAAAGGTCTGCGCGCCATGGGGACGGGCGACTACGTCGGCGCGCTGCACCAGCTCGGTCGGTTCCGGCTACCGGTGCTGGCACGCATGGCCGCTCCTGAGCGCATCGAGGCAGCCGTACGGGCCGGTGAGACCGCGACGGCCCGGGCATGGGCTGAGGAGCTCGCCTTGTTCGGCGAAGCCACCGGCCGCGCGTGGGCGCGTGCCACCGCCGCCTACGGACGAGCAATCACGACCGAGTCAGACGCCGCGGACTCGCTGTTCCAGGAGGCGTTGTCCCATCAGTGCGCTGGCCGGCCGTCCTCTCGATGCCGCCCGGACGCAGCTCTCCTACGGGGAGTGGCTACGCCGCAACCAGCGTCGCGTCGACGCCCGCCAGCACCTGCGCCTGGGCCTCGAGACGTTCCAGGACCTCCGGGCCGAAGCACTGACCGCACGTGCCGACCAGGAGTTGCGTGCCTCGGGGGAGACCGCGCGCAAGCGCGACCCCTCCACGCTGGTGAAGCTCACCCCGATGGAGCTCAAGATCGCTCAGCTGGTGACGTCCGGGATGTCGAACAAGGACGTCGCCGCACAGTGCTGGATCTCACCCAGAACGGTCGCCTTCCACCTGCGCAACGTCTTCGCCAAGGCCGGTGTCACGTCCCGGGGTGAGCTCAGCCAAGTCGACCTGGCCTAGCACGACCTCCTCGCGCATCCCGGTCATCTGGCCGGGGTGAGCAACCCCGATCCCAGCCACGCTCGACCGCAGTAGCCACCTATCCCACTGCGAGAGCGAGACCGCCATGAGCATCGACTCCACTACCACGCAACATCGCGAGCACACCGAGGCAGAACCCCGGCCCACGTCAGGTCCGGTAGTCCGAGTGATCGCCGCCTCGTTGGCCACCGGAGCGATCACGGCCCTCCTCCTCACCCTCGTCGTCTTCCCCGGCGCGACCGAGAGCGTCATCACCGGATCCACGCTGCTTGCCTTCGGCCTGGGCTGGGCGATGATGCACGTCCTCTCCACGCGGATGACCAGGCAGCCCCAGCGCTGGACCGCCGTCCCCGCCGTCGCGATGACAGTCGTGGGCACGGGCCTCCTGGTCTTCTCCCCAGCGGATTCCGCCATGTCCGCGCTCAACTGGGTCTGGCCCCCGGCGATGCTGGCGCTCGCGGTCTGGATGTCCGTACAGATGCGCCGTTCGTTGACCGGCCGAGGCCGCTGGCTGGTCACGCCCGTCCTGGTGGTCCTGGCCGCGGCGTCTGTCGGCGCCACCGTGCAGAACGTCAACGCGGTTCGCGTCCAGGACGCCTACCCCACCCCGGGAACTACGTACGCGGTGAACGGCCACCATCTGCACCTCGACTGCCGCGGCAGCGGCGGACCCACGGTCGTCCTCTTCAACGGCCTCGGCGAGTTCTCCGCGTCCTGGTCCCGGATCACCGACGCGGTCGGCAACACCACCCGCGTGTGCGCCTACGACCGTGCCGGGCAGGGCTGGAGCGAGGACGCCGCCAGTCCCCAGGACGGCCTCACCGCTGCAGCGGACCTTCACGCCGTACTGGCTTCCGCCGGCGAGCAAGGACCCTACGTCCTGGTCGGGCACTCGATGGGCGGCCCCTATGCCATGACGTACGCCGCGGAGTACCCCGAGCAGGTAGCCGGCATGGTGCTCTTGGACAGCACCAGCCCCCGGCAGCTCACCGACATCCCCAGCTACGCCGGCCAGTACGCCGTGATGCGACGCGGGCTCGCTCTCCTGCCCACGCTGCAGCGAGTCGGTCTCGGTTTGCTGATCGGCCCTGGCTCTCACCTGCCCGCACGAAGACGCCGAGCTGCTCAACGCCCTCGGCTCGACCCCCAGGCCCGCGCGCAACGGTCGCGACGAGCTGTCGATGATCCCGGTCGTGCTCGAGCAGGCACAGGCACTCACCACTCTGGGCAACCGCCCGCTCGCAGTGCTCACCGCCTCCGAGAACTTGTCCACGGACGGCTGGTCCGCAGCGCAGGATCGGATGGCGGCGCTGTCCACCAACAGCCTGCATCGCGACGTCGAGTCCACCCACGCAGGTTTGCTCGAGGATCCGCACGGAGCGGGCGAGTCGGTACGCGCCATCACGGCAGTCATCGACGCTATCCGGACCGGCGCGCCGCTGACCGGCGCCTAAGTCCCGGTCCCACCACAACACAAGCGAACCAGACACAGGCCAACCCGCGGAGGACGGCATCCCGCGCTAGGCCCACGGCCCGCACCGTCCAGCCGGGAGTACGCGCTCCCCAGATGCCGGCGGCCTTGGCCACCGTCGGCCTGTGGTGAGCGCCGATCTCGGGCGGCTCGGCACGCAGTGCCAAGAACCTGGCAATTCAGCCGGCGCGAGCGACGCTCTCCAGGAGCACTGTGGCACTACGAACAATCCGAAGCAGACCACGGAGGCGGTGAGATCGATGGACATCATCACGACGACGGTGGACACCCGTTGGCAGGTGGGAGCTCGCGTTGACGGCGTTCCCCACCTCTGCTGGTGCGGTCAAGACCTCGAGTACGTCAAGCACGCGGGGTGTCCGCGATGCGGCACGGCACGTCCTCAGTTGTTCGACTCGAACACTCCTGGACTTGCCGCCTGAGAAGGTCGCAGCACCATCGACCCGCACATAGCGGCAGCCCTCATCGAGTATCCGAGAGCGCGACGGTGCCGCGCGGCCAGCTGGGCCAAGTCCACGAGGGGCTGCTTAACCCGGCCCTGACTCACCCCGGGATCCTCGACGGTTGGCGCTGGGCAATCCCAGCCATGTCCGGCGCGATGTTCTCGGCGACGACGGCACGGGACAGGAGCACCCAACCCACGAGCAGGAGACCACCATGACCAGCACCGAGACCCTCAGCGAGACGACCCGAGGCGCAACGCGAGCAGACGTCGAGGCCGTGCACAGCATCGATCGCTTCCTCGGTCATCGTCGCCGCTCAATGGCCCTCGGGTTGCTGGTCTCCGCCCAGTTCGTCGTGATGCTCGATACCTCGATCGTCAACGTGGCACTTCCCTCCATTCAGACCGATCTCGGGCTCAGTTCCACCGGACTTACGTGGGTGGTCAACGCCTACGTCCTTGCGTTCGGTGGCCTGCTGCTGCTGTCCGGGCGTGCCGCAGACCTGCTAGGTCGACGCCGTATGTTCGTCGGGGGCTCGGCCCTGTTCTCGGTCGGCACCTTGTTAGCGGCCGGCGCCGGGAACGAAGGACTCCTCCTGGCGGGCCGCATCGTCCAGGGCGCCGGCGCTGCCGCACTTAGCCCCGCGGCGATGTCGCTCCTCCTGCTGACCTTCCCCGGCCAGGAGCGAGCCAAGGCCATGAGCATCTGGGGCGCCGCCTCGACACTCGGCGGAGCGACGGGTGTCCTTGTCGGAGGACTGCTCGCCGGCTCTCTCGGTTGGTCATCGGTATTCCTCGTCACCGTGCCGGTCTCGGTCGCCGCCGTCGCCCTGGCTTCGCACGTGCTCGAGGCGGATCCCGTCGGCGTGCGACGCCGGCTGGATGGGCGAGGAGCGGCAACCATCACCGGAGCAGTGATCGCGCTCGTCCACGCTGCCGTCGCCGCCGCGGATCACGGTTGGACCTCCGTCACCGTCATCTCGAGCCTTGCCGCTGCCGTCCTTCTCTTGGCGGCCTTCGTGATCGTCGAGCGCCGCACGGCAGACCCGCTGGTGCCCCTCGAGCTCTTCCGTTCAAGGATGTTGACCACCGGCGTCGGCCTCGCCCTCTTCGGCGGAGCCGCACGCGCGTCCACCTTCGTCCTCGTGGCCCTCTACCTTCAACAGGCACTTGCCATGGCGCCGCAGCAGGCTGGGCTGGCGATGGTCCCCACCTCACTCATGGGGTTCGCCGTTTCACTCGCCATACTGCCCCGGATGTTGCGACGGATAGGTCCGCAGCGCAGCCTCGTCCTAGGCCTCGTCATCCTTGCGGCCGGTCATCTGTGGCTTGCCTTCGCACCCCAGGGCGCCGGTTACCTGGTCGCCGCTTTGCCGGGTTTGCTGCTCGTCGCCACTGGGGTGGCTCTCAGCTTCATGCCCACCACGATGGTCATTGCCGGCGCTGTCCCCGAGGACCGAGCAGGGCTCGCATCCGGCCTGGCGGGTTCGGCGACCCAGGTCGGCGCGGCGCTCGGCACGGCCACGTTCACCGCAATCGGCATCGCAGCCGGGGGCTCTGACGTGCTCGGCTCAGCCGGGTTCTCGGCGGCATTCAGTGCCGCGGCGGTGGTCGCAATCACGACCGCAGTCCTTGGATCCACGATCGCACGGGTACGGCATTGAGCTCCTCGTGCCGTCTATCAGAGACGGTCTGTCGTCGCACATGACGAGCGAGACCACCGACGGGACGGACGTGACGATCAGCTCGGTCGAATCGAACGTGGGCGGGACTGGTAGAGGGCCGTGATGGCGGCCAGCTGGCGAGGGGTGGCCCTCGGAACGTCCGTGAAGTCACCGGCGTAGTAGCCGTTGTGGGGGTGCGGCCGCCCGCTCCAGGTCCCCGACTCCTGCTCACTAATCAGGTAAGTCGTCATCACCGTCCACATCCTTGATCTGGTCTTGACCCGCATATCGCTGGTCAACGTCGTCTGGTGAGTCGAGGTTGGTACGAGCCCCTTGCCTACGCCTGTCCGTTCGCTGTTCCAGGACGCCCGCTGCGCGTCCGCGGTCATCCTCGACAGGGCTTCTGCTTCTTGCGGTCTGTTGTGCGGTGGTCCAAGCCCTCTGGAAACCGATCTGACGCGCCTGACCAGCGTGACGCAGCTGCGGCGTCGCTGGCCGGCCACCTCTGGCAGAGGAGGAGCCTCGCCGTCGAAGGTGGACTAGGAGACAGTCAGCCGGTCCAGCTCGCGCCAAGCATGCGGGGCGGTGGCCCTGGATCTGGGTCCGCCTCGGTCATCCCGGCCGTTTGACCGGGGCGACCTCAGCCATCAGCCAGCAAGGTGAGACGTACCGGAGATCAACGTTCCGGATGGTCGCGGAGCCGCAGCCCGCCTCACCCGAAAAGGACACCACGTCCGACTCCCGAGGCGACCTGGGCACCGTGACCTGGGTTGAGCAGACCTCCGGCTTCGACTCCTGACCCACCGAGCACTCCGAGCCTCACCCATGTCGTCGAAACCGACGTCCACCCTCAACCTCTTCGCCCATCCCCACCCTGGGAGTCTTCCGATGTCGCACGCACCGCACCACACCACCGTTCACGAACCTGTCAACGACACCGACCGGCGTTCCTGGTCCGTCCTGGCCATGGCCCTGGTCGCCCAGGTCCTGGTCGTCCTGGACATCTCTGTCGTCAACACCGCACTACCGACCATCGGCGCCGACTTGCACCTGGCCGGTCCCGACCTGGCCTGGATGGTCACGGCCTACCTGCTCTTCTCCGGCGGCGGCCTCCTGCTCGGCGGTCGGATCGCGGACCTACTGCCCAAGCGCCGTGTCTTCATGACCGGCATGGTCCTGTTCACCGCCGCCTCGCTGATCAGCGGCTTCGCCTCCTCCGCAGGCGAGCTCATCGCCGGCCGGGCCGTCCAGGGCGCCGGCGCAGCCCTGATGACCCCGGCCGCGCTCGCGATCATCATGACCACCTACACCGGCGCCCAGCGCGCCCGCGGCCTGGCTCTGTGGGGCGCCATCGGCGGCCTCGGGATCGCGGCCGGCGTCACCGTCGGCGGAGCCCTCACCACCTGGGCCGGCTGGCAGGCCATCTTCTGGGTCAACGTACCCATCGGCATCGTCACCCTGCTCGCCGCCATCCGGCTCCTGCCGCGTGTCAAGGCCGACCGCGTCACCCTCGCCCGCTTCGACATCGCCGGCGCCGCCACCGTCGTCACCGGCCTGGCAACCTTGATGTTCGCCCTCTCCGGCACCGAGGCCCACGGCTGGACCTCGGCCCGCACGGTCGTTGGTCTCGCCGCGGCGGCCGTCCTGCTGACCGGGTTCGTGGTCATCGAGCGTCACGTCGCCCAGCCGCTGGTCCACCCCCACACCTGGAAGATCTCTTCGCTGGTCTCCTCCACGGCCGTCATGCTCGGCGTCACCGGCCTGGTGGTCGGCACCGTCTTCCTCCTGTCGATCTTCGTCCAGACGACCTTGGGCTACTCGGCCCTGACCGCAGGGCTTGCCGTCCTGCCGCTGGCTCTGGCCCTGGTCGTCGGCACCCACGTCGCCGGAGTCCTCAGCAACCACGTCGCGGCCCGGGGAGTCGCCGCGACGGGTCTCGTCGTATCCGCGGCAGGAGCACTGCTCCTCTCGCGTGCCGACGCATCCGCCAGCTACGCCGTCAACCTCCTCCCGGGCCTGCTCATCATCGGCATCGGGACCGGAATGGTGTTCGTCGCCGTCTCGGCCGCGGCCATGAGTGGCATCCCGGCCGAACACGCCGGTATGGCTTCCGGGTTCCTGATGACCGGCCACGAGATCGGCGCTGCCCTGGGTGTTGCGGTGCTGTCCGCGCTGGCCGCCACTGCCGGTTCCCTGAGCACGGTGTCCGGGGCTGCGGCGGCGTTCGACCGAGGGTTCGTCGCCGCCGCAGTCGGCGCAGCAGCCTTCGCGGTGCTGGCGGCGGTGCGCATGCCGTCGACCCGCAGCGCCGGCGGTCACATGCACATGCACTAGGAAACATCACAAGAGGACGCGAGGGCCTCCGATGCGGCGAACCCGCGTCGGAGGCCCTCGCGGCTCTTGGCTTGTCGCAGTGCCGTGCTGGGCGGCGAGGGCCAGCCACCCGGCGCAGCCTCCAATGCAGGACGCTCACCCAGGCTGGTGGGTCGATGTCCAGATGTCCCGAGTGCCGACCGGCCACGCGCAAACGGTGTGTTGAGGTCCGGCGCTAGGAGCGGCCTGGCGTCAGGCCTCGGATGCCTTCCGCTGCTGCGCTAGTGAGTCACGACCGGGGCGTCCTCAGCTGGACGCGCCGCTCAGGTGGCCTCCCGAAGCTCCGTCGGCCGTTGGCGTACTGGTCCCGCCGCGCAGCACCAACTGCCTGCCGGAAGATGCCAGGCCCTCCGCCTGGGTGCGGCGGGTCCGCACCCAGGCTGGGTTGGGCAGATGCGGGACGCGTCAGCCGCGAGCGACCCATTCGGTGAAGGACTTCGGCTCGCCGAGCCAGTCGACGAGACCGCTGCTGGTGCCATCACGGCGGGTTCCCGCGACGCGGACCGCGATGCGCACCTCGTCCGGGGTGCCGAGTGCCGGCTGCGCCATCCGGAACCGGACCCGGTCCTTGACGTAGTTCACGGTCATCTCCCACGACCCGTTGACGGGCTGTCCCCACTTCTTGACACCGAATCCGTCGGTGCGGAGCAGCTGGTAGTCAGTGCCTTGGAAGAATCCGCCCACGAACACTCTCTCCGGCCCCTTGTTGGTGGGGTCGGTGTCGACGTAGACGGCTCCGCCCGAGCCGGTGGTCGGGCTGGGGCGTAGGTCGGTGTGGGTGGTGACGACCACGAGGTTGTTCGCGTTGTTCCTGACCACGACCGAGCGGAGGTCCGAGCCGTGACCGGTGTCAGCCGGGTCCTGCACTCCGATGCCGGCCGCGCTAGCCGGACCGGCGAGCCCGGCGAGGAGAGCCACCACGGATGCAGCGGCGGTGCTGAGGATGGCGTTGTTCATTGCCTTCTCGATTCTTCGCAGTGAGGCCCTTGCGGGTCGTGCCCGAGGGGGGCACATGCACCTAGACGCAACGGGGGCGCGACGGGTTGCAGTTCCGGGCCTGGATGTCTCATGCACCACTTTCGGACCGTCCCCGACCGAATGCGATCGGCAGCGATCGACAAGTCCGGAGCCGGGTGGCCAGGTCGCAGAGCGGTCGTCACGCGACCCTGCCCTCTGGCTGAAGGTGGTCTGTGGATGCCATCGCCAGCCGTCAGCTGGCCCTGGCCAGCGGTCGACCCACGGGGCCGCGCGTGGTGCCGCAGCGCGGGCAGTGGCCGCCTTTCACGTACTCAAGGTCCTGTCCGCACCAGCAGCGCGGGGCGACCACGTCCAACCGGTTCGCACGAGTCAGCTGGGTCGTGTGAGGTGCCATAGGAATCGTGCTCATCGGTGTCACCGCCTCTGTGTGGGGTGGCCGTGCGGCCATGCCTTAAGGTGCGCCGGTCGGCTTGCCCAAGGCTGTCCATCAACTGTCCGCGCGAGCCCCCGGGTCTCGATGCCGTTCGGGTCACCTGATGGCCACGAGCCCTCGCGAGTCGGGATGACCCGTCGCAAACTGGTCGTGCGGTCCTTCGCAGTCGCCGTGGCCGGCTCGTCAGCGGTCGTCTTGGAAGCCATCGGGCCCGACCTGGCGAATGGCGTGGTGTGGCGGCGAACCGATAGGTGCTCCAGCGCAGTCGCCCCCGCCTGCCCCAGGGCCGAAAGTGCGGCGTTGCTGGTAGCCGCACCGCGCCCGCGGACGACAGTGCCCAGACAGTGCGGGGAAAGCGCTCGCTCGCAGTGTTGGCACGGGTCGACATCCGGCCCGTCCACACCTCCCCACTTGTCGCCAGCTGAACCGAAGGGAACTGCCATGGAACCGATGACCGCGTTCGCCCGAGCCATGCAAAGCCAGCACCGGGGTCCCGCCCGCAGCGCGCTGCCCGACGCCCCCGTACATGCACACCGCGAACCGCGACCGAAAGTCGACCGCCGCTCGCACTGCGGTAGCGGCTGTGCTGCTGCGCGCCTCGCACGCCATTGCGCCGGCCTGAGCAGTACCAGACAGCCGAACGCGGAGGCATAAGTCTGCCCGGGGTCGGAAGCGCAGCGACAGAGGTGCTCCGTTGCAGCGCTCACTCGAACCACAGGTCCTGGCTGAGCGGCAGGTTGGGTGCAAGCGCCATCGGCGTACTTATCGGCGTACACGACAAACCGTGCGTCACCGGTCTGTCCCAACGCGTCCGAGACCCGACGCGCCGGGGTCGCTCCACACCGCGGATTCACTCACTCACAGCTCTGGTTCAGCCGCGACGTCACCGAACGCGGTGACGCTCATGGCGGGTGGTCGACCGCGGTCAACGCGGCCAGACCGAGGGCGGAGCACCGTCGCACGGCCGGCTGCCTCGCGCCGAAGCGGACAGCCGCCGGACAGGCGATGGCAAGGCGCGCGACCGAGAGTCATCCCATGGCCACAAGGCCATCCAAGACCAGCGAAGGTGAGAACGATGCAAAACAATCCACGCGGCCGAGGCCATCCCGCAATCGCTCCTGGGTCGTCACGGTGACATCGCCCCGACTTGCTGGTGTGGGCACGACCTCGAATACGTCGGCGCGAGCTCACTGCCCTCGCTGTGGTCGGGCCGCCTCGCATGACTGAGCAGCCCACGGGGGAGGCGGCGCGCGGCGTCGCGGCGAGCGCACGGGACCTGGTCAAGGTCTACGGCAAGGGTGAGGCGGAGGTGCGGGCCCTCGACGGGGTGACCGTCGACCTGATGCAGGGCGAGTTCACCGCCATCATGGGGCCCTCGGGCTCCGGCAAGTCGACGCTCATGCACTGCCTGGCCGCCCTCGACACCCCGACGTCCGGTGAGGCCGTCGTCGACGGCACCTCCCTGGGCCGGCTCAAGGACAAGGACCTCACCACCCTGCGGCGCGAGCGCGTGGGCTTCGTCTTCCAGTCCTTCAACCTGGTGCCGACCCTCAGCGCGGAGGAGAACATCCTGCTCCCGCTGAGCCTGGCCGGTCGCAAGCCGGACCGGGCGTGGTTCGACCAGGTGGTCGACGCCGTCGGCCTGCGCCCCCGGCTCGGCCACCGCCCCAGCGAGATGTCGGGCGGCCAGCAGCAGCGCGTCGCGTGTGCCCGCGCGCTCGTGAGCCGGCCGAAGATCGTCTTCGCCGACGAGCCCACCGGCAACCTCGACTCCACCAGCAGCGCCGAGGTGCTCGCCTTCCTGCGCCGCAGCGTCGACGAGTTCGGCCAGACCGTCGTGATGGTCAGCCACGACCCGGTCGCGGCGTCGTACACCGACCGCGTGGTCTTCCTCGCCGACGGCGTGATCGTCGACGAGCTGCGCGATCCCGACCGCGACCAGATCCTCGCCAAGATGGCCCGGTTGCAGGACGTCGCGATGACGAAGGCGGCGAGCTGAGGTGCTCCGCCTGACCTGGCGCAACCTGCTCGCCCGCAAGGTGCGCCTGCTGATGAGCACGCTGGCCATCGTGCTCGGCATCGGTTTCCTGGCCGGCGTGATGACCTTCAGCACCGGCCTCAACGCCACCTTCGAGAACATCGTCAGCGGCTCGACCTCCGACGCCATGGTGCGGCCTGCGGGCGAGGTCTCCGCGGTCAACGCCGGGGTCGCCACCACCCAGCGGATCACTCCCGCCGACATCGACAAGCTGTCGGCCCTGCCCGAGGTGGCGGACGCCATCGGGTCGGTCGACGGCTTCGGCTCCTACCTGCTCGGCAAGGACGGCAAGCTGGTCGGCGGCCAGGGCGCGCCCACCCGCGCGCTCAACTACGCCCCCGGCGAGAACATGGCCGGCGAGGAGATCCTGGTGCTCAACCAGGGTGGCTGGCCCGAGAAGCCGGGCGAGGTCACCCTCGACACCTCCTCGGCGGAGCGCGGCGGCTACGAGATCGGTGACACCGTCACGATGATCGTGCCGACCGAGAGCCACGACCCCCGTCGTACCTTCACCCTCGTCGGCACCGCGGACTTCAACGGCGGCGGCACGGCCGGCGCCACCCTCGTCCTGCTCGACACCCGGGAGGCCCAGGACATCTTCCTGAAGGGGGTGGACGCCTTCACGAGCGTCTCCCTCACGGGCGCCGACGGTGTCTCCCAGAAGGAGCTCGCCGCGGCTGCCGCTGCCGTGGCACCGGAGGGCTTCACCGCCGTGACCGGTGACAAGGTCGTCAAGGAGACCCAGGACCAGATCGGCAAGTTCCTCGACGTCATCTCCATCTTCCTGACCGCGTTCGCGGTGATCGCCATCGTCGTGGGCGCCTTCATCATCTTCAACACCTTCTCGATCCTCGTGTCGCAACGCGTCCGCGAGTCCGCGCTCCTGCGGGCGCTCGGGGCGAGCAAGAAGCAGGTCACCCGGTCGGTCATGATCGAGGCCTTCCTGATGGCCGTGGTGGGGGCAACCCTCGGCCTGCTGCTGGGGCTCGGTCTGTCGCGGCTCCTGGCGGGCCTGTTCCGCACGTTCGGGCTGGACATCGCCAGCGAAGTGCTGACGCTGACCCCGTTCACCATCGTGGCCGGCTACGTCGTGGGCATCCTCGTCACGATGGTCGCTGCGTTCGTCCCGGCCCGCCGGGCTGCGAAGGTCGCACCGGTCGAGGCGATGCGCGACGACCTCGTCGTCCAGGAGCGCGGGATGGGCCGCCGGCTGGCGCTGGGCTCGATCGCGATGGTCGTCGGCACCGCGCTCGCGGTCCTCGGCCTGGTCGGCGCGCCCGGCACCGACGCGACCTGGATCGGGGCGGGCGCGGTGATCTGGGTGATCACAGCCGCCGTGCTGGCGCCCGTGCTCGGCCACCCGGTGCTGGTGGCGTGCCGGTCGGTGTTCGGTCGCCTGTTCGGCACGCCCGGGCGGCTCGCCGGGGAGAACGCCCTGCGCAACCCCCGTCGTACGGGTGCCACTGCCTCGGCGCTCATGATCGGCCTCGCCGTCGTCTCGGCCGTCGGCGTCCTTGCCTCGTCGTTGAGCGCGACGAACAACGCGGTGGTCGACGACCAGTTCAAGAGCGACTTCCTCGTGCAGATGCCGACCTTCCAGGGCTTCCCGACAGGGTTCGGCGACCGCATGGAGGACGTGGACGGCGTCGACCTGGTCTCGCGCCAGCAGGGGACGCCGGTGAGCGTCGAGGTCGACGGCAAGCCGGACCAGACCTTCGCGATCGGCGTCGACCCGGGCTTCTTCGAGATCTACGACCTGACCATGATCAAGGGCACCGACCAGATCTCCGGGCACCAGACGATCCTCAGCGAGGGCCGGGCCGATGACCTGAAGGCCAAGCCGGGCGACACCATCGACGTGGAGTTCCCGGGCGGCATGACCATCGCGCTCGACGTGGTCGGGATCTTCGAGGACACCCCGACCGCGGGGGGGATCACGATCCCGCTGTCCGTGCTCGCCGACGCCGGTCTCGAGCGCAGCGACTCCAGCCTCAGCATCACCCTCGCGGACGGCGCCGACCGTGGAGCGGTCAAGCAGCACCTCGAGGACGTGGTCAAGGACCTGCCGGTCCTGGCGGTCCAGGACAAGGAGGAGTTCAAGGAGCTGATCAGCGGGCAGGTCAACCAGCTGCTCTACGTCATCTACGGACTGCTCGCCCTCGCCGTCGTCATCGCGGTCATCGGCATCGTCAACACCCTCGGCCTGAGCGTCCTGGAGCGGACCCGCGAGATCGGCCTGCTCCGGGCCGTCGGACTGTCGCGGAGCAAGCTGCGCCGGATGATCACGCTGGAGTCGGTGGCGATCGCCCTGCTCGGTGCCGTCCTCGGGATGGTGCTGGGACTGATGATCGGCGTCGTGCTGCGCCAGTCGCTCAAGGACGACCTGACCGAGCTCTCGCTGCCGCTGAACAGCCTCTTCGTGTTCCTCGTGGTCGCCGTGATCTTCGGGGTCCTGGCCGCCATCGTCCCGGCGATCCGGGCCTCCCGGATGAAGGTGCTGGCCGCCATCGCCACAGAGTGAGCTGCTCGATCAGTAGCCGCCCTCGGGCGGCACCATCTCCGGGCAACCCGAGGCGTGGGCCGGTTCGCCGCGGTCGCCGGGCGCCGGATGGACGGCGGCGCGTTACGTGATCACCTGCTCGCCTTGCGGATCGCCGGACGGCAACTGCCCAACCCAAGTACCCACAGGAGCTAGCCCATGTCGAACCCCCAAGTGATGGACGCCGAACCGACCTCACTACTGCCGCCTGAGCCAACCCGGCAGCACCGGTTTGGGCGCAGGCTGGTGCTGACGGGCCTGGCCGTGGCTGTGCTCGTCGCTGCGGTGCTCGTCGTTGGACTGGACGGTCTGATCCCGTTCGGTCTGCTGCTCGCCTTCAGTGCCGATTCCGACGAGGAGGAATCCAGAAGGTCGGTCATCGTCACCCCGCGCAACCTCGGGCTGGCCGTCGTCATGTCGTTGGCCCTCGCTGGGTTCTGGTTGTGGCACGACGACCTGACCGAGTCGACGCTCGTGCTGGTCGGCGGGGCGGTGATGGTCCTGCCACTCGCGCTCCAGGACTCCGGAGGTCATGCAGCAGCTGATCGCGCCGTCGCGGTCACGAAGCGCAGCCTCATCCTGGCCATCTGGGGCCTCGTGACCTTCGTCTACCTCTATTACGCGTACGGACAGAGCCTCAACATGCTGGTGGCAGTTTGTGTCGTCCTGCCGCTCGTACTGGCCGCGTCGAGGGCATGGGGCGCCCGGCGAGGGCGGATCGAGTTCGGGTTACTCCGCCACCCGCTGCGCCGAGAGGTGCGACCCCACCTGGTGCAGGCTCTCAACATCTGGCTGTGCTGCGGGCTGCTCGGTGGAGTCGTGGCCACCGGGGGTACGCACTACGCGCGGATCGCGTTCTCACTGAACGCCACCCAGTTCGGCGTCGTGCTTGCGACGTTCTCCGCCGGCCTGATCCTGCTGGCATCCTTGACCTTGGTCCCTCGCCGGCGCGTCTACATGGCCACCAACGTGGTCGTGGCCCTGCTGTCGGGCTTCCTCGCTCACCAGCTCGCCCAGGTCTCTGACTCGCGCGCCGAGGCAGTCGCGCTCGCCTCGCCACTGGCCGGTGAGTGGTTCGTCCTCAACGGAGGCCACAGCGTCCTGCTCAACGGTCACTCCGCGAACGAGAGCAACGCGGTCGACTTTCTGCGCCTGGGGGAGAATGGGCGAACACACACCGGAGGTAGTAGCGCTCAGCTGACCGACTACGCCGGTTTCGGGTGGCCGGTGTTGGCGCCGGCAGACGGACGGATCGTCGAGGTGACCGACGGTTACGCCGACAATCCGCCGGGCACCAACGGCGACCAGGCCAACCATCTGGTGATCGATATCGGTGGCGGTCTCTTCTTGTCGATGGCCCACCTCAAACAGGACAGTGTCACGGTCCGTGTGGGCGACGTCGTGCGTCAAGGTCAGCCGCTCGCCGCGGTCGGGAACAACGGCCACTCAAACGAGCCGCACCTGCACATGCAGGTCCAGGACTCCCCTGCAGATTCGGACGCCGACCGTACCTTTCCGATGGTGTTCCGCGATGTCGACATCACCAGGGCCGGGGTTTGGCCCTGGGGCGACAGCCGCGAACCGCGCACCGGCGACCTCGTCCGGGCACCCGGCCAATGACGACAACGACGTCGAGACAGCCCCGGCGCCGAGGTGCCGGGCTGGCTACGCGACTGCTTTCGGTGATGGTGGTGGTGCCCGCCCTCCTCCTGGCGGCATGCGGCACTTCAGACGCCCCTGACCCACCCGCGCGGGCCGGCAACCTTTACCAGATCGACGGCGAGACAGCACACCTGCAGTGCCAGGGGACCGGTTCGCCGATTCTGGTGTTCCTGGGTGGCATGGGCTTCACGACGACGACCTGGGACGAGCTCCGCGCCGCCCTCGGGCCTGATGTGCGGACCTGCGCCTGGGACTACCCCGGCGTCGGCCATTCCACGGGCGCGCCGATGATGACAGCCGCCCAGGCCGCATCCTCGCTCCACGGCACACTTCGCGCAGCCGACGTATCGCTGCCGGTCATCCTGGTCGGTCACAGCATCGCCGGCCTCACCACCCGGCTGTACGTCGGTGAGCACCCAGCCGCCGTCGCCGGCGTCGTACTCTTCGATCCCACGGTGGCGTCGTTCGCCCGCACGTTCGACGAAGAAGAGTTCCGGCCCGAGTGGGACGGCACGGCAAGTGCGGACCAGGTAGAGCAGATCACCACCTGGCCCGACATCCCCTTCGAAATCCTCCTCCACGATCCCGCCGTCTACGCCACCCACAAGATCTGGAGCGAGACCGTGGAGGCTCGGTGGGGTGCCGACGAGGCCGCGTTCGCCAAGCTCTCCCCGCAGGGCGTCGCCCGGGTCGTCGACGGCTCCGGTCACAACGTCTACCAAGACGCCCAAGATGTCTCGGTCGATGCGGTCCGACAGGTGCTGCATGCAGTAGTCACCAAGAATTGATCAGCCGCTCGAACAGAAGTCTGATTGACCAGGGCGACCGAAGTCAGGTGGCGTCGTTCGACGTAGGCGATGACCGACGACCCGTGGGCGACCTCCAAACGCCAGCGATGCGTGGGCGAAACGGGGGGTGGAGGATGCGGAGCTCACTCGAATTCTCGGCAAGCTGGCAAGCTTGTCCAAGCCCGGTCAGCGCCGCCGGCGTACTTATCGACGTACTTATGTTGTCCGTCCGGGACGATCCGGGACAGTCCAGACTCGCGCTCACAGGGCTCTGACCTGCACAAACGCGACGATCGTGGATGCGGCTGGACCCGCTGCCGGTGCCTGGGGGTCAAGGGGTCGCAGGTTCAAATCCTGTCAGCCCGACCGAAGAAACCGCAGGTCAGGGGCGGAATCACACTCGTGGGTTCCGCCACTGCCCCGCCTGCGGGGAGTCACACGGGGAGTCACACCCGCGGAGCTCAGGCGAGTGACCGCACGCCGGCGCGCCCGATGCGCCGCCAAAGCCGCGGCCCGGTGCGGATGCTCGGCGAGCCGGTGTCGGTCGTACGCGGTCCGCGCGGCCCCCCGCGACGGATGCGGACCTGAGCGCCACCAGGGACAGTCCAGGCACATCACCAGCACGTCCGTCGAGGTCGCGTCGAGGCGCATCGGGCGCGGACCTGGCACGGCTCCGAGTCTGCAACCAGCTACTGACACCGGTCCCGCGGCCACGTCCCTCGAGGCCGCCGGGGGACAAGGAGCGGTAAGAGGGTCCGGTCGTGGCGCTGACGCCCCTACCGCGCGGATCGCGGCATGTCCGGATAGCCGCAGCGCACGCGCGTGGCGGTAGCAGATGACTGCCTGCTACTCGCCGTTGGCGGTCTCGTCGATCCAATCGAAAGCCTCGTCGGTCAGTTGGGTCTCACCCTGCTGGGAGTCCCCAGCCCACCAACGAGGGTCTCGCTGCCCCGCAGTGACAGTCAGGACCTCATCAAGGATGTCGTCGGGCAGCGGTTCGCCGTTGTGGCCGACGAGCCAGGTCTGGGTCGACGTGGCGAGACGCGGCCAGATCTGAGACATGTCCATGCAGTTGATGGTTCCTGCGCCTGGCCGAGCGCGCAATAGCGCTGTCATCGGCATGCCGCGCGGATCGCGGCATAGACAGGACCTTCGGCTACCGGGTTTGAGCGATGAGCTCGCGAAGCTTCTCGAAGCTGTCCGTCCAGCCGTCCCTGTGCAGCTCCAGCCGCGCCTGGGTTGCAAACTCACCTTGCGACAGCGCCACTTCCGTGGTGTCGCCGACGGCGGCGAGAGACAACGTGACGACTGTCTCCTGGTCATCGGGGTCGGGTTCGTCCCAGCGGAAGGTGTACACGAGCCGGCTCGGCGGGGCGATCTCGAGGAACTCACCCGAAAGGTGGAACAGGTCGCCGTCGGGTGGCTGCATCGCAAAGCGGTAGTTTCCCCCGACGCTGAGGTCGAGCGCGATCTCAGGTGTCGTGAACCCACGCGGCCCCCACCACCTGGCCAACTTGGCTGGCTCGGTCAGGCTCCTAAAGGTCCGTTCACGCGGTGCGTCGACAACGCAGCTGAGCTCCAGGACCAATCGGCCGGGTTGCCCGTTCATGCCTCAACTCTCCCACCCAGGGCGGTGTGCCCTGGAGACGCACGACCATCGGCCATGACCGATCAGCGGATGGCCAGGCTTTCAGCCAGCGGGGATCCCGCGCTCGTTGCGGTAGCCCCGCACGCCAGTGATGACGCCGTCGACCACCGTGAAGATGTGGCACACCATGCTCACGTGAGTGCCGTCGCTGTCGACGATCGTCGACAGCTGCTCGACGTACACGTCGTCGCCCGCCTGCTGCACGGTGACGTTCTCCGTGGTGAGCGACGCGGCCTTGTTGATCGGCGCCTGCAACCTCGTGATCACGGCGTCGGGCCCCCGGTGCATCACCTGCCACGGCTCGTCGGTCCACGGGCTCGCGACCTTGATGACGACGTCGGCGGCCAGGAACTCGCGGAGGGCCTCGAAGTCGTCGACGTCCCCGGACGCCCGTGCCCGCTGGACCGCCTCGATGTAGCGCCGTACAAGTCTGATCGAGGGAGTCTCATCAGCCATCTGTCACCTCCGGTCCGGTGACCATGGCACGCGCGGCGAGCACGCTGCAAGGATCAAGTCCGGCACCAACCTGCGCACGCCGAAGCATCTGCTCATCGGCACGAGCGAGCGGATCGCGGCAGATCCGGACGTCAGGGCGAGTGCCGAGGCGGCCCTCAGACCACCTTGGCATTATGGCGCGATGAGGCTTGGCATCCTGGCGTCCGTCGAGGCATTCGTGGCGTACGCGACATGCGCCCTCGTGCTTCTGGTTCTCCTGGGCTCGCTGCGCCGTGGCCAGCGACGGGTGGCGCTGCAACGGGCGAGCTGGGTCATGCTGATCGGAGCGGTCCTCGTGGTGCTCTCGGCCACGCTGGTGGGGAGCACGATCCCAGCTGGCGGCCCAGGTGGCCGGGTCAATCTCATTCCGGGGGTCAGCATCCTGGCCCTCAACCAGGACGACAAGAGCGACGCCGTCGAGAATGTTTTTGGGAACATCCTGCTCTTCCTGCCGCTGGGGTTCTTCGGCGTGCTCGTAAGACGTGGGCTGGTGGAGGTGACCGGCGCGGCGTGCGCGCTGTCGGTGTGCATCGAGACCACCCAGTGGGTCCTCGGCGACCGCTGGGCCGACATCGACGACGTCCTGCTCAACACGTTCGGCGCGTTCGTCGGTGCGGTCGCGGCCCTGGCGGCGGTGCGCGTCTCCGAGCGCAGACGACAGCCGAAGATCAGCTGATCGACGGCTCCGATCGGGGCGCGCGGAGCTTGTCAAGCCATCGGGTGCGCCATAGGAGCAACACGCCCCTGGACTCTCGGCATCGGCTTGAACGCCGCATCTGTCAGCCCGGCCCAGCAGGCGACGGGAATGCCCTGAGCGAAGTCCCTCCACATTCGAATCCACACATCGCATCGGATTGACAGCCTCGGACCCCTGACCGCTCATCGGCAGATGCGCGCCCACAGCGGCATGAGCGGTCACGCCACGCCGTGCTGACTCAGGTGAAGAGGCTGGCTGCGATCGGGCCCACCAAGAACCTAGTGACGACGACAGTGATGCCCCACAAGACGTAACCGCGCACCAACAGCCCGAGCCCGCTCATTCATGGCCGAATGTTGAAGGCTCGATTGGGGCCGTTGCTTGGACACATTGCGTTGTCACATACCCTCGTCGGCTTGGGGCCCGCAGGGAGCCCATCACGACTGGGCCCGTCTCTCTGGACAATAAACACGGAAGCGCCGCACAAAGCACACGGTTTCGGAATCACGGTCACGTTGCCTATTCGTTGACGCCCGGCCAGTTGGATTTGGCCGCCCCAGAACCGGGGAGCGGGTTGGCCCGCACTTCACCTGCCGGGAGGCGAACCTCATCGCCTATGTCTTGGTTGCGAGTCGCCATGTCGACGCTGCGATCGTATGGCTGGACATGAATGCAGCCAGCGACACCGAGGAAGACGAGCACGGGGATGCCGACTTCGACGCGGCTCACTACATCTACACCGGGGGTCGTTGAGCCCACGACCGCTCATCGGCAGATCCGCGCACCATCAGCGGCAGATGCGGACACTGAGATGAACCGGTTCAGTGCCGCAGACGCTGCACCATCCACGCGCTCAGTGTGGTGACCTTTGCCGCTGCGTATACGCATCCGGCGATGAGGAGAAGCAGGGACAATGTCTCAAGCGAGCCCGTGCTCGATGTCCTTGCCAGGGTCGTGAGCCGTCTGCGAAAGTAGAAATTTCCAGGCTCGGGGTCCACAACACTCGGGGCTACCACGGGAGGTCCCATGAGGGGACGTTCAGCAGCACTCATCGCCGGGTTGGTCGTCGCCGGCACGATGCTCGTCGGCACCCCGGCCACCGCCAAGGTGGTCGAGAGGGCCCACTTCACCGAGACGTTCACCGACGGCCCCTATGACTGCGGCGGTCTGGTCATGGTCGAGGACCTCGTCACCCTCCACATCAACTTCCTGGTCAACCAGCGCGGGTCCTCGCCGTTCCCGTACTTCTCCGAGACCGTGCGCGGCACCGTGGTCTCCACGAACTTGGAGACCGGCGGCACCTTTACCCAGGTCTTCACCAGCAACAACCGCGACCACACCATCGTCGACAACGGCGACGGCACCATCACCATCACAGTGCATTCGCAGGGCGGTTTGCGGGCTTACGACCAGTTCGGCAACTTCGTGCTCGCTGATCCCGGGGCGTTCTGGTTCAGCTTCGTCGTCGACTACAACGACACTCCTTCTGATCCCTCCGACGACACCGAGGTCGAGGACTCGTTCCAGGTGGTCCGGGAGTCCACCGGGCGCAACGACCTCGACGGCCGGGACTTCTGCGAGGACGTGGTTATCTTCACCACTCCGTAGCACCGGTCGCCTAGAGGACTATGGATTGGCTTGTCGTCCCTGGGCGCCGTCGAAGGCTGAAGAGCGCCGCTCCCCGGGGGCGTGCTGCGCTAACGCCGCCATCGCCGCGCTGGTGACGGCGAGTCTGGCGTTCCGCGCTGTAAGAAGCGAGGCTGGTGGTGCGTACTTGGCCAGTGATTCACGCTAATCAACAACATCTGAACCGAGGCGCGAGATCGGCATGGACTTCCAGCCTTACTAAAGTCCGCGGACAGAGCGCCGACGAAGTGCCGATCCGCGCGCTGTCATCGGCAGATCCGCGCACCATCAGCGGTGCGGGCTCAGGCGGTCAACGCAACACCTCGGCTAGTGCTTGTGATGGTGTCTTGAAGCCGAGGGTCTGTCGAGGTCGTGCGTTGAGCTGGTCGGCGATGGCATCGAAGTCGGTTTGGGTCAGGGTCCGGAAGTCGAGCCGTCGGGGCAGGTACTGACGAAGCAGGCCGTTGGTGTTCTCGTTGCTGCCGCGCTGCCATGGGGACTTGGGGTCGCAGAAGTAGACCTCGATCCCGGTCTTGTCGGTGAACTTGGCGTGGGCGGCCATCTCGTGGCCTTGGTCCCAGGTCAGCGTCCGGGTCAACGCCGCGGGCAGGGTGGTGATCTTCGCCGCCAGGGCGTCGGCGACCAGGTCGGCGCGGTGACCCTCGGGCAGCGCGACCAGCATCACGAACCGGGTCGATCTCTCGACCAGGGTGGCCACCGGACTCATCGCGCGGCCGAAGACCAGATCGCCCTCCCAATGGCCGGGCACCGCCCGGTCGGCTGCCTCGGCCGGGCGTTCGGAGATGTTGAGGATGTGCAGCCGCAGGCCGCGCCCGTCGGGTTGCCGCACCCCAGCGGGTCGGCGGGTGGCCCGCTTGGTCCGCAGGTGAGTGGTGAGCTCTTTGCGCAGGCTGCCTCGGCTCTGCACGAACAGCGACCGGTAGATCGACTCGTGCGAGACCTGCATCTGCCCATCATCGGGGAACTCGATCTTGAGCCACCCCGCGATCTGCTGCGGTGACCAGTCCAGCGCCAGCTTGGCCGACACCAACGCGGCAAGTGCCGGCGAGGTCGCGAGCTTGGTCGCCTTGGGCCGCACCGCCCTCGACCACGCCGCCCGGTCCGCAACTGCTGCCCGATACCCCGAAAGGCCACCATTGCCGAGCACCTCGCGGCTCACCGTCGATGGCGCCCGACCCAGACCGGAAGCGATCATCCGCAGCGACAGTCCAGCGGCCAGCCCACGTGAGATCTCCTCCCGCTCGGCCAGTGACAGCCGCAACTCCCACCGACGCTTCGGTGCTGGTCTGATCCCACCCGTTCGGTGCAGCAAGTCCCGCACCGTCGACGGGTTCACCCGCATCTGCCGAGCCAGAACCTTGACCGCCTGACCCGAACGCCACCTCACCCAGATCTCGTCGACCTCCGCCGGCGTGAGCTTGAACGGCCTCACCATCTCGACCACTCCCTTCGCACGAACTCAGGAAGTGTTGCGTTGACCTATTGAGATCGCCGGCATGACCGTGCGCTTCCTACGCGATGGAGAGTGCTCCCAGCGCGGGCCACGGCGGCCCTTCGCGGAGCGAGCCGATGATGTCTCGGCCGTGCCGATGTCCATCCGGAAACTCGTCACGCACGTCCCAGCGCCAGGCCGCGACCATCGCAAGCACGAGCCGACGACACTCCTGGAGCAAAACCGGATCCACATCCGGATAATGCAGGCTGAACTCGTCCGGCACGTGCGCGACGTCGAACTCGATCGGGCCACGGCAACATGTCTCGAAGTCGATGAAGAGCAAGCCTTTCGGGGTGCTGAGCAGGTTGCCGCTATGCGGCTCGCCGTGCAGTAGTTGATCCGCGCCCCCGCGTTTGCGAATTGCCTGACGTGACCCACGTAGCGCGTTGAGGAGCAGGAGCCGGTCGTCGTCAGCGAGCGCTGGGGTCTCGTGACGGTGCGTCAGGAGACGTTCAGCCGCTGCGATTCGTTCGCTGAAGTCTGGTGCCGCAATCTCGACTCTTCGCATGGCCGCGTGGAGTCGCTGTAGGGCATCTGCGTAGCCGATGGGGGACACCTTTTCCGGCAGAGAGCCGTAGTGGGTCCAGAAGGTGACGGCAAAGTCATCGCGCTCGTAGACGCGCTGTTCGACCCGTGGGTCGAGCGATGCGACAGGAGCTGCGAACGCGGCGAGTCGCTGAGCGATCTGCACCTCGAACGCCGCGACGTCCTGTCCAGCAAGTGCTGTTCTGGCGAGTACGTCACATGGCAGGAGACGTAGAGCGAGCTTGTTCGAGTTCTGGATCACCACCGCGTCGTTGACCTGCAGATCGAGGCTGCTGGCGAGTGACGTCGCGGCGGCGATCGCACGCGTGACTAGCCCGGCCTCCACGAAAAGCATCGTGGCATGTACCGAGGCCGGGGCTGGGTGGCGCGTTGCCGTGGTTCTGATTGCACTGCAGCCGTCGCCGAGCCGCGGCGCGCCCAGGGTGAACAGCGGCGATCAGCCTTCACCCCGTATTCAACTGATTGGTTTACGACCGTTCCCGGCGCAACCCCCGGGTCGGGGGGACACACAACGCGAAGGCTTGCCTCCCTTCGCCCCAGGCCTCCGTCAGAAACCCGCGTGAGTTCGGGGTCTTCGCGGCGTCGTCGGCCGGTCACGCCGCAGCGGTGGTTAGAGTGTGGACCGTCTGTCCGACGAGATAGGCGGGCTACTTCCGCACGCCGGTTAGGCGCGGTGACAGCGGATGATGACGACCGCCACGTTAGGGCAACTCAGGGCGCGATGCCTGGGCGTGATCGGATAACGAATCCGATCGTGGACCGACAACGTTGGTGGGCGTGCGTCGACGCCGAGGCCTGGAAGGACCCGGGCTCGATTCCCTCCGTCCCCAGGGGGTGGCTCGACTCGTTCGTCGCAGAGAATGGTCGATCTCACGATCGACGGTCGAGATGGACGCTTCCCCGACGCGACCACTGATATCAGCAAGGGTCGGTGGTGCCTTGCCGTGCCTGAACTCAAGCTCTGCGTTGGCATTCTTCTGCTGATCCTAAGAAGCTCAGAGCGCGGTCCTGTGTGGCTCCTGGGCACCGACGGCCAGACACGGCTAAGGAGAAGAGCTGACGACACGACCTGTCGTCTGACTCGAGGTCGGCTGGACTTCCAGCACGCGCGCGATGCGTGGAGCCGGCGTGCCCCAGTGCGAAAGCTGAGGATCAGTCCCGGTTGGCAGCACGCTCGGGTGTCCTCGGGTAACCCAGAGGTCACAGGTCGAATCGCTGCCCCTCACCTCGAGTGGCGGCGGTCAGCCCGCACCGGGCGAGGGGGGCCGGCGACTCACGTCCATGAAGCCCCGCTGGGACATGTCGTACGACGCGACGAGGTCGATCAGCAGCGTCGTCGAGGAGCGTGCGACGTCGTGGGCCTCTGCGACGTCACGGGCGGTGGCCATGACCTCGAGCAGGAGCTCGTTGTGCACGCGGACGACATCGAGCAGCCCCAGCTGCTCACGCAGGGCAGCGCGCCCGAGCTCGTAGGCGGCCTGGAGCCCCTCCTCGTCCCGCTGCGCCAGGTAGCGCAGCATGACCGGCGCGTAGTCGAGGCGGAAGCGGCTCAGCCCGTCGGTCATGTCGACAGTGCCGGCTCGGGGAGCCTTACGACCCCAACCACGCCAGGCCCTCTTCGAGGTCCAGCGCCGTCTGCGTCAACGGCATGTGCACCGCCAGACGCACGAGCGCCATCGCGACCTCGGGCGCGATCCCGACCACGACGGTCCGGGCTCCGCGCAGCCCGGCCATGTAGGCCAGGTCTCCCAGGGTGCGCGCCGCGAACGAGTCGAGCACGTCGAGCGCGGCGACATCGATGAGGACCCCGCGCGACCTGTTCTGGCCCACTCGATCGAGAAGGTCTCGCTGCAGCCTGACGAGCTGCTCGTCGTCCAGCGCCGCATGGATGGAGACGATCAGGTTGGGCCCCTGCGACAGGATCGAGGCCGGAAGAGGGGTGCGGGGCGCGTCCGCGGCGTCAACCTTCATCCGGCACCTTCATGACCCGAAAGCCGAGCTGCCGTTCGGCCTCCTCGATCCCGCCCTGCAGATCGCCGACGGTGTGCATCTTGCTGAGGTCGACGCCGATGGTGACCAGGGTCTGCGCGATCTCCGACGACAGACCGGTGATGATCACGTCGGCGCCCATGAGTCGCGATGCGGTGACGGTGTCGACGAGGGAGTTGGCGACTGCCTCGTCCACGTTCGGGACGCCCGTGATGTCGATGACCACGAGCTTGGCCCGGTGGGCCCGGATGCCGTGCAGCAGCTGCTCGGTCAGCTGCTGGGCCCGGGCGGTGTCGAGCACGCCGATGATCGGCAGGATGAGCAGGCGCTCGCGCACCTGCAACACCGGGGTGGAGAGCTCGAGCAAGGCGTCCTGCTGGTCGCGGATGACCCGCTCGCGCTGCGCGACGAAGCTCACGGCGACGGTGTTGGCGATGCGGTTGGCGGCCGGCTCGTAGGCGTCGAGGACCCGGTTGAGGAGGTCGAAGTTCTCGTGGTACTTCTGGAAGAGCGATCGAGCCAGCACGTCACGTAGCAGTAGGACGATGCCGACCACCTCGTGGGTCTCGACGCCACGAGGGATGATCCGCTCGGAGAGGTCGCGGGCATAGTGCTGGAGCGCCTCGACGCTCCCCGTCTCGAGCACCTCCACGTAGTTGTCGTAGACCGAGGTAGCCTCCGAGAAGACCTCCTGGGCGGTCATGGCCGAGAGGAGGTGCGCCTGCGTGATGCGCTCGGCCCACTGCTGCCGCAGCTGGGTGCGGTGGGCTCGCAGGTGGGCGACGAGCTCGGGCAGCAGGCCGTCGTCGTCCTCCCGGAGCTGTGCCGGCTGCTCGCCCGGCTCGGTCTGGTCACCACCCGTCCGGTCGCCACCAGTCCGGTGGTCGTTGGTGTGGCGGTCCTCGGTCTGGCGGTCACTCGGTCTCGGTCGGTCCTCGGTCTGGCGGTCCTCGGTCTGGCGGTCCTCGGTCTGGCGGTCCTCGGTCTGGCGGTCATCGGTCATCGTGCTGCCCCTTCGCTTGCGGCTTGTCGGGTCCGTCCTGCCGCCTCACGGCAACCACTTCTCCATGGTCACCGTGGTGCCCTCTCCGCGGACCGACTCCAGGTCCAACCGGTCCATCAGGCGCCTGGCACCGGGGAGTCCCAGGCCCAGGCCGTGGTAGGTGCTATAGCCGTCCCTCATCGCCTCCTCGGGGTCCTCGATGCCCGGTCCCACGTCCCGGACGACGACGCGGAGGCCGCGGCGTCCGTCCTGCGACATCGTGCTGACCACGACCTCCCCACGCTCGGCGAACTTGACGATGTTGCGTGAGATTTCGGAGATCGCCGTCGCGATGACGGTCTGATCGGTGGCCGAGAAGCCGGCGCGGGCGGCGAGCTCGCGGCCCCGTTGCCGGGCCACCACCACGTCCGCGTCCCTCGCGATCTCGACCCGCTCGACGTCGTCGCTCGTCGGCTCCTCGCGGCGCTGGAACAGCTCGGTCTTGATGCGGGCGCACGGCTCGCACTCGAGCAGGTGCCGCTCGACGTCCAGCTCTCGCTGGCGTCTCCGGTCCCCGCTCGAGAGGGCGCGCAGCACCGGCCGGCACCGGTCCGTCGGGGGCTCGACGCCCTCGGCGGCCAGGAGGTATTCCACCCGGAGACTGGCGCGGGCGCGGCTCAGGCGGGCGGCTACCGCCCCGGGCGTCGAACCCCGGCCCGCGGCCATCGTGAGGGTGTCCTCGCCGTTCACCTCGTGCGCCACCAGGACGTCGCGGTCGCCGGCGGAGAGCTGCGCGAGCGCGATGCCGATGAGCGTGCGCTCCTCCTGCCGCAACACGTCGGTCGCGGGGGACTCCACGTCCCCGTGCTCAACCAGAAGGTGCGACCGGCTGCGCGCGCGGTCGTTCCTCTCGGCGTGCGACGCCACGAGATTGCGAGCCGTCCGTGACGCGTACTGCGGCAGCTTGTCCGGGGCGACGCGCGACCGGGCCGACATCACCCTGGCCAGGGTCTCCTGCACCAGGTCCTCGACGCTGTGCGGGTCCTTGATGCGCGCGCCGACGACGCGGCGGAGCATGGGCACGAGGTCGGTCAGGGCGTCGTCGTCGGCCAGCTCACCCCCTGGAACGGTCTCGGTTGCCACGCGAGTCCCCCTCCTCCAAGCGACAGCCCGTGGCGGACCGTACCCCGAAACGGGCCTGGCCAGTCGCTCGGTGCGCAGCCCCCACGACTCGGCCGCCGGGGCGTCCTTCAGCGTGGCAACCACGGTGACAGACCTCCTCCTCCCTATGACCGTCGAGGGGCGACCACATGACGCGGGGTGGGGCTCGTGCTTGCGGACCCCCCGCCTGGGCGCCGGGCCAACCGGGCGCTCCGAGCGTGTCGCGTCGCGTCATGTGTCCGACGCCTGACGGTCATGGGGGTGACGGGCCGAACGGGAGCAGACCGCTCACGCCCCAGGAACGTCCCGGCCCCAGCAATGTCCAGGAGGGTGCAGCAACCGATGACCACGATGCAGTCCATGAGCGGAGAGCCCGAGCAGCAAGACGACCAAGATCTGGAGTGGCGGCTGCGAACGCTCGAGCACCAGGTGCAGACGCTGACCGTGGCCATCGACGCGGCCTCCAGGCTGCGGATCACGACACCGCTGCGCATGAACCACGACATCCGGATCACCGGCGGCAAGAGGGTGCGCCGCATCCTCGAGAAGGGCGGCCTGATCGATGGCTACCCGGAGGTGCCTTCTGCTGACTGACCGGGCCGAGTGACCACCGGCGGCGTCGTGTGGCCCGCCCCGCGACGTCGCCGGTCTCCACCAGCAAATGACTTCGAGAGATCTGCCCGGGAGACACCCGGACGAGGAAGGGAGACCGACATGAGCGACATGTGGGCATACCGAGACGACACGTGGACCCAGAGCCAGGACCTGGTGGGGTACGACGTGCACGCGTCTGACGGATCCATCGGCAGCATCGACAAGGCGACGTACGACGCGTCCGCGGCCTATGTCGTGGTGGACACCGGCTTCTGGATCTTCGGCAAGAAGCGGCTGATCCCCGCCGGCGCCATCACGAACGTCGACCACGAGGGTCGGAACGTGCACGTCAGCCTGACCAAGGACCAGGTCAGGTCCGCGCCGGACTTCGACAGCGACGACTGGGACGAGGCCAGCCGGACCCGGCACAGCGACTACTACCGGACCTACGTGCGGTAGTCGCGGCAGAGCGCTGGGGGACGCGTCGGCCCCAGCGGCCAGGTCCGGGTCGCGCCGTCCCGGACCTGGCCGCCAAACCGGCCTTCAGGAGACGGCCCTCAGGACCCGGCCGTCAGGACCAGCCAACAGACAGCAGCAGCCGGGGTGACTCGGGGGAAGGAGGACCGCATGGCGTCGTCGCCGGACGAGCGAGCCGCCGCACCCGAGCGGCGCGACGTCACGACGAGTGGCCGCTCTCCGCAGCCGACACGACCCGGCCGCGGCTGGCCTCGACGTGCACGGACAGCGGCCGTCCGGCGAACTCCAGGCCGTGGAGCGAGAGGTCCGGCACGCCGGAGAGGTCGCCGCGCAGCAGCTCGACACCCGAGCGGTCGGCGGTCGGCTCCAGCCCCAGCATCGCGCGCACCAGCAGCAGCACCGAAGCCGACGCCCAGGCCTGCGGCGAGCACGACGACGGGTACGGCACCGGCATCGGCACGTCGTCACGTGACAGCCCCGCGAACAGCTCGGGAGGGCGCCCGTCGAAGTGCCGCGTGGCCTCGAGGGCACCGTCAACCAGCAGGTCGACCACGTCCCAGTGGCCGTAGCGAGCGGCACCGGCGATGGACAGAGCGGTGTCGTGTGGCCACACCGAGCCGTTGTGGTAGCTCAGCGGGTCGTACGCCGCCATCGAACCGGCCAGGGTGCGCAAGCCCCACCCCGTCCAGAGGTCCGGGTCGGCCAGCCGCTCGACGTACTGCCGCGCCTTGTCGTCGTCGGCTATGCCGGACCACAGCGCGTGTCCGGGGTTCGTGGTGAGCGCGTCGATGGGCCGGTGGTCGGCGTCGAGGCCCAGGACGAACCAACCGCGCCGGTCCCAGAACGCCTCGTTGAAGCGGTCCTTGAGGGAGTTCGCGCGACGCAGCAGGTCGGTGGCGTCATGACCGAGGTCGACATGCCCGGCCAGCTCGGCGGCGCCGCGCAGGGCGGCGTACACGTAGCCCTGCACCTCGACGAGGGCGAGCGGCGCCGTGGGCAGCGTGCCGTCGGCGCGGGTGATGCCGTCCCACGAGTCCTTCCAGCCCTGGTTGGCGAGCCCCCGCGGATCACGCCGCCGGTAGTCGACGAAGCCGTCGCCGTCGGAGTCGCCGGGACCGATGATCCAGTCGACGGCGCGTCCGACGGCGGGGGCCAGGGTGCGCAGCGCGACCTCGTCGATGGCCCGCCACCGCCAGGCCTCGGCGGCGAGGCCGACGAAGAGGGGAGTGGCGTCGACGGTCCCGTAGTAGCGGCTGCGCGAGGTGAACGGCCCGCTTCCTCCGTGCCGCCGAAGCTCGTGCATGATGCGGCCGGGCTGCTCCTCGGACGCCGGGTCGTCCAGCTCGCCTTGCAGCTCGCCGAGGCTGGCCAGGACGCCGCGGGCCAGGGAGCCGTCGAAGGGCAGCGTCATCCAGGCCGTCAGGAGCGAGTCGCGACCGAAGAGCGTCATGAACCACGGCGCCCCGGCGGCGACGACAGCGCGCTCCGGGTGCGCCCGGTCGACGATCCGCAGCGCCGCCAGGTCGGTGAGCGCCTGGTCGACGGCGGTCGACAACCGCGGGTCGAGCGAGACGGCGGTCGGCAGCCCGGAGCGCCACGCGGGGAGCTCGCGGAGCGCGGTCCCGCGTGCCAGCTGCGCGGGACGCTCCCGGTCTGCGGGGACGCCAGCGGAGACGGGCTGCACGGTGACCGTGACGACCACCTCGCCCCGTCCTTCGACGCGCAGGTGCCAACCCGCGATGCCTCGGCTCGCGTCGACCTCGTCCGGGGGTGGTTGCATGACCACTCGGGTGCAGTCCTCTGTGTCGTGCGGGGAGCGGAGCGTCCAGGTTCCGTCGGGGCCAGCCTCCGTGCGCGCGACGGCACCGTGGGCGGTGCCGCTCTTGACGTCGAACACGTGGGCGAAGTCGGCGCCGACCTCGAGCTCGAGGTGCACGCTGGCCGGCAGCGAGTGCGGGTTGCGCAGGGTCAGCTCCTCCACGAGGCTGCCGGCGAGCCAGCGGCGGCGCACCAGCAGGAGGTCGGCGGCCGGGTGGCGCTCCGGCTCGCCGGCCGCGGCCGGCCGGACCTCCCGGCTCTCCTCGACGGCGACCAGGGCGCGGGAGACGGTGATGGCGGACAACGGGGTCGGCGTGGTGGCGCTCAACAGCTCGACGCGGCCGACGTCGACGGTCATCCGGAGCCGGCTCAGGTGCCGGATGTCGTCGTACACCAGACCGTGCGTCGCGGCGACCATGTCACCCGCCTCGGCGCTGATGGCGAAGCTGCGGCCGTCGACGACAACGAGGTCGTGGCGCCCGCTCGTCGGGACGCTGCCCGCTGGGAGATGGTGCTCAGACATCCGTCCACTGTGCACAAGGAACGCGGAGGATGCACATCCCGCGAGCTCCGACGTGCCGGGGCATTCGCGGCGGCGACTAAACGACACCGGATTCGGGTACCACAGAGAAGCAACCAGGGGAGGGATCGAGTGATGAGTGCCTTGTTCGACGTGCCGTGCCCGGACTGCGGCCAGCAGCTGAGGGTCGCAGATGACGGCCACCTGCAGTGCCGGGGCTGCCGGCAGTCCTACCAGCTGCGGATGGGGCACCTGTTCCCGTCAGGGGAGCAACGGCGATCCCGGCGCTCCGCTGAGCCCGCCGGCGCCACCACGGCGTCGACATCGTGAGGGTCGCGCAGGTCGCGCCGCTCTACGAGGCGGTCCCGCCCGGGGCGTACGGCGGGACCGAGCGGGTGATTGCCACGCTGTGCGACGGGCTCGCGGCGCAGGGTCACGAAGTGACCCTCTTCGCGCCGGAGGGGTCCACGACCGAGGCGAAGCTGGAGGCGTTCGGGAAGCCGCTGCGCGAGAGGTTCACCGGCGAGGAGCTGGTCAACCTCGCGCCACACCTGCACCTGGAGATGTTGTCCTCGCTCTACCAACGGGCCGACGACTTCGACGTGGTGCACTCGCATATCGACATCTGGTCGCTCCCGTTCGCAGGGCTCACCAACACTCCCACCGTCCTGACCATGCACGGTCGCCTGGATCTCGACCACCTGCGGGACCTGTTGCCTCGCTACGCGTCGGTGCCGCTGGTGTCCATCAGCGACGACCAGCGCCGGGCGGTCGCCGATCTCGACCTGACGTGGGCGGCGACGGTCTACAACGGCCTGGACCTCGCCTTCTACCAGGACGGGCCGCACGACCGCGACGGCTACCTCGGCTTTGTCGGGCGGATCGCGGATGAGAAGGGGCCGCTCGCGGCGATCGAGATCTCGCGGCGCACCGGCCTGCCGCTGCGGATGGCGGCCAAGGTCGACCCTCTCGACGTCGACTACTACGAGCACGAGGTGAAGCCTCATATGGGGGCGAACGTCGACTTCGTCGGGGAGATCGAGGAGCACGAGAAGCCCGCCTTCTACGGCGGCGCCCGCGCGACCCTGTTCCCCAGCGACTGGCCGGAGCCGTTCGGCCTGGTGATGATCGAGTCTCTGGCGGCCGGGACCCCCGTCATCGCCCTGCGGCGCGGGTCGGTGCCCGAGGTGATCGAGGACGGCGTCACGGGCTTCATCTGCGACGACGTCGACGAGATGGTCGAGGCCACGCAGCGGATCGGTGAGATCGACCCGGAGGCGTGCCGCCGCCACGCCGAGCGGTTCTCCGCCGAGCGGATGTGTCGCGGCTACGTCGAGGTCTACGAGTCGCTGGTCGCCGGCCGCCGCAGCCGGGGGTCCGCTCCGACGGGCTAGGACTCGGCCGATCAGGCGGCTGACGATGAGCGGAACGACTGCTAGCGGCACTCAGGGGTGGTCGCAGGTCTAGCCTGTTAGCCGTGCCCGAACTCCAACGTCCCCTGCGCCTGGCCATCGTTGATGATTACGCCGTGGTGGTCGCCGGAGTGGCGTCGTTCCTCAAGACCGAGCGCATCGACGTGGTCGAGACCGGTGCGACCACGACTGTCATCTCGGACGTCGACATCGTGCTGTACGACACCTTCGGCCAGATCCAGGGCAAGGGCATCGACCTCGAGGACTTCGTTCGCGACAGCGGTGGCGCCAAAGTGGTCATCTACAGCTGGAACCTGAAACCACAGCTCATCGAGGAAGCGCTGGCCGGCGGCGCCAGCGGCTACCTCTCCAAGGTGCTGACCGGACCCGCGCTCGTCGGAGCTCTCGAGCGGATCATGCAAGACGAAATTATCGTCCTGGCCGGGGACTTCGAGACGAGTGCAGGCGGAGCCGGCGACTGGCCGGGGCGCGACGAAGGGTTATCGCCCCGCGAGGCAGAGGTCCTCGCGCTCATCACACAAGGTCTGAGCAACCAGGAGATCGCGGCCCGCGTGTACCTCAGCATCAACTCCATCAAGACCTACATCCGTTCTGCCTACCGCAAGATCGGCGCCACGACCCGCACCCAAGCGGCCATCTGGGGTCTTGAGCACGGCTTCAAGCCGGACAGCCTGCGCACCATTGACCCCGCCCTCCTGGTGCGCCCGACGCCCGGCACTCCCTTCTAGGGGGCCTCCTCGTCGAGCACGAAGTGGCAGACACCTGAGCGCCCGCATCTGGCTCCCCTCTGTGTCAAGACGGCGACAGCGCGATCCCGGGTCCCTCTGCCGAACGCCGGCGAACGACATCTGGACTACGGAACGCGGGTCCACCAGGAGTTCCCACGGATCGTCCGCGAGACCAACCCGGGCGCAGGAGGGACCTACAACGTGCTCCCAGGGCTGACAGGCGCCGACCTCAAGGACCCGACTGGGCTGAACGCGACCTTCGGCGAGATGAAGTCGTTGTGGGACACGCAGTCGCGCATCGTCAGACAGGCTCGTCGGTGGGGCTACGACCCGGGGCAGGGGACGCATGTGGTTCTACGACCGGCACACCGGGCTGGTGTTCGAGGGCATCATCCAGACCGACAAGTTCCCCTCGGGACGCTTCCGCCCCTGAGTCCTTCGCTCGTCATCGTGCGCGGCACCGAGCTTCGCTAGAGACTTGCCCGTTGATGGGGTGGATGTGCGGTCCCCGCAAGTGTCGGTGACTTCCGAAGCTTGCGACCACGAGACGCTGAGCACGATGGTGGATGGCACCCCTGGGCGTGGTTCAGCCGTCGAACTTCTCGACTAGCTCAACTGGCGCCACGGCAAGCCAGGCGTCGACCAGCAGGTCACGGAGGCTGCGCTCATCGATAGCACCAAGCTCGACGAGCACGGCGGGGTAGTTGTCGAAGTGCTGGATCGTGAACACGCCGCGAGTCCCGGCGGCGAGCACGCCTTCCTTCTCGTGGAGGTCCTTGGTGTTGACCGCGAGGATCGGCGCGGCCGGCGGCGTCTTGTCCCCGAAGCGCTTGAGGTCGGCCTTGCTGAACGAGCGCACCCATGCGATCCCCTTGCCGCGCACCGACCAAGTCGTCTGCCCGTGGTGCTCGCCTTCGGCGACCTCGGGCAACTCGCCCATGATCCGGTCGAGGTCTTGGAACCTTGCCATCCCTGGAGCGTAGGCGCCGTCGGTGGTTCCTGCACCCGGCAATCTGGGCGTCATCGACGCACGCGAGCGATCTCGCGGCATCCAGATCGACGTCGCCGCAGTAGATGTGCTCGACTCCTTTGCCGCACGCACCCTCGGTGACCTGGCCTACATGGCCAGGCTACGAGGAGCCGAGACCGTGGTGGTCGGCATTGGGCCGCAGGTCGCCATGGCGCTCGTGCGCCTGGCAGTGCAGATGCCGCTGGTGCGTACCGCCCTCGACCTCGAAGAAGGCGTGCGGTGCCTGTCATCCTGACCAGGTCGAGATCAGTCCGGCCGGCGCCGGCTACGGGTCCACACGATGGATGACACGCTGGACCGGCTACGACTCGACTACGCGCCGCTGATGCTGAGATACCTGACCCACCGGGACGAGTCAGGTCTCCAGTCCGCCTACGAGCTCGGTCGTCAAGCGATGAGCGAGTCGGTCGGGGTGCTCGACCTGGTCCGCCTGCACAACGAGGTCTGGCTCGGCGTCCTGGCGACGGCCCGCGACGTCGACGAGGCGCGGCACCTGGCTGAGTCGGCATCGATGCTACTGATCGATTTCGTCGCGGCCTTCGAGATGCCGCATCGGGGCTTTCTGGAACTGCAACGGAGACTCGACCAGGCTCCCGACCAGGATTGAACGCGCGGCTTCTGCCCCCCGGCCGCGGGCATTGAGACGTTGGTCAACCGTAGCGGCGGGTCACCATCCCGCGAGGGTGCGACGTCACACACGGCACGAGCCCCGGGATGAGTTCCGGGGCTCGTCTCGATGTGGGCGTCATCGGCACCTGACCGGCGCGTACCTAGCCTGGATGGCGGCGCGGTGCGCGCCGCCCTCGCCGCTGGTCGGGCAACGGCGCGCAGCTCACTGCTAGAGCAATCACGATCAGGATGGCGAGCACGAGAGAGATGATCATGATCGGCGCCCGCTCATGCCCGATGCCGCCGCTCCTCGACAACCGTGGCCTGGCTGCGCTGCCGAGCCGCGACGAGGGAAACGACAATGGCCAGTACCCCGGCCCCCACGAGAATCCAGCCCAGTGTGGCCGTGTCGACCAGACCCGAGTCGACGTTGATGACGTCCAGAACAAAGACCAGTCCCAGGACTAGCAGCAGTGTGCCGAGACCGATGGCCACCATGAATCCTCTCGTCCGGGGGACTGGCCTCGAGCCAGCCCCGCATCGACTTGAGTACCCTCCCAAACCCGGTCTCAGACCCAGGGGGCGTGGATTTTGCCTTGACGGCCCGTTTCGCAGACGTCGCAGGGGTGACCCATGTGTCTCCGGCCTGCGCGCGCTGCATGCTGACGTCCCGTGAGGCCCACGACGACGGATGGCAAGTCACCGCCGACCGCCGCTACCTCTCCGAATACTCCGTGGCCCAACTCCGCGAGAAGAACGCCCGGAGCACCAAGGAGGTGGCCAGGCCCGAACTCATAACGGCATGATCAGATCACTGACCCGCACGGTCTCGAGAAACTCCACCACTCAGCGGGACGCCACCCTCGGTTCCGGTTCCTGGGCGCCACCTCAGGCCGCTCCTGCGAATTTGAGCAGGTCGACGAAGCCGAACTGGCCGGTCGTTGGTGCGATCGGCGGAGCGGGCTTCCAGGCCGGGTCGAGGTACAGGTAGGAGTTCGGATCCCGCTGTAGGAGCCCCACGAGGACTTCGGCGACGATTCGGCCGCCCACGGCCCCGAGCCGCTCAGCATTGTTCGGCGGCAGTTCGGCTTCCTTCAGGATGTAGTACCAGAGCGGCGCCTCGCCGCTCCATCCCGGATCGTCGCTGAGCCCGAGGGTGGCGTTGGTGAGGACCGGGGCGCGCATGGCTCGGGCGACCTGCTGGCCGGACGGCATCCCGACCTGCTTGCCGCGGAGCGAGTTGCGGACAGCGAGATGCACCGTCGGGTCCGGAGGAGGAACCACCGAGCCAGGAAGCATGGTGAGCGGCAGTGACAGCTTCGTGTCGATCCTGCGGGGCTTGCGCGCCGGAAAGCTCGGGTCGACGGGAAGGATGTTCTTCCACTCCACGACCAGGTCGGAGGGGATCGGGCGGCCACCGTTGAGGTTGAAGCCGCCATCCGAGCCGAACACCGGGACGCCTCCGCGGTCGAGGCTTGACTGGTTGATCACGTAGAACGGCCGGATAATGCTGTGGCCGAACCGGTAGGCCGCGACGGCGAACTCGACCGGCATGAAGGGCCGGCCGTCCTTGTTGGTGGGCCGGTAGTAGTTGAGCGTGATGGCCGGTGACCGACCGGCGATCTCCTTGTACACCGTGCCGCTCGGACCGACGAGCGCGTCGCCTACGAAGCGCGGAAGGAAATCGTGGGTCACCGCCCATTGGTAGTGCCACCGCGTGAGCCGTCGCGCCATCTCGAACACCCATTCACGGCGGACACCCTGTGCCCGGGTGTGGTCGACGATCCGGTTGTGGAACTGCGCGATCGCCTTGTGCAGCTGGACGATGATCAGGTTCTCGTCGTTGCGTGCCTCCGGGATGATCGCGCGGCCGTTGCTGTCTCGCGGGACGTCCTCGACCCCGTTGACGTTTCGCGACACGAGCAGCTTGTCCATGTCGGCCGGGTCGTAGAACTGGGGCTCGTGGGCCGGCCCACGCCCGTAGACCGAGTCCAGGTCGTAGCGGGGTGTCCGGAAGTTGGTCGTCGCGTAGGGGTCGGCCTGCTGTTGGTCGAGCGGCGTGTTGTCGAAGGTGATGTCGTGGTCGATGAACTGTCCGATGAAGGTGAAGCCCGCGAAGAGCCGGGGGCTGGTGTTGAGATGGATGTCGTCGGGGACCGCCTGGTCCTCGACCATCGTTCTGGCGAGGCCCTCCAGCAGGTCATCGCGGGGGGCGAACGGAGGAAGTCTCTTGAACATCGCCCCGAACCGGCCCTCGGCCGATCGGTCCTTGCTCGTGAGGAGCATGCCGCGGAGTGGGGCGCCGTGGAGGCTCTCGGCGGTGGCGGCGGCGCGAGCCGGGGTGGGAGCCCGGGCGAGCATCGCTCCCGCCGACAGACCTGCCACGCCGGCCAGGAACCCACGGCGGCGCAGGCGGCTTCGTGGCTCTGTGCGGTCACGTTCCCCGGCCTCGGGGGGACGACTCGCGGCATCCATCCGGCTGCCTCCCTTCTCGTCTCGGCGCACTGGTCCGGGCGTCGCGTCAGTCGACGGTGAGGTTGCCGCTCGAAAGGGTGCCGCCTCGTGTGTAGAAGACGGTCGCCGGATCGAGGACGGACGTGAGAGCGGTCGTGCCCGACAGGGTGATCTGGAAGTAGTCGCCCGGAGACGGAGCGAGGCTCCGATCGTTGTCTCTCACGACGACCTCGAACCGACACAGCGGTGTGGCGCTGGCGCACGACTTCGGCAAGCCTGCAGGAGCAGAGGACGTGGTTCGATACCGCCCGAGAAAGATGAGCTCGTTCCCACCCGGCGGCGGATTCTGACCAAGGCAGATGACCGACTCGAGAACGGGATCGAGCGTGTCGACGGTCCCGTGGACGGAGAATCCAGAGCCGAGAGGGTTCGTCCCGTGGTCGGTGTACGAGAGCTGAATGCGCAGCCGCCCCGCCTTCGGGTTCGTGCTGGTGCTGATGGACGAACGCTCACAGCTGAAGCTGAACCCGAACGACGCCGCACCCTTGAACACCGTCCCGTTCGGCGGCAGCTGTCCGCCGCCGCGCCCCGTACACGCTGACATCGCCACCATCACGACGCCGACGAGTGCGACCGCGACGGAACGCCGAAGCCACAGCAGTGTGTCCATCTTCATCGGTATCCCTCCACCCGTCACGCGCGGGCCGGACGATCCCGGAGGTCGCACGTGCACCCGCCACCTACCCCTCGGCGTACCCGCGTGAGCCCAGGCCATGCGCCCTCCGCGTTCGCCGGAATCGGTGATATCTACTGCGCCGTGCTCCACGGCGACGTGTCTCGGCCCGCGACAGAGGCTCATGGGCTGCAGGTCCCGGCCAGCCGGGCAGCGCGAGCCTCGGCCTGGTAGGCCCGGATCTCCTGGAGTCCCTGCTCCCAGCTGGCCAGCCAGGCCGCGGTCGCGTCGGCGGGCGACAGGTGTCCCATCCGCAGCATGTCCATGTCCTTCACGTGGGTCGACCAGGTGAGGATGGCCACGGCTGCCGCTTGGGCGGCCCGCTCGTCCGCGTCCACGCGCTGAGCGCACGAGCGCAGCTCCTCCGACGCGTTGCCGAGACGGTCCACCACGGGGCAGTTCAGGCCGGAGCTCCGCACGGTGCCCATCGCCTCGTCGAAGCGCCCGATCTTCTGCTTGGCAGCCTGGCGGGTCTGGTTCCAGAAGTCGGAGGCCTGCTGGAGCGTGATGGCGCCGACCACCAGCTTGTTCATCGCGCCGACATGGACCTGCCACTGATCCATGGCTGGACCAGCAGCCCGCAACGACCTCTGCAGCCGTTGATCAGCCGTTCTGCACCGGTCCAACCGCGTACGAGGCACCAAGAGCTCCTGCTGCTCCGTGGTGTCGGCGGACGAGCCCGCCTGGGTCAGAGCAGACCCGGCGTCGAGCACCGCCTCGTCAGCGTCCGCTGCGGCGGGATCGTCCCCCAGGGTGGTCGTGGTCAGCCAGATGAGGCCAAGGACGAGCGCTCCCACCAGGGCACCCACCACTGCACCCATCACTGCACCCTCCGCGAAGCCCGGCTCCGACTTCTCGGAGCGCTCGTCCGGCGCATCCGTGCCGCGCCGCTGAACATAGGTCCAGCTCCAGTCGTCCTTGGGCCGGTCAGTGCGTTCGTCGTCATCCCCACCGACGGCCGCGTCGTCGATGGGCTCGCCCGCATCCTCGGCGACGGCCGCGTGCGCGTCGTCGTCGTCGACATCCTCGGCGGCTGCCCCGTCCTCGCCCGCATCCTCCGCGACGGCCGCGTGCACGTCGTCGTCGACGTCGACATCCTCGGCGACTGCCCCGTCCTCGGGCGCCCCCTCGTCGTCGGCCGACTCCCCGACGTCTTCGTCCCAGGGCTCCCCGTCGGCGCCCGCGCCGGCCTTGCCCGAGTCGTTCATACGTCCTCCCGTGCGGTTCGAAGCTGGGGGGATCACCCGACGCTACGCAGAGAGGCGCGCGCCGGAATCACCCCAAGGTGCAGCAACAGACCCCTTGCGTCACCTGAGTCCCAGATGACCCCGGTAAGCGGTCCGCCTCCGCGGCGTTGGTTCGACGCCAGTCCGATGCCGTTTTGATGGTGTCGGAGAGTCGGCGCTTGAGTGACCGGATGGCTTCCTGGCGGGTGGAACCGGCTTCCTCCCGGCGGTCGAGGTAATCCCGGGCGTCGGGCCATGAGCGAGCTTGAGTGAGGGCGACGCGGTCTGAGCCCGCCGCTGGTGGCCGGCCGTCGATGTGCACGCGCCGTCCGACGAACCGTTGTGGCGCGTCGACGCGTCTGATGGTCAAGGTTGGTCGGACATCGGGCGAGGAGCACTCCATGCGCGCGCCGCCTCACCCGGTCGTGTCGTCCAGGCGATCGAGGAGCCGACCCCAGAGCGGCGGGCGAGCGGGGCGCGCTTCGAGCAACTGACGGGGCGGTGCCTCACCTCCCCGCAAGGCGATCGCTAGTTGCGCGTCCCGTCGCGCTCGCGCCGTCGGGCGAGGCTCTGGGCCTGCCCGGTGTGCACGTCGCTCACCCACTCCCAACCGGGCCTGGCCGAGGGGCCGATGCGCGGGTCATCGGGAGCATCGCCGTCACGCAAGGCGTGCACGTACGCCCGATCCAGCTCGATCCGTGCGCGCACCTGACCGGCTCCGCCGACGGACCCGTGGCCAGGGACGACGACCTCGACGACGTCCGCCACTCGCTCCAGCTGCCCCAGCCCGACCAGATAGTCCTCGACCGGGTCGTTGGTGCCGTCGACGTCGTCGAGCATCGGGACCAGGACATCGGACAGCATGTCGCCGGCCACGAGAACCCCGCGTTCCTCGATCAACAGCGCCGCATGGCCCGGTGCGTGCGCCGGATGCTCGATGATCCGGACGTGCGGACCATCCCACGGGATCTGCGTGGCTCCGGCAGGCAGCCCGGTGATGAGGCCGAACAGGTCCAGCGGTACGTCGTCGGCGATCTCGGGTGGCAATCCCTCGGCGGCGCGGGCCTGCCAGTCCGGGTGTGACCGCAGGTCCTGCATGACGGCGGCGCATCGGGCCGTGCCGAAGCGGGGCGCGTCGCCGAGCTCGGCGTGCCAGAGCACGTGGTCCCAGTCCGGATGTGTCGCGAAGCCTGCCTCGACGGGCTGGCCCAGCTCTCGAAGGTCGCTCGCGAGACAGGTCATCTCGTCGTTGGTGAGCCCGGGGTCGACGAGCAGCACACCGGCCCGGCCCTCGTACGACGACGGCGTTGTTCTCGAGGAGCGCACTCTGGTGGACCAGCACTCCCTCGGCGACCTGGGTCAGCACCATGGGCTCCTTCCGCTCGTGCCGGGCAGCTGGTCGAGACGGTAGTCGTGCATCGGGGACTCCTTCAGGTGTGGGTGGTGGCGTGCGGGGACTGGGGTCAGCCGGCGGCGATGAGGCCCACGGCCGCGGAGCAGAACACCAGCCCCAGGCGCTGCCCGGCGCTGAGCCGCTCGCTGAGCAGGGCCCTGGCCAGCAGCACGGTGACGGCGGGGTAGAGCGAGGCGAGCACAGCGACCACCCCGAGGTCGGCGAGGTGGCTGGCCTCGACGAAGGCGAGGGTGCCCGACACCCCGAGCAGGCCTGAGGTGACGCCCCAGCCCGCCGCCTGGCTGCTGGGCTGCCACTGCTGGCGCAGCACCGTCGCGACCACGACGGTCACCAGGGCGCCCGTGACCTGGTTGAGAGCGATCGGCAGGGTGCCGGCCGACTCGGGGATCTGCCCGAGGGCCACGAAGAGCACGCCGAAGCCCAGGCCGCCGAGCAGGCCGTCGACGAAGGCTCCGCGGGCTGCTGCCGAGGGTTGCGTCCCGTCCTCGACCTGGCGCGAGACCAGCCAGATCCCCGGCAGCGCCAGGACGAGGCCGATCCAGACCAGGGTGACCGGCCGGTCGCCGCTGGCGAGTCCGGCCAGCACCGGGAGTACGGCGGCGCCGACCGCGGACGTCGGGGCGACGACCGCCATGCGACCCCGGGACAGGCCGCGCAGCAGGAAGATGCTTCCAGCCGCGCTGCCGAGTCCGGCGAGCAGGGCCCATCCCGCGTGGGCCAAGGTTGGCGTGCCCGGCGAGGCCAGCCCGACCAGCAGCATCGCCACCGCTCCGGTGACCTGACCGATGAGGACGATGGACATGATGGGTGCCCGCCGGGCCCCGGCTCCGCCCACGAAGTCGGCGGTGCCGTATCCGACCGCCGCGAGCAGCGCCAACGCGATCCCGATGCTCATGTCCCGTCCTCCTGTGCCGGTCGTGGTCGATGTCGTCAACCCTCGCCCCGGATCGGTCCATTGCGAAGGTCCAATCGACGGGTCTGGCAGTGGTCCATTCGATGGCTCTGTGCGCGAGAGGCGCGTTAGGGTCGGCGGATGATCGTCGACTTCTCCGGGGTCGTGCCGGAGGTCGCACTGGCGGTGGACAGGTCCACCGACGTCCCGCTCGGCCAGCAGGTCCAGGAGGCCCTCCGGACCGCGATCAGGTCTCGCCGGCTGCGCTCCGGCGACCGGCTGCCCTCGACCCGCCAGCTCGCGGACCAGCTGGGCGTGTCCCGGGGCCTGGTCGTCTCGGCGTACGAACAGCTGCTCGCCGAGGGGTACGTCGTCTCCGCCATCGGATCGGGCACCCGGGTCGCCGACGGCCTCGGCGGCACCGCCGACCCGGTGGCCTCTGCTGCGGCCGAGGAGCCGCCCGCGGACCCGGTGCCTCGCATCGACTTCGGCTACGGCGTCCCCGACCTGCGTGCGTTTCCCGCTCGTGACTGGCTGTGGGCGCTGGGTGACGCCATGAACGCGTTGCCGACGGCCGACCTCGGTGACGGCAGCGCCGCGGGCGACGACCACCTGCGCGCCGTGCTCGCCGGCTACCACCGGCGGGTGCGTGCCGGCTGCTCCGACGCCGTTGACACGATCGTCGTGGGAGGCTTCCGTCAGGGACTGACCTTCGTGCTCGGCGCCCTCGCCGCGCACGGCATCGAGCGCATCGGGCTGGAGGATCCGGGACCACGAGACCACGACCGCATCGCGCGACGGGCCGGGTTGCGGGTGTCGGCGGTCCGCGTCGACACCGACGGGGTCCTGGTCGACGACCTACGCGCCACCGGTGCCCGCGCCGTGCTGCTGACGCCGGCCCACCAGTGCCCTACCGGGGCGGTGCTGAGCCCGACCCGTCGCCACGAGCTGGTGGCGTGGGCGCACGAGGTCGACGGGGTGATCCTCGAGGACGACTACGACGCGGAGTTCCGCTATGACCGGCAGCCGGTGGGGTCCCTCCAGGGCCTGGCTCCCGGCCGGGTGGTGGCGCTGGGATCGGTCAGCAAGACCCTGGCGCCGGCTCTGCGCATCGGCTGGGTCTTCACACCGCGGCGGTTCCGCGACGAGATCCTGGTCGAGAAGTCCCTCTCCTGTCGCGGCGTCCCGCAGCTCGACCAGGCGGCGCTGGCGCGACTGATCGAGACCGGCCGCTTCGACCGGCATCTGCGCAAGGTCCGCGACAGCTACCGCGAGCGGCGCGACGCCCTCGTCGCGGCCGTCGACGAGCACGTGCAGGGCGCGTCCATCACCGGGCTGGATGCCGGCCACCACGCGCTGCTCCAGCTGCCGGCTGGCGTCGACGAGGGGCGGATCGTCGCGCAGGCACATGCCGAGGGAGTCGCCGTACGGGGGCTCAGTGACTACCGGGTCACCACCGACGACGAGGGGCCGGACGTCGTCCAGCCGCCCGCGCTGGTGATCGGCTTCGGCAACGTGACCACGCGGCAGATCCGGGAGGGGATCGGCGTCCTGGGCGAGCTCGTCGCCACGAGCGCGACCTGATGGGGACCAGCGGCGCCCCGGCCGGTGACAGCACTCGCGAAGCGAGGCCGGACTGAGCCTCGAGTCACCGATCTCGCGAGGGGCGTTTCCGCGATGTACGCACGTGCGTTCAGAACCGGGTTTTGAACACACGTGCGTACAACCTGGAAACGGCCCTCGCGAGATCAGTGTCCAGGCTGACCAGCGGCCGTCGGCAGGGTCAGCGCTCCGAGGAGGAGCTCAGCGTGGGACGAGCGCCTCGCGCTGGCTTTCCGTCTCGGTCGACCTGTCGAGCGCCGTGTCCACCACGTCCGTCGTGGGCTCGCTGTCGACAACGGCGCCCTCGAAGGACACGCGCGGCAGGATCCGGTCGAGCCACCCAGGTAGCCACCAGTTGGCCTTGCCGAGCAGGGCCATGGTCGCCGGCACGAGCACCATCCGGATGAGCGTGGCGTCGATCAGGATCGCGACGGCGAGTCCGAGCCCGAGCATCTTCAGCGACGGCACCGGGCTGGCGACGAAGCTGAGGAAGACGGCGATCATGATGAGCGCTGCCGACGTGATCACCCGGCCGGTGCCGGCCAGGCCCCGGGCAACGGACTCGGCGTTGTCGCCGGTCGTGGCGTACTCCTCACGGATCCGTGAGAGCAGGAAGACCTCGTAGTCCATGGACAGCCCGAACAGGATCGGGAACATGATCACGATGATCAACGAGGTGATCGGCGTCGGACCTTCGAGGCCGATCAGGCCGGCTCCCCAGCCCCATTGGAAGACCGCGACCAGGACACCGTAGGCGCCGGCGATGGAGAGCAGGTTCATCACCGCGGCCTTCACGGGCACGGCCACCGAGCGGAAGACCAGCATGAGCAGCAGGAACGAGACACCGATGACGGCCCCGACGAAGAGCGGGAGCGTCTCCTTGAGCTGGGTGTTGAGGTCGTCGGTGGTGGCGGTGATCCCGGAGACGTAGACGTTGCCGGGGATGACCTCGCGGACCCGCTCGATGGTCGTGGACGTCTCGGGGTCAGCCGGCCCCGTGGTGGGAGTCGCGGTGAAGACGACGGTGTCACCGTCCGTCGAGATCTGGGTCGGGCTGACCGCGACGATGCCCGGGACTCCTGCGATCTCGTCGGTCAGAGCGTTGACGTCTGCGGTGTCGACGCCCGGGGTCTCGAGGTCGACGACGACCAGCAACGGGGCGTTGATCCCGGTGCCGAAGCCGTCGGCCAGCAGGTCGTACGCCTGCCGGTGGGTCGTGTGCGCGGGAGCGTCGCCGGCCGCCGGGAAGGCGGTCTGGATCCAGAACGCCGGGATCGCGATCACGACGAGGGTGACGACGGCGCCGAGAAGGTAGGGCCAGGGACGCGCCGAGACGCGGTGACCGAAGCGCCACCACACCGTGTCCTCTGCCCGCTTCGTCGGGCGGTGCCGGCGCACGAGCCGGCCGGAGTCGATCCGGTCGCCGAGCAGGTGGAGCAACGCCGGGAGCAGCGTCACCGCGGCGGCGACAGCAGAGAAGACCATCAGTGCGGTGGCCAGGCCGATCGAGGTGAGGATGCCGAGCCCGGTGATGGCGAGCGCTGCAGTGGCGATGGCGACGGTGCCGCCGGCAAAGACGACCGCCGCCCCCGAGGTGCCCATCGCGTGCGCGAGGGCGTGGTCGTTGTCCTGGCCGGAGGACCGGTACTCGCGGTAGCGAGAGACGACGAACAGGGCGTAGTCGACGCCGACACCCAACCCGACGAGAGCTGCGACGGGGATGGCGGACTCCGACACGTCCATCGCCCCGGCCATCAGCGTGATCGCACCGATGCCGGCGCCGACCGCGACGATCGACAGACCGATCGGCACGACCGCCGCCACGAGGGTGCCGAACACGACGAGCAGGACGAGGAGCGCGACCAGCAGGCCGATGCCCATGTGGGCCGAGCTCTCGTCCGCGGCGTTGAGGAACACGGCGTCCCCGCCCAGCTCGACGCGTAGACCCGGGGCCTCGATGCTCGAGACGGCCTCGGAGAGCACGGCGAAGGCCGGCTTGCCCATCCCGCGCTCGGGCACGTCGAGGGTGAGCTCGGCGTAGCCGATCCGGCCGTCGGCAGAGATCGTGCCGGCCGCGAACGGGTCGGCGACCGACTCCACGTGCTCGGCGGTGCTGACACTGTCGACCACGGACGCGACCTCCGCGCCGTGATCCTGGAGCGTCTGGCCGTCCTCGGCTGCGAAGACCACGAGCGCCGTGCCCTTGGCCGCCTCGGGGAAGTTCTCGCCGAGCAGCTCGACAGCCCGGGCGCTCTGGCTGCCGGGCGTCGCGAAGTCGTCCGTGAAGGTGCCCCCAGCGCTACCGGCGAGGGCGAACAGCGCGCCGAGCACGACGACCCAGCTCGCGATGGTGCGCCACGGGTGCCTCGCACTCGCCAGAGCGAGGCTGCGCGTGAACCTGTCCATGATGGTGCCTTTCGCAGATCGGGTGAATGCCTGATGGATCGCGAAGCTAGGCACCGATGTGGTGAGCGGGTATCACCAGACGTGGTGAGCGACGGGGTGATCGTTGCCATTCCTGGGAAATGGCCCTGGAATGGCTCCATGCCCGACCACGGATCGATCGCCGCCGCTCTGGCCGAGTGGTGAGGGTCGGGTGACAGGGGACGTACCACGTGCAGCAGCGCCCGGCCCACTGCTGCAGACGAAGCTCTTCGCGCCCCGGATGACCCATGGTCTCGTCGAGCGGCCCCGACTGATGGAGACCCTGGGGCGGGGAGAGCACCCGGCGGTCCTCCTCGTCTCCGCCCCGGCGGGCTTCGGGAAGTCGACCCTGCTGGCCCAGGCGCTGCTCGGCGGCACGTCCGGGGGCGGTAGACCCGTGGCGTGGCTGTCCCTGGACTCCGGAGACAGCGACCCGTCGACCTACTGGGCCTACGTGCTGGCGGCCCTCCGTACGGCGGCGCCCGGACTGGGTGACTCCGCACAGGTGCTCCTCGAGTCGCCCGGAGGCGCCCCGATCACCTCGGTGCTGACCAGCCTCCTCAACGACCTGGCCGCCGCCGACGAGCAGATCGTCCTGGTCCTCGACGACTATCACGTCGTCCACGCACCCGCCGTCCACGAGGCGATGACGTTCCTGGTCGACCACCTGCCGCGCCAGCTGCGCCTCGTCATCGCGACGCGGTCGGACCCCGCACTGCCCCTGGCCCGGCTGCGTGCCCGTGGCGAGCTCGTCGAGGTGCGCGCGGCCGACCTCAGGTTCACCGAGCAGGAGACCTCGCTGTTCTTGGAGGGCATGGGGCTCCACCTCTCCACCGGCGAGATCACGACCCTCGAGGGACGCACCGAGGGGTGGGTGGCCGCCCTCCAGCTGGCGGCTCTGTCCCTGCGGGGGCGGGAGGACGCCGCCGGGTTCATCGACGGGTTCGCGGGAGACGACCGTCATGTCGTCGACTACCTCGTCGAGGAGGTCGTGCACCGCCAGCCCGACGACGTACGAGACTTCCTCCTCCGGACCTCCGTCCTTCCCCGAATGTCCGGATCCTTGGCTGACGCCGTCACAGGCCGGTCCGACGGCCGGGCGATGCTCGAGCTGCTCGACCGCGAGAACCTCTTCCTGGTGCCGCTGGACGACCAGCGTCGGTGGTACCGCTACCACCATCTCTTCGCCGACATGCTGCAGGCCCGTCTCCTCGACGAGCTCCCCGGTGCCGCTCCCGAGCTGCACCGCCGGGCCAGCGCCTGGCACGAGCAGGACGGCGACACCAGCGCGGCCATCGAGCACGCCTTGGCGGCCGGCGACACGGACCGGGCCGCGGACCTGGTCGAGAAGGTCATCCCGGCCCTCACCAAGGAGCGCCGCGAAGCCCAGCTCCGCCGTTGGATGGAGGCTCTCCCTGACGAGGTCTACGCCCGGCGTCCCGTGCTGGCCAACGGGTATGTCGGCGCACTGATGTCGACCGGCGAGACCCGCGGAGTCGAGTCTCGGCTGCGCATCGCCGAGCGGTGGGTCGAGCTGGCACGGGCGGACGTCGACGGCAACCTCCCGGCAGGTCTCGTGGTCGCCAACCCGGTCGAGTGGCGCAGGCTCCCCGGCTGGGTCAGGATCCACCGCGCCGGTCTGTCCCTGATGCGCGGAGACGTGGCCGCCACCATGGACCACGGCCGGGGCGCGATCGCCGTGCTCCCAGCTGACGACGACCTGGGGCAGGGGGCGGCTACGGCACTGCTGGGACTCGCCTCCTGGCGCCTCGGTGACCTCGTCACTGCCGAGGCGGCGTACGCCGAGACCATCCGGCGGTTCGAGCTCGTCGGCTACGTCGCCGACATCCTGGGCTGCGCCGTCACCCTGGCCGACCTGCAGCTGACCCAGGGCCGGTTGCGGGACGCCGAGCGCACCTTCGGAGACGCCCTCGAGCTGGCCGAGCGTCAACCAGCCAGGCCACTGCGTGGCATGCCGGACATGCACGTCGGGTTGAGCATGATCGACACCGAGCGTGACGACCTCGAAGGGGCACGGGTGCATCTGCGCGTCGCCCACGAGCTCGGCGACCACCTAGGGCTTCCCAAGCACCCACACCGCTGGCGCGTCGCCGAGGCTCGCGTCCTCGAGGCGGAGGGGGACCTGGGCGGTGCGCTCACGCTGCTCGACGAGGCCGAGCGGGTCTACGACGGCGACTTCTCACCCGACATCGCGCCCATCGCCGCGATGCGGGCCAGGGTCTGGGTCAGGCAGGGCCGTCCGGAGCTCGCGCTCGCCTGGGCAACGGGGCGCGGCCTGTCCGCTGCCGACGAGCCCGACTACCTGCGCGAGTACGAGCACCTCACCCTGGCGCGGGCTCTCCTCGCGAGTGCGGAGGACTCCGTGCACGAGCTCCTCGAACGCCTGCTGACCGCGGCCGAAGCCGGGAACCGTCTCGGCAGTGTCCTCGAGATCCTGCTGCTGCGTGGGCTGGCGTTCCAGCGGCGCGGTGACGTCGACGCGGCCGTGGCCGAGGTGGCGCGAGCCCTCGCGCAGGGTGAGCCCGAGGGGTATGTGCGCACCTTCACCGCGGACGGTCCCGTGCTGGCGACGTTGATCGGCACGGCGGCCAGGCGCGGCTTCTCCCCGGCGTACGCCGCCCGGCTGCTGCGTTCGCGAGAACAAGGTCCCTCGGACCCACCTCGACACCCGGACGCCCTGGTCGACCCGCTGAGCGGCCGGGAGCTCGACGTGCTCCGCCTGCTGTCGAGCGAGCTGAGCGGACCCGAGATCGCGCGGCACCTGGTCGTGTCCTTGAACACGGTGCGCACGCACACCAAGAACATCTACGCCAAGCTCGGCGTCACCAGCCGGCGGGCCGCGGTCCGGCGTGCCGAGCAGCTCGGTCTGCTGGGCCGCACGCGCACCTGAGCCACCCAGGCGGGACCACCACCTCGTTCACCACATGTGGTGATCCGCGGTCCCCACATCCCCTCCTACGTTCCGGGCCATGAACGAGGCCAAGACCTACGAGATGCGGGTCCAAGGGCATCTGGAGGACCGGTGGTCCGCGTGGTTCGACGGGATGGAGCTCCTCGTCGACGCCGACGGCACCACCCTCATCCGCGGCCAGGTCGCGGACCAGGCGGCCCTGCACGGCCTGATCCAGAGGGTGCGCGACCTCGGCCTGACCCTGCTCTCCGTCACCCACACCCAGACAGGACCGACCACATGATCACCCTCGAGTCAGTCACCAGGAAGTACGGCGACTTCACCGCCGTGGACCACGTCTCCTTCACCGCCCGACCAGGCCGGGTCACCGGCTTTCTCGGGCCCAACGGCGCCGGCAAGTCGACCACGATGCGCATCATCGTCGGGCTCACCCACGCCACGACCGGCACGGCCACCGTCGCGGGTCGCCGCTACGTGGACCTGCCCAACCCGGGCATGGACGTCGGTGTGCTCCTCGACGCCTCCGCCCAGCACGCCGGCCGCACCGGCCGCGAGATCCTCACCATCGCGCAGAGGTTCATGGGCCTGCCCAGAGTCCGGGTCGACGAGATGCTCGACCTCGTGAGCCTGACTCCGGAGGAGTCCTCGCGCCGCGTCCGCGACTACTCCCTCGGCATGCGTCAGCGGCTCGGGCTCGCGACGGCGCTGATCGGCGATCCCGGGATCCTGATCCTCGACGAACCGGCCAACGGCCTCGATCCCGCCGGCATCCGATGGATGCGAGGGCTGCTCAGGGACTTCGCGGACAGGGGCGGCACGGTGCTGCTCTCCTCGCACCTGCTGCACGAGATCGAGGTGATCGCCGACGACCTCGTCGTCATCGGCAACGGCCGCATCGTCGCGCAGGGTGCCAAGGCCGATCTGCTCGCCTCGGCCGGAGCCGTGGTGCGCACGACCGATCCCAGGACCCTCGCCCGGGCCCTCACCGCCGAGGGCGTCACGTCGTCGTACGTCGGGAGTGACGGTCTGCTGGCCCAGGCCGACGTCGAGCAGGTCGGGCGGGCCGCCTACCGAGCGGGCGTCCCCGTGCTCGAGCTGCGACCGGCCGACGGCACCGGGCTGGAGGAGATGTTCCTCCAGCTCACCGCAGCCACCCAGCGCGACACCCAGCCGGACACCCAGCAGGACACCCAGCAGCACCACGGCCCAGGCCACCAGCGCGAAGGAGCACTCGCATGACCATCGTCCAGCACCCGACCCACATCCCCATCACGTCTGCGGACCGGGGAACACCCGCGAGCATCCCGCTCCGGCGCATCACCACCACCGAGCTCCGCAAGATGCTCGACACGCGATCCGGCTTCTGGACGGTGGCCAGCATCGCGCTGGTGTCTCTGCTCACCACCGGAGCGGTCATCCTGTTCGCCGACCACGAGGACCTCACCTACCGCACGTTCACCTCGGCCATCAGCGTCCCGATGTCCCTGATCCTGCCGATCATCGCGATCTTGTCGGTGACGGCTGAGTGGAGCCAACGCAGCGGGCTGACGACCTTCGCCCTGGTCCCACACCGGTGGCGAGTGATCGTCGGCAAGCTGGTCGCCTCCGTCGTGGTCGCTGTCGTCGCCACGCCGGTCGCCTTCGCGATCGGTGCGGTCGGCAACGTCGCCGGCACCGCCATCGCCGGGGTCGAGCCGGTCTGGGACCTCACGGCCGCCAACCTGGTGACGATCGAGCTGGCCAACGTCTTGGGCATGCTGGTCGGCTTCATGCTCGGCGTCCTCGTCCGCAGCTCGGCCGGCGCGCTCGTCGCGTACTTCATCTACCAGTTCCTGCTCCCCACGCTGGCCTTGATCCTCGCCGCCCAGCAGGACTGGTTCCGCGACCTCCAACCCTGGGTCGACTTCGACTTCGCCACCGGTGCCCTCCTGGAAGGCCCTCTCTCCTCGCAGCAGTGGGGGCACCTGGGCGTCACCGGTCTGATCTGGCTCGTCGTCCCGATGGCCGTCGGTCTCCGCCTCGTGGTCCGGGCAGAGGTCAAGTAGCCGGGCGACCGTCACCGCACCCGCTTCACCGGGAGGATGGCACCGGCACCCACGAGCGCGCACACCCCGGCGACGGCGTACAGCACCTGGTAGCTGCCACCGCCGATCGCCAGGACCGCCGGCGCCATCGCCGGGGCGATCGAGAAGGGCAGGGCGCCGGCGATGTTCAGCACACCGAGGTCCTTGGCGGCGGTGTCCGTGCCCGGCAACACGTCGGCCACGAGCGCCAGGTCGACGGCCATGTAGACGCCGAAGCCCACCCCACCGACGGCCATCCCGACCAGGAACCCGTCAACGTCGCCCGCGACCGCGATCAGGAAGAGCCCGATCCCGTAGACGACCGCGGCGGACGCCACGAAGGGCTTGCGGCGGCCCGTGCGGTCCGAGAGACGACCGCCCACCAGAGCGGCGACCACGACACACGTCGCCTGGACGAGAGTGCCCAGGAAGATCTGTCGCGGGACCTCCTCCTCGCTGGTTCCCAGGTGCTCCAGGAGGTAGTACGCCTGGTAGGTGACCAACAGGGCGTAGGCGAAGATGAACATGAAGCGGCTCGCGAACGCCCACGCGAAGTCCGGGTGCCGCCGGGGCGACACGTAGTAGGTGCCGAGCAGCTGCCCCAGCGACCACGGCGGCTTCTCCTCGGGTGCGAGCCGACGGTCGTCCAGCCTGAGGACGAACAGGACGATCACGATCGCGGCGATGGCGCACGGAGCGAGGAACATCGCGAGCTCGTTGCCCGTGAAGACCGTGACCACGTAGGTGCCGCCGACCGATGCGACGGGGAGACAGATGCCGAGGACTCCGGCGACCGTGCCCCTCTGCGCAGCGGGGACCTGGTCGGGGAGCACCGCCACGAGAGCGGCCAGCATCGCGTTGAAGAACAGCTGAGCGAGACACCAGCCGACCAGAACCACCCAGATCGCCGGCGCAAGAGCCACCACCAGGATGCCGAGGGACCCGCCGGCCAGACCGACGAGGATCCACGGACGCCTCATCCCGAACCGCGACGTCGTCCGGTCGCTCAGACGTCCGAAGAAGGGGTTGCCGACCATGGCCACCAGCGAGCCCGTCGCGGCGATCAACGACAGGCTGTTCGGAGCACGCTCCGTCCCCACCAGCGCGTTGACCTTCAACGCCAAGGTGACCAGGAGCGGGGCGATCAGGACCAGGGTCGTGGCGAAGTACGCCGCGGCGTACGCCGCGATGAAGGTCCGGCCGACCCGGAGACTGGCCGGACGTCCCGCGCCGGGTCGTCGCGACCGGTCCCTCGACACCACGACGAATCAGCCCGGTTGGTCGCGCTGTGTCCAGCGCAGCACTAGCCCCGCGCGTCGCACCACCATCGACTTCCGGGACGCGTCCACCCACCCAGTGTCGCCGACCCGACGTCCGCGGACAGCGGTCAGGTGAGGGAGTCGCACAGCTCCCGGAAGGCAGTCTTCAGCTCGGGGAGCGGCGGTCAGGAGTCCCACGTCTTCCAGCTCGCCCAGCACATCGCCTCCGACCAGCGGGTCGAGATCGCCCGGATGAAACGGATGCTCCTCTCCATCGGCTGAGCCTGGGTGTCGGCTCGGTCTCACCCGGTGCGGATGAGGCCGCCGTCCGCGCCGTTTGTGACTCTGAGAAGTCCGACGGGGAGAGGAGCGGTGATGGGCGGCTTGCCGGCCCAGGGGCACGCGCGCGTCAACCTCGTCGCGGCGTGCTCGTTCATCCTCGGCGGCACCCTGTTCGCGCTCGGTGCGCTCTTCGCGCAGCTCGGCGCCGCCCTCCTCACGGTCAACGTGACCTACTTGGTCGGCGGCTTCTTCTTCAGCCTCGGCGGATACCTCTCGATCGTGCTCGCGTCCGGCAGCTCGGGGCTCTGGAATCCTCCCGAGAGTGGTGAGCGCGCCTGGCGAAGCGCGGTCGTCCTGTTCGTGGGCACCCTGTTCTTCGCGGTCAGCCTCGTGGCGGCCTTCGCGCAGGGGCTCACGCCGCGTCAGTCCGACAGCTGGATCTGGCTGCCCGACAACATCGGCTGCCTCTGCTTCCTCTTCTCGGGGCACCTGGCCATGCTCGAGGTGGGCGGCGGCCGCGTCCGCGTGCGGGCCGACGTCCTCGGCTGGTGGGTGGTGGCCGTCAACCAGCTGGGCTCCGTGCTCTTCCTCCTCGCCGGCCTCGCGGCCTTCATCCGCCCGGCGACCGACCAGGCGATCAACGCCGGGATCGTCAACTGGGGCACGTTCGCCGGCGCGACGTGCTTCGCCGTGGGCGGGCTCCTCCAGGCATTCGACACACCAACTCCGACAAGAACGGTGGACCAGGAAAGCCATGACCAAGCTCAGTGAGAAAGAGGCAGCAGCCCTGTACGGCAACCGGTTCCTGACCGAGGAGGCGCCGTCGACCAGCTTCCCCGCGACGGGGATGACCCCCACCGAGGCGCTGCGCCTGGTCGCGGAGGACCTCAACCTCGAGGGCGACCCGCAGCGCAACCTGGCGACGTTCGTCACGACGTGGATGGAGCCGGAGGCGCAGCGGATCATCGCCGAGAACCTGCACCGCAACTTCATCGACCACGCCGAGTATCCGATCTCGGCCGAGATCGAGCAGCGCTGCGTGCGGATGCTCGCCGACCTGTTCAACGCCCCGGGGGAGACCACCGGCTGTCGCACCCAGGGATCGTCCGAGGCCATCATGCTCGGCGCCCTGTCCCTGAAGTGGAAGTGGAAGGAACGCCGCGAGGCCGCCAACCTGTCGATCACCAAGCCGAACCTGGTGTTCGGCGGGGACGTCCACGTCGTGTGGGAGAAGTTCTGCCGCTACTTCGACGTCGAGCCACGCATCGTCCCGCTCGAGGAGAACAAGTACACGATCGGTCCCGACGACGTCGAGCCGCACCTCGACGAGAACACCATCGGCGTCGTCGGCGTGCTCGGCACGACGTTCACCGGCCACATGGACGACATCGTCGGGATCAACAAGCTGCTGCTGGACGTGAAGGAGAAGCGTGGGCTGGACATCCCGATGCATGTCGACGGGGCCAGCGGCGCGTTCGTGTGGCCCTTCCTCTATCCCGACTCGACGTGGGACTTCCGGCTGGAGCAGGTCCGGTCGATCAACGTGTCGGGCCACAAGTACGGCCTCGTGTACCCGGGGATCGGGTGGCTGATCTTCCGGGAGTCCTCCGACCTCGCCCAGGACCTGGTCTTCTACGAGAACTACCTCGGCAAGGTCGACGCGACGTTCACGCTGAACTTCTCGACCGGCGCCTCCATGGTGCTGGCGCAGTACTACAACTTCGTCCGGCTCGGTCGCGACGGCTACACCTACGTGATGAGGCAGATGCAGCAGAACGCGCAGGCCCTCGCGGCCAACCTGCGAGAGAGCGGGCGCTTCGAGGTGATCGGCGACGACCTGGAGCAGCTGCCGTTGGTGGCGTTCCGGCTCAAGGGCGAGCACGCGTCGTACGACGAGTCCGACATCGCCTGGCAGCTCTCTGCCGAGCGCGGCTGGATGGTGCCGGCGTACACGCTCCCGCCCAACGCGGGCAACGTGAAGATCATGCGAGCCCTGGTGAAGGAGACGATGAGTCGCGAGCAGGTCGAGCGGCTCACCCGCGACATCGCCGACGCCTGCGCGACCCTCGACGTCAAGGGCGGCGCACATCCGACCGAACGTGAGCAGACCAAGATGGGCACCGGGTACTGAGCCCGGTCCAGCCTGGTCGAGCTGGTCCAGCCTGGTCCAGCAGGGTCCAGGTCAGTCCCGCGGGTACGCGAGCACCAGCATCCGCTCGCGGCCCTGCACCACGCCTCCGGCGTCCATGAGGTCCAGGGCCGCTGCGGCGAGCGCGGCGGTCGTGGGGTCGCCCGACGCTGCGGCCACCTCGACCTGCGCCCACCTGGCCTCGTAGTGGCCCAGCGGGGGACCCGCGGCCAAGGCCTGCTCGGCGAGGGTGCGTGCCTCATGCAGCGAGCGCGTCAGCACCAGCACCACCGCCGTGCGCGCTGCGGCCCAGGACGCGAAGAGACCGAGATGCTCGGACGCCTCCGCCGAGCGCCGGTAGGCATCCAGAGCCACGTCGAGGTCGCCACCCTGCTGCGCCGCCAGGCCCACGGCGCGCCAGGCGGTGGCGGTCCAGCCGCGATGTCCGATCCGGGTCGCGATGTCGAGCGCCTCGGCAGCCGCTGCGGCCGCCTCCCCGCCCCGGTCGAGGGCCGCGAGGGCCTCCGCGCAGTGCCACAGCGAGTAGGCCTGGCCCTCCGGGTGCCCCAGAGCCCGCGCCACGTCCAGCGCGGCGCTCGCCTGGACCAGCCCCTCGTCAGGACGGCCCGCGAACACCAGCGCGTGGCCGCACGTCGAACGCGGCGTCACCACGCGAACCAGGTCGCCGGAGTCCTCGAACAGGTCCGCGGCGCGGCGCAGCGCCGCCTGGCCCCCGCGGACGTCGCCGTCGAGGAAGGTGGCCATCGCCCGGGCGTCGAGGATGCGGGCCATGCCGTTGGCGTCCCCGAGGCGCTCGTACAGCGCAAGCGCCTCGGACGCGCGTGCAGCGGACCGGTCGCCGCGCTCGAGGTTCATGTCGAGGACCGACGCCACCTCGAGCGCTCGCGCGCGGGTGGGCCCGTCGTCGCCGGCCTCGACGACAGCGAGCTCGGCGACAGCGGCCGCGCGCACGAGGTCGTCGGCTCCCGAGGAGAGCATCGCGAGGCGGGCCAGGATCCTGGCCCTCGAGGGCCCCGACTCGTGTGCGGAGAGGGCGGACCTCAGGTCGCTCCGGGCGCCCTGGAGGTCGCCCAGGTGGTGACGGGACTGACCCCTGATCTCGTGCAGCTGCGCCTCCACCTGCGTCGAGGACCCGACGTCGAGCCCGACGGTCGCCAGCTGGCCGGCCTCGGCGTCGGCGAAGCCGTCGAGCGCGCGCTGCGCGGCCTCGGCGTACGCCGCGGAGGCACCGCGCCCGTCGCCCGCCGCTCGGAGGTGCTGCGCCAGGAGCAGCGGGTCGCCGTCCGTTCGGAGGGCGCGGGCCAGGGACGCATGCAGGCGCGCGCGAGCGGGCGCATCGAGTCCGGACGTCACCACGTCGGTCACCAGGTCGTGGCTGGTGGCCCAGCCTTCCTCGCCGACGCGCGCGAGCCCCCTGCGGAAGAGGCGGGACAGTGCCTCGAGCACCTCGGCCTCGGTTGAGCCCGAGGCAGCGGCGAGGGTCTTGGCGCGAGCCTCGCGCGCGAGCAGCGACAGCAAACCGAGGACCTCCCGGTCCACGTCGGACTGGGCCGCGACCCGCGCGAGGAGCGCAAGGCGCTGGCCAGCGCGAGCCAGGGTCACCGCTCGCGGCGCAGCATCGGCGTCGGTGGACTGCCATCGACCGTCGGCCGCGGGCACCACCAGGCCCTCCGTGGCCAGGACCCGCAGCACCTCCTCCACCGCCATCGGGGTGCCGTCGGTGTGCTCGCGCAGCGCGTCGACGACGGCAGCATCGTCGACCAGGCTCTGCAGGGCGTGCTCGCCCAGGCCGCCGAGCTCCACGCCCGGCCGTGTCGGCGAACGGGCCACGAAGGTCGTCACATCGGCGCGCTCCGCCACCTCCTCGGGTCGGAATGCCAGCACCAGGCGGAGACCGTCGACGCGGGCGACGGCGGCCTCCAGCACGCTGAGGCTGCTGGGGTCGCACCACTGGAGGTCGTCGACGGCCACGACGAGGTTCGACGCCTCGAGCAACCGGAGCGCGGCCTCGTGGACCAGGACTCGCCGGCTCTCCGGATCCGGCGCGGCGCCCGGGTCGCGTTCGAGCTCCGGGAGGAGCCAGGCGAGCGCCGAGGCCATCGGGACGGGAAGCCCGTCGACGTACGCCACATCCTGGCCGACGATCTCGCGCAACAGCGTCCGGAGCAGGGTCCAGGGCTCCGACCGCTCGGGAAGGTAGGCGCGGGCACGCATGAGCGGCAGCTCGCGCGACAGCGCGTCGAGCAGGCGCGACTTCCCCGATCCTGACGGGCCGCTGACCGTCACCACGGTGCTGCGGGGCCCGTCGGCGCTGAGCGCGACCCGGAGCAGCTCGAGCTCGACCTCGCGGCCGACGAACGGGAGGTGCCGGAAGCCCTGCCCGCGTCGCCGCCTCGTCGCGGGCGACCGCTGCGCCGGCGCGCCGAGCAGGCGTTGGTGCAGCTCCGCGGCCGCCGGAGACGGGTCGACGCCCAGCTCGTCGGCGAGGCGCCGGCGATGGTGGTCGTACGCCGTCAGCGCGGCCGCCACGTCCCCGGACGCTGCCAGCGCCTCCATCAGCAGGACGACCGCGGCCTCGCGCAGCGGCTCCGCCTCGACGGCCCGGCTGGCCTGCTCGACCGCGGCCTCGACGTCGCCCTCGTCGAGTGCGAGCGACGCCACGCGTTCGAGAGCGTGCTGGCGCGCGCGCATGAGGGCGGAGCGGTAGTCGGCAGCCCAGTCCTCGTACGCCTCCTCCGGCAATGGCTCGCCCTGCCACAGCGCCAACGCGTCCCGCAGGGTGAGCAGGGAGGCCGACGGGACCGCGACCGCGGCCATGAACTGCTCGGCGTCGACCGAGCACTGAGGCGGCCCCGCAAGGGTGTAGCCACCCTGCCCGGTGATGACGAGGGCCGGGTCGCGAAGAGCGCGCCTGGCCCGGTTGACCAGCACCTGGAGGTTCGCCACCGGGTCGGCCGGGGGCCGCCCGGGCCACAGCGCCTCGGCCAGGGTGTCGTGGCTGACGAACCGTCCCTGCCGGGAGGCGAGCACCTTGACCAGGGTGCGGACCTTGCGCCCCGCGAATGCGGCCGGTGGGACCTCCACCCCGTCGCGCAGCGCGGCGAAACGTCCGAGCAGGCGCAGCTCGACACGACCGGCAGGGGTCACGGGCTCATCATCGCCGACCGCAGAGGCCTCGCCCGCTAGGAAACCGCAAGGAGCGCTTCCTAGTGTCGCGGACACCGCCGCCCAGGGCGGGGAAACCAACTCACCAGGAGACGACATGAGCATTCAGCAGACCATCGAGCAGCGCGACTTCGCCGCCCCCGACGAGGTGCGCACCTTCGACAACGGGCGGGCCGAGGTGCTTGCGATCGGCGGCATGGAGATCGGCAGGCTCGTCTTCGAGCCGGGCTGGCGCTGGTCCGAGCACGTCCGGCCGCTCGCCGGCACCGAGCTGTGCGAGGCCCCGCACTTCCAGTACCACGTTGCCGGGACGCTCCGGATCCGCACGGCCGAGGGCGAGGAGTTCGACGCGACGCCCGGGCAGGTGACGTCGCTGCCTGCCGGGCACGACGCGTGGGTCGTCGGTGACGAGGACGTCGTGGTCGTCGACTGGTTCGGCGCCAGCCACTACGCCGAGCAGTCCTGATGTCGCACCTCACCGCACCAGACGCCGGCATCGACGCCTCGACGGCCGCCGTCGTCGCCCGCTTCGCCGAGGCCTTCGACGCCCACGACGTGGACGCCGTGATGGCGGCGATGACCGACGACTGCGTCTTCGAGTCGACGGCGCCTCCCGACGGCAGTCGACACGTCGGCCAGGATGCCGTCCGCGCGGCCTGGGCAGCGTTCTTCCGCGACTCTGCCGGCGCCGTCTTCGAGGCGGAGGAGCGGATCGTCAGCGGCGACCGTGCGGTCGTCCGGTGGCGGTACACCTGGGACGGCGGCCACGTGCGCGGGATCGACGTCTTCCGGGTCCGCGACGGTCTCGTGGCCGAGAAGGCGTCGTACGTCAAGGGCTAGGCGGGGAGGGTGCGCGCCGCCCGGCAGCAAGAGGGGACGTGGGTCCCCTGCGCAGAGAGCGGAACGTCCCTATCGTGCGAAGGGCTACTCGGGTGGCGTCCGTGATGGCCACCCTGCTGCAGGTGGCAGGGTCGCCGGGAGAGATAACCGGGGGGAAGTGCATGCAGCGGTTCCGCACCCTGCCGATCGTCCTCGCCGTCTTCGCCGGCGCGCTGACCTTCGTCGCCGCCGCCCCGACGGCACCGGCCGCCGCCGCCGAGTCGTTCCTGCTGGCACAGGGGGATACGACCCTGCGGCCCTCCGGCGTCTGGTCGGCCTGCCAAGCAACTCGAGGTGTACAACCGACCTTCCAGTACCTGCGCAGATTTCATCTCGCAGACTACGGAGTTCCGCCCGGAAAATTCGTGCTGAACGACCTTTCCTTCGGCGTCGCCAAAGTGTCTAAGGCTGGCTTCGCAGAGGTCCGCGTCTACGCGATCGACGCCAAAGACCCCGAAATGACCTGGGGCGACCTGGAGCTGCTGACGACATTCCGTCCAGTTCTCGACTACTCCGATGAGAACTCGGTTCTGACGGTTGGGGCCGGAGTCGGCATCGACGACGCCTCGGCGCAGGATCTTGTGCTCTCGGTTGGGCGCCCCGACACCGCCCAGGCCGCCTCCTTCGCCATCGGGGGGAGCCACAGGCCGGAGACGAAGCCGAGTTACATCTTGGCGCCCTACTGCGGATTCGACGACATCACCAACACCGACGTCTTCGACATCCGGTCGGATCCCGTCATCTTCGGCTCCGGTTCGACGGTCGAACCGCCCGACACCTCGGGCGAACCGACGAGGACCCCTGCCGATCTCGACGGCGACGGCTACCCGAACGCGGACGATGCCTGCCCGGAGGCGTACGTCCAACCAAACACGTGGAAAGTAGAGGGCTACGAGGGGTGCTACGCCATTAGCGTGACCGCTTCGGCCGTGTATGCCCCCGGCTCCATCAGCGGCTTCGTCGACGCAAGCGACAGGTACAACCCAACTCCGTGGCTGCCAGGAACGCCACAGGAAATGTATGAAGATCCTTGCCAATTGCCCACCACTGTGGCGGTGTGGCGGTTCGAGGGAAGCGATCCAAACCCGAGGACCTGGCGGCCCACGGTGAAGCTCGGCGAGACGATCTCCGGCGCGGACGGGTTTTACTCGGTGGCTGTCGAGCCGCTCCCGCTGGGAGCCCATTACGGGGCTGTCGTGACGTCCCCTGGAGTTGTGGACGGGAAGGCCTACTGCCAAGGCGGAACCTACCCGGAGCTTCTCAGGACCGTCGCCGTTCCGGTCACGCGTGCGGTGGAGGCGAAGTTCCGCCCGGGAAGCGTCATCGGCCGCGTCACGGTGACGAATCCCCCGACGGAGGCACCGACCGCGTGCCACAAGGGGACGACCTTCGAGATAACCGAGAATGAGCCGCCCTTCGTCCGGCTCTACGCCAGCAGCCCCGACGCTGACGTCGAGGTCGACCAGAAGCTCGCCGAGCCCGATGGGTCCTTCACCTTCGACCTCGACCCGGCGATGCCCGCGGGGACGCAGCTCTTCGTCTGGACGCCGTTCATGGACGACGAGCACGATGGAGGCTGGTGCCTGGAGGCTGTCTCAGCGGTCATGACCACCTTCACCGACGTTGACAACGACGAGGTGCCCGACCCACGCGACCGCTGTCCGACCGCCGAGGGTCCCGACGGCGAGCCCTATCCGGGTTGCCCGACCCTGCCCCAGGTGGTGACGGCGCGGATCGACGGGACCACCCTCTCCGGAACGGTGACCGCGACGGGCGCGGTGAACGGCGCTTGCTCCCAGACCGTCGTCTACGTCGGCCGGGGCGGGGACAGCACGATTCCGGTGACGAACCTGACAGTCAACGGGGAGGTGCGCACCTACGAGGTCGACATCGCCCACGTGCCGGACGGCACTCTCCTCCGAGTCAAAGCCGAGGGTGCCTTCGACGACGGCAAGGCCATCTGCGGTTTCGGCGAGTCGGGTTTGGTGACTGCGGGCGATGGCGACGGCGATGGGGTGCTCGGCTCCCTCGATGAGTGTCCTGGTGTGCCGGGGCCGAGTGGCACCTTCATGTCGGGGTGTCCGTACCTGCAGCAGCAGGTCAGCGCTGGCTACGCGGACGGGGCTATCGCGGGGGTGGTGAGCGTCCAGCGACCGCCCGGGGTGCCTGCGGCTGCGTGCGCGTTGTCCACGCTTGTGCTGGTGTATCGGATCACGGCCGACGGGCGCGAGGTCGTTGCCGCCACCCACACCAGCTGGGATGACGGCAGCTATGCGGTCCAGGTGGGTGCGCAGGCCGACGGCGCACAGTTCCAGGTGAAGGCATTCGGCTATCCCCACTCGCTCATGGCCAACTGTGTGGAAGGACAGAGCGAGGTCGTCGAGGTGCGGGTCGACAGCGACGGCGACGGGGTGCGCGACGGCGTGGATGGGTGTGATCACCTGGACGGCCCGGGTGGGCTGACGCAGGGGTGCCCCGCGTTGCACCGTGAGGTGACGGCGTGGCACGTGGATGGTGTTGTCTCCGGCCAGGTGAGCTTCGTCGATGATGACGTCCCGGCCTCGGCGTGCGCCCAGCAAGCGCACACCCGGATGGCTGTCTACGAGGTCGCCGAAGACGACGGCGACCTGGATCTGTTGGGAGTGGGGAACTACTCGCCGGCCGACGGCAGGTACTCGGTCGACCTCGACCGCGACCTGCCGGTCGGGGCCGGGTATCGGGTCTACGTCCTTGACGCGATCGACACCGACGTCGGGTGGTGTGGCCTGGCGGACTCCGGCAGGCGCACCGTGGTGGCTTCTGCGGACTATGACGGCGATGGCGTGGCCGATTCGCTCGACTCCTGTCCGGCCGTGAAGGGGCCGGGTGACCGGTATCCGGCGGGGTGTCCGCAGCTGCAGCAGCAGGTCACGGCTGGCTACGCCAACGGCGTCGTCTCGGGGGTGGTGAGCGTCCAGCGACCTGTCGGAGTGCCAGGCACGGCGTGTGACGGACCCACGAACGTGGGGGTGTGGCGGATCACCGCGACGGGCCGAGAGCTGGCCGGCACCGTCGAGACCGCGGTCGACGCGACGGGCAACCTCAGCTATGCAGTGCAGGTGGATGCGGCCGCCGATCAAGCGAGGTTCCAGGCGAAGGCCTTCGGCTACTTCGACACGCACCTGGCGCTCTGTGTGGCGGGCGACAGCGAGGTCGTCGTGGTGCAGGTGGACGGTGACGGCGATGGTGTGAACGACGCAGCGGACTCCTGCCCGACGTTCGAGGGATACGTCGATGATCCCGACCTTGCCGGGTGTCCGCTGCTGGAGCGGATCGTGTCAGCCACCTACGCCGACGCGACAATCAAAGGTCAGATCGGGGTGTCGGGTCCGAACCCGACCCCGGCTGGGACGTGTCTGTCGACGCCGGTGATGGCGTTCACGCTCGTGGACGGGGTCGCGGTGCAGGTCGGCGAGACCACCGCCCCGACGGGCGACGGCTCCTACACCATCGCCGTGCCGGCGGGCCTGGCTGACGGAGCGACGTACTTTGCGACCGTGGATCGCACGGTGCTCGACGAGGTCGCGGTCTGCCGTGCAGCGGAGTCGGCCAGGCAGCAGGTCCCGGATCCAGACCCAGAACCCGATCCGGTGGTGGATCCCGTCCCCGACCCGGTCATCGCGCCGCCCGGTAGCAGTGGCCCGAGCATCACGCAGGTGGCGCCGGTGATCTCGGGGGTCAAGCTGACCAAGAAGACCATCCACGTCGTGGGCTCCCGCGCGAACCCACGCGCGACCAGGCTCAAGCTGAGCCTGAACGTGGCGGCCACCGTCGTCGTCAAGCTCAAGGGCGTCAGCAGGGTGACGGGCAAGGTGACCGGCAGACAGGTCATCGCCAAGCTTGCGAAGGCCCTCCCGGCGGGTGCGTCCTCGGTCAAGCTGACCGGCAAGGTCGGCTCGAAGAAGCTGCGACCCGGCAAGTATCTGGTCACCGTCCGCGCCACCAACGCGGTCGGGACGGCCACCTCCGCGGCCAGCCGGCTCACCGTCAAACCCTGACCGCGTCCGGCGCTCAGCCCTTGCGGTGCGGCTTGCTCGACCGACCCTGCGGCCCGCTGTCGCGGCGCAGGCCGATCAGCTTGCCGGAGATCCTGGTGGACGAGAGCGCCGCCTCGGTGCCGGGGGGCAGCTCGGCGGGCAGCTCGACGAGCGAGAAGTCCGGACGGATGGAGATGTTGCCGAAGTCGCGCCGGCTCAGCCCGCCCTCGTTGGCCAGCGCGCCCACGATCTGGCGGGGCTCGACCTTGTGCCGCTTGCCGACGGCGATGCGGTACGTCGCCATCGGCGGGCCGTCGGTGCGCGGCGGGCGCTTGTCGCCGCGGTCGGCGGCCCGGTCGGGGCGGTCGCCGCGCTCGGGGCGGTCGCGGCGCTCGGACCGTGGCGGGCGTTGAGGCTCGGGCTCGAGCAGCAGGGGAGTGTCGCCCTGCAGGACGACCGCCAGGGCGGCGGCGACGTCGACCTCGGGCACGTCGTGCTCGCGCACGTAGTGGGAGACCACGTCGCGGAAGAAGGTGACCCGCTCGGTGGCCGAGAGCGCCTCGGAGATCGCGTCGTCGAAGCGGGCGAGCCGCGTCGTGTTCACGTCGTCGACCGACGGGAGCTGCATCTGGGTCAGCGGCTGACGGGTGGTCTTCTCGATCGCCTTCAGCAGGTAGCGCTCCCGTGGGGTCACGAACGAGATGGCGTCGCCGCTGCGTCCGGCCCGGCCGGTGCGGCCCGTGCGGTGGACGTAGGACTCCGGGTCGGTGGGGATGTCGTAGTTGACGACATGGCTGATCCGGTCGACGTCGAGCCCCCGAGCCGCGACGTCCGTGGCGACCAGGATGTCGAGCTTGCCCTGCTTGAGCTGGTCGATCGTCTTCTCGCGCTGGGTCTGCACGATGTCGCCGTTGATCGCCGTGGCGGAGAACCCGCGGGCGCGGAGCTTCTCGGCGAGGGTCTCGGTCTCGTTCTTGGTGCGGACGAAGACGATCATGCCCTCGAAGTTCTCGACCTCGAGGATCCGCGTGAGGGCGTCGACCTTCTGCGGGTAGGAGACCATCAGGTAGCGCTGGGTGATGTTGGCGGCCGTGGCGGTCTTGTTCTTGACCGTGATCTCGGCGGGCTCGTTCAGGTACTTCTTCGACAGCCGGCGGATCTGGGCCGGCATCGTCGCGGAGAACAGGGCGACCTGCTTCTCGGCCGGCGTGCTGGCCAGGATCGTCTCGACGTCCTCGGCGAAGCCCATGTTGAGCATCTCGTCGGCCTCGTCGAGAACCAGGAAGCGCAGCTCGCTCAGGTCGAGGGTGCCCTTGTCGAGGTGGTCCATGATGCGACCCGGCGTGCCCACGACGACGTGCACCCCGCGGCGCAGCGCGCTGAGCTGGACGCCGTAGCCCTGGCCGCCGTAGACGGGCAGCACATGCACGCCGGGCAGGTGCCCGGCGTACTTCTCGAACGCCTCGCAGACCTGGAGTGCGAGCTCGCGGGTGGGGGCGAGGACGAGCGCCTGCGGCTTCTTCTGGCGCAGCTCGAGACGCGAGAGCACCGGCAGCGCGAACGCCGCCGTCTTGCCGGTGCCGGTCTGCGCGAGCCCGACGACGTCTCGCCCGTCGAGCATGGTCGGGATCGTCGCGGCCTGGATCGGGGACGGGGTCTCGTAGCCGACCTCGTCGACGGCGGCCAGCACGCGTGGGTCGAGCCCGAGCTCAGCGAAGGTCAGACCTGCCGGGGGATCGGTGGGCTCGTCGGTCACGAGGTCCACGGTAGAGGGTGGGGGCCTCGGATGCCCCTTCGCGTGAACAGCGGCTGCGTGAACAGCGGCTGCGTGGCCGGCGCTGCCTGCGCGCGAACAGGGGCCGAGTCCCTGCGGTCATCCAGGTCTGGGCTCGATCAAGGGCTGACCCCCGGCACCCGACCAGACGGCGATCTAGGTCCCCTGTGCTGAGGGCACGTCGCGACTAGCGTTTCAGGCGCTCGCGGACCGCGAGACAGGTGCTGAGAGGAATCCGAATGAAGCAGGGTCGCACCGTCACCGGGCTGATTGCCCTCGTCGCGAGCGGCCTGGCGTTGGTCGCCGTCGCCCCTGCCCCGCCCGCGGCGGCGGATGTCTCGAGGGTTCTCGCGCAAGGCTCAGACACCGTTGAGCCGGGCAACACGGCCTACTGTGACAACGGCGAACAGACGAAGCAGAACGAGTCGTCGTGGTTCCGCCGGTTCGACCTGGACACGGAGGGCATCTACGGCGACTTCACCGTCAACAGTGTCATGTTCGGCATCGACAAACTGAAGGTGGCGGCCGGCAAGACCGACGTCACGGTGCGAGTCCGCGTGTACCGCTACCCGAGCGAGTCGACCCTGACCTCGGCAGCGCTGCAAGACGCGGACTATGTCCAGGCCCTGACGGGGCTGGCGGCACTGACCGAGGACAGGCATGCGTTCGTCTTTCCGATAGACCAGACCAACGGGTCCCAGCTCAGGATTGATCCCTCGACCGACGATGCGGTCGTCGAGGTCCACTACGCGGGCGACGTGGATGGTGAGCGCTTCACCATCGGGTCCAACCGAGAGCAAGAGAGCGCCCCCGGATATATGCGCTACGCGGACTGCTTCGGGCTGGCGGAGATCAGTGACCTGTCGACGCTCCCCAACGGGTTGTCACAGGTAAGGCCGGTGATCAGTCTCGAAGGCCTGGACACCGGGTTTCTCTCCGACCGTGACCGCGATGACGTTCCGGACGACCCGGACGTGGATGTCTGCCCAGACGTGAAGGGGCTCCCGGGTGGCGAGCACACGGGGTGCCCGGTGCTGACGCGGACCGTCACGGCCTCCTACGTCGGTGGCGCGATCACCGGCCAGGTGGGGGTGGTGGTTCCGAATCCGGCTCCGGTCGGAGCGTGCCTGTCCACCCAGGTGCGGGCCTTTACGGTCCTGAACGGGGCTGCGGTGCAGGTCGGCGCCACGACCGACACGGCCACCGACGGCTCCTACAGCCTTGCCGTGCCGGGCGGGCTGGCGGAGGGCTCGACGTACTTCGTGAGCACCGATGGATTCTTCGACGCCGACCTCGCGGTGTGCGCTGCGGCGGAGTCGACCAGGAACCAGGTCCCAACGGTGACCGTTGCCCCGCCAGGAGGCGGTGTGGAGCCAGTGGCGCCGCTGCCGCCGGTGACACCCGTGGCGCCGGCCCTGTCGGGGGTGAAACTGACCAAGAAGGTCATCCATGTCGTGGGCTCGCGCGCGACGCCACGCGCGACTCAGGTCAAGCTCGGCCTGAACGTGGCGGCGGGGGTGGTTGTCACGGTGAAGGGCACCAGCGCGGCGACCGGCAAGAAGGTCAAGGCCACGGTGTCCAAGGCCGTCGCGGCGGGCGCCTCCGCTGTCAAGCTGACGGCCAGGGTGGGCAAGAAGACCCTGCCTCCGGGCATCTACCGGGTCAAAGTCCGTGCCACCAACGTGGCGGGTGCGGACACGGCCTCGGCCGGCAGGCTGAGAATCAAGCCCTGACGGCTGGCCTCGTCGCACCGGAGGTGTCGTCGAACTGGTTGACAAGCCACTGCGTCAGCACGGTCGCCAGGGCGACCGGTTGGTCGAGGTGCACCAGGTGTCCTGCCCCGGTGATCAGGCGGAGCCGGGCGCCGGGGATCAGCGCGGCCAGCCGGTGTGCGCGGTCGACCGGGATCCAGGTGTCGTCGGTGCCCCAGGCAACGAGCACGGGCAGGTCCAGGCCGGGGTAGAGCGGCTCGATCTCGTCGGTGTGCTCCTGGGTTGCCTGCGCGATCTGGCGGTAGAACGCGGACTGACCCTGCTCGCCGAGCCACGGCGCCACGAGCTCGTCGAGGGCGGGTGCGGACAGGCCGCGGTGGCTCGCCCCTGCGACGTAGGCCCGCAGGGCTCCCTCGTGCATCGCGGGCGGCACCGCCGCGAGGACGTCGGCGTGCTCCATGACCAGCCGGAAGTAGTCGGAGCCCCACGGAGCCAGAGCGACCACGTCGACCAGGGCGAGAGACGCGAAGGCGCGCTCGTGCAGCAGGTGCGCGCGCAGGGCGACGGCGCCGCCGATGTCGTGGGTGACGACGTGGGGGGCGCCGAGCTCCCAGTGGGCGAGCAGGTCGGCGAGCAGCTGGCCCTGCACGTCGAGGGAGACCGCATGGTCGGGTTCCATCGACGAGGTGCCGTAGCCCGGCATGTCCCAGAGGTGCACGGTGAAGGACGACGACAGGGCCTGGGCGTACGGCGCCCACAGTGCCGACGACCACGGGGTCCCGTGGCAGAACACCACGTCCGGTCCGCTTCCCCAGCGCCCCCACCGCACGCGCCGGCCACGCCAGCTCCACTCCTCGGACAGCAGGTCGGAGGTCATCGGGGCATGGTGCCAGACCAAGCCTCGGGCGCGGCGGCGGAAGGTCACGCGAAAGCTGGCGGCCGCCCGGGACTCGCAGGCGCAGAGCGGGAACGAGAGGCGGGCTGGTCAGCCGGCTCAGGCCCCGTCGAAGCCGCTGATCAGCAGGAAGAACAGCACCACGCCGACGAACGACGCCACCACCCCGACGATCGCGCCCACCACCATCGCCCGCACCCCTGTCGCGCCCTCGCCCGCGAGGCCGGGCAGCGCCCGACCGACGACGGCCCCGAGGAGCGCCATCACCAGCAGCTCGATCGGGATGATCCAGTTCTCGGAGCCCTGCCCGTCGAAGAAGTACGCGACGACGGGGAGGCTCACGACTCCCGCGACCAGCAGGACCAGTAGGGCGATCACGCGCTGCGACGACGAGCTCATGCGCGGAGCGTAGGGCCGCGCGCTGAAGGTGACCACGAACGACGCCAGGCTGTCTGGTCCTCTCCACGTGAGGGTGAGCAGGACGTCACCCCGCGTTGGCCCGGCGCGGCACGGGTGACGTCGTCGCGGGCCGGCACTCGGGTCGGTCCCTGTCTCGGAAGGGCACCATCACCATGAAGTCACTCACGCGCACCCTGTTCTGCGCGCTCGTCGCCGTCGTGGCGACCCTCCTCCTCACGCTGGGGTTGACTCAGCAGGCGTCTGCGGCATCCCCCGCCGATCGGCCCGACGTCGAAGCGGGTCCCGACCCTTGCGGAGTGGGTCAACGCCGTCGGTGGCAAGGCCGGCATGCTCCTGGAGACCAAGACGCCGGCGCTCTACCCGGGCATCGAGATCGACATCGACAAGGCCCTGCGCGCGCTCCCGGCGTTCACCAAGGCGCTGCGGGCCGGCCGGGTGGTGATGCAGTCCTTCGACCACACCTGGCTGCGAACCTTCGACGCGTATGCCGTCGATGTCCCCGTCGGGCTGCTCTTCGCCGGCGGCCCGCCGACCGACGCGCAGCTCGCCGACGCCGCCACCTGGGCGGAGCAGGCCAACCCGGCGCTCGGCGACATGACCGAGGCCACCGTCGACCAGATCCACTCCTACGGCCTCGAGACCCACGTGTGGACCGTCAACGACGGCCAGGGCATGCGAAAGGCAGTGAGCTGGGGCGTCGACGGCGTGATCACCAACTACCCGCAGGTGCTCCGCGACATCCTGCGCCGCTGGTGAGCCGCACCGGGCGGTGACCCTGCCACCCGTCGTGACGGCGGAAATGGCGGGCAGGTCACCGCCCGCAGCCGCTAGCGTCACGCGCCCGTGGACCACGAGCGCTGGCGAGACGACGACTGGTTGGCCGAGGTGCACACCTGGGTCGACGCGAGGCTGGCCGACGCCGGCCTCCAGCGGGCGGGTGAGGCCGAGCAGACGCACGTGACGCTCTGGTCGACGGTCATCAGGATCCCGACCGACCGCGGTGACGTGTGGTTCAAGGCCAACGACGAGGCGCTGCGGCACGAGAGCGGGGTGGTCGAGCTGCTGGCGGCCGAGGTCCCCGAGCTGGTGCCGCCGCTGCTCGCCGACGACACCGAGCGCGGCTGGCTGCTGATGGCCGACGCGGGGGAGTGGCTCCGCACGGTCTCCCCGCGCGAGGGACACCTCGACCACTGGCTCGAGGTCCTGCCGGCGTACGCCGGCGCGCAGCTCGCGATGGTGCCGCACGTCGACGCCCTCCTGGCGCTGGGCGTGCCAGATCGACGGCTCCCGACGCTCCCGGCCGGCTACGCGAGCCTGATGGACGAGATCGACGCCGAGCCGCGCTTCCGTGCGGCCGCTGCTCAGGTCGACGACCTGGTCGGACGGTTGGCGGCGTACGGCATCGACGAGACGCTGAACCACGACGACCTGCACGACGGGCAGGTGTTCGTCAAGGACGGCCGCGTGCTGGTCATGGACTGGGGCGACGCCTGCATCTCGCACCCGTTCTTCACGTTGTCGGTGACGCTGGAGGGCGTGCTCTCCTGGGGTCTCGACGACGTCGAGGACTCCCTGGACACCACCCCCTTCCTGGACGCCTACCTGGCGCCCTTCCGCGAGCGGTACGACGGGGACCTGGCCGAGGCCGCCCGCCTCGCGCTGCGTCTGGGCTGGGCCTGTCGTGCCGTCAACGGCCACGTGCCCGGTGATCCGGCTGCCACGGTCAACCGGCTGAAGATGTTCGTCGACGGTCGCGTCTGACTCGTCGTGTCGGGTTGTCGGGAGGGTCGACCACACCCTTAGGTGGGTGGGCACGTCCTGGCTGCCCGGTTAGGTTCGGGGGCGTCGGGGGCTACCGCGATCCACACGGGAGGGCGACATGAAGAAGATCCTTGCGCTGCTGTTGCTGGTCTGGCTGCTGATCGGGACGTTCGCCGCCTACCAGCGCGACTACTTCTCCGACTCCGACACCAACTGCGCCGACGCCGGCACGATCGCGCTCAACATCGTGGCCGGTCCGCTGAACTACCTGGGCGTCGACCCCGAGGTCGACGAATGCCCTGACGCCGACGTGCCGGAGCCGTCCGACGACGAGAGCTGAGACGACGAGAGCTGACCGGTGATCGGCGGACGCGCCCCTACTGACCGACCATCGCGCCGACGCGCGAGCGCGTGAACCCCGGGAACACCGCGGCCGTGCTGGCTCCGAAGCGGGCCGTCACGACCTCGGCGAGGACGCTGCGGTAGTCGGTGGTCACCAGCACGTCGGCGTCGTAGTCGTTGACGAGGCCGGGCCAGGTGCCCTTGTAGCCGCCCGAGACACCGCCGCCCACGACGAACATGGCGTTGCCGTAGCCGTGGTCGGTGCCCCAGTTCTCGTTCTCCTGGACCCGGCGACCGAACTCGCTGACGGCGACCAGGGTCACCTTGTCGGCGAGGGGGCCGAGATCCTTGAAGAACGCCGCCACCGCGAGGGCGAGCCCTTCGGCGTTTCGCCGAAGGCCGCCCCACTCGACGGTGCCGATGTCGGTGTGCATGTCCCAGTCGCCCTGGTCGATGGTCATCACCTCCACGCCGACGTCGCCGCGCACGATGCGCGCGGCCTCCGCCAACGAGCGACCCAGGTCGCTGCCGGGGTACAGCGCGTCGTTCTGCGGCTCCTTCGAGGTCTCGCGCAACGGCGAGAACACGTCGACGGCCTCGAAGGTGGAGCGCATCGAGGACCCCAGCGCGGTCTTGTCGTTGGCCCACAGCGTGCGCAGCGACGTACGCCGTGGCCGCTTCGGGTCGTCGGGGTCGTCGCCGGAGACGTGGACGTCCTCGACGGATCCCGCGGTGAGATAGGGCTGCGGCCCGTAGAGGGCGGCGGGTGGGACGCCCTCGGCCAGGCTCAGGGCCTGCACGGGCGAGGTGATCCCGTCCGCCCCGATCAGGCGGTTGAGCCAACCTTCGCGCCGGGTCGAGCCGGGGTTGGCGTCCTCGAGCTGCTCCATCGCGGAGAAGTGCGACCGGTTGCGCACCGGCAGTCCCGACGCGTGGACGGCGGCCACCTTGCCGGCCTGCCACAACGGCAGCATCGGCTCGAGGGCCGGGTGCAGCCCGAACAAGCCGTCCTTGGCCAGCAGGGTCTCCGCGGGTACGGCGATGCGCGGTCGGGCCTGGTAGTAGACCGGGTCGCCGTGCGGGACCACCAGCGAGAGCCCGTCCGAGGCCCCCCGCAACGACAGCAGCAGCAGGACGGCACGGGCGGGCTGTGCCGAGGCAGGAGCCGAGGTGAGCACGGCGGAGCCGAAGGTCATCGTCGCGCCGGCGACCAGGGCCCCGCGCAGCAGGCTTCGCCGCGACATCTCGGCGTACTCGGGGCAGCAGGCGTCGGCGGGGATAGGAGTCGTCATGGCGGTCACCGGGTGAAGAAGTCGGGGGAGTCGAGGATGGTGGTGAGCAGCCGCGGCATCTGCCACAGGACGATGGCGTGCTCCTTGTCGACCTTCTCCTTCGGGCGACAGCCGGTCGCCTCGCAGCAGGCCTTGAGCAGCGTGCCGGTCGACGGCTGGTGCAGCAGGGTCCGGCTCAGGTGGTCGACGAGCTCGTCGAAGCGGATGACCTTCTCCGGGAGGCGCTCCTTCGGCTCGACGTACTTCACGTTGAGGGTGGGCCACCAGCCGCCCGCCATGCCGTAGTGGAACGACAGCGACGCGAGCAGTCGCGACGGAGAGGACCAGGCGCCGTTGTCGAGTGGTGGACCGTCCGGGCGTGGCCAGGAGAACGGCGTCGAGCCGATGCTCGCGGCCTGCCACAGCATCACGTTGGCGGCGCTGCCGTCGTCGCGAGGCTTGTCCACGCGTGCCCCGAGCGCCCGGTACGTCGCGACGACGTCCTCGCTGGGATCGCGGACCTTGCGACCCGCCGCCCCCTTGAACGCCGAGGAGCGGACCAGCGCGCGCAGCACGGGCACGATGGCGGTGTCGTTCTTCAGGTAGACCTTCGCCAGCTGCTCGACGAGACCGGCCGGCGGGTCGTCGTGGACGAACTTCACCGCGAGCCGGCGCGCGATGCGGCGCGCCGTCGCCGGCCGTCGAGCCAGGTAGCGGAGCACCTCGCGGGTGAGCTCCTGACCGTTCTTCGACTTGTTCTTGTCGGTGAACCCGAGCACCTTCACCTTGCCGCGCGCGTGCGACTCGGGGTCGTAGTAGGCGTCCCAGGTGTCGTAGACGGCAACACGCCAGCCGGTGAGGATCCGCGCCATCGCCGCCACGTCGTCCTCGCCGAACTCGCCCGCCCCGACGGTGTGGATCTCCAGCAGCTCGCGCGCGAGGTTCTCGTTGGGGTGCTCCTTGGTGGAGACGGCCTGGTCGAGGTAGACCAGCATCGCCGGGTGGATCACCGTCGCCTCGAGCAGCCGGTCGAAGCGGCCGAGAGCGTGACGGTAGATCTCGTCGCCGTAGGGCTTGCGGTACGGGAAGTTGGGGTCGCCGTTCGTGGGGACGTGCAGGTGCCCCTCCCAGAACTGCGCCATCGTCTCCTGGACCTGGCGGTCGGAGGTCATCCGGCGCATCAGCACCCAGCGCTGGTAGTCGGCCATCACCTCCCAGCCGCCCTTCTTGCCCATCACGTTGGCCTGCCACAGCGCCTTCGGGCCCTTCGCCAGGTAGGGCCACCAGCGGTGCAGTGACTGGGTGTGCCGGTCCGGGATGCCGTCGGGCTCGAGCTGCCACTCGAACCACTGGTCGGCGCCGCCGCGCCGCCGCACGTCTCTGGCGAGCTCGGGAGTGATGCCGTAGCTGAAGCGGCTCACGAGGTGTCGGTCCCGGCCGCGCAGGAGCGGCTCGAGGGCGTACGTGGCGGCCTGGTAGTCACCGGCGGCAGCGGCTGGCGCGTGACGCCGGCCGCGGCGACGGCGCCGCCGGCGAGGCCCGAGGTGAGCAGGGCTCGGCGCCCGGTCGCGAGTGCGGTCGGGAGAGACGTCATGACGTGCTCCGTTGGGGGGCTGGGGCGCGCGGACCTGGCTTGGGGGGTGGGACCGCGCGGGGTGGGGTGGGTCGAGAGTAGGGAACCCCGTCGGTGCGTGTCACGGGAACCCCCATTGCTTCACCTGGGCGGCCGTGAACGGGGTCGACGTTCGCCGGTAGCATCGGCGCCACGATGAGCGCCACGGTCCTGCTCGCCATCTCGTTGCTGCTCATCGCGGCGTGCGGGATGTTCGTGGCCGCCGAGTTCGCCTTCGTCACCGTCGACCGCAACCGGGTGGAGCGGGCCGTCCAGGACGGCGACCGGGCCGCCGCCGGCGTCCAGAAGGCGCTCCGCACGCTGTCGACGCAGCTCTCCGGTGCCCAGGTGGGCATCACGGTGACCAACCTGGCGATCGGCTTCCTCGCCGAACCTGCGATCGCCGAGCTGGTCGACGGGCCGCTCACCTCCCTCGGCGTGCCTGCGGACTGGGTCCGCCCGATCTCCATCGGCCTCGGCCTGGTGATCAGCACGGCGCTGACCGTGGTGTTCGGCGAGCTCGTCCCGAAGAACTTCGCGATCGCGAAGCCGATGGAGACCGCGCGGGCGACGCAACGCTTCATGCGGTCGTTCACCACCGCGAGCGCCATCCCGATCCGCCTTCTCAACGGCAGCGCCAACGCCATCGTCCGCCGCCTCGGGATCGAGCCGCAGGAGGAGCTGCGGTCGGCCCGCAGCTCGACCGAGCTCGCCAGCCTGATCTCGCACTCGGGGGAGCGGGGCACCCTCGACGCGGACACCGCGGAGCTGATGGAGCGCTCGGTGGAGTTCGGGACCCGCACGGCCGGCGAGATCATGACGCCGCGCGTGCGGACCACCAGCCTCGAGGCCACCGACCGGGCGATCAACGTGATCGAGATGGCGCGCAGCACCGGCCACTCGCGCTTCCCGGTGCTCGACGTCGACGACATGGTGGTCGGCACCGTCCACGTCAAGCACGCGGTCGCGCTGCCGGTCTCCGAGCGGCCGACCACGCGCATCAAGCACATCATGGTCAAGCCGATCGTCGTCCCCGACTCGCTCCGCCTCGACCCGCTGCTCGCCCTGCTGCGCGCCGACGGGTTCCAGATGGCGGTGGTGCTCGACGAGTACGGCGGGCACGCCGGCATCGTCACGCTGGAGGACGTCGTGGAGGAGATCGTCGGCGACATCGCCGACGAGCACGACCGGCTGGGCTCCCGGGCCTGGCGGCGACGCGACGGCGGCTGGTCGCTCTCGGGACTTCTGCGACCCGACGAGGCGGAGGACATCACCGGCATCGAGCTCCCCGAGCACGACGACTACGACACGGTGGCGGGCCTCGTCCTGCAGCGCTTGGGGCGGGTGCCGCAGGCCGGCGACCACACGGAGGTCGAGCTGCCGGTCTCGATCGAGGACCGCGAGGAGGGCTCGATCACCCGCCGCGTCGCGACCCTGCACGTCGACCGCATGGACGGACTGCGGGTCGACCGGCTGACGGTCACGGTGCGCGAGGAGCACGAGGACGACGCCGATGGGTAACGCCACCGCCCTCGTGCTCGCGGTCCTGCTGCTGGTGGGCAACGCCTTCTTCGTGGGCGCCGAGTTCGCCCTGATCTCGGCGCGGCGCAGCCAGATCGAGCCGCGTGCCCAGGCCGGGTCGCGGATGGCCCGGATCACTCTCTCGGCAATGGAGAACATCTCCCTGGTCATCGGCGTCAACCAGCTGGGCATCACCGTCTGCAGCCTCCTGCTCGGCGCGATCGCCGAGCCGGCGCTCGCGCACCTCGTGGAGCCGGTCCTGGAAGCTGTCGGCCTCTCCGACGCGCTCGTGCACCCGATCGCCTTCGCACTCGCGCTGAGCGTCGTGGTCTACCTGCACGTGGTGCTCGGCGAGATGGTGCCGAAGAACATCGCCCTTGCCGGCCCCGACCGCGTCGCGGTCCTGCTGGCGCCCGTGGTGTGGGTGTTCGTCACCGTGCTCAGGCCGGTCGTCGTCGTGCTCAACGTGGTCGCGCGGGCGCTGCTGCGGGCGGTGGGGGCCGAGCTGCAGCAGGAGGTGTCGTCGACGTACACGCGAGAAGAGGTCGCCGCGCTGGTCGAGGAGTCCCGCGGCGAGGGCCTGCTGGCGGACGAGGAGTACGGCCGGCTCTCCGGCGCGCTCGGGTTCGTCGACAAGACGGTCGACGCCGTGGTCATGGCACCCGACACGCTGACGACGGTACGTCGCGGCTCGACCACCGCCGACGTCGAGGACGTCTGCGCGGCGACCGGCTACAGCCGTTTCCCGGTCACCGGCGACGACCGGACGTTGTTGGGCTACGTGCACATCAAGGACGTGCTGGAGACCGAGGCCGACCGCCGGACCCGTTCCATCGACGACAAGTGGATCCGGCCGTTCGCCGCCGTACGTCCCGGTGACTCGCTCCAGGACGCCCTCGAGACCCTGCAGCGCCGGGGTGCCCACATGGCCCGCGTGGTGGACGACGGGGGCGAGGTCGTCGGTCTGGTGACGCTCGAGGACGTCATCGAGGAGCTCGTCGGTGAGATCCGGGACGCGGCGCACCAGGACGAGCCAGCCTGAAGGATGGCGTCCACACTGCTCGATAGGCTGAGGCAGTGACCCGCTCCGACACGCTGACGACGCGTGTCTGGACCCTGCCCAACATGATCAGCTTCGTTCGACTGCTGGGCGTCCCGGTCTTCCTGTGGCTGGTGCTGGGGCCCGAGGCGGATGCGTGGGCGCTCGTCCTGCTGATGGTCTCCGGGGTGACCGACTGGCTCGACGGCTGGCTCGCGCGACGCCTCGGGCAGTCCTCGCGACTGGGCGAGATCCTCGACCCGGTGGCCGATCGGCTCTACATCCTGGCCGTGGTCGTGGGGCTCGGCCTGCGGGAGATCATCCCGTGGTGGGTGGCGATCATCCTGCCGCTGCGCGACCTCCTGCTCTGGGGCCTGGTGCCCTTCCTGCGCACCCGCGGCTACAGCGCCCTGCCGGTGCACTTCCTCGGCAAGGCCGCCACGTTCAACCTGCTCTACGCCTTCCCGCTCCTGCTGCTCGGCGACGGCACCGGCATGATCGCCTCGTTGGCCGACGTGTTCGGCTGGGCCTTCGCGATCTGGGGGATCGGCCTCTACTGGTGGGCCGGCGTGCTCTACGCCTACCAGGTCTACAAGCTCATGCAGGACCGCGACAACCGGGTCGGGGCGCCGCGGTGACGGACCTCTACGAGCACGAGTTCGGCCGCGAGTACGACACGGTCGACCGGGTCACGATGCCACTCCTCCAACGGATCCAGATCCAGGCTCTCGACGAGGACTACGCCCACGTCGCCCTCCGGCATCGCAAGACCAGGCCCGACGAGCGCAAGGGCCTCTCGTGGTGGATGTGGCTGGCGGTCACGGTCGTGGTGGGCGTGCTCGTGGCCGTCGCCGGCCGCCAGACCTCGTTGGCCGCTGTCGACGACCAGAGCAGCCGAACCACCCTGATCAGCCGGATCGACGCCGAGCGCGAGGTGCTGGCTGAGACCCAGACCCGGGTCGGGCGTCTCGAGGCGTCCATCGCCGAGCTGCAGACCGAGGACGATCGGTTGGCCGCCGTGCAGGCCGACGACGCCGAGGAGATGCGTCGGATCCGGATCCGCACCGGCTATGTGCCCGTCACCGGTCCCGGCGTGCGGTTCCGCGTCGACAACCCCGCCGGGGTCGACCCCGACGACGCGGTGCGCGACGAGGACCTCGCGCTGCTGGTCAACGGTCTCTGGACCGCGGGCGCGGAGGCCATCGCGATCAACGACCAGCGCCTGACGACGCTCACCTACATCCAGAACAGCGGGCAGGCGATCAACGTCAACTCGCGACCACTGCTGCCGCCGTACGTCATCGAGGCAATCGGCGACCCCCGCACCCTCCAGGCGCGCTTCATGGAGTCGCCGAGCGGCGCGCGCTTCAACGACCTCGCCGAAGTGCTGGGATTCGACGTCGACCGGCAGAATGAGGACCAGCTCCAGCTGCCGGGTGCGGGGCTGCGTCAGCTGCGTTACGCCACGCAGGGCGAGGCAGGCAACGTGCCGCGGAAGGCAGAGGAGGGAGGTACGACGTGATCGCGATCCTGGGCCTGATCGTGGGGGTCGTGCTGGGCCTCTGGCTGCAGCCGTCCGTGCCGCCCGCCCTGGTGCCCTACCTGCCCATCGCGGTCGTGGCGGCCCTCGACGCGGTCTTCGGCGGCCTGCGGGCGCTGCTCGACGGCATCTTCGACGACAAGGTCTTCGTCGTCTCGTTCTTCAGCAACGTCTTCGTGGCCGCGGCGATCGTCTTCCTGGGCGACAAGCTCGGCGTCGGCGGACAGCTCTCGACCGGCGTGATCGTGGTCCTCGGGATCCGGATCTTCTCCAACGTCGCCGCGATCCGGAGACACGTCTTCCATGCCTGAGCCCATGCCTGAGCCCACGCCCGAGCCCACGCCGGAGCCCACCGCTCCTCCACCTCCGGCCGCGACCGGCAAGCCCACCGGACGGCAGCGACTGTGGCGGGCCTTCATCACCCCGTCGCCGTCACAGTTCGTGGTGGCGATCCTGCTGGCGGCCGTGGGCTTCTCGGCGGTCACCCAGGTGCGGGCCAACGAGCTCGACAACACCTATGCCGGCTATCGCGAGCAGGACCTCATCGACGTCCTCACCGCTCTCTCCGGCGCCTCGCAGCGGGCCGAGGGCGAGCTGGCCAGGCTCGAGAACTCGCGTCGTGACCTGCGCTCGGTCACCAGCCGGCGCGAGGCCGCGCTCGCCGAGGCCAAGGGGTCCCTCGACACCTACAACATCCTCGCGGGGCTCGTGCCGGTGACCGGGCCCGGCATCCGCGTCACGATCACCGAGACCGAGGGCGAGGTCGCGCTCGCCACGATGATCGACATGGTCCAGGAGCTGCGCAACGCCGGCGCCGAGGCCATCGCCGTCAACGGCGAGGTCCGCGTCATCGCGCAGACCTCGTTCGAGGAGGGCATCGGCGGCATCGAGGTGGACGGTGAGCTGCTGACGTCTCCCTACACGGTCGACGTCATCGGCGAGCCGGGCACGCTGCGCAACAGCGGGATGCTGTTCTTCGGCGGGCCGCTCGACCAGCTCGAGGAGGACGGCGCCGAGGCCGCCATCGAGGAGTTCAGCTCCCTCGACATCACGGCGGTGCGCCCGCCGTCACGGCCGGAGTTCGCGTCCCCCGACGACCCCGACGGGGAGTAGCCCGGAGCAGGGTGCAGGCCCTTCATGACGACGCGCCGGCGGCCACGCTAGCCTCGTGCGCGACCCACGCCCGACATTCGGAGGAGAGCGCGTGTATCCCGAAGAGCTGAAGTACACCAGCGAGCACGAGTGGGTGCTGGCGCCCGGCGAGGCCGACGGTTCGGTCCGCGTGGGGATCACGCACTACGCCCAGGACGCGCTGGGCGACATCGTCTACGTGTCCCTGCCCGAGGTCGGCGACCAGGTAACGGCGGGCGGCACCTGCGGCGAGCTCGAGTCGACCAAGTCGGTGAGCGACATCTACGCGCCGGTCACCGGCGAGGTGGTCTCGGTCAACGACGCGCTGACCAACACCCCCGAGCTGGTCAACAACGATCCCTACGGCGGCGGCTGGCTCTTCGAGGTCGTGCCCGCCGACCCGAGTGCCACCTCCGGGCTGATGGACGCGGCGGCGTACCAGGCGACACTGGACGCCTGACCCCGTCCAGCCCAGCCCCGTCCAGCCCAGCGCGGATCCACCCTGACCCGCCGTCGCCAACCCGCTCCGCGGGCGACCCGCTTTGATAGGTTCGAGTCATGCCGTTCTGCACCGCCTGCGGGAAACAGAACCCCGACGACGCGCGGTTCTGCGCGCAGTGCGGCACGCGCCTGGTGGCCGTCGACGGTGGTGACGCGGGCACCACGACCGGGGCTCACGAGTCGGCTGTCGAGGCCACGGCGACCATCACGTTCGGCTCGCCCGACAGCAAGGTCGAGACCTCGGACCGCAACCTGAGCCCGGTCGACGCTGCTGCGGTCGACGCCCTCCCGGCCGGCCATGCCCTGCTCGTCGTGCAGCGGGGCCCGGGGGCGGGCAGCCGGTTCCTGCTCGACCTCGACGTCGTCCAGGCCGGTCGTCATCCCGACAGCGAGATCTTCCTCGACGACGTGACGGTCTCGCGGCGGCACGCGGAGTTCCACCGGTCCGGCACGAGCTTCTCGGTGCGCGATGCCGGCAGCCTCAACGGCACCTACGTCAACCGCGACCGGATCGACAGCGTCGGCCTGCGTGACGGCGACGAGGTCCAGATCGGCAAGTACCGGCTGGTCTTCTTCTCCGGCCCCGGGCAGTAGCCATGGCCACCCCGTCGATGCCCACGGGGCCGTCCGCGACTTCCGCCTCTTCCGGTCGGGCGCGGTTCAACATCGGGCAGGTGCTCGACCAGCTCCGCCCGGAGTACCCCGGCGTCACCATCCCCAAGATCCGCTTCCTCGAGGACAAGGGGCTGATCAAGCCCGAGCGCACACCGGCGGGCTACCGCAAGTTCTCCGTCGACGACGTCGACCGGCTTCGCTACGTCCTGCGCATGCAGCGCGACCACTACCTGCCGCTCAAGGTGATCGGCGAGCACCTCGACGCGATCGACCGTGGCCTCGCGCCACCCCCGATCGAGTCGGTCGTGCCGACGGTGCCGAACGTGGCGCTGGCCGGCGACGGTCTGCCCAGCGCCGAGTCCTTCGCCGCTCGCAGCGACATGCGTCTCTCGCGCCGCGAGCTGGTCAAGATCGCCGAGATCTCCACCGACTTGCTCGACCAGCTCGAGCAGTACGGCCTGATCACCCCTCGACAGGGAACCGGTCACTACGACGCCGACGCGCTCGTGATCGCCACGACGGCGCGCGAGCTGGCCGGCTTCGGCTTCGAGCCCCGCCACCTGCGGGCGTTCAAGACCGCCGCCGATCGCGAGGTCGGGCTCGTCGAACAGGTCGTCGCCCCGCTCCAGCGGGGCAGAGACGCCTCCGCCAAGGGCCGCGCCGACGACGCGGTGAGTGAGATCGCGGCGCTGTCGGTGCGGCTGCACGCGACCTTGGTCAAGGCGGGCTTGCGCCGCTCCTGACCGTCCGGCCACGGTACGGGGGCGGGAGTAGGGTTGTCGCGTGCGCGAAGTCGACGTCATCGGAGTGAGGGTCGAGATGCCCTCGAACCAGCCCATCGTCCTGCTGCGCGAGGTCTCGGGGGAGCGTTACCTGCCGATCTGGATCGGCGCCGTCGAGGCCACGGCGATCGCCTTCGCCCAGCAGGGCGTCGTGCCTCCCCGACCGTTGACCCACGACCTGATGAAGAACGTCCTCGACGCGACCGGCAACGAGCTGAGCGAGGTGCGCATCACCGACGTCAAGGACGGGGTCTTCTACGCGCTCCTGGTCTTCGGCTCCGGCGTCGAGGTGAGCGCCCGCCCGTCCGACTCCATCGCCCTCGCGCTGCGCACCGGCACGAGGATCGTGTGCGCCGAGGACGTCCTGGACGACGCCGGCCTCGAGGTGCCCGCCGAGCAGGAGGACGAGGTGGAGCGCTTCCGCGAGTTCCTCGACAACGTCTCCGCGGAGGACTTCGAGCAGCACTGACGTGCCGGGTCGGGGTCATCCGCGGGCTGAGGGTTGAACGACAACTCTCACCTTCAGGTTGAGAGTTAAGGTTGCGACACGCCGGAGAGCCGCGTTGACCAGGGTGGGGGTGGCGCCTACCTTGAACTGTCTCCGGTGTAACTCCACCGTTGTCGTGCCGTCCGGATCAGCACCACGAACCGGGCAGGCCGGAGCGGATTCCCTGGGAGCAACACGGCACGGAGTAGATCGACGGAGGTCGACAGTGAGCGTGGACGACAACAAGCAGCAGGGCATCGACGCCGATGCTGCGGGTGCAGTCCAGGCGGCCGAGATCGCCGACGAGCAGGGTCTGCTGTTCACCGACGACGTGTCCCCGCTGCCGAGCGACACCGGCTACCGCGGCCCGACCGCGTGCAACGCGGCAGGCATCACCTACCGCCAGCTCGACTACTGGGCCCGCACCGGCTTGGTCGAGCCCACCGTGCGCGGCGCGAGCGGGTCCGGGTCGCAGCGCCTCTACTCCTTCCGCGACATCTTGATCCTCAAGGTCATCAAGCGGCTCCTCGACGCGGGCATCTCGCTGCAGAACATCCGTACGGCGGTGCAGTTCCTGCGCGAGCGGGGCACGGACGACCTGACGCGCGTCACCCTGATGAGCGACGGCGCCTCGGTCTACGAGTGCACCAGCAACGACGAGGTCATCGACCTGCTCCAGGGCGGCCAGGGCGTGTTCGGCATCGCGATCGGCGGTGTCTGGCGCGAGATCGAGGGCACCCTCGCAGACCTGCCGTCCGAGCGTGCCGCCGACGACACCGACGGCGAGCAGCCGGCGCTGGCCGGTGACGAGCTCGCCGTGCGTCGCGCGGCTCGTCAGACAGGCTGACACCGCCTCGGTGCACGCCGGTCCGGCCCGCCTGGGCGCGCGCTGACGATAGTCACTGTCGACGCCGGTGATAGATTCACAGGGCTGACAATCCCGCATGGGAGAGTCTCCGGCGCTTGCGGCCCCACCGGCCGCCTGCGGCGGAGCGCCGAAGGGGCAACCCCTCCCCGGAACCTCTCAGGCGCCAAGGACCATGCGGGCGAGGCGACTCTGGAGCGATGTCCGGTCCACCCACGACCCGGGCAGCGTGACTGAGGGGGAGGCGTACCGAACGACCCACCAGTCGAGGAGCGCCTACTCAGATGACCGTCATCCGCCCGGACCTCAGCCCCGAGGGTCGCCCGGCCCTCAGCACGCTCGAGGCCGCCGCCCACACCGCCTTCGCCGATCGGCACATCGGGCTCTCCGACGCCGACATCGACACGATGCTGGCCACCTTGGGCTTCGAGTCGCTCGACGCGCTGATGACGGCCGCCGTCCCGAAGGCGATCCGGCTCGAGGCCGAGATGCTGCAGCTGCCGGGCGCTGCGTCGGAGGACGCCGTCGCCAAGGAGCTGCGCGCGCTGGCGGCCCACAACAGGCCCGGCGAGACCATGATCGGGCTCGGTTACCACGGCACGATCACGCCGCCGGTGATCCGGCGCAACGTGCTGGAGGACCCGAGCTGGTACACCGCCTACACGCCGTACCAGCCCGAGATCTCCCAGGGACGGCTCGAGGCCCTGATCAACTTCCAGACCGTGGTCGGCGACCTCACCGGGCTCCCCACGGCCAACTCCTCGCTCCTCGACGAGGCCACCGCTGCCGCCGAGGCGATGACGCTGGTACGCCGCGCGCAGCCCAGGTCCAAAGGGGGGAGTGCGACCGGCCCGTTCGTCGTCGACGCGGACGCGCTGCCGCAGACGATCGACGTCGTGCGCACCCGCGCAGCCGGCATGGGCATCGACGTGGTCGTCGCCGACCTGACCGACGGGTTGCCCCCGGAGCTGGCGGAGGGTGAGCTCTGCGGCGTGCTGGTGCAGTACCCCGGCGCCTCCGGCCGCGTCCTCGACCCACGCGCGGTGATCGAGCAGGCGCACGCCCGCGGCGCGCTCGCGGTGGTCGCCGCCGACCTGCTCGCCCTGACCCTGCTCGAGGCCCCGGGCGCGCTCGGCGCCGACGTCGTCGTCGGGTCGTCCCAGCGCTTCGGCGTCCCGCTGTTCTACGGCGGCCCGCACGCAGGTTTCATGGCGGTCGCGGCCGGCCTGGAGCGACACCTGCCCGGGCGCCTGGTCGGCGTGTCGGTCGACGCGGAGGGGCGCCCGGCGTACCGCCTCGCGCTCCAGACCCGTGAGCAGCACATCCGTCGCGACAAGGCGACCTCCAACATCTGCACCGCGCAGGTGCTCCTCGCCGTGGTCGCGTCGATGTACGCCGTCCACCACGGCCCCGGGGGCCTGCGCGGGATCGCGCTGCGCACGCACCGCTACGCCGTCCGGCTGGCCGACGCCCTGCGGGCCGGTGGCTACGAGGTGGCACACGAGCACTTCTTCGACACCCTGACGGTGGCCACGCCGGGTCGGGCGGCCGAGGTCGTGGCCGCCGCCCGCGCCCACGGGGTCCAGCTGTGGCTGGTCGACGCCGACACGGTGTCGCTCTCGACGTCCGAGACGACCACCCGCTCGACCGTGACGACGGTGCTGCGCGCCTTCGGGGTCGATGCGGCGAGCGCCACATCGGCGTACAACGACACGGCCGACGCGCTGCCGGGCGACCTGCGCCGCACGACCGACTTCCTGACCCACCCCGTCTTCCACGAGCACCGCAGCGAGACCCAGCTGCTGCGCTACCTGCGGCGGCTCTCGGCGCGTGACTACGCGCTCGACCGGGGCATGATCCCTCTCGGCTCGTGCACGATGAAGCTCAATGCGACCACCGAGATGGAGCCGGTGAGCCTGACCGGATTCGCCGACCTGCACCCCTTCGCGCCGGCAGAGGACGCCGCCGGGTATCGCCAGCTCGTCGCCGACCTCGAGGGCTGGCTGGCCGACGTCACCGGCTATGACGAGGTCTCGATCCAGCCGAACGCGGGCTCGCAGGGCGAGCTGGCGGGGCTGCTTGCCATCCGCCGCTTCCACCAGGCCAATGGCGGCGAGGCCCGCGACGTCATCCTGATCCCCTCGTCGGCCCACGGGACCAACGCCGCCTCGGCGGTGATGGCGGGCCTGCGGGTGGTCGTCGTGAAGGCGACCGAGGACGGCTCGGTCGATCTGGACGACCTGCGGGCCAAGTGCGAGGAGCACTCCGAGGACCTGGCCGGGGTCATGATCACCTATCCGTCGACGCACGGGGTCTACGAGGACACCGTCAAGGAGCTGTGCGACCTCGTCCACGCGCACGGCGGCCAGGTCTACGTCGACGGCGCCAACCTCAACGCGCTGCTCGGCTTCGCACGGCCGGGCCGCTTCGGCGGCGACGTCTCCCACCTCAACCTGCACAAGACGTTCTGCATCCCGCACGGCGGCGGGGGCCCCGGGGTCGGGCCGGTCGCGGTGCGCGCCCACCTGGCGCCGTACCTCCCCTCGCACCCGCTGCACCCCGACCCGGAGAAGCGGGAGGGGATCGGCGCGATCTCGGCCGCGCCGTACGGCTCGGCCGGCATCCTCCCGATCTCGTGGGCCTACATCCGGCTGATGGGCGCCACCGGACTGACCCGGGCGACCGCGGCCGCGGTGCTGTCGGCCAACTACGTCGCGGCCCGCCTCGACGAGCACTTCCCGGTGCTCTACAAGGGCGACCACGACCTGGTCGCCCACGAGTGCATCCTCGACCTGCGCGAGCTGACCAAGGACTCCGGCGTCACCGTCGACGACGTCGCCAAGCGGCTCATCGACTACGGCTTCCACGCCCCGACGATGTCGTTCCCGGTCGCCGGCACGCTCATGGTCGAGCCCACCGAGTCCGAGGACCTCGGCGAGATCGACCGATTCTGCGAGGCGATGATCGCGATCCGTCGCGAGATCGACCAGGTGGCGGCGGGCGACTGGGCCGCCGACGACTCGCCGCTGAGGCATGCGCCGCACACCTCCCGCGCGCTGGTGGGGGAGTGGGACCGCTCCTACTCGCGCGAGGTGGGTGTCTTCCCGGCAGGCCTCGACCCGGACAAGTACTGGCCGCCGGTGGCCCGCGTCGACCAGGCGTACGGCGACCGCAACCTGGTCTGTGCCTGCCCGCCGCTCGAGGCCTTCGCCGAGTAGTCGCGCCGCTACCGGGTCGGGGTCTTGGTGACCTCGAGCCGGTAGAAGAACGCCGGGTCGCAGGTCAGCCCGACCGTCTTGCCGGCATAGGTGAGGACCAGGTCGTTCTCCAGGCGGCGGTGCCAGCCGTCCGAGACGATGTGGTTGCCCGCGTCGTCGAGCTCCTCGTGGACAGGGGAGCGCTTGCCGATCTTGCTCGCGCTGCCGACGATCTTCGCCTGCTTCCCCTTGATCGTCACCGACGAGCGGACGACGCCCTCGGACCAGATGTCCTTCGGCTCGCGAGAGCTCGCCTGGTTGGGGTTGTCGTTGAGGATGACCTGCACGTAGTTGGCGAACACGTCGTTCTCGTAGAGGTTGACGTACGCCGAGAGCCCGCCGGCCTCGCCGGTGCACTCGAGGACGATGCCCTTCTCGGTGTGCGTCTCGGCGGCGCTCGTCGGGTGTGCCAGGGCGGCCCCGCTGAGGACCACGGTGCTGGCCAGGCCGGCCAGGGTGGCCGCGGCGGTGCCGATGGCCTTCAGGGTGGTACGCATGATGCTGACTCCTGCTTCGTGGGTTGGTGACTGGTTGTCACGCCCAAGACGCGGCTGAGGTGGGCGAGGTTGCACGCCGCGGATGCCTCGGACCTGTGAGCCGCGTCACCAAGCCAGGGGGCGTGACGGGGTCCTGGGCGGGACGTAGGTCCCCTTCGCTGGGCGACGTCGGTCGTTTGTCGGGTGCGAGAGGTGAAGCGAGGCTGGTGAGCAGACCCCGCCGCTCAAGTTGACGGGCCATCCAGCCGAGGAGTTACATCGTGCGACTGACGCGCGGCAGCTATGCCAACGTGACCGCCACCCTTGCCTTGCTCGTCGCGCTCGGCGGCACGTCGTACGCCGCCGTGGAGCTCGCGAAGAACAGCGTGGGCACCAAGCAGCTGAAGGCGGGCGCCGTCACGTCGAAGAAGGTCAAGGACGGCTCATTGCTGTCGCGGGACTTTGCGGCCGGCCAGCTCCTCGCCGGCCCGCAGGGGCCGGCCGGACCCACCGGGCCCGCTGGCGCCGTCGGCCCCGTCGGGGCAACAGGAGCGACCGGCCCGCGGGGCCTGATCGGGGCGCGAGGTCCTGCGGGTCCCGCGGGCGCCACGGGCGATCCGGGTGTGCAGGGCATCCAGGGCGCAGGGCATCCAGGGCGAGCAGGGCATCCAGGGCGAGCAGGGCCCGAAGGGTGACAAGGGTGACACCGGCTCGCCTGGGCCTCTCCTGACCGAGCTGCCAAGCGGGCGAGATCCTCGTGGGCATTGGGCATCATCGGCTGCGCGACGTTCAGCAGGGCGAGGCCGCGGAGCGACGATCAGCTTCTTCGTCCCGCTCGACGTCGAATCGTGGTGCTGTGATCATGGCGGCTCAGCGCGTCGAACCGACCGCAGCATTGCCCAGGCACGGCGCGACGCCAGCGGCGGCAGCGGGGATCGCTTCGTGTGCAATCTGCCGAGCTCAGACGGCACTCTACAGTGTGGCTCTCGACTCCCTCGGAGCTGATGGCAACCGAAGCTTCCGCTTTGGCGCGCTCATCGGCGTGGTTGTCGCACGGCAGGCCGGGCGACGTGTCTGCCTTGGGCACCTGGGCGGTCACCGCGCCCTGAGCCTCAGTGGGCCTGGCTCACGCTCGACATGTTGAAGTCGGGCACCCGCAGGGCTGGGGTGGCGGTGCGGGAGAAATAGTCGTCGCCCCACTCGCGGCTGAAGCTCGGCCGGGTCGTGGAGGCGTGGGTGAAACGGTTGAGCAGGTCGATCGGGCTCTCGTTGAAGCGGAAGTTGTTGACCTCGCCGGTGATCTCGCCGTTCTCGACCAGGTAGACGCCGTCGCGGGTCAGCCCGGTGAGCAGCAGCGACTGCGGGTCGACCTCGCGGATGTACCAGAGACACGTCAGCAGCAGGCCGCGCTCGGTGCCGGCGACGAGGTCGTCGATGGAGCCGGCGGCGTCGTCGACCTCGAGGACGAGGTTGTCGACGTACGGCGTCACCGGCTGCTCGGTCATGCGTGAGGTGAGCCGGGTCTGGATCAGCGAGGTGAGTCGGCCGTCGTCGATCCACGCCGTCCGGCCCAGCGAGAGCCCGTTGTCGAAGACCGACTGCTCGTTGCCCGAGGACGAGGCGAGCGCGAAGGGCGTGCACTCCAGGCCCGGGTACGCCGGATCGGAGAGCAGGTGGACGCCGGCCTTGGCGATCTGCTCGCCGATGCGGGTCCCGTCGGTGCCGCGGGCGCTGTAGACCGACTGGCCCTCGTGGGCGGTGCGGGCGCCGGCGTACCAGTAGGCGTCGATCATCAGGTCGGCCACCGAGCTCGGCGGGAGGATCGTGTCGTAGCGGCCGGCCGGGAGGTCGACCTGGCGCTCGCCCCAGCCGAGCCGCTGGGCGAGCTGCTCGTCGAAGGCCAGTGCGTCGACGCCGGCGAAGTCGCGGGTCGCGCCTCCGACCCAGGCGCTGCGGGCGCGGTCGGCGGTCTTGCCGGTGCAGCCGTAGTGGCCGGTCGGCTGCACGTGGCGCAGGCGCAGACCGGTCGAGGAGCCGACGTAGGTCGTGGTGACGCCGTGGTTGACGAACCCGTAGAGCACCCGGCCCCCGCCGTCGGCCCGCTTGAAGGCCTCGCCGAGGGCGGGAGCGAGGTCGTCGTAGACGTGGATGTCAGTGGCGTCGGGTGCGTCGTCCCAGTCGGCGCCGGCCGCAGCGCTGATCAGCTCGGCCTCGTCCTCGGCTGGGGATCCGGCCCGCGCCGCCGAATCGGCCGCCGCGACGAGCTCGGCCACGCCTTGCAGTGTGCTGGCACTGCCGCTGACGGAGCCGGTGGCGACTCCGCCGTCGTCTCCCGTGCCCACCCGCACGAAGGAGATGACCGTGACGTGCACGTCGTGCATGACGCCGTTGGTCGTCAGGGTGTTGTTGGCCCAGCGCAGATTGGCGTGGGTGCCGTTGTTGACGATCGCGATGCAGTCGTCTGCCGTGCTCCTGGCCAGCGCGTGCTCGACGAGGGCCTGCGGCGTCGCCATGTTCGTGCTCACTGACCGGCCTCCAGCCGCGCGTTGAGGACGTTGATGCCGCGGAAGCGGGCACTCGGACAGCCGTGGCTGACGGCCGCCACCTGCCCGGGTTGGGCCTTGCCACAGTTGAAGGCGCCGCCGAGCACCCAGGTCTGCGGGCCGCCGACGGCGTCCATCGAGCCCCAGAAGTCCGTGGTCGTCGCCTGGTACGCCGCGTCGCGAACCTGCCCGGTCAGCCGTCCGTCCTCGATCAGGAAGAAGCGCTGCGCGGTGAACTGGAAGTTGTAGCGCTGCATGTCGATCGACCAGGACTTGTCGCCGACGGCGTAGAGCCCGCGCTCGACGCCCGCGATGAGCTCGTCGGTGCTCGGTCCGTCGGGCGCGGCCTGCAGCGACACGTTGGCCATCCGCTGGATCGGGATGTGACCGGGGGAGTCGGCGTAGGCGCAGCCGTTGGACCGGCCGCCGTTGAGCTCGGGGTGCATCCGGCCCATCTGCCGGTCGAGCTGGTAGCCGACCAGTACGCCGTCCTTGACGATGTCCCACGACTGCGTCTGAACACCCTCGTCGTCGTAGCCGATCGTGGCGAGGCCGTGCGCCTGCGTGCGGTCGCCGGTGACGTTCATCAGCTCCGAGCCGTACTGCAACGTGCCGAGCTTGTCGTAGGTCGCGAAGGAGGTGCCCGCGTAGTTGGCTTCGTAGCCCAGCGCCCGGTCGAGCTCGGTGGCGTGGCCGATCGACTCGTGGATGGTCAACCACAGGTTGGACGGGTCGATGACGAGGTCGTAGACGCCGGGCTCGACGGTGGTGGCCTTGAGCTTCTCGGCCAGCAGGTCGGGCGCCTCGAGGAGCTCGGTGTCCCAGTCCCAGAGTCCGTCGGTCAGGAACTCGTAGCCGTGGCCGACCGGCGGCGCGACCGTGCGCATCGAGTCGAAGGCGCCGGTGCCGGCGTCGGACCCCATCGCCTCGAACGCCGGCTGGAGCCGGATCCGTTGCTGGGTGGTGCGGGTGCCCGCGAGGTCGGCGTAGTACTTGTTCTCCTGCACCTGCTGCAGCGAGGCACTGGCGTGCTGGACGAAGGAGTGCTCGCGGAGCCGGTTGGTCCACTCGATCAGGAGCCCGGCCTTGTCGGCGGTCGGCACGTCGAGCGGGTTGACGAGGTAGGGCGACACCCAGGTCACGTCGTCGTACGTCGGCTCGTCGGCGAGCTCCACCGGCGTCGAGGTCATCTCGGCGGCAAGCCTGGCGACAGCGACTGCCGTGTCGGCGAGGCGGATCGCCTCGTCCTCGGTGAGCACGACACCTGCGGAGAATCCCCAGGCTCCGCCGTGGATCACCCGGACGGCGAAGCCCAGGTCCTCGGTGTCGGCCGCGCCCTGGAGATGGCCGTCGCGAACGCCGATGCGCTGGTAGCGCACCCGCTCGAACCGCACATCGGCGTGGGTGGCTCCGAGATCGGCCGCCCGCTGCAGGGCGACGTCGCCGAGCCGACGGTAGGGGAGCGCGGTGAAGGTCTCGTCGAGCTGGGGCTCATCAGGCACGACGTCGAACCTAGCGCGTGGCACCCCCAGGGCGGCCAGCTGTTTCCGCCGAGCGTGTCGAGGTCGCAGGTGGGTACCGTCGAGGCGATGAGATACGTCGAGCTGCGCCGGCACACCGACAACGACGACGACGTCCTGACCGAGGAGGGGCGGCGGCAGGCGGAGGACATCGGGCGGTCGCGCCTGCATCCACCGTACGACGCCTTCGTCTCCACCGGCGCCCGACGGGCGACCGAGATGCTCGAGATCCTCCGCGACGCCGCCGGTCAGCCCGAGGCCGAGGTGCGGCAACGGACGGCGCTGCGCTCGTCGGTCGAGGACCGTTGGCGGGCCGCTGCGAAGGCGGCCGGGAAGGGCGCCGACCTCGAGGCGATGCGGGCGCAGGACCCCGACCTCGTCGAGCAGGAGTCGCGGCTCCTCGGCGCCGCCTTGCGAGACGTCTTCCAGTCGCTGCCCGACGAGGGCCGGGCGCTGGTGGTGGGCCACAGCCCCACGAACGAGGCCGCTGTCCTGGGCCTGACCGGTCGTGCCATCGCGCCGCTCGGCAAGGGCGACGGCGTGCTGGTCACCGAGGAGGACGGTGGCTACGAGGTGTCCGCGCTGCCGTAGGAGAGCCCTGGCGCGGCTCAGTGGCCGGCGACGGCGTTGCGCACCGTCGAGCCCCGGCGGTCCTTGACGACCTCGAGCCGCACCGGGATCCGGTCGCGCATCTCGGCGACGTGGCTGACGACGCCGACGACGCGGCCGCCCTCGCGGAGGGAGTCGAGGGTGTCCATGACGTCGTCGAGAGTGTCAGCGTCCAGGCTGCCGAAGCCCTCGTCGACGAAGAGCGTGTCGAGGCGGGCGTCACCGCGCGAGCCGCTGTCGGACTCCTGGGTGATCACGTCGGCGAGCCCGAGGGCGAGGGCGAGCGAGACCACGAACGTCTCACCGCCCGACAGGGTCGCCGGGTCGCGTGACTCGCCCGACCAGTCGTCGCGCACGAGCAGGCTCAGCCCGCCGCGACTCTCACCGGCGCCCTTCTTGCCGGTGTGGACCAGGGAGTAGCGACGGTCGCTCATCCGGGCGAGCCGCTCGTTGGCCGCGTCGACGACCTGGGCGAGCCGGTAGGCAAGCACGTAGGCCGAGAGCCGCATCTGCAGCCGGTTGTCGGGCGAGCGCCCGTCGACGAACGCCGACAGTCCCGTCGTCAGGTCGAGGTCGGCCTTGATCGGCGACCAGGCGTCGAGGGCCTCGCCGAGCTCGCGGTAGAGCGACTCGAGGCGTCGGTGCCGCGACCCGGCCACGCTCAGCGTGGTGCCTGCCTCGGCGGCCGCGTCGCGGCGCGTGTCGGCGACGGATCGAAGCGTCGAGAGGTCCGGCGCGGGAGCGGCGGCGGCCTCGACCAGCGCCAGGTCGTCGAAGGCCTGGCGCGCCGCGAGCCGGGCCGCCTCGTGGGCGCGCACCTGCTGGGCGAGGACGTCGAGCTCGTCCGGCCCGAGCTGCGCCTTCTTGGCCTGGGTCGCGTCGCGGAAGCCGCCCGCGCGCAGCGCGTCGGCCAGCGCCTGCTCGGCGCGCTCGGCATCGTCGTGCGCGTACGCCGCCCGGTCGGCCGCGGTGATCGCCTCGTCGCACGCCTGGGCCAGGGCGGTGAGCCGCTCTGCGCGGGTGGCGAGGTCAGGGTCGGCGGCGTCCCAGAGCTGGGCCTGGATCTCCGCGGAGATCGCGGCGATCTCGCGGCACTTGGCCTGCTCGGCCGCCACGACGCCCTTCTTCTCGAGGCTGGCGGCCTCGCGGCGGCGGCCGAGCTCGTCCTGCTCCTGCTCCAAGGTGCGCAGCCGTGCGGCCGCCGGCTCTGCCGACTCGGCGAGGGCCTGCAGGCGGGTCACCTCCGCGTCGGCCCGCTCCAGCTGGTCCGACACCTTGCCCGGCCCGGTGCCGGCCAGCAGCTCGGCGAGCGCGATGCGGGTGGTGAGGTCGCGGACGTGCTCCTCACGGGCCAACCGGCCCGCCTCGGCGTCGTCCACCGCCTTGCGGGCGACCCGCTCGGCCTCGGCATCGATCGCGCTGGAGCCGCTCTGCGCGGGGTGCGGGTGGTGCTCGGAGCCACAGACCGGACATCCGCCCCCGACGACGAGGGTCTGCGCCATCTCGGCGGCCATCCCCTCGAGGCGCTGCTCGCGCAGGTGGAGCCACTGCTCGGTCAGCAGGTGCACCTCGTCGACCGCGATGGCCAGCGCCGCCCTGGCGTCGGCGAGCTGCGGCACGAGCGCGGCATGCTGGGCGGATGCCGCGACCCGCTTGTGCAGGTCGGCCGCCTGGGCCTGCGCACCGGTGAGGGCCGCCCGGGCGGCGAGCGCCGCGGCATGCTGCTCGCGGGCCTGCGCGGTCTGGGCGGGCAGCCGGGTCAAGGCGGTCTCGTGCTGGACGAGCTCGTCCTGGAGGAGGACGATGCGGGCGGCGTACGTCTCGACGCTGCGTCGCAGGCCGCCGAGCTGCTCCTCCCGGGGCCGGAGGGCGCGGGCCGCAGCCGCCGCGGTGCGGGCCTCGTCGCGGGTGCGCACGAGGATCTCGGTGTCGGTGGCCACGGACTGCGACGCCAGCTCGGCGTGCACGGTCGCCTGGGCGGCCCGGGTCTCGAGCATGCGGAGTCGTGCGCCGTCGGTGAGCGCGATGAGCGGGATGATCCGGCCGGCGCGGCCTGCGGAGTCGAGGCGGCGTACGGACTCGAAGTGCTGCGTCTCCTCCTTGTCGAGCCGGGACAGCTCGGCCCGGGCCGCGGCGTGCCGGGCCTGCAGCTCGGCGAGGCGCTCGGCCTCGGCGAGGTCGGCCGAGGCGAGGGTCGCGGCCCGGTCGGTCACCGTCTGTTGGTGGCGGGCGACGTCGTGGCCGTCCTCGGCGATGGCGAGCAGCAGGGTCGCCCAGCCTCGGGTGCGTGCGGCACCGGCGACCTCGGCGAGGTCGGGTGTCCGCGCCGCGAGCGGGACGGGGGCCGCCGCTTCGCTGAGCCGGCTGACGAGATCGGCTACCGCTTGCTCATGGGTCTCGGACTCCTTGCGGAGGGCGACGCGACGCTCGCGCAGCCACTTCTCGACGTCCTCGAAACGGCTGGTGCGGAAGAGCTGTTGGAGGACCTTGTGACGGTCCTCGGAGCGGGCGCGCAGGAAGGCCTGGAACTGGCCCTGGGGCAGCATCGCGACCTGGCAGAACTGGTCGAGGTTGAGCCCGACGAGGTCGCTGACGAGATGGCCCGTCTCGTCGAGCCTGGTGGACCGGGTCGTCCAGGCGCCGTCGACGCGCTCGCTGATCGTGACGGACGCCTGCTGGGTGGTCATGCCGCTGCCCCGCAGCTTGGGGCGCTCCCAGGCCGGAGACCGCACGATCCGGAACCGGCGCCCCGACAGCGTCGCCTCGAGCGCGACCTCGGGGGCGGCACCGGGCTCGGCCTGGTCGGAGCGCAGCCGCTTGGCCGCGCTGCGGTCGCCGGGCACGTCGCCGTACAGCGCGAAGCACACGGCGTCGAGCACGCTGGTCTTCCCGGACCCCGTCGCGCCGCTGAGCAGGAAGAGCCCGGCGGACGACAGGGCGTCGAAGTCGACCTCGACGGTGCCGCCGAACGGACCGAAGGCGGTGATCCGCAGGTGATGGAGCCTCACTCGTCCGGGCTCTCGTTCGCGCGCTCGTCGGTCGCCGAGCTCTCGGTCACGAGGACGTCCTGGTCGCGGTCGTGGCAGCACGCGTCCACGGCATCCTGGAGGAGGCCGGACTCGTCGTTCGTGGCCGGGGTGCCGCGCAGCTCACGGACGAAGTCGAGCGCGATGGCATGGTCGCCCTGCCCCTGCGGGCGATGCCGTGGCGTGGAGCTCCCGTCGCCGACGGTCGGCTCGAAGCTCAGCACGAGCGTGTGCGGGAAGCGCTGGCGGAGCCGCTCCATCGCCTGCGCCGGGCGGGTGTCGTCGGTGAGCGTGACCTGGACGTACGACGCCTCGTGCCCGCTCAGGTCGGGGTCGGCCAGCAGGGCCTCGAGCTCGCCGCGGAGCCGGGCGAGGCGGCGGGGAACGGGAGCGTCGACGTACTCCGCCGCCACGTCGCCGTCACGGTCGATGTCGACGAGCCACGATCCCTTGACCTGGTCGGCCTCGCTGAAGCTGTAGGCGAGGGGGGAGCCGCTGTAGCGGATGCGGTCGGTGACCTCCTGGCGCCCGTGCAGGTGACCCAGCGCGACGTAGTCGACGCCGTCGAACACCTGGCTCGACACCATCGACACCCCGCCGACGCTGATGTCACGCTCGGACTCGCTCGGCTCGCAGCCGGCCACGAACGCGTGCGCCAGCACCAAGGACCGGGTCCGGCCGTCCTTCGTCGCCAGGTCCGCTCGGATGCGCTCCATCGCGTGGGAGAGGGCCGCCTCGTGCGAGCGTGCGGTGAGACCCCAGGGCTCGCGCAGGGTGTCCGGCTCGAGGTAGGGGATGCCGTAGACGGCCACCTTGCCGTGCTGGTCGTCGAGCAGCACCGGTGTCGCCACCTTGGCCGCATCGGTCCTGATGAACACCCCCGCGGCGTCGATCAGCCTGCTGCCGAAACCCAGTCGCTGTGCGGAGTCGTGGTTGCCGCTGGTCACCACCAGCTTGGCCCGACTCGCCGCCACCCGGCTGAAGGCCTCGTCGGCCAGCGCCACCGCGTCGACCTGCGGCAGTGCGCGGTCGTAGACGTCGCCGCTCACGACGACCAGGTCGACCTTCTCGCGCTGGATCGTCTCGATCAGGTGGTCGACGTACGCCGCCTGCGGCCCCAGCATCCCCTCACGGTGGAACGACCGGCCCAGGTGCCAGTCGGAGGTGTGAAGAATGCGCACGAGGGCAGGCTAGGTCCCCCCACCGACGGGGAGGTGGACCCACGCCGTGGACGTGAACGCAGGCTCTGGATGGGTCGCTAAGGCGAACTGCCGGGACCGAACGCCAACGACTGCCGGCGCATGATCTCGACCATCGACGTGCCGCGGGCGACGCCGTAGACGGTGCCGGGGAAGTCGAGGGGTTCCTGGGCGGCCTGTGGAGCGCACGCGGGAATGGGCGCCGATGGTGACGTCGCCGGTGACGACGCCGGTGACGACGGCGCTCGACGCGACGGTGGCGGTGGGGTGGATGCTGGGCATGCGTTCCACGCTCGTAGGAACGTCAGATCCCCTGTGGACAAGGGTGTTCTGAGCTGGTGGGGTTGTCGGTGGTCGCCTTTAACGTGGACCACGATGAGCCACTCGACCAGCAGTCCTCGGCATCCGTTGCTGGCATGCGCGGACACGATCGAGAAGGCGCTGGCCTCGGTGGTCGACTGCGACCCGGTCTACCTCGATGCTGGCGACCGGGCCGACCTGATGGTCCGGCTGCCGACGCTGATCTCGCAGGTCCAGGCGCTCAACCTCAAGCTGGTCGCGGCGTCGGGCGATGTCGCCGCCGATGATGGGTGCCGCACGGTGGCCGACTGGGTGGCGCCGAGGACGCGGACGGACCGGCGGGCGGCGTACGCCCAGGAAAGGCTCGCCCGTGCCCTCGACACGACGTGGCGCCACGTTGGCGCTGCGCTGTCCGAAGGTCGGGTGCACCTCGACCAGGCCCGGGTCGTCGTCAAGGCTCTGGAGGCGCTGCCCGACGAGGTCACGAGCGAGGTGCGCCAGCTCGCAGAGCAGCGCCTGGTCGAGCACGCCGAGGACTTCGGTCCCACCGAGCTGGCCCGGCTCGGCAGGCGGATCCTCGACGTCATCGCGCCCGAGGTGGGCGACGAACAAGAGCGGCAAGCGTTGGAGCGGGCCGAGCGGAAGGCCGAGTGCGTCACGAGGCTGGACCTCAGACGACGGGGTGACGGGTCAACCGACATCTCGGCGACAGTGCCCGACGCGGTCGCGGCCAGGTTGACGACATACCTCGAGGCCTTCACCTCGCCGAGGCAGGGCGACGGCGTCGACCCGGCCACCGGCGGGCGCGTACCTGCCGACCGGCAACGCGGCCAGGCGTTCTGTGCCCTTCTCGAACGCCTGGATCCCGCGATGCTTCCCGACCACGGCGGTCTGGCCACCACGCTCATGGTCACGATGCCCTTGGAGACCCTTGAGAGCGGGCTCGGGACCGCCCAGCTCGGCACCGGTGAGGCCATCAGCGCCGGCGAGGCCCGCCGACTCGCCTGCACCGCGGGCCTCGATCCCTGCCGTCCTCGGCACCAAGAGCGAGCTGCTCGACCTGGGCCGCACCGCCCGGTTGTTCACGCCGGCCCAGCGCAAGGCGCTCGCGGTCCCGAACCCGCGATGCCGAGCGGAGGGTTGCGAGGTCCCGGCGCCCTGGACCGAGGCCCATCACGCCACCCCCTGGAGTCGAGCCGGCCGGACCGACGTGAACGACGGCATCCTCCTCTGCCACTGGCACCACCGCAGAGCCCACGACCCCTGCTACCGAAGCGAGCGCATGCCCAACGGCGACGTGCGCTACCACCGGCGAAGGTGATGGGTGTCAGGCGTAGCGAACCGTGCGCTCACCCTTGGTGAAGCCGTAGAGCGTGAGCCCGGCCTCCTGCGCCAACCGCGCGGCGAGGCTGCTGGGCGCACCGACGGCGACGAGGGACCCCATGCCCGCTGCGACGGCCTTCTGCACCAGCTCGAAGCCGGCGCGGCCGGACACGACCAGGGCCGCCTCGGCGACGGGATCGCCGGCGAGGAGGCGTGCGCCGGTGACCTTGTCGACGGCGTTGTGGCGACCCACGTCCTCACGGACGACGAGCAGCTCGCCATCGGCCGTCGCCAGGCCGGCGGCATGCACCCCGCCCGTGCGGGAGAAGACCTGCTGGCGCTCGCGCAGCAGGTCGGGCAGGCGGCGTACGACGTCGAGCGACGCCAGCTCGCCGTCCCACGGCTTGGCGTGAGGGATCTCGAGGACCGCTGAGATCGAGTCCTTGCCGCAGACACCGCAGGCCGAGCCCGCGCCCACTCCGCCCGTGCCGGTGTGCCGGTGTGCCATGTCCACGAGCGGGGGAGCGGCCAGGGTCAGCGTGACGACGTTGAACTCCTGCTCGGGCGTCAGGTCCTCGTCGGTGCAGTAGGCGACGCCGCGGACGGAGCCCGGCTCGGGTACGACGAGCCCCTCGTGCGCCGCCCAGCCCGCAGCGAGCTCGAAGTCGTTGCCCGGCGTGCGCATCGTCACCCAGGCACGCGCCGCGGGCGAGCCGGGCCAGGTCAGCCGGATCTCCAGCGGCTCCTCGGTGACGAGGCGGTCCTCGCGCTCGTGGCTGGAGTCGCCCTTCGTCTCGGTCACCCGGACCCGGACCGTCGGTCCCGGGCGGCGGGCTGTGGTCATGCGGTCCAGCGTACGGCGGTCACGCCACCGGCTGCTGCAGCTGCGTCACCCAGGCGTCCGGGTTGTCGTCGGGCGACTCGAGGTAGACCTCGCGGCCCTTGCCCGCGAACCCGAGCCCCCGCTTCTCGACCTCGGTCATCAGGTCCTGCCAGGTCTGGCCGATGGTGTCCATGGCGCCGTAGTGGGTGACGACGAGCGCACGGTCGGCTGGGGGCAGCTCGTCGATCGTGACTCCGTCGACCGACAGCGCAGCCGCCCGCGAGGACTCGTCGACGGGCACGGCCACACCGAAGCCCATGCCGTCCTCGCGGCCCTCGTACCAGGCGACAGGCGGTCCGGCCGGCGCGACACCCGCGCCGCCGAGACCGCCCATCAGCCGCCCGAACATCGGGCCGACCAGTGGCGGGACGTCCTCGACGCCGGCCACCTCGTCGGTGACCTGGGCGATCAGCAGGGGTGGCAAGGACTTCTCGACGAACTCGAGCTCCGGCATCGCGATCTCTCTTTCCACGAGGCGGAGACGTGACTCGATCCGGCGCAGCCGGGCCTGGTCGGACTCGATCGACGCAGCGACCTCCGCCTGCTTGGCCAGCAGCATCCCGCGCATCTCGGCCGGCCCGATCTCGGCGTCGAGGATCGGCCCGAGCTGCTCGAGGGTGAACCCGAGGTCCTTCAGCGCGAGCAGCCGGTGCAGGCGGGGGAACTGGCCGGCGCTGTAGTGCCGGTAGCCCGTCGTCGGGTCGACGTACGCCGGCGGCAGCAGGCCCAGGGCGTCGTAGTGGCGCAACATCCGCACCGACACCCCGGCGAACCGGGCGAAGTCTCCGATGGTGAACATGACGCGACCGTTCTAGGGGCTCACACGGTGTCAGGGTCAAGCCGGGCGGCAGGATCTCGAACTGCGCCATCATCCCGTGGTCCTCGTGGTCGAGCATGTGGCAGTGCAGCATGAAGACGCCGGGGAAGTCGGTGAACTTCGCGGCGACGACGATCGACTCGCCCGGGTCGAGACGCCAGGTGTCCTCGAGGCCCTGCTCCCACGGTGGCGGCGTTTCGCCGTTGCGGCTCAACGTGTGCCACTGCTCCTGGTGCAGGTGCACGTAGTGCGTCATGTCGCTGGTGTTGCGGAGCTTCCAGCGCTCGGCCGAGTTCATGCGGACCCGGTGGTCCATCCTGCTGGCCTTGAACATCTTGCCGTTGATCGACCAGAACGAGCCGTGGCCCGTCTTGCTGAGGTCGAAGGTCCAGGTCTTCGAGACCTTGCCCGGCACGCCCTTCAGCGGCGCGAGCAGCCGCAGCTTGCCGGGCACCCGGGCGTGCTGTGACGTCGTGCCCCGAACGCGGAACTGCATCAACGAGGCGTTGCGCGAGCCCGTGCCAGACCCTGGACCCGTCGCGTCGCTGCGCGGGATGGTGTTGAGCAGGATGTCCTGGCCGGACTTCCCTCGGAAGTCGACGACCACGTCGGCGCGTTGGGCCGGCCCGAGCAACACGTCCTGTCGCGTGACCGGCGCGGGCAGCAATCCGCTGCCGGTCCCGACCTGGGTGAACGCCGAGCCGTCGGACAGTGCGAAGTCGTAGGCCGAGAAGAGCGAGGCGTTCAGCAGGCGCAGGCGGTAGAGACCGGGCTTCACGGTGAGGTACGGCGCGAACTGGCCGTTGACCAGGATGCGCTGGCCGACCGTGGCGTCGTTCGGCGGCGCCTGCGGGCCGGTCATCCAGCTGTGCATGCCAGCATGCCCGTCGTGCTGAGAGCCCGCGTGACCCGGGAACGGGTCGACCAGCTGGTTGTTCTGGGTGAAGGTCCGGTCGGAGAAGTGCAGCGGCACGTCGTACGCGCCTGTCGGCAGCCCGAGCCTCTTCTCCTTCGGGTCGGTGGTGAGGAACATTCCCTGCAGCCCACGCCAGTTGTTGCGCGCGGTCACGTGCATGCGGTGGTCGTGGTAGAAGTTGACCGCCGCTGGCGCGGGCTTGCCGGCGTCGCGGAGCGAGTAGTCGTAGGTGCGCTTGTCGCCCTTGTCGATGAGGGACGTCGTCGGCTGGCCGTCGTCGGCCGACGACTGGTGTCCGCCGTGGTGGTGGACGGTCAGCTTGCCGGCGTCGCCGGGCAGCTGGTGCTTGAAGGTGACCTTGGTGGCCTGGCCGGTCCGCCGCACGATGGTGGGACCGGGATAGCTGCCGCCGTAGGTCCACATCGACGTCTTCGGCCCGTGCGCCATGATCCGCACGTCTGCCTTCTTCATCGGGATCGTGATGTGGTCGCCGCTCAGCACCTTCGGGACGCGCAGGGGCTGCTCGAAGGCCGGCGGCACGGGGACGTCGCCGACGGGTCCGCCGATGACGGTCAGGCTGCCGCGCATCCCCGGGTGGAGGGTGCAGTAGAACGCGTAGACGCCACCGGCGATGAGCGGCAGCGGGAAGTCGCGGGTCGTGCGGGCCGGGACGAAGAAGTTGAAGAGCGGGTCGCCGCTGGTGCCGAGAGCGTCGGACGTCACGGTGTGGGCAACGCCGTCGTTGTTGGCGACAGTCAGGGTGCCGCCCTGCTCGAGCGTGATGTCCGGGTTGAGATAGCCGTGGGACGCGCCACCGAGACCGATCGAGATCGTCACCGCGGACGGGCCCGGATCCGCCGCCGATACGGGGGCCTCGACCCGTGCGCTCGTCGGCGCGAACGTCAGTCCCACCGTCAGGCCCAGCGCCACCGCCATCCCGACGGCGGCAGCCGTCAGCCGGCTGACCCCCCGTGTCGTCACGGGCGCATTCTGCGACGGCTGCCCCGACGCGGCCACCCCCTTTCGGGTCCGCGGCGCCAATGGTCTGGACCGGTCGGGGGCCGGCTCGACAGCGTCTCGCTCAGAAGAGCATCACTGCGGCGGCGACGACGCCGGTGATCACCACGGCGGTCCGCAGCAGGGTGGGCGGCAGCCTCCGGCCGACCCGCGCGCCGACGTACCCCCCGACCACGGAGCCGGCAGCCAGCAGCACGATGGCCCGCCAGTCGAGCTCGGCGACGAACAGGAAGATCACCGTGGCCACGACGTTCGACGCCACCACGGCGAGGGTCTTGAGCGCGTTGACGATGCGGAACTCCAGGTCGGTGCCGAGCCCGAGGACCGCCATCATCATCACGCCGGAGCCGGCGCCGAAGTAGCCGCCGTAGACGCCCGTCACGGCGGCGAAGAACGTCGTGACGGGCGAGGTCGTGTGACGCGGCACGAAGTCGGCGCCCCGCCGCTCGCGGAGCTTGCGGTTGAGAGCGGGCGAGATGCCGACGAGCACGCAGGTGAAGAGGATCAACCACGGCACGATCGCCTCGAAGACCTCCGGCTGGCAGGGCGAGGAGCAGCGCGGCGCCCAGGACGGCGCCGCCCGCGCAGGTCGTGATCACCACGCGCCGTGACCCGCGGGTGCTCACGCAGCTCGGAGCGATAGCCGAACGTGCCGCTCAGCCCGCCGGGCGTCAGGCCGACGGTGTTGGAGGCGTTCGCGACCACGGGTGGCAGGCCCGACGGCGAGCAGCACCGGGAAGGACAAGAGCGACGCGACCCCGACCGTCGAGGTCATGATCCCCGCGCCCAGATCCGGCGGCGAGGACGGCGAGCTGCTCGAGGCCGGTCACCGGGCCAGCGTATTGACAGCCTCGTCAGGGGTACTCCTTGGGTGAACGGCGGGGCACTTCTCCGAAAGGTAGTGTCGTGGGTCCGGAACTCGTCGCCATCGTCGCGCTCGTCGCGCTCTTCGTGATCGGCACGCTGCTGCCGATCAACATGGGTGCTCTGGCGTACGTCGCCTCCTGGTTGGTCGGCATGTACGCCCTCGACCTCGACGAGAAGGAGATCCTCGCGGGCGTCAGCGGCGACCTGGTGCTCACCCTGATCGCGGTCACCTATCTCTTCGCCATCGCGAAGAACAACGGCACGGTCGACCTCATCGTGCAGACCGCGGTCCGCGCGGTCGGCGGGCGCGTCGCCCTGATCCCGTGGGTGATGTTCGCGGTGACCGGTCTGCTGACCGCGATCGGCGCCGCGAGCCCGGCAGCCTGCGCGATCATCGGCCCGATCGCGCTCGGCTTCGCCGGCCGCTACAAGATCAGCCCGCTGATGATGGGCATGTTCGTCGTGCACGGTGCCCAGGCCGGTGGCTTCTCGCCGATCAGCATCTACGGCCTCATCACGAACTCCGCGATGGAGGACGCCGGCCTGCCCACCAGCGAGATCACGATCTTCTTCGCCAGCCTGGTCGTGAACGCGATCATGGCGGCTGATCCTGTTCGTCGCGCTCGGCGGCCGTGAGCTGATGAGCCGCCGGGTCGACCCGAGCACCGGTCTGGCGGCACCCGCCGCGCGCCGACGCCGACGGCGAGGCGGCGGTGGGGGAGCCCGGCGCGAGCGGGGGAGTCGCCACCGCGACGCAGACCCGGACCGGCGTACGCCGCGACCAGGTGCTCACCCTCGTCGCGTTCCTGCTCGTCGCCGTCGTCGCGCTGGCCTTCGACAAGAACATCGGCTTCGTCGCGATCACGGCGGCCGTGATCCTCTCGATGCTCTCGCCCGAGGCCAACAAGGACACCGTCAAGCAGATCGCCTGGCCGACCGTCCTCCTCGTCGCCGGCGTCAGCACCTACGCCACGATCCTGACGACCGCCGGCTCGCCGGAGTACGTCGGCAACTGGGCCGCCGGCCTCGGCACCGTCGTGATCGGCGCGCTGGTGCTCTGCTACGTCGGCGGCGTCGTGTCGGCGTTCGCCTCCTCGACGGCGCTGCTGCCGGTGATCATCCCGATCGCGGTGCCGCTGATCAGCGACGGCGGCATCAACGCCGCGATGTTCGTCGCGGCACTGGCGATCTCGTCGACGATCGTCGACGTCAGCCCGTTCTCGACCAACGGTGCCCTGATGCTGGCCAACAAGCCCGACACGATCGAGCGAGCCGGTGTACTACAAGCAGATCCTCACCTACAGCGTGATCGTCGTCGTCGTGGGTCCGCTGCTGGTGTGGGCGGCGCTCGTGCTGCCCGGCTGGTGACGGCGGAGATGGGGTGGTGACCCGCCGCTGGACGGCTCGCGAGCTGCTCGACCTGGTGCTCGACGAGGGGTCCTTCGAGTCCTGGGACGAGCCGGTCGACATACTCCGGAGAGCCCGAGGCCTACCGGCGCGAGCTGGAGGCGGCCGCGGAGAAGGCCGGCACCGACGAGTCGGTGCTGACCGGCCGGGGACTGATGCACGGGCGCCCGGTGGTGGTGCTGGTCAACGAGTTCCGCTTCCTGGCCGGCTCGATCGGGTCGCGCGGCGGCCGACCGGATCACCTCGCGCCGTCCGGCGCGCCACGGCCGAGGGACTGCCCGTGCTCGCGACCACCGCGTCGGGCGGCACCCGGATGCAGGAGGGCACCCCGGCGTTCGTGCGGATGGTCGAGATCTCCCGGGCGCTGATGGATCACCGCGCCGCCGGCCTGCCCTACCTCGTCTACCTGCGGCACCCGACCACCGGCGGCGTCTTCGCCTCCTGGGGGTCGCTCGCGCACGTGACGCGTGGGTGAGCCCGGCGCGCTGATCGGCTTCCTCGGCCCCAAGGTCTTCGAGGCGCTGAACGGCGAGCCGTTCCCCGACTGGCGTCCAGACGGCCGAGAACCTCGCCGCCCACGGCGTCATCGACGCCGTCGTCGCGGCGGAGGACGCTGCCGGCGGTGGTCGAGCTGCGCGCTCGCCGTGCTCGTCGACCCGCCGTCGGCCACGGCGCCTCGAGCGTCGACTCGGCGACGCCGGCTCCGGACCGGCCCGCCTGGGACTCGGTGCGGCGCACCCGGGCCGAGGGGCGCGCCGGCGTACGCGAGCTGGTGCGGTACGGCGGCGAGGCGACCGTCCGCCTCGACGGCACCGACCAGGGCGAGCGTGACGAGTCGATGCTGCTGGTCCTCACCCGCCTCGACGGGCAGCCCTGTGTAGTGGTCGGCCAGGACCGCAGCAGGCAGTCCGCGCATCAGCCCGATGGGGCCGGCCGCGCTGCGCGAGGCCCGGCGGGCGATGGCGCTGGCCGAGGAGCTCCGGCTGCCGCTGGTGACGGTGATCGACACGCCCGGCGCCGAGCTGTCCCGCGCGGCCGAGGAGGGCGCGATCGCCGGGGAGATCGCGCGCTGCATCGGCACCATGACCACGATGACCGTGCCGACGCTGTCGGTGATCCTCGGACAGGGCTGCGGCGGGGGAGCGCTCGCCCTGCTGCCCGGCAGCCACGGTCATCGCCGCCGAGCACGCCTGGCTGTCGCCGCTGCCGCCCGAGGGCGCCAGCGTGATCGTCCACGGCGACGTCGACCACGCCGCCGAGATGGCCGAGGCGCAGCGCGTGCGGGCGGTCGACCTGCTCGCGGCCGGGACGGTCCACCACGTCGTACCCGAGAATGACGACGACACCCCTGAGGCCTTCGCCCTCGCCATGGTCGCCGAGATCGCCGCCCGCCTGGAGGCGGCGACCTCGACGTGGGAGGGACGGCGCCGGCTGTCGGTCTCGTCCTGACCGGGCCCGGGTTCGTTCAGCCCGGGTTGCGTTCAGCCCAGGCTGAGGTCAGCCGATCGAGACGGGCTCGCGCACCTCGGGCGTGTCCTCGGCGAGGTGCTCGCGGTGCCCGTGACGCTCCCACCAGCGCGCCAGCGGTGCGGGGGCCCACCAGTTCGCAGGGCCGAGCAGGCGCATGGTCGCGGGCACGAGCAGCGCGCGGACGACCGTCGCGTCGAGGAGCACAGCGACGAGCATTCCCACGCCGATCATCTTGATGAAGACGATGCCGGAGGTCGCGAACCCGCCGATCACGACGGCCAGCAGCAGGGCGGCGCTGGTGATGATCGCGCCGGTGCGCTGCATGCCGATGGCCACGGCGGCGGTGTTGCGATCGACCGGGCTCATCTCGGAGTGCTCGCTGCGGTCCCACTCCTCCCGGATGCGGCTGAGCAGGAAGACCTCGTAGTCCATCGACAGGCCGAACAGGATCGCCAGCATCAGGATCGGCTCGGTCACGTCGAGGTAGCCCGGCGACTCGAAGCCGAGCAGCCCGGACAGGTGCCCCTGCTGGAAGATCCAGGTCACGACGCCGAACGACGCGGCGATCGAGATCACCGCCATCACGATCGCCTTGATCGGCAGCACCACCGAGCCGAACGCCAGGAACAACAGCACCAGCATCACCGCGGACACCATCAGCGCCATCAGGGGCAGGCGGTCGAAGACCGAGTCGACGAGGTCGACCGTTGCCGCGGAGGGACCGCCGACGAGCACCGTGGCGCCGTCGGGCGCTGGTACGCCGCGGAGCTCCGTCACCAGGTCCTGGCTGTCCTGCGCCTGCGGGCCACCGGCCCAGCTGACCTGCAGCAGGGTGCGGGGGTCGTCGTCCGCGGGGTCTCCGGTGCTGGCGGCCGCGACCACGCGGACGTCGGCGACGCCGGGGACGGCGGCCAGGTCGGACACGTAGCCCTCGACCGTGGCGGCGGAGCCGCCGGTCACGACGACGTCGGCGCTGGCGGTGTCGCCACCGAAGTTGTCGGCGACCACGTCGGCCGCGACCCGGCTGGGCGAGTCCTCGGGGAGCACGCGCTCGTCGACCGAGCCCCACTGGGCGCCGAGGATGGGCGAGCCGATCAGCAGCAGAGCGCCGGTGATGGTGACGACGTACACGACCGGGCGCCGCATGACACTGCGCGCGATCCGCGCCCACGCGCCGTGCCCGTCTGCCCCGTCGACGCCGCCAGCGTGGGCGGCCTCGGCCCTCGCGAGCTGCCCACGACGCCACGGCATGGTGCCCCACTCGATGCGGGGGCCGAGCAGGGTCAGCACGGCAGGCAGGATCGTGAGCGACGCCGTCATCGCGACGAGGACGGCCGCCACGCCGCCGAAGCCCATCGACCGCAGGAACGGCTGCGCGAAGACGAGCAACGACGACATCGCGGCCGCGACGATGGCGCCGGAGAACAGCACGGTGCGGCCGGCCGACCCCATCGTGCGCTCGATCGCGACCGCGACGTCCTCGCGGTCGGTGCCGGGACGTTGGGCCAGCTCCTCGCGGAAGCGGCTCACCACGAACAGCGCGTAGTCGATCGCCAGGCCCATGCCGAGCAGGGTGATGACGTTGATCGAGAACACCGAGACCTCGGTGATCATGGTGATCAGCCGGACGACCGCGAAGGCACCGAAGACGGCCACGATGCCGACCATCGTGGGCATCAGGGCGGCAGCGACGCTCCCGAAGATGATGAGGCTGAGGATCAGGACGATCGGCATCGCGATGGTCTCGGCGCGGGCGATGTCCTCGCTCACCTGGGTGTTGACGTCCTCGAAGACGACGTACTGCCCCGCGACGTGCGTGTCGAGCCCGGCTGCGTCGAGATCGTCCTTGACCAGCTCGTACGACGCCACCTTCTCCTCGGCGTCCACGCCCTCGAGGGTGACGATCACGCGGGTCGCGTGCTGGTCTGCGCTGACCAGGTCGGGCGCCTGGGTGCCGAACCAGGACATCGCTCCGCGCACGGCCTCGGGGTCGAGCCCGGCCACGGTGTCCTCCACGGCATCCCGGAACGCCGGGTCGGCGACGGTCAGGTCGGGACTGGAGTAGACGACGACGAGGTCGGCCGAGCTGTCGGGGAAGGTGTCCTGGATAGCGGCGCCGGTCCGGCTCGACTCGGCGGCCGGATCCTCGAACCCGCCGTCGGAGAGGGCGCCGAAGACGCCGAGGCCGAAGACCGCGGAGGCGGCGACGAGGACGAGCGAGACGGCCAGCACGGCGCGGGCCCGGCGGGCTACGAAGGCTCCCCAACGGTTCATGACGATGGCTCCTGCGATGGCGGTATCGAAGATTCAGGAAAGTTAATGCTCGTAACTGTGAAGGGTGTTCACCGAAGTTGTCAACCTTTATGGTTAGGTGGCGTGTCGGTCCCTCGCGACCACGAGGGCCGGCCGGAAGGAGAGGCGATGACCAGCGCAGCCAGCACCGAGCCGACCCGCCGCGAGCGGCAGCGGCAGGCGACCTACGACGAGATCGTCGACGTCGCCCGGTCGCTCCTGCGCGGCGGTGGCGAGATGTCCCTGCGGGCCGTGGCCGGCGAGATGGGCCTGACGCCGCCGGCGCTCTACCGCTATCTCGACGGGGCCTCGGCGCTCGAGGCGCTCGTCACGCGCCAGATCTTCGTGGACGTCGTGGCGGCGATGGCCCGGGCTCGCGACCAGCATGCCGTCGACGACCCGGCGGCCCAGATCGTCGCCGCGGCGACCGCGTTCCGCACCTGGGCGCTGGGCAACCCGGCGGAGTTCCGGATGGTCTTCGCGTCGCCGCCGGTGCCCGGCGACGCCCCGCACGAGCACTCGTTCCCACTCCTGGCCAATCCGCAAGCAGGTGAGGGGTGCGCCGAGGGGGAGTCGCTCTTCACCGACTTCTTCGGCGAGCTCTTCTACCGGCTCTGGGACCAGGTCCGGTTCCCGGCCCCGTCACGTGAGGAGCTGGAGCCGGGGGTCGTGGCTCGCTGGGAGTCCGCAGAGGACTCACCGAAGCGGGGGCTCGCCGAGATGTTCGGCGAGCACGGGGTCGGTGTCCTGTGGCTCTTCGAGCTCGCGTGGGCCAGGCTCTACGGCATCGTCACGCTCGAGGTGTTCGGTCACATGGACCCCCAGCTGACCGAGTCCGGCGCGCTCTTCCGGGCGACGATCCTCGAGATCGGCACCAGCCTCGGCCTCGCCGGCGACTGGGAGCGCCTGCGCGTCATCGCCGGCTACCCCGAGTAGCGCCGAGCGGACGCAACTTCACCGTCGAACGGACGCAACTTCACCGTCGAGCGGACGCAACTTTGAGCAAATGCGCGCCCGCTCGGCGGTGAAGTTGCGTCCGCTCGGGGTCAGGGTTGGGCGTCCGGCTCGGACCGGCTCGCGTGGGTGGCCAGCAGCCCGGCGGCGTCGACGACGAGAGGGTCGAGCGAGTCGTCGCCCTCGGCCACGAGCGCCTCGAGGCCACGGCGCATCCGCGGGTCCCAGAAGGTCTCGATGTGCCGGGCGATCGACTCGGCCGCCTTCGGCGCGGGCAGGTGTGCGAACTGACGGGCGATGTCGTTGCCCATCCGCGCCTCCGCCTTGGTCAGCGCGCTCATCGGCCGTCTCGTGGCGTGGTCACGCGTGGACCGAGGAGGGCTCGCGGGCCTCGGCGACGGCGGCGTCGCCCCGGGCGTTGGCGACGCCGACCTGGACGGCGGTGACCTTGTACTCCGGGCAGTTGGTGGCCCAGTCGGAGTTCTCCGTCGTCACGACGTTGGCGCCGGTCACCGGGTGGTGGAAGGTCGTGTAGACCACCCCCGCCGGCATCCGCTCCGAGACCTGCGCCCGCAGGGTGGTCGAGCCGACCCGGCTCGACAGGTCGACGAGGTCGCCGGTGGAGATCCCCCGCACCTCGGCGTCGGCCGGGTGGATCTCGAGGACGTCCTCGGGGTGCCAGGTGTTGTTGGCGGTACGCCGGGTCTGCGCGCCCACGTTGTACTGGCTGAGGATCCGGCCGGTGGTGAGGATCAGCGGGAACTTCCGCGTCGACCGTTCGGTGGTCGGCACGAAGACGGTCTGGATGAGCTTGCCCTTGCCGCGGACGAACTCGCCGATGTGCATGATCGGCGTGCCGGCCGAGGCGGTGTCGTAGACCGGCCACTGCATCGAGCCGAGCTCGTCGAGCCGGGCGAACGACACTCCCGCGAAGGTCGGGGTCGTGGCTGCGATCTCGTCCATGATCTCCGACGCGGCGGAGTAGGACATGTCGTAGCCCATCGCCTGGCCGATCTCGCAGGTGATCTCCCACTCGTCCTTGCCGACCTTGGAGGAGAAGACCGGCCGCACCCGGTTGATCCTGCGCTCGGCGTTGGTGAAGGTGCCGTCCTTCTCGAGGAACGAGGTGCCAGGCAGGAAGACGTGGGCGAAGCGCGCGGTCTCGTTGAGGAACAGGTCCTGCACGACCACGAGGTCCATCGCCCGCAGCGCCGCCTCGACGTGCTGGGTGTTGGGGTCGGACTGCGCGATGTCCTCGCCCTGGATGTAGAGGCCGCGGAACGTGCCGGCCAGCGCGGAGTCGAACATGTTGGGGATGCGCAGACCCGGCTCGGGGTCGAGCGCCTTGCCCCAGAGGTTCTCGTAGATCGCCCGGACGTCGTCCTGCGAGACGTGGCGGTAGCCGGGGTACTCGTGGGGGAAGGAGCCCATGTCGCAGGAGCCCTGCACGTTGTTCTGCCCACGCAGCGGGTTGACTCCGACGCCGTCGCGGCCGATGTTGCCGGTGACCATCGCGAGGTTCGCCATGCCCATCACCATGGTCGAGCCCTGGGAGTGCTCGGTGACGCCGAGTCCGTAGTAGATGGCGCCGTTGCCCGATGTCGCGAAGAGCCTGGCGGCGGCACGCAGCTGCTCGGGAGCGATGCCGGTGATCTCTGCCGTCGCCTCGGGGGAGTGGCCGGGGTCCGAGATGAAGGCGAGATAGTCGTCGGCGTCCTCGCAGCGCGCGCGCACGAACTCCTCGTCGTGCAGTCCCTCGGTGACGATGACGTGGGTCAGGGCGTTGACGAAGGCGACGTTGGAGCCCGGCAGCACCGGGAGGTGATGCGCGGCCTCGACGTGCGGGCTGCGGACCAGGTCGATGCGGCGCGGGTCGGCCACGATGAGCCCCGCCCCCTCGCGCAGGCGCCGCTTCATCCGCGAGGCGAAGACCGGGTGCGCGTCGGTGGGGTTGGCGCCGATCAGGAGGATCACGTCGGTCTTGTCGACGGACTTGAAGTCCTGGGTGCCGGCGGAGGTGCCGAAGGTCTGCTTGAGCCCGTAGCCCGTGGGGGAGTGGCACACCCGCGCGCAGGTGTCGATGTTGTTGTTGCCGAACGCCGCCCGGACCATCTTCTGAACGACGTAGACCTCCTCGTTGGTGCACCGGCTCGACGAGATGCCGCCGATCGCGCCCACGCCGTGCTCGTCCTGGAGGGCCTTGAATCCGGTGGCGACCTTCTCGATCGCCTCCTCCCACGAGACGGTGCGCCACGCGTCGTCGATCGTGTCGCGGACCATGGGCGAGAGCTGCCGGTCCTTGTGGGCGGCGTAGCCGTAGGCGAACCGGCCCTTCACGCAGCTGTGGCCCTCGTTGGCGCCGCCGTCCTTGGTGGGGATCATCCGCACGACCTTGGCGTCCTCGCCGTCGCCCTGCACCTCGGCGCGGAAGGAGCAGCCGACGCCGCAGTAGGCACAGGTGGTGTCGACCGAGCGGGTGGGCATGCCGAGCTGGACGATCGAGTGCTCCTGGAGCGCGGACGTCGGGCAGGCCTGCACACAGGCACCGCACGAGACGCACTCCGACGACATGAAGTCGGTGCCACCGGCGCTGATCTTGGAGTCGAAGCCGCGACCCTCGACGGTGAGGGCGAAGGTGCCCTGGATGTCGGCGCAGGCCCGGACGCAGCGAGAGCAGACGATGCAGGAAGAGGCGTCGAAGGCGAAGTAGGGGTTGCTCTCGTCGAGCGGGGTCGGGTGGGAGACGTCTGCGCGGGTCTCGGGTCGCCCGTAGCGGACCTCGGCGGAGCCGACAGTCGCGGCCATCGCCTGGATCTCGCAGTTGCCGCGGGCGCAGCCGTCGCAGTCCTCGGGGTGGTCGGAGAGGTAGAGCTCCATCACGTTGCGACGCAGCTCGCGCACCGTCTCGGTCTGGGTGCTGACGACCATGCCGTCGGCGCACGGCGTCGTGCACGAGGCAGGTACGCCGCGCGCTCCGTCGACCTCGACCAGGCACATGCGGCAGGAGCCGAAGGCCTTCATCGAGTCGGTCGCGCACAGCTTGGGGATCGCGACCCCTGCCTCGGTCGCGGCGCGCAGCACCGACGTGCCGGCCGGGACGTCGACCTGCCGGCCGTCGATGGTCACCGACACCGTGTCGACGTCCGCGTCGCGGACCGCCGGGGTCCCGAAGTCGACCTCGGGGTTCCAGATGCTCTGGGGCTCGTCGATGAGCGTCATACGGTTGCTCCGCTCTGCTGTGTCTCCTGCGGTTCGAAGTCTTCGCGCCAGTGCTTGATCGCGCTCTGGACAGGCATCGGGGTCAGGCCGCCCATCGCGCACAGCGACCCCTTCGTCATCGTGTCGCACAGGTCGTCGAGCAGCACGAGGTTGGCCGCGACGTCGTGCCCGGCGATGATCCGGTCGATCGTCTCCACGCCGCGGGTAGAGCCCACCCGGCAGGGCGTGCACTTGCCACACGACTCGATCGAGCAGAACTCCATCGCGAAGCGCGCCATCTTGGCCATGTCGACGGTCTCGTCGAAGACGACGATGCCGCCGTGGCCGAGCATCGCGCCCGACTCGGCCAGCGCCTCGTAGTCCATGGACACGTCGAAGCCGGTCGGGCGGCACGTAGGCCCCGAGCGGGCCGCCGACCTGGGCCGCGCGCACGGGGCGCCCGGTCAGCGTGCCACCGCCGTAGCCCTCGACCAGCTCACGGAGGCTGACCCCGAACGGCAGCTCGACGATGCCGCCCTGCTTGATGTTGCCGGCCAGCTGGAAGACCTGGGTGCCGCGGGAGCGGCCGGTGCCGAGCTCGGCGTACCTCTGCCAACCAGGGCCGCCGTCGGCTGTCCCTTGCAAGATCATCGGGACCGCGCACAGCGTGAGCACGTTGTTGACCGCCGTCGGCCGGCCCCACAGTCCCTTGATCGCGGGGATCGGAGGCTTGGCGCGCACCTCGCCGCGACGGCCCTCGAGGCTGTCGAGCATCGAGGACTCCTCACCGCAGATGTAGGCGCCCGCGCCGACCCGCACGTGCAGGTCGAAGGCGAGACCCGAGCCGAGGATGTCGCGGCCGAGGAACCCGTTGGTGTACGCCGCGTCGATGGCCCGCCGCAACGCGGCGACCGCGTGGGGGTACTCCGACCGCACGTAGACGTAGCCCTCGCTCGCCCCGACCGCGTGCGCGGCGATCGTCATGCCCTCGATCAGGGTGAACGGGTCGCCCTCGACGACCATCCGGTCCGCGAACGTGCCGGAGTCACCCTCGTCGAAGTTGCAGGCGACGAACTTGAGGTCGGAGGCCGTCTCGAGGACGGTCTTCCACTTGATGCCGGCCGGGAAGCCGGCGCCGCCGCGACCGCGTAGTCCCGAGTCGGTGACCTCCTGGACGACGTCGGCGGGGGTCATCGAGAGCGCTCGACGCAGCCCTGCCCAGCCTTCGTGCGCCTCGTAGTCGGCGATCGAGGAGGGGTCGACGACGCCGACGCGCGCGAAGCTGACCCGACGCTGGGAGGTGAGCCAGGGGTGTTCGTCGACCACGCCGAGGCTGACGGCGTCGCCGGCCAGGATCGCGGCGACCTCGTCGGCGGTGACGTTGGCGTAGCCGACGCGGCCCGCCTCGGTCTCGACCTCGACGAGCGGCTCGAGCCAGAGCATGCCCCGCGAGCCGTTGCGTACGACACGCGAGCCGGCCGCCTCGAAGGCAGCGGCCACCTCATCGGCACCCACCGAGAGGGCGGCGGCGTCGCCGGGGACGAAGACCCTGGTGGTCGAGGGCGCCGTCATCGCCACCCCTCCGTCAGCGCGCCGATGCGATCGCGCGACAACCGGCCGTGCAGACGGCCGTCGAGGGTGCCGGACGGGCCGAGGGCGCAGTTGCCGAGGCAGAAGACCTCGTCGACCTCGACATCGGCGCCCAGCTCGCCGGCCCGGGCGTGCGTCTCGGCGTACAACGCCTCGGCTCCGACCGACTGGCACGCCTCGCCGCGGCAGAGCGCCACGGTGTGCGCGGCCGGTGGCTCCGTGCGGAAGTCCTTGTAGAACGTCACCACCCCGTGCACCTCCGCGACCGACAGGTTCAGCACGTCGGCGATCGCCTCCACGTCCTCGCGGGCGATGTGGCCGAGCTCCTCGACGATCTCGTGGAGGACGGGCATCAGCGCGCCACGATCGGAGAGGTGCTGGGTGGCAATGGCGCGGACGAGCGCGACCCGGTCGGTGTAGGCCCCGACGGGGGTGGACGGCATGGGCGGCTCCAGCAGGCTGCGGACGGGCGTGCGTGGGCACGCCACGAGGAGGCCGGTGAGACCTCGGTCTCAGTCTACCCAGTCATGGCCCAGAACCAGGGACGGGCATGACTGTCCCGTCTCCGGATCTGGTGATGACAGGAATAGATGGCGTCTTGACTTGCGTTGTAATGTTGTAATCACGTAAGCAACCCAAAGGAGCTCTCACCATGAGAAGCGACGAGACCGACGAACGACCTGACCGCGACGAGCGACGCCGGGGCCGGCACGGGCACCGCGAGGGTGGCCGCCGAGGCGGCCGCCGGGGCGGCTGGCAGGTGGCCGACGTGCCACCGGCCGACGACGCCGCGGAGTGGCTGACCGGGCGGCTTCCCGACGAGTGGTTCAGCGGCATCGAGGTCGTGGTCGACCGCGAGGAGATCACGGTGATCGGGACCCTCGCCGACACCCAGACAGAAGGGGCGTCCGAGGGCGCTGCTGCCGAGGGCAGGATCGACCGGTTCCGCGAGGACACCCGGGGTCGACGGATGCAGATCGCCGACGAGGCCGAGGCCCGCTACGCGCGCAAGGTCGCGTGGGGCGTGCGCCACGGTGACGTCGAGGCGCTGTTCACCCACCTGGCCGTGCCGGTGATGACCCGGCTGCGGCAGCCCGAGCGCCGGGTGCTCGACACCCTGGTCGACGCGGGCGTCGCCCGCTCCCGCTCCGATGCACTCGCCTGGTCGGTCCGCCTGGTCGGCGAGCACGCCGACGAGTGGCTGGGCCAGCTGCGCGAGGCCATGACCGAGGTCGACCGACTGCGCGGCGAGGGCCCCGGCCTCTGAGGGACGGTCAGGCGACGCCGACGGCCGCGTCGCGCCGGGAGTCACCGGCCGCCTCGAGCGCGCCGGCGGCGGAGCGGTACGCCGCCCCCACCCCGCCGAAGTACATGTGCGGCTCCGCATACTCGTGCCCCGGGAGCCCCGACGTCGCCACCGCCGCGGCGAGGGCGTCGTCCCGCTCGTGCTCGACGACGAACCCGCCGTCTGCCGTGCGCCGCAGGTGCAGGCGCGGGTCGTCGATGGCCTCACGGAGATCCGCACCGTGCAGGAAGCCCTGCCCGAGCACGAGCATCAGGGCGCTGGTGATCCGGTCGGCGCCCGGTGAGCCGATCGCCAGGGTGCGACCGTCTGCGGCGCGCGCGGTCGTCGGGGCCATGTTGGAGGCCAGGCGGGTGCCCGGTGGCAGGGCGTGCAGGCCGCGGCGGTTGAGCTCGACCTCGCCGAGGCAGTTGTTCAGGATGATGCCCGTGCCGGGGATGCAGATCCCGGCGGCGTACCCGCTGCTCATCGTGATCGCGCACGCGTTGCCGTCGGCGTCCACGGCGGAGATGTGCGCGGTCGAGGGCGACTGGAGGGCCGAGAGTCCGCGCTCGCCGACCGCGGCCAGCAGCAGGCGGCCGTCGGTGTCGAGGTCGGCGGACAGGTCGTGGACGTCGAGGCGGTAGCCCAGCACGGCCCGCTGCACCTCGATCGCGTCCGACCACGTCCAGACCCCACGCCGCGCCAGCTCGCCCAGCATCACGGCGAGCACCGGCCCGCCCACTGCGGGCGGTGGGTTCGTCGCGACGGTCCAGTCCCCGACGGCGAGCGTGTGGGACGCGCGCACCACCGGCGTGTACGCCGCCAGGTCGGCCGACGTCACGAGCCCGCCGGTCGCCATCGCTTCCACCAGTGCCCGGCCGACCCGCCCGGTCGTGAACAGCGAGGGGCCCTCCGCGGCCAGCTCGTCGATCACCTCGGCGAGCAGCTCGTTGCGCGTCGAGTCACCCCCGCGCAGCAGCTCGCCGCCCGCGGCGGTGACCAGCGCGTGCGCTTCCGGATCCTCGGCGAAGAGCGAGTCGGCCGTGAAGGCGAGGTAGCGCGAGGCGGCCGGGCTCATCGGGTAGCCGTGCCGGGCAGCCTCCCCGGCCGGTCGCAGCAGGCGACGCCACGGCAGCCGTGCGTAGCGATCGTGGGCCGTCGCGAAGGCCGGCACGATCCCCGGCGTCGCGACCGACCCTGCTCCGGCGTGCATGACGAGGCCGCCGCCGTAGTCGGTGACGACCTCGCGCACGCCCGCGCCGAAGGCGGACGCCGGCGCCCCGCGGCCCGGCATCTCCACGTTGCCGTCGACGACCACAGGGTCGCCGTCGACGGGCCACACCGAGACGAAGGCGCCGCCGCCGAAGCTGACCATGCCCGGCTCGGTCGACAACGCGACGAAGGCGGCCGCCATCGCCGCATCGACGGCGTTGCCGCCGTCGGCGGCGACGCCGAGGCCTGCCGCCAGCGCCTGCTCTCCCGTCGCCGCGACCGCGACGCGTCCAGGTGATGTCATGACACGCCCATTGTTGCGCCCCAGGTCCCTCGCTCCCGGCCCGGTCCGCGGGTAGCGTCCCGGCACAGTACGGGGGAGGGGCCCCTGTCGATCTCGGATGGAGTCGACATGAGCATGAGACGCACAACCTCTGACCGGACGAGCAGCCCGAGCGGGGGGCTGGTCCGGCGACGCAGCACGGCCGCTCTCCTCGGGGGTCTGGCGGCTACAGCAACCGCGCTCGCCGGCGCGACGCTGGGCGCGGTGTCACCCGCGGCCTCGGCGCCGCCGGCCGGCGACTGCACGGCGGCGTACCCGATCGCTGAGCTGACAGCCGAGCAGCCGGTCACGGGGCAGACGGTCTCGAGCGGGACGATCCCCGAGCCGTTCACGGGCGAGGTGCTCGGCGTCCTCGAGGACGGCATCGCGCCGGACCTCGACATGGTGATGGTCCGCCTCACCTCGCCGGAGCTCGTCCGGGTGGGCGGCATCTGGCAGGGCATGTCCGGATCACCGGTCTACGCGGCCGACGGTCGCCTCATCGGCGCGGTGGCCTACGGGCTGGCGTTCGGACCCTCGCCCGTGGCGGGGGTCACGCCGTTCGCCGACATGGACGACTACCTCGCCGGCACTCCCGCGGCCCGCGTGAAGGTGCCCGCCGGGCAGGCGCGCACCGTGGCCAGCGCCGCGGGTGTCACCCGAGCCCAGGCCGCGAACGGCTTCAGCCAGCTGCGGATCCCGTACGGCGTCTCCGGGGTCAGCGCCTCGCGGCTCGCCGCTGTGCCGGAGCGCCCCTACCGCGACCGCAGCCTCGCGACGACGTCGGCGACCGCCAACGCGACCGGACCGGCGGTGGACACGATGGTCGCCGGCGGAAACGTCGCGGCGACCTTCGCCTACGGCGACATCACCCAGGGCGGCGTCGGGACCGTCACCTCGGTGTGCGGCAACCGGGTCGTGGCCTTCGGGCACCCGATGGCGTTCTTCGGCACGACCACGCTGGGCCTCCACTCGGCCTCGGCGATCTACGTCCAGGAGGACCCCGTCGGCGCGCCGTTCAAGCTCGCCAACTTCGGCCCGCGGTTCGGCACCATCACCGACGACCGCCTGACCGGCATCACCGGGACCTTCGACCTGACCACGCCGACGACGGCGGTGCAGTCCACCGTCACCTTCGGCGCCAAGAGCCGGACCGGTCGCACCGACGTGGTCGCGCCGATCGCGACCGCGGACACCACGCTGATGCAGCTCCTGGCCAACCACGACCGCACGCTCGACGGCATCACCAAGGGCTCGGAGCTGCAGCGCTGGACGATCACCGGCAAGCGGCCCGACGGCTCGGCGTTCTCGCTGGTCCGGTCCGACCGCTACGCGAGCCCCGACATCGCCTTCGAGGTGCTCTTCGACGTGGCTGACCCGGTCTACGTGCTGGGCAGCTTCGAGGGCGTCAGCATCGACTCGGTCACCGTGAACGGGGCGGTCACCAAGGACGCTCGCACGTGGTCGCTGTCCGGACTGAAGGCGAAGGTCGCCGGCTCGTGGAAGAAGATCAAGGCCAATGGCAAGATCGACGCCCGCGCGGGGAAGAAGCTCAAGCTGCGCGCGGTCCTGACGGGTCCGGCGGGCAAGCGTCTCGTGCCGGTCTCGGTCAAGGTGCCGGCCAAGGCGTTCGGTCAGAGCTTCCTGTCCGTCAACGGGGGCGCCGACTACTTCAACGAGGGAGAGTTCTCCGAGGAGGGCTTCGTCTCCTACGACAACGTCGACGACTACCTCGACGCGCAGAAGGCCAGCATCCGCAACGACAGCGTGGTCGCTGAGCTCTACATCGAGGGTCGGCGTTCGCTGAAGATCAAGCGTGGTGTCTCGTCGGCGCAGGACCGGGTCGTCCGGGGCTTCGCGGAGTATCGCGTCCGGGTGCGCTGAAGACCCGTTCGACGGTGGTGGAGATCACCCTCTCGCCGATGCGGTTCGGAATAAATTGTCGGCCTAAGATGTAATAGTCTAAACCGACAATCATTCATTACGCATCGAGCCCTCCTGGGGCGAAAGGGTGATCTCCACCATGAACACGCAGCTGTACCTGGCCCTCGGCATCATGGAGGGGCGCGCCTGGAGTGATCAGGACCAGGCGATCCTGCGCGACGTGGAGCTGGCCCGCGAGAGCACCCGCCGCCAGCGCCGCGCCGCTCGCCGCGCTCGCTGACCTCGCCCGGGGACCGCAGGTTTCGCGTGAGAGCTTCGTTCCGCAACCAGCGGTCCGAGGGATGGCCCTGCGTGGCAAGGTGGCGCACATGAGCAACCCGCCGAGCAGTCCCGACGAGACGACACTGCGCTTCATCGACATGACCAAGATCGGTGATGGCCGCTACAAGGCGACGAACAGGCGTGGGGGAGTGCTCCCGATCGGCCCGGGCGACGACCCGGACTTCTCGCCCATCGAGCTGCTGCTGGCCGCGATCGCCGGTTGCAGCGCCATCGACGTCGACCTCATCACGGGCAAGCGCGTCGGCGCGACGAGCTTCGACGTCCACACGGAGGGTCACAAGATCCGCGACGAGAAGGGCACCCGGATGGTCGACCTGCGGGTCAGCGTCGACATCACGTGGCCCGAGGGCGCCGACGGAGACCGGGCCCGCGAGATGCTGCCGGGCGCCCTGCGGCAGGTGCGCGACCGGCTGTGCACGGTCGCGCGGACGGTCCAGCTCGGCGAGCCGATCGCCTTCGACGGCGCCGACGACTGAGCCTGGCGACCGAGCCTGGCGACCGAAGCCTGGCGACGGTCGATCAGCCGATGGTGACGCTCTCGATCGTCACGTCCTTGGCGGGCGGACCGTCGGGGGCGCCGCCCTGCGCGCCCTTCTCCGCGATGCCCTGGACGACCTCGAGGCCAGCCTCACCGAGCTGCCCGAAGACGGCGTACGACGGCGGCAGCTGGGTGTCGTCGTAGACGATGAAGAACTGCGAGCCGTTGGTGTTCGCCCCGGCGTTGGCCATCGCCAGCGTGCCGGCCGGGTAGGTCTCCTCGCCGGACAGCTCGTCGTCGAACGAGTAGCCCGGACCGCCCATGCCCGTTGCCGTCGGGTCTCCGCACTGGAGCACGAAGATGCCCTCGGTGGTGATCCGGTGGCACTGCGTGTCGTCGAAGTAGCCCTGCTCGGCCAGGGAGACGAAGCTGTTGACGGTGCACGGCGTCGCGGCTCGGTCGAGGGTGACGTCGATGTCGCCGGCCCCGGTCGTGATCACCGCGGTCGCCTCACCGGTGTCGGGAGCCTCGTCGGCGGGCGCGTCGACCGGCTTGGCCGGCTCGCTGCCGTCCACGGCGTACTCGCAGGCGACGGTCGACGCCTCGGACTCCGCGCCGTCGCCGCCGGTGTCCACGGCGGTCTCGTCGCCGTCACCACTGCACGATGCGAGCAGCACGGTGCAGATCAGCGCCGCACCAGCGGCGGCGACGGGACGGAGGCGGGTGCGAGAGCGGGCCGACATGCGCCCGATCGTAAGGGTGACCACGAACCGGGCCCTGGTCAGGGTCGGGCTCCTGGCGGGTAAGACCGCCTCATCGCGATCTCACGGCCCCTTCACGCGAGCCTCCAGAGTCGTGGTCGTCCGGGTCGAGGTGACCGGGCACCACCAAGAGAAGGAGACAGCACCATGACCCGGCGGAGCGGCCGAGCCTGGTCGAGGTCGTTGCCTGCGTAAGTGCTTGCTAATATTCCCGCTGCCTTATATAAAGGACCGGTGCACGCGTTCGACGTCTTGGGGGACCCGGTTCGCCGCCGCATCCTCGACCTGCTGGCCGAGGACGAGCGGAGCGCCGGTGACGTGGCGGCCGTCGTACGCGCGGAGTACGGCATCTCGCAGCCGGCGGTGTCACAGCACCTGGCCGTGCTGCGGACCTCCGGCTTCGCGACGGTGCGCCCGGAGGGGACCCGTCGCCTCTACTCGATCGACCCCACGGGGTTGAGAGAGGTGGACCGCTGGGTCGAGCGCTTCCGGCACCTGTGGGGAGCGCGGATGGACGCGCTCGCCGTCGAGATCGCGCGTGGCAAGCGCGCGCGACGGACCGAGGACGACACGAAGGAGAGCGACGGATGAGAGACCTGGTCGAGGATCTGGCAGCGGTGCACCGGGCGGTGGCCCGCGACGTCGAGGGCGGCGACGAGGTCGCCCGCGTGACGATGCGGCGGACCTATGCCACGGACCCCGCCGACCTGTGGTCGGCGCTGACCGAGCCGGAGCGGATCGTGCGCTGGTTCCTGCCGATCTCGGGCGACCTGCGCGAGGGCGGGAGCTTCGAGCTCGAAGGCAACGCGAGCGGTGACATCCTGGCGTGCGAGCCCCCGTCGCGGCTGCGGACGACCTTCGGTGGGCCGGAGAGCATCCTGACCCTGACCCTGCGGGCCGTGGGGGAGGGGACCGAGCTGACGCTCGACCACACGGTCCCGATCGCGATGGCCGGCAGCGTCGCGGGCGCTCTCTTCGTCGGTCCCGGCTGGGACGGCGCCTTCCTGGGCCTGGGAATGTACGTCGCCGGCGAGGACTTCGGCGACCCGCAGGAGATGGCGAACGACCCGATCCTGCTTCCGTTCTACCGACGCTCGATCGAGCTGTGGACCGAGGTCGTCGCCTCGTCCGGTGCGACGCCGGAGGAGACCGAGGCCGGGCGCCAGCTGTCGGTGGCCCAGTTCGTGCCGCAGGACGTCCAGACCTAAACGCCTTGGCGGCGTCCGGCTGACGGGCGCAGCAAACCGTGTGCATCGTCGCCGACGAGTGCAGTTGGATCGACGCATGGCGATCACGGTGGAGCCCGCGACTCCGGCATCGTTGGCCGAGGTCGTCGAGGCGGTGGCGACCTGGCAGCACGACGGCGGGCCGGTCCAGATTCACCCGGGAGACCTCGGGTGGCACTGGCGCTTCGGCGCGGAAGACCTTGCCGCGGCCGTTCGGGTGTGGCGTCGTGACGGGCAGATCCTGGCCGTAGGCGTCGTGGACGGACCCGGATTGGTCCGGATGGCCATCGCACCGAGCGTCGACGAGGACGACATCTTCGCCGCGCACCTGATGAGCGATCTCTCGGATCCCGCGGCGGATGTCCTGCCCGCGGGCTCCGCGACGGTGGAGGCCCGGTTCGGCGGCGCCGTCCGGGCGCTGCTCGCCGCGAGTGGCTGGACGCCCGACGAGCCGTGGACCCCGCTGTGTCGCGACCTCGCCGCGCCGGTGGAGGACTGCGGCCTCAGGATCGAGGTCGCCGGTCCGCATCACGTGCGGGAACGGGTTGCGGTTCAGAGAGCAGCCTTCGCCAGCTCGACGTTCACCGTGGAGCGATGGCACACGATGGCCGCCGCCTCGCCGTACCGTCACGCCCGCTGCCTGGTCGGCTACGACGCACACGACGACGCCGTCGCCGCGGCGACGGTCTGGTCGGCGGGCCCGGGGCGACCGGGCCTGCTCGAACCGCTCGGCGTCCATCAGGATCACCGTGGCCACGGCTACGGCACCGCTATCTCGGTGGCGGCGGCGGCCGCGCTGCGGGAGCTGGGCGCGTCCAGCGCCACCGTGAGCACGCCGAGCAGCAACGTCGGCGCCGTGGCGACGTACGCCTCGGCCGGCTTTCAGCGGCTCCCCGACGTCACCGACTTCCGCCGCCCGAAGGGATCCGGAGAGTGAAGCGCTCCCTACTCTTCGATCATGATGGTGTTCTGGTGGACACCGAGTTCTGGTACTACAAGGCTGGGGAGCGCGCCCTGGCGGACATCGGTTTCACGGTCGACAAGGATCAATACCTCCGGGACATGAACAACGGATTGGCCACCTGGGCCCAAGCCAGGGCGGCGGGTATCGACGAACAGACCATCAGCAGGCAGCGCGACGTTCGCAACCACTACTACCAGGAATTCCTGCGAACAGAGACGATCGAGATCGACGGCGTCGTCGACACGCTCGCTGAGCTGTCTCGCCACGTCCGCATGGCCATCGTGACGACGGCGAGACGCGAGGACTTCGACCTCATCCATGAAAAGCGCCAGATCACCCCTGACCGGCTGGAAACGGCTCGGGGCCAGCAAGGAAGAAACCTTGGTTGTCGAAGATTCATCCCGCGGGCTGGCGTCGGCCGTGTCGGCCGGAATCGACTGTGCCATCGTCCACAACGACTTCACCCAAGCACAGGACTTTTCACGGGCCAGGTATCGAATCGAGACGCTGGCCGAATTGAGGGACATCATCCGAACACCGTGAATCCCAAACTGGTACCATGATGGTATGACAACCCAGATCGCCGTCCGCCTGCCGGAGGAGCTGGTGTCGTACGTCGACCTCCTGGTGAGCGAGGGTGCCGGCTCGCGCGCGGCGATCGTCAGCAGGGCGCTCAGGCTCTATCGCAGTCAGTTGCTGGCCGAACGGGACGCGCGGATCCTGGAGGCCTCGGGTGACTACGACGACTTCGACGGGCTGGCCGGCCACGCGTCGATCGCCGAGTGATGCGCGACATCCACATCGCTCATCTCGACAAGGCCCGACCCGTGGTGATCCTGACCCGAGACGCAGTGCGCAACGCGATGCGGCGCGTCACCGTCGCGCCGATCACGTCGACCGCGAAGGGGCTGAGCACGGAGGTCGAGGTGGGAACGGCGAACGGTCTCGAGGGCACCTGCGTGATCAGCTGCGACAACATCCTCACCATCGACAAGACCGCCTTGGGGCGGCACGTCGGCTTTGTCTTCGATCGGCAGGAGAAGCAACTGGCGGACGCCATCGCCAACGCGTTCTCGCTTCGCGTGGAGAGCCACGGCTGACCAACCAGGGGAGGACCGGTACGGGGGGAACGAACCGAAGTCCCAGGATAGATTGACATAATGTCAGTTATCGGCGATTCAGTCAGGCTCGTCGGTGACGCGTCGCCTGCCCGCATGAGGGGATTCACGTCCCGTGCGTCGAGGGCAACGCCCGCCTAGCCTCTTGGGGCTGCTCGGGTGGCGTCCTGCTCCGGTGTCTGCCGTACTTCGGCGGACCACCGGATCGCCGTCCCTGAAAGGTCTGTCTGTGAAGCAGCTGCTCCGCGCAATCGCTCTTGTCATCGCCATCGTCGCCAGCGGACTGGCCCTGGCTGCCGTGTCTCCCGCCTCGCCGGCCCAAGCGGGCGGTCTCGCGCTCGCGGATGGAATCGTGGAAGACGACGCCGATGGAGATGGAGCTCTCGACGGGGCGGACGCTTGTCCCGACACGCCGGGTCCTGCGGACTCAGACCACCCGGGCTGCCCGACGCTACCCCGTTGGGTTTCCGCGGGGTATAGCGACGGCACCATCTACGGGGATCTGTCGATCCCCTCACCAGATTGTCCCGAGGATGTCGACATCTACGCCGTGGCAGGCGACGGAGGTCTTGGCCAGCACGTCGCAAGCGCCCGCTCGCGTGGCGGGTACAGCGTGGCGGTGGAGTTGGAGCCGGGGTCGCGATTCGTCGCCGTGGTTCCCAGCCAGTTCACCCAGCAGGGCATCTGTGGTGGGGCTCAGTCCGGCATCGTCACAGTGCCCACTGTTGGTTGGGACCGGGTCCCGGCCAAAGGCTGGGCCGGTCTGGCCGGCGGCGGAAAGCTGACCTCCGCGCCCACCGCGGTGCGCCGCCCCGCGGGCATGTACCCCGTGCCGACCCAGGACGTGTTCTACCTCGACGCCAACAGCCAGGTCATCCAGCGCGTGGTCACCCAGGGCGTCCCGAGCCCGGAGTACAACCTCGGCGCCGTGCTCTACCCCGGCTCCACCGTCGCCGCCGCCTGGCGCCCCGACGGCACCCACCTCGACCTCTTCGGCCGCGGCACCGAGAGCGCCCTGTGGCAGAAGACCTTCAGCTTGAGCCGAGGTTGGCAGTCCTGGACCGCCCGCACCGCACCCGGCACCCTCACCTCCAGCCCCACCGCCGTGTCCACCATCCACCCCACCACGCGGGCCGAACGGCTCGACGTGTTCTTCCGCGGCACCGACAACAGGCTCAACCGGCTCACCTCCACCAACCGCACCTGGGCCCCCGCTCCCACCACGGTCTCGGGCATGGGCGCCCTGTCCACCGCACCGACCGCCACGGTCACCAACCCCCAGACCGGGCGGGTCGAGGTCTACGCCGGCTGCAACGGCAGCGTCCTGTGCGGGTGGACCTACGACAGCTACGGAACCGGCGACACCTGGACCGTCAACAGCTCCAGCCTCACCACCGCTCCCGTCGCCGCCTCCTCGAGCCCCGGCCAGGTCCAGGTCACCGTCCGCGACCACAACGACCACCTGATCGTGTGGCAGAACCGCTACGGCGCCTGGAAGCAGACCGACCTCGGCACCCCACCGGCCGCCGCCGGCACAGCCATCGCCCAGGCACCCATGACCAGCGCGACCACCATCCTCTACACCCGCGGCATCGACGGCACCCTCACCGCCAGGACCATCGCTCCCTAGCCGACCGGAGGGCACCCGAGCCCGTGATCGCGCGTGGACATCGCCCAGTCGATATATTCCTTGACGTGCATATGCACGTGTGCGAATATCTCGGTCATGCACGAGAGTCTGGCCGCTCTGGCCGATCCCGCCCGCTGGCGGCTGGTGAGCCTGCTCGCAGAGCGACCTCGCTCAGTCGGAGTCCTCGCCCAGCTGGCCGGGGCCCGGCAGCCGCAGACGACGAAGCACCTGCAGACGCTCGAGCGGGCGGGCCTGGTCTCCTCCCAGCGTTCCGGCCAGCGTCGGATCTACGCACTGTCCGCCGCTCCCCTGCGCCGGCTCGCAACCGAGCTCGCGGGCCTGGCCGACTCCGCTGACGCCGCGCAGGGTGGCGAGACGCTCGTCCGCTACGGGATCAGCCTCGAGGCGGAACGGCTGGCAGCAGCCGAGACCGGCTGGGCCGACGGTCGCAGGTTCGTGTTCCGGCGCAAGCTGTCGGCCGGGCCGTCCGAGGTCTGGCGCTACCTCACCGAGACCGAGCTCCTGGCGCGGTGGTGGGCGCCGGACGACCTCCGCGTCGCCGAGCTCGTCTTCGAGGCTCGTCCGGGTGGCCGGGTCCTGCTGGAGTACCGCGACGTCGAGGACGCCGACGGCTCCGACGGGATCGTCGGGCGCGCCGAGGGAGTCGTGGACGACGTACGCCCCGCCGAGCACCTCGCCTACCGCTCGTCTCCGCTGCTGCCCGACGGCAGCGTCGCCTTCACCTCGCACGTCACCTTCGACCTGCGACCCGTGGGCGACGGCACCGACCTCGCGGTGACCCACGGCATCTCCGGCACCAGCGTCGATGCGGCCGACTTCGTCGCGGGCATCGAGATCGGCTTCGGTCAGAGCCTCGACGCGCTCGTGGCGGCCGTCGGCGCAGCACCGCGGCTCGTCCACCACGAAACCGACGACGACCCCGAGAGCAGGAGCACCACGTGACATCCACGCAGACCGGCCGCCGCAGGGTCGTCACCAACATGAGCGTCACCCTCGACGGCTGCTACGCCAAGGCAGGTGCGCCCGAGGACATGGGCTGGGTGATGCCGTACGCCGTCACCGACGTGGCCCGCGACCACCTCACCAGCCTCTGGGAGCCGGCCACGACGGCCCTGCTCGGTCGGGTGAACGCCGAGGGCTTCCTCGGCTTCTGGCCGACGATCATCGGCATGCAAGGGGTCGACCCTCGCGACGAGGGGTTCGCCCGGTGGCTTGTCGACGCCGACAAGGTGGTGCTGTCCTCGACGCTCGCCGAGCCGCCGTGGGAGCGGAGCACGATCGAAGACCGGCCGACCGACGAGGTCGTCGCTGACCTCAGGTCAGCCGACGGCGGCGACATCCTGGTGCTCTCCAGCGCCAGCGTCATCAAGGCCCTGCTGGCCGCCGACCAGGTTGACCGGCTCGCCCTCGTGATCTTCCCGATCACGCTCGGCGGCGGTCCGCGCCTGTTCGACGACGGGCTCCCTGCGGGCCAGTGGACGCTGGTCAGCCAGACGGCCGGAGAGCACGGGACCCTCGCGCTGGTCTACGACCGCGTGCCCTGAGCCGCACAGTGTCACGTGATCAAGTCAACGAGACCTGGGACCAACGTCGCCAGGCCTTGGTCGAAGGTCGCGAGTCTCGCTCTGCGGTGAGCTGCGAGGGAGGCGAGGTAGGCGTCAGTCACCTGTCGGTGGCCGGTGACGTGCGCCAGATCGACATCTCGGTAGGAGACCTGGTCCGGCCAGAACTCAACGCGCGGGTTGGTGTGGAGTGCGTCCAGGAGCGTCGTCGTGGTCGCATGCGGCTGTCCTGTGCGAACCAGGAAACGCACCAGCGCACCCTCAACCACAGGGCAGATCGCGAACAGGTCCCGAGCACCGGCCCAGGCTCGGGCGCGTGCATGGTGTTCGTGATCGGTGAGCGTCAGAGCGATGAGCACATTCGCATCGATCAGGTGCTCGGCGCTCACTCGTCATCCAGCGCTTCCGCGACGTCCGCCGCGGTGATGGGCCGACCCAGCGACAGCGTCGGAAGGCCGGTGAGTGGATCGGTGACGATCTGCGCCGGCTCTCCCATCGCGGCGAGCCCTCGAATCGTGAGCTCTGCCACTGTGGTCGAGAGCGACTGGTGCCGCTCCTCGGCGAGGCGCTTGGCGCGCTGGTGCACGTCATCTGGCAGGTCGACCGTTGTCCTCACGCCTGCATCATACCTGCATCATCCTGATGCACGCAGCAACAGCACGCGCATCGCTCACGTGTGGGTTCCCTCTGCCGGGCCGAAGAAGACCAGCACGGCGAGGTCCTCGGTGATGTCGTGGAACCTGTGCACCTCGTGCGCGGCCACGAAGAACACCGAACCGGCCGCCACGTCGATCGTGTCGCCCGTGCTGGTGAACTTCGCCCGTCCGGACATCACGACGTAAACCTCGTCCTCGGTGTGCGGCTCCTGGGTGTCCACAGCGCCGGCCAGCAGCGAGTAGGTGCCGAGACTGAGGTCCGGTCGGCGCAGATGCTCGACGTACGCGGCGCCCGTCTCGTCCGGCTCACCGAAGCGACCGGCGTCACTGAAGGTCTCCACGAGGCGAGGCTAGTCCCGGCTGGCGTCGACCCGATCAGCCGAGGGCCTTCCTCACCAGCTTCGTGACGGTCGCCTCGTCGGCCTTGGTGAGCTTGGTGACGGCGTACGACGTCGGCCACAGGTTGCCGTCGTCGAGCCGAGCCTCACCGGTGAACCCCAGCGTGGCGTAGCGCTCCTTGAACTTCGAGGCGTTCTGGAAGAACAGCACGTTCTTGCCGTCGCGCGCCCACGCGGGCATGCCGTACCAGGTCTTCGGGTCTAGATCCGGGGCGACCTTCGTGACGATCGCGTGGATGCGCTCGGCGAGCGCGCGGTCCTCCGGCGGCATCTCGGCGATCTTGGCCAGGAGGTCCTTCTCCCCCGCCGCCCGGTCCTTGCCGCGCTTCTGCTCGGCCTTCAGCTCGGCGGCGCGCTCCTTCACGGCTGCGCGCTCCTCGGCGGACAAGGACGCCGTCTTGCTCGGCGACTTCTTGGCAGCCTTCTTGCGTCAGTCTTCTTCGCGGTGGTCATGTCACCCTCCTACGTACGTCGCGAGGTGCTGGCCGGTGAGCGTCTCGGCCTTGGCGACCAGGTCGGCGGGGGTTCCCTCGAACACGACCTCGCCACCGTCGTGACCGGCACCAGGACCCAGGTCGATGATCCAGTCGGCATGCGCCATGACCGCCTGGTGGTGCTCGATCACGATGACCGACTTGCCGGAGTCGACCAGGCGGTCGAGCAGACCGAGGAGGTTCTCGACGTCGGCGAGGTGCAGGCCGGTGGTCGGCTCGTCGAGGATGTAGACGTCGCCCTTCTCGGCCATCTGGGTCGCGAGCTTGAGCCGCTGGCGCTCACCGCCGGACAGGGTGGTCAGCGGTTGGCCGAGGCTGAGGTAGCCCAGCCCGACGTCGGCGAGCCGGTCGAGGACCTTGTGGGCTGCCGGGGTCTTGGCCTCGCCGTCACCGAAGAACTCCTCGGCCTCGGTCACCGACATGGCCAGCACCTCGGCGATGTTCTTCCCGCCGAAGGTGTAGTCGAGCACGGCCGCCTGGAAGCGGCGACCCTCGCACTCCTCGCACGGCGACTCGACGGTCGCCATCACCCCGAGCTCGGTGAAGATGACGCCGGCGCCGTTGCACGTGGGGCACGCGCCCTCGGAGTTGGAGCTGAACAAGGCCGGCTTCACTCCGTTGGCCTTGGCGAAGGCCTTGCGGATCGGCTCGAGAAGACCGGTGTACGTCGCCGGGTTGCTGCGCCGTGAGCCCTTGATGGCTCCTTGGTCGACGACGACCACGCCGTCACGTCCGGCGACAGAGCCGTGGATCAGCGAGCTCTTGCCGGAGCCGGCGACACCGGTGATGACGCAGAGCATGCCGAGCGGGACGTCGACGTCGACGTCCTTGAGGTTGTGCGTGGAGGCGCCCCGGACCTCCAGCGCGCCGGAGGCCTCGCGCACCGAGTCCTTGAGCGCTGCCCGGTCGTCGAGGTGCCGGCCGGTGACGGTGTCGCTCCCCCGCAGCCCGCCGACACTCCCCTCGAAGCAGATGGAGCCGCCGTTCGTGCCGGCGCCCGGGCCGAGGTCGACGACGTGGTCGGCGATGGCGATCGTCTCCGGCTTGTGCTCGACGACCAGCACGGTGTTGCCCTTGTCGCGCAGCTGGAGCAGCAGCGTGTTCATCCGCTCGATGTCGTGGGGGTGCAAGCCGATCGTCGGCTCGTCGAAGACGTAGGTGACGTCGGTGAGCGACGACCCGAGGTGTCGGATCATCTTCGTGCGCTGCGCCTCTCCCCCGGACAACGTGCCGGCGGGCCGTTCCAGCGAGAGGTAGCCCAGGCCGATCTCGTCGAAGGAGTCGAGCAGGTGCTGCAGCCCCTTCAGCAGCGGCGCGACCGACGGCTCGTCGAGCGCGCGCACCCAGTCGGCGAGGTCGGTGATCTGCATCGTGCAGAGCTGGGCGATGTTCTTGCCCTGGATCGTCGACGACAGCGCCTCCTTCGTCAGCCGCGTCCCGTCGCACTCCGGGCAGCGCTGGAAGGTCACCGCCCGCTCGACGAACCGCCGCACGTGCGGCTGCATCGCCTCGGGGTCCTTCGACAGCATCGACTTCTGGATCTTGGGGATGATGCCGTCGAAGGTGAGGTTGATGCCCTCGACCTTGATCTTGGTCGGCTCCGCGTAGAGCATCGTGTCGAGCTGCTTCTTGGTGAACGACTTGATCGGCTTGTCCATCGGCAGGCCGACGCCCTCGAAGAGCCGGCCGTACCACCCGTCCATGGAGTAGCCCGGGATCGTCAGTGCCCCCTCGCTGAGCGACTTCTCCTCGTCGTACAGCGCCGTGAGGTCGATGTCGGTGACGTTGCCCATGCCCTCGCAGCGCGGGCACATGCCGCCCAGGTAGACGGCTTGCTGCACGACGTTCTTCTCGACCCGACCGCCGGCCTTCTCCGTCGACATGACCCCACTGGCCTTGCGGGTCGGCACGTTGAAGGAGTACGCCGTGGGCGGCCCGACGTGCGGGGAGCCGAGCCGGCTGAACAGGATCCGGAGCATCGCGTTGGCGTCCGTGGCCGTGCCGACCGTCGAGCGCGGGTTGGCGCCCATCCGCTCCTGGTCGACGATGATCGCGGTCGTCAGGCCGTCGAGGTAGTCGACCTCGGGCCGGGAGAGCGAGGGCATGAAACCTTGCACGAACGCGCTGTAGGTCTCGTTGATCATCCGCTGCGACTCGGCGGCGATCGTCGCGAAGACCAACGAGCTCTTGCCCGATCCCGACACCCCGGTGAACACCGTGAGCCGCCGCTTCGGCAGCTCGACGCTGACGTCCTTGAGGTTGTTCACCCGCGCCCCCTGGACGCGGATCAGGTCGTGGCTGTCGGCTGCGTGCCGCTCGGCCGTGCTCATTCGGTCTCCCCGTTCGACTGCGATGGTGGCTCAGCGGCCCTGGATGCGGAGCATGTTGCCCGAGGGTCCCGGAAGGCGCAGTCGCGCACGCCGTAGGGCTGGTCGGTCGGCTCCTGCACGACCTCGGCGCCGCTGGACTCGAGCTCGGCGAAGGTCTCGTCGACGTCGTCGGTGGCGAGGTTGACCCCGAAGTAGCTGCCCTTGGCCATCAGCTCGAGCAGCAGCCGGCCCTCCTCCTCGGTGAGGCCGGGCGCTGCGGTCGGCGGGTGCAGCACGATCGCGGTGTCGGGCTGGTCCTTCGGGCCGACGGTGATCCACCGCATGCCTTCGTAGCCCACGTCCATGCGGACCTCGAAGCCGAGGGTGTCGCGGTAGAACGCCAGCATGGCGTCGGGGTCGGTGTGCGGCAGGAAGCTGGTGTGAATGGTGATGTCCATGGCGCTCACGCTAGTTGCGGCTCCTCGACCGGGGCTTCTCCATTCCTGACCGATCCGTCGCTCTCCGATTCGGGGCGGACGGATCTCGACGTCGTCCGCACCGGCCGGGTGACCTGCTTGGCCACGCAGGCCGGGATCCCCCGCGTCGCGGCCGCCTCCCGCTCGCGATAGACGCTCGGCGGCACGCCCACCAGCTCGGTGAAGCGGGTGCTGAACGTGCCGAGCGACTGGCAGCCGACGGCGAAGCAGACGTCGGTGACGCTCAGCTCGCCGATGCGCAGCAGCGCCATGGCGCGCTCGATGCGCCGGGTCATCAGGTAGGAGTACGGCGACTCGCCGTAGGCGGCCTTGAACTGCCGGCTCAGGTGGCCCGACGACAGGTGCACGCCCGCCGCCAGCGCCTCGACGTCGAGCGGCTGCGCGTACTCCCGGTCGATCCGGTCCTTGACCCGCCGCAGCAGCGCGAGGTCGCGCAGACGCTGGTCGGTCGAGCTCGAAGTCACGCCCCCGATGGTAGCCATCCCCGGGGACATCCCTCGGCCGCTACTTCAAGGAGATCCAGAAGCTCCGGTGCCCGAGATCGAAGTCGCTCTGCAACGGGACGCCTGGTGGCTGCGGGTCCGTCGCGAGCACGCGCAGCTGCACCTCGTAGGTCTTGCCCTTGGCCAATCTCAGCGTCGGCGCCTTGAGGTTCGCCCGGAACACGTTGTCCGCCGCGTCGTAGGTGACCAGGTCGGCCTGCGTCGACCACAGGGCGGCGCCGCTCTCCGCCACCGGGCTGGACCCTCTGGCTGCTGACCAGGGCGGCGCGGCCGCGTCGGACAGCCGGAACGTCGGAGAGCAGGGCTCCCGGGCCACGGGCGGTCGTACCGCGGGCAGGTCCTCACCACGAGCGAGGCTGCGGCGCCGATCACCCGGGATGTAGGCCTGCGGGTTGTCCCCCGGAAGCAGCTGCGGCATCGCGTTTCCCTCGGGTCGCGGTCGCGCCCATCCTGGCACGCGGTCCCAGCGCTCGGGCTGGGACCCTATCGCGCGGCTCGGTGACGGTGGCTCGGCCTACATTGCTGGACGTGACCGACCCGATCGAGCTGAGCCGACGAGATGCCCGCAGGATCGCCGTACGGGCCCAGCTGCTGACCAGCGAGCGGCCGTCCGACCTGCTCGCGCTCGCGCGCCACCTCACGGTCCTGCAGTACGACGTGACCCGGCACGTGGCCCCCAGCGCCGACCTGGTCGCCTGGAGTCGCCTCGGCGCCGAGTTCCGCCCGGGCGACCTGGAGGCCGCCGTCGCGGCAGGCAGTCTGGTGGAGCTGGACATGATGCTGCGACCGGCCGAGGACATCGCGCTCTTCACCGCCGAGATGGCGGCCTGGCCCGGTCGCGGCGAGCTCAGGGACTGGCAGGTCGAGACCCGCGACTGGCTGGCCGCGAACGACCACTGCCGTCGCGACATCCTGGACAAGCTGTTCGACGAGGGTCCGCTGCCCGCGGGCGCCTTTCCCGACACCACGGTCGTGCCGTGGGAGTCGAGCGGCTGGAACAACGACCGCAACGTCCGCATGCTCGTCGGCCTGCTGGTCAGCAAGGGAGAGGTGGCGGCGGCCGGCCGCGAGGGCCGCGAGCGGCTCTACGACCTCGCGGAGCGGGTCTATCCCGACGTGCCGCCAGTGCCCCTCGACGAGGCGCTGGCGATCCGCGGCCGGCGACGGCTGGCCGCGCTCGGCATCGCCCGGGCCAGGTCCGCCATCACGCCGGGCGAGCCCAACCACGTGGGCGAGTCCGGCGTCGAGGCGGCCGTCAGCGGTGTCCGGGGAAAGTGGCGGGTCGACCCGGCCTACCTCGACGCCGGCACCTTCGACGCCACCTTCGACGCCACCTTCACGCACGGTCGTGCCGCGTTGCTCTCCCCGCTCGACCGGCTCGTCATGGACCGCAAGCGGCAGGAGGAGATCCTCGGGTTCGACTACCAGCTGGAGATGTACAAGCCCGCCGCCAAACGGCGCTGGGGCTACTGGGCCATGCCGATCCTCTACGGCGACGCGTTGGTCGGAAAGCTCGATGCCACCTCCGACCGCGACGCCGGCGTGTTCCGGGTCGACGCCGTCCACGAGGACGGTGACTGGAACAGGACGATGCGCGACGCTGTCGACCACGAGATCGCTGCCCTCGCTGCCTGGCTCGGCCTGGTCGAGGAGCGGCCCTAGACAAATCACCGACGACAGGTCGGGTTCCGACCGCCACACTGGGACCGTGGACCTGAGCACCTTCTACGCCGTCGTGTCGGCGACCTGCTTCACCCTGGTCGGCCTCTGGTGGACCGTCGTCGAGCGACGTCCCGACTGGCTGGCCGACCCCCAGATGCGGCGCCTCGTGGGCGGCGTCTACGTGTCGTTCCTGCTGCCGGCCCTGATGAGTCTCTTCGCGCAGATCGACCCCTCCGAGCCACTCATCTGGCGGATCACGTTCGTCGCGGCGTCCGCGATCGGCGCCTGGAGCACGTTCCGGCTGATCCAGGTCGACCGGCAGGTCGACTTCCCCGGTCCGGTACGCCGGTTCCGGTGGCTGGTCGCCGTCGTCTACGGCCTGATCGCCCTGCTGGGGGTCGTGCCGGAGATCGCGGTCGAGGTCGGGATGACGCCGCCCCAGGCCGCCGCGTTCCTGCTGGTGCTGCTGGTGGTCCTCGCCCATGCCCTCACGTGGGAGTTCATGACCGAGAGCCGACCCGCCGAGGCCGCCACGGACTGAACTGCACCTGGCTGGTGCACAATCGGGACCTCCGAACCGACGGGGGAACCGCATGAGGATGCACGTCAACCGGGGACGTGGCGCGAGACTGGCCGCCCTGCTCGTCCTCGTGGTGGGCGCCCTGGTGGTGGGGGCCGTGTCGACGCCGGCAGCGCCGGCCGACACCGCCCCCTCGACCGTGGTGGGCGTCTCCGAGCCTCCCCTCCAGCCCAACGTGGTCGTGGTGCTCACCGACGACATGCGCGAGGACGACCTGGCCTTCGCCCCCTACATCCGCAGGTTCTTCAGGAGCGGCCTCCACTTCCGCAACTCGTTCGCCAACAACCCGATGTGCTGCCCGGCCCGGGCCTCGATCCTCACCGGCCAGCAGTCGCACAACCACCGCGTCGTCACCGTCGACCCGCCCTGGGGCTTCGGCGCGTTCGACGACAGCGTCACCATCGCGACGGCGATGCAGGCGGCGGGCTACCGGACCGGCTACGTCGGCAAGTACCTCAACGGCTACGGCAAGCAGCGCTCGAGGGTGACCCACCAGGACTCCAGCCGCTACGTGCCCGCCGGGTGGGACCGCTGGCGCGGCGCCCTCGACGACAACTCGGTCGGGGTGCCGGGCGGCACCTACAAGTACTTCGACACCACCCTCAACGAGGACGGCCGGGTCACCCGGCACGCGGGCGTCTACTCGACGAACCTGATCTTCGACCAGTCGCGAGCGCTGGTGAGCGAGTTCGCCCGGCAGGACAACCCCTTCTTCCTCTACGTCAACCCGGTGGCGCCCCACTTCGGCGGGCCTCGCGAGCCCGACGACCCCAAGCTCCTGGCCGAGTTCACCCCGGCCAGGCCGGGCTGGGTGAAGGGACGCTTCGACAAGGTGCTCACCAAGTCGCCGGGCGTCCCGAGGTTCGGCGTCTCCCCCGAGCGGGATGTCTCCGACAAGACCTGGCCGACCCGCTCGCTGCCCGACCTCGACCTGCGGCGGCACCGGGCCGTCCGCGAGCTGGCCCGTCAGCGGGCCGAGGCGGTCTACGTCGTCGACCGGGAGTTCCGCAAGCTGGTCGAGTCCTTGCGCGACGCCGGCGAGCTGGCGAACACGGTGGTCGTCTTCAGCTCCGACAACGGCCACTTCCTCGGCGAGCACCGCAAGCTGACCGGAAAGCTCCTCCCCTACGAGCCCTCCTTCCGGGTGCCGATGCTGGTCCGCTCCCCCGAGGGCGAGTCCGGCGACCGCTACGCACCCGTGACCAGCGTCGACCTCGGGGCGACGCTGCTCGACATCACCGGCTCCCGGGCGCTCTTCCCGAAGTCCGTGGACGGCGCTTCGTTCTGGCCGCTCGTCCACGGTGGGGACCGGGCCTACGACCGGCCGGCGTACTACGAGGCCGTCGTCGGGGCGATGAACGCGAACCGTCCCGGGCTGTCCGGCTTCGGCGTCCGCACCAGCCGGTGGAAGCTCGTCCTCTACGACAACGGCAAGCGCGAGCTCTACGACCTGGTCCGAGATCCTCACGAGCTCACCAACCTCGTCGTCGCCGGGCGGCGGCGGCCGGCGGTCGTCGCCGACCTCACCCGCATCACGGAGAAGCTCCGGCGCTGCGACGGCAGGGCCTGCCGCAGCCTGCTTCCGAAGAAGTACCGGCGCAGCGCTGCGCAGGCCGAGCGCGACCTGGCCAGGCAGCTCGCCAGGGCCTGGTAGTTCTCTTCTCCAGATGGCTGGTCGTTCTCCCGATGACTGGTAGTTCTACCGATGATTCGCCGGCTCCGATCGGGTCTCATTGATATCGCGACGACAACACCGCGAGACCCGAGAGGAGCACCGTCATGTGGGACACCGCCACCGACACCATGGTCGGCCCGTACGCCGTCACCGAGCACCTGACCCACGACCTTCCGTGCGCCTCGTGCGGCCACGCGGTCCACACGTTCCTGCCGTGCGGCGACGCGTGCTCGTGCCCGCCGGTCGTGATGCCGGGCTCGCTCGCCGCCTGACCCCTGCCGACCAGCCGCGCCGACGTCGTACCGGTCTGGACCAGCCAGAACTTCTCCCCCGCCGTCCGCATCACACGAGCATCTGACGGGTCCTTGGGGGGTACGGCGAGCGAGGCATTTCGTGCGAGGGGATCCAGGTCCCTCGCCGGATGTCGGATCTCGGCACACAGTGGAGGGACCCGCTAGACCGCATCACGAATCGGCTCAGCCGGCGTCTCTCAAGGGAAGGGAGGGAGCACACCATGTGGGACCACATCGATAACTGGCCAGGACACTCGGGCGGCTGCCTCTCGCACGACCTGCCCTGCCAGCAGTGCGGCCACGCGATGCACATCTACCTCGCGTGCGACGACCTGCGCTGCAGCTGCCGGTCCGCCGCCATGCCGGGCGCGGCCCAGGTCGCCTGAGGTCGAGCCCCACGACGGGCCCGCCTGCCGCAACGTCTGAGCGCGGCCTGGTGTCCGAGTGGACCGTTCGCGATCCCTGACGGGGACCGGTCGACGAGCGCGCATCAGGGGCGCGTAGGCTGCACCCGATCCCTCGAAGCGCTCCGACACTCCGTCGCGCCGGGGGTTTCTTTATCTCATATCTGAGATACCGTGTGCCGCATGGCTGACGACTACCAGGGCCGCATCGGGAACCTGATCCGTGACGCGCGCAAGCATCGCGGACTCACCCAGCAGCAGCTCGCCGAGACGCTCGGGACCAGCCAGAGTGCCATCAACCGCATCGAACGAGGCCACCAGAACCTCTCCCTGCAGATGCTGGCGCGCATCGGTGCAGCCCTGGACTCCGAGATCGTCTCGCTCGGCGCCGGTCCCACCCACCTGCGCGTCAACGGCCCCACCACCTTGTCGGGATCGATCGAGGTCAAGACGTCCAAGAACGCCGGCGTCGCCCTGCTGTGCGCGTCGCTCCTCAACCGGGGTCGCACCACGCTGCGCAAGGTCGCCCGGATCGAGGAGGTCAACCGCCTGCTCGAGGTGCTGGCCAGCCTGGGCGTGCAGACGCGGTGGTTCAACGAGAGCGACCTCGAGATCATCCCGCCCGCCGAGCTCGACCTCGAGCACATCGACGAGGCCGCCGCCCGGCGTACCCGATCGGTCATCATGTTCCTCGGCCCGCTCCTCCACCGCAGCGACGTCTTCGAGCTGCCGTACGCCGGCGGGTGCAACCTCGGCACCCGCACGATCGAACCGCACATGTCGGCGCTGCGCCCCTTCGGCCTCGAGGTCAAGGCGACCGACGGCAGCTACCACGCCCGGGTCAACCCGCTGGTCGAGCCGACCCGGCCGATCGTGCTGACCGAGCGCGGCGACACCGTCACCGAGAACGCACTGATGGCCGCCGCCCTGCACCCCGGCACCACGGTCATCCGCAACGCGTCCTCGAACTACATGGTCCAGGACCTGTGCTTCTTCCTGCAGCGCCTCGGCGTCGACATCCAGGGCGTCGGCACCACCACCCTGACGGTGACCGGGTGCACCGGGATCGACGTCGACGTCGACTACGCGCCCAGCGAGGACCCGATCGAGGCGATGTCGCTCCTGGCGGCCGCGATCGTCACCATGTCGTCGATCACGATCGAGCGGGTGCCGATCGAGTTCCTCGAGATCGAGCTGGCGACCCTGGAGGAGATGGGCTTCCAGTACTCCCGCTCGGCCGAGTACGTCGCCGACAACGGCCACACCCGCCTGGTCGACATCACCACCAAGCCGTCCGAGCTGCACGCTCCGCTCGACAAGATCCACCCGATGCCCTTTCCCGGCCTCAACATCGACAACCTGCCGTTCTTCGCCGTCATCGCCGCCGTCGCGACCGGCCAGACCCTGCTCCACGACTGGGTCTACGAGAACCGCGCCATCTACCTCGTCGAGCTCAACAAGCTGGGTGGCTCGGTCAAGCTGCTCGACCCGCATCGCGTGATGATCGAGGGCCCCACGCACTTCTCGGGAGCCGAGATCATGTGTCCGCCCGCGCTCCGCCCGGCCGTGGTGATCCTGCTGGCGATGTTGGCGGCCAAGGGCACCTCGGTCCTGCGATCGACGTACGTCATCCACCGCGGCTACGAAGGCCTCGCCGAGCGCCTCAACGAGCTAGGCGCGAACATCGAGACATTCAGAGACATCTAGCAGAAGCAGCCGCCTTCAGGAGCAGCTGGCAGGGGCGCCGGCAGGAGCGGTGAGCGAAGCCCCCCGCGAGCCCCCGGCGGCGCGCAACCAGGCAGGTCGAGCAGGCGGAAGGTCGCTGACAGCCGACCTTGAGCCGACCGACGACCAGGCGACGTTGCGCCGGCTCGACCCCCGTGGGCGGGGTGCGCTCCGGCGGTCTTACCCGAAGAGCGTCTCGACCCAGGACTTCGCGGACTTCGAGGCGATCGGCGGGGTCGTCATGTCGCCGGTGATCCGCGGAAGGGTCGCAGTGTCCTGGACGGTGCGGCTGTGCCAGTCGGACTCCGACTCGGCCAGGCTGCCGAGGTCGGCTCGTTCGAGGAAGACCCCGTGGCCCTCGGGGCACTGCGCGACGTAGGTCAGGCCCTTGGGCCGGCGCACCATCTCAGCTCCGCACCGCGGGCAGCTCAGCGTCTCCTCCATGGGGCCGACCGTACTCCCCCGGCAACGTCCGCTGAGTACCGACGCCGATGCCGGACAGCGTGATCAGCGCCACGATCGGGGGATGACGGTTCATACTCCTCGCGTGAGGTCATGGCGGCTGCGTGGGCGGCCCCGTGGGCGGCCCGGTGGGCGGCCCGGTGAGCGGCCCGGTGAGATGACCAGTCCGATGACCGGCTTCGGCTATCTCGACGCCCGCCACCAGGGTCCCGGGCAAGCAGCCGGGGTTCTCGCCTTCGCCCATCGAGGCGGGGCGACCCACCCCGACATCGCCGGTCTCGAGAACACCGTCCACGCCTTCCGCCACGCCCACCAGCTCGGCTACGCCTACCTCGAGACCGACGTGCACGTGACCTCGGACGGTGTCCTGCTCGCGTTCCACGACACGGTGCTCGACCGGGTCACCGACCGCACCGGCTCGATCTCGGGGACGACGTACGCCGAGGTGCAGGCCGCCCTCATCGGCGGCCGGGAGCGCGTCCCGACCCTCGCAGAGCTGGTCGACGCCTTCCCGGACGCCCGGTTCAACATCGACCTCAAGTCCGGGGGAGCCGTCGCCGCGCTGGCCGCGTTCGTCGAGGAGCGCGGGTCTGCACGACAGGGTGCTCGTCGGCTCGTTCTCGCGACGTCGTCTGCAGGAGTTCCGCCGCCTCACCCGGGGCCGGGTGCCTACCTCGGCCGCGCCCCTGGAGGTGGCCGCCTTCCTGCTCGTGCCCAGCGGCCGGCTGGCGGACCGCCTGACGGGGCGTCAGGTCGCGGCGCTGCAGATCCCCCACCGCCGGGGGCCGCTGACCGTCGCCAGTCGCGGCCTGGTCCGCCGGGCCCACGTCGCGGGCAAGCACGTGCACGTGTGGACCGTCGACAGCCCCGACGAGATGCGCACGCTGATCGACCGTGGTGTCGACGGGTTGATGACCGATCGCACCGACATACTCAAGGCCGTGCTGACCGAGCGCGGGCAGTGGAGAGGACCCAGCCATGACCGACGCGACTGACGCGAGCGGGGGCATCGCCGACCTCCGTCCGTTGGCGCGAGCCCGGGAGCAGAAGGCGTGGTACTGGTACGACTGGGCCAACTCGGCCTACGTCACCACGATCGGCACCGTCATGTTCGGGCCGTACTTCATCGGGCTCGCCGAGAACGCCGCCGGTCCCGACGACCGGGTCGACGTGCTCGGCCTCAGCGTGGCCCCGGGCTCGTTGTTCTTCTGGCTCATCACGATCACGACGATCTTCTCGGCGGTGCTGCTGCCGTTCCTGGGCGCGGTCGCCGACCGCACCGCCAACAAGAAGGGTCTGCTCGCGGGGTTCGCGTGGACGGGCTCGGCCTTCGCGGCACTGATCTTCTTCTCCAGGGACGACAACTGGCTGCTCGCCGCCGTCGCGATCGTGGGCGGCAACATCTGCCTCGGCGCCGCCGGCGTGTTCAACGACGCGATCCTGCCGCTCATCTCCGAGGAGCACGAGCGCGACCGGGTGTCCTCGCGCGGCTGGGCCTGGGGCTACCTGGGTGGCGGCATCCTGCTCACCATCAACCTGGCCGTCTTCACCCTGCACGACAGCCTCGGGCTCACCGAGGGCGAGGCCGCGCGCTGGAGCATGCTGTCGGCCGCGCTGTGGTGGGCAGGCTTCACGTTCATCCCGTTCCTCAAGCTGAGCAGCTATCCGCCCCAGCACGTCGTGCCCGAGACCGGTGGGCTGGTCCGGCAGAGCTTCGGCCAGCTGGGCGCCACCCTGCGCGACCTGCGCAACTACCCGATGGCGCTGACCTTCCTGGCGGCGTACCTCTTCTTCAACGACGGCATCCAGACCGTGATCGCCTCCGCGTCGGTCTACGGCTCCGAAGAGCTCGGGCACTCCCAGACAGTGCTGATCGCCACGATCCTGCTCGTCCAGTTCGTGGCGTTCTTCGGGGCCCTGCTCTTCGGTCGCGTCGCCGGCACGTACGGCGCCAAGCGCACCATCCTGGGCGGGCTGGTGATGTGGATGGTGATCGTCACCGTCGCGCTGTTCCTGCCTGCGGGCAACGTGCCGTTCTTCCTGGCCATGGGCGTGGCGATCGGCGTGGTCCTGGGCGGCACGCAGGCGCTGGCGCGGTCGTACTTCTCGCTGCTGATCCCGCGCGGCAAGGAGGCGGAGTACTTCAGCTTCTACCACGCGATGGACCGCGGCACGTCGTGGTTCGGCACCGCGACGATGGCGATCATGCTGCAGCTCACCGGCTCCTACCGGCCGGCGATCTTCGCGCTGATCGTGTTCTTCGTGCTGGGCGGCTTCCTGCTCAGCAGGGTCGACACCGAGCGCGGCATCCGCGAGGCGGGCAACGACGTCCCCCGCGTGATCTGAGCCGCGTGATCTGAGCCGCGTGATCGGCACCGACGCGAGGCTGAACGTTTGCTAAGAGTGTGTCCGGGCACGCCCGGAAAGCGAACTTTTCCGGAATCCGAGACGTCCCACTAACGTTGAAGCACGTATAGACGTTGTCAAGAGTGACAGGCGCTACCGCGTCATGTTCACCACCCTCGGGCGTCTCATCCTTACGCACCGGGGAACTCAGTATCAGGAGGTGGCTCCAAGTGGCGGAGCGCACACTACGGGGAGCTCGGCTGGGCGGCCAGAGCTTCGAGGACGAGCGCGGCATCGAGTTCGCCGCGCGTCAGCAGATCGGCTACACGTGTCCGCAGGGGCACGCGTTCGAGATCACCATGTCGGTCGAGGCCGACGTGCCCGCCATCTGGGAGTGCCCGCGCTGCGGCGCCGAGGCGCCGAACGACAGCGGAGCCCTTCCGGAGCAGAAGGCCGAGAAGCCGGTCCGCACGCACTGGGACATGCTGCTCGAGCGGCGGTCGGTGAAGGAGCTCGAGGACATCCTCAAGGAGCGTCTCGACCTGCTCCGCGGAGGCGAGATCGGACCCGCGCACCTGCACCGCGCCAACGCGAAGAAGAGGAAGGTCTCCTAGGCCTTCTCGTCGTCGTCCACCACCTCACCCCGGACCACGGAGCCACCGGCTCCCGGCCCGGGGTGTTGTGTACTTCGGGGACCCGCGCCGGCGGCCCCGGGCATGGCCACGACGACGAGGTGCCGGGTGACGACGCGGGTCAGCATCCGCCGGGCCAGCGGCCGCGTGAACGGCAGGATGACGAACAGTCCCACCGCGTCGCTCACGAACCCCGGGGTGAGCATGAGCGTGCCGCCGATCAGGATCAGCGCGGCGTCGGCCAGCTCGCGGGCCGGCATCCGCCCGGTCTCGAGCGCCCCTGTGAGGCCCGCCCAGGCGCGACGGCCCTCACGTCGGATCAGCCACGAGCCGAGGATCGAGTCGGCGATCAGGAGGGCGATGGTCCACCAGGCGCCGATGACCTGACCGACCTGGATGAGGACGTAGATCTCGACCAGGGGCACGACGACGAACGCGACGAACAACGCCCAGCCGCCGAGCCTGCTGCGCCGTCGTGGATGAGGGTGAGGGCCTGTGCTCATCGGCGCCGCAGCCTCCGGCCCAGACGCCGCACCTGGACCAACCGCTCGCGCAGGCCCCAGGTGGTGATCCGCTGGAGCGACTCGCGAGCCACCGCTCCGGACATCTTGGAGTCGCCCCGCACGCGCTCGACGAACTCGATGGGCACCTCGGTGACCCTGAGCCCTGCCTGCAACGTGCGGTAGGCCATGTCGGTCTGGAAGACGTAACCGGTGGACCGCACGGTACGGAGGTCGATCTTCTCCAGCGTGGCTCGGCGGAAGACCCGGAACCCGGCCGTGGCGTCCCGGACGGGGATGCCGAGCAGCAGCCGCACGTAGAGGTTGCCACCGCGCGAGAGCGCTTCTCGCTGGAGCGGCCAGTTGACCACCGAGCCGCCGGGGATCCAGCGCGACCCGATCACCAGGTCGGCGTCGTGGAGCGCGGTCAGGAGCCGGTGCAGCTGCTCGGGCTGGTGGGACCCGTCGGCATCCATCTCGCCGATCACGTCGTAGCCGGCGTCGAGGGCGACTCCGAAACCATGCCGGTACGCCGCCCCCAGGCCCTCCTTCTGGGCCCGGTGCACCACCTTGACCTGAGGGTCGGCCGCGGCGAGCCGGTCGGCGATCGCCCCGGTGCCGTCCGGCGACCCGTCGTCGACCACCAACACGTCGACCTCGGGCCGCACCTCCCGCAGACGGCCCACGATCCACTCGAGGTTGTCCGCCTCGTTGTAGGTGGGCATGACCATGACGACGCGTCCGAGCGTGCGGTCCGGATCGGTCACGGGTGGTCCTCGTCGGTCGGGGAACGGTCGGCGACGCTGCTCGCCATGACGCGGGCGGCGGGCGGGCGGGCGCCGGTCCGACGATACGGGAGCAGCGCGGCGAGGAGTGCGCAAACGCTGACGACCAGGCAGGCGAGGCCGAGCAGTGGCCCCACCCGGATGCCCGGCGGCACGTCGGAGGTCAGCGGCACCTGCTCCACGACGTACCCCTGGGTCCAGCGCTCCAGGACCGACGTCGGCGTGCCGTCGGGCGCGATGATCCCGGTGATCCCGTTGGTCGAGGCGACGGCGACGTGCCGGCCGGTCTCGATGGCGCGGACGCGAGTGATGTCGAACTGCTGGTCGAGCTGGCTCGTGCGGCTGAACGTCGCGTTGGAGGTCTGGACGACGAGCAGCTCCGCGCCGGCGCGGAGCTGCGCGTAGATGCCGTCGTCGTAGGCGACGTCGAAGCAGATCGCGTCCGCCACGGGGACCCCGGAGATCATCAGCGGGTCGACCCGGGTGCCGGCCTGCATGTCGCGGGCCACCCGCGCGAGCTCGTCGAAGCGGCTGGTGAGCGGGTTGCTGTCGCGCCAGGGGATGTACTCGCCGTAGGGCACCGGGTGTCGCTTGGTGTAGCGGTCGGCGGCGCCCGTGACGGGGTTCCAGACGATCCCCTGGTTGAGGATCTCGCCCGGCGTGGGGTCGTCGACGATCGCGCCGACGAGGATCGGCACGTTGACCGCCTCCACCGCCTCGTGGATCTGCTCGTTGAGCGAGGCGTCGCGGAACGGGTCGAGCGCCGTCGAGTTCTCGGGCCACAGCACCAGGTCGGGTGCCGGCACCTCCCCTGCCTCCGCATCGGCCGCCAACCGGATCGTGGTGTCGACGTGGTTGCGGGTCACCTGTCGGTGGTCGTAGAGGATGTCGGTCCCCGGGCCGGGCACGTTGCCCTGCACGGCGGCGACCGTCACCTCGCCGTCCGGTGTTGCCGTGTAGGGCACGAGCACCGGCACCAGGACCGCCGCGCCGATCGCGAGCGCGCTCCCGGCGACCACCCGGGGGGTGGCCCGGAAACGCAGCACCGCCCAGGCGAGCGTCGTCCCGACCAGCGCGACCAGCAGGCTCACGCCGGTCGCCCCGACGTAGGGCAGCGCCGAGGCGAACGGGGTGTCGACGGTGGCGTACGCGAGTCGGCCCCACGGCATGCCGCCGAACGGGTACGACGAGCGCCAGACCTCCACGCCGACCCAGAGCGCCGCTGTCCACACCGGCCAGCCCCTCAGCCGGGAGACCGCCGCCACGGCGGCCCCGAGGGGGGCGAAGAACACCGTCTCGAGCGTGCCCAGGAGGACCCAGGCGTCGTACCCCACCGAGCGCATCCAGAACAGGTGCACGTACATGAACGCGGCGCCGGTGAGCAGCCCGAGCCAGGCACCGCGGCGCGGGCGCACCTCGTGCAGGGCCAGGGTGAATCCGGCGACGCCGATCGGCAGCAGCAGCGGCAGGTCGTAGGGCTCGAAGGAGAGGGCCAGGGCGAGTCCCGATGCAACGGCGAGCAGCGCCCGAAGCGATGTCGGCACCCGCATGACCATGGCGGAAGTATCCCTGTCGCGCGCAAGGAGACGGCGGCGGGACCAGGCCATGCAGGCCCATGGCAGCGCAACGGGAGGGACCGTGACCCTTCGGACCAACCCGGCGCCGACCGGATGCCGACGGCGGGAAGTTGTCTACGGAGCCCTGGTCCCTCCCGTATCCCCCTTCGTGGGGCGAGACCGGGTCCGCGAACCACGTGGGACAGGTGGGTGGTTCCCCACTCTCCGACGCAGGCCACTCGGACACCGGTCCCCCGGCCACGATCTGCAGAGGAGGACCCCCGAACCCTCTGCGTCCGCGGTGGTTCCTGTCAACCAGGCGATGACCTGCGACAACGCGTAAATCCGCAGGTCACGGCCGGGGCAGCCGAGTCAGATCCGCGTTCAGAATTCTCTCAGCGTCGGCGTGTCGCGGCGCGACACGCCGACGACTGTGCTAGTCCACTTGGATCGTGCCAAAGCCGATCAGGACGAGGGGGGCGGGACCACGACGGTGCCCGTCGCCGAGGTGGCCAGCAGAGGCTCGTCGAGGAGCTCCGCGGCGCCTGGCCGCTGCTCGGTCGCCGCTCCCCTGGCGACCACGTGGACGGTGAGGTCCAGGGTGCGACTGCGGGTCCCGACCCGCGTGAGCGTGCAGGTGATCTCCAGGACGTCGCCCGCCCGGACCGGCTGCAGGAACTGCACGTCGGAGTACGACGCGAACAGCCCCTCGTCGCCGTCGGTGCGGATGCACATCTCGGTGGCGACGTCACCGAAGAGTCCGAGGGAGTAGGCGCCGTCGACCAGGTTGCCCGCGTAGTGGGCGTGGGAGTACGGCACGTAGCGGCGGTGCACGACGGTGGTGCCGGCGACGGCGGTCATGAGGCCTTCCGATCGGTCGTGGTCAGGCGGTGCACGAGGAACGACGCCACCTCGCCCGGAGTCGTACCCCTGGTGAAGACGCGGTCGACGCCGAGCTCGCCCGCCATCGCCTCGTCGAATCGCGGCCCGCCGACGACCAGCAGGGGACGCTTGCCGGCGGGGTAGGACTCGCGGAACGCGGCGCTCATCTCGCGGGTGTTGAGCAGGTGGGCGTCGCGCTGGGTGACCACCTGGGAGACCAGCACGGCGTCGGCCTTCTCCTCGCGCGCCCGCTCGACGAGCTGGGGCACCGAGACCTGGGCGCCGAGGTTGACGACCTTCAGCTCGCGGTAGTACTCCAGCCCCTTCTCCCCCGCGAACCCCTTGATGTTGAGGATCGCGTCGATGCCGACGGTGTGCGCATCGGTGCCGATGCAGCCGCCCACGACCACGAGCCGGCGACGCAACGCCCGCTTGATCGCGGCATTGGCCTCCTTCGGCGTCAGCAGCGGGTAGTCGCGCTCGATGACCTCGACCTTGGACACGTCGACGAGATGGTTCACGCGGCCGTAGACGACGAAGAACGTGAAGCCCTCGCCCATCGGCTTGCTGTGCACCACGAGTGCGGGGTCCATGCCCATCTTGTTGGCCAGCTGGACGGCGGCGCCGTCGGCGACCTTGGACAGGTCGCCGACCGAGGAGATGGGCAGCGTGAAGCTCAGCTGCACCATCCCGTCGCCGGTGGTGTCGCCGTAGGGGCGGACGATGCTGCTGCTCACTGTGCTCTTTCCTCGAGGTCGTGGGTGGAGGCGGCCGGCTTCCAGGACACGTGGGGTCTCATTTTCACCCAACAGCTCGGTCGCCGGGTTGTAGTAGGCCGACGACTTCTTGGCGACGCCGTCGAGGCCGCGGCCCTTGTCCGGCGGGCGCTTCATCAGCCCGAAGGTGCCGTCGGCGATAGCGGCCAGCAGCGGAGGGTCGCCCGCCTTGTCGGTGTCGTGCGCGATCTCGTCGAGCAGCCCGATCGTGTCGCGGAGGACCTCCTTGGCGCGCTCCTGGATGAATCCCCCCGGCTGGGGATGGAAGTCCTCGTGCAGGTTGCCCGCGGCGTTCATGACGTAGCGGACGTTCTGCAGGGCCAGGTCGCGGTCGGAGATCCACGGTGTCACCACGGCCTCGGTCATCATCCCGACGAGCAGGATGCCCTGGTCGGTCAGCGCCCCGACCAGGTTGAAGAACCCGTCGAGGAGGAAGCCCTTGAAGACGTCGCCGGTCATGTGCCGGGTCGGCGGCATCCACTTCAGCGGCGCCTTCGGGAACAGGTCGCGGGCGAGCATCGCGTGGGCGAGCTCGAGGCGGAACGAGTCGGGCACGTCGGGGTCGATCTCGAAGGCGTGTCCGAGGCCCAGCTGCCAGTCCTCGAGGCCGGCCTCCTTGGCGAAGTACTCGTTGAGCAGCTGGCTGGTCGTGACGGTGTGCGCGGCCTCGACGGCGTCGGCGGTGGTGAGGTAGTTGTCCTCGCCGGTGTTGATGATGATCCCGGCCCGAGCGTGGATCTGCCGGCTGAACCGCTGGTCGACGAAGGTGCGGACCGGGTTGATGTCGCGGAAGAGGATCCCGTACATCGAGTCGTTCAGCATCATGTCCAGCCGCTCCAGCCCGGCGAGCGTGGCGATCTCGGGCATGCAGAGGCCGGACGCGTAGTTGGTCAGCCGGACGTAGCGGCCGAGCTCGCGGCTGGTCTCGTCGAGCGCCGCGCGCATCAGGCGGAAGTTCTCCTGCGTCGCGTAGGTGCCGGCGAAGCCCTCGCGGGTGGCGCCCTCGGGGACGTAGTCGAGCAGGCTCTGCCCGGTCGACCGGATCACCGCGATGATGTCGGCGCCCTCGCGGGCGGCCGCCTGCGCCTGCGGGATGTCCTCGTAGATGTCGCCGGTGGCGACGATCAGGTAGATCCACGGCTTGCGCGGGGCGTCGCCCACCTTCTTGATCATGCGCTCCCGCTCGACGCGACGGGCGTCGATGCGCTTGATGCCGCGCGCCTACGGCCTTGCGGGCGGCGCTGGCGGCGTACGTCGCCTCGCGCCCCTCCGGCAGCCGGAAGCGCACGCTGCCCGCCGACGCCTTCTGGGCGAGCGTCAGCAGGTCCTCGGCCTCGCCGCGCCGCAGGGCGTCCCACACCGGCAGGGCCACCCCGTGGGCGAGCCCCGACGCTGGTCGAGCCGGGTCGAGACCCTCGTGCAGGTCGGCCCGGACGACGTCGACCAGCCGGTTGACCCAGGGAGTGCCGTCGGCGTCGGCGCCCCCGAGCCCGGCCAGCCGAAGCGTCGCGCGCTCGACGGAGACGGTGGTGTGCTGCTTCGCGAGGCGGACGATGGGCCGTCCGACGGTTCGGGCCAGCGCACGGGCGCGCTTGACGTCCGCGGTGGCGAGCTGCAGCTTGCCGACGCTCATGATGACTCTCCGTAGTGGGGATCGGTGTGGACGGTGCGACCGTCGACGACGGTCCGTGTGCAGGTGGGAAGCTCGGCCCCGGGGTCGAGCACGGGGAGGCCGGAAGGGTCCGCGGGGTCGGCGCCCGAAGGGAGGTCCCACACGGCGTACGTCGCCGCGCCGCCGACCGAGAGGGTGCCGCCCACGAGTCCCGCCGCGTGCCAGCCACCGGTGGTGTGGGCGGCGAACGCGACGCTCGGGCTCACCCGGAACGCCGGGTTGTGGTGGTGGACGGCTGCCTGGATCGCGCGCCACGGCTCGGGGACGGTGACCGGCGAGTCCGAGCCGAACGCGAGGACGACCCCGGCACGGTCGAGCGCTCCGAAGGGGTTCATGCCCTCCCAGCGCTCGCCCAGCCGCTCGGCGTACATGCCGTCGGGACCACCCCAGAGGCCGTCGAACATGGGCTGGACACTGGCGACCACGCCGAGCCGGGCGAACAGTGCGATGGCGTCGGGCGAGGGCATCTCGCAGTGCTCGAGCCGGTGCCGGGCTGCGCGCACGGCGTCGTCGCCCGACGCGCTCGGCAGCCCGGGCGAAACCCTCCGTCGACCGCGTCGAGAGCCGCGTCGCCGATGCAGTGGAAGCCGCCCTGGATCCCCAGGCGCGAGCAGCCCACGACGTGGTCGGCGATCTGGCTGTGCGTCGAGGTAGCCGTGGCCGCAGTGCCCGGCCTGGTCGGCGTACGCCGCACTCATCGAGGCCGTGCGCGACCCGACCGCGCCGTCGGCCACCAGGTCGCCCGCGAGCCCGGCCACGCCCGAGGCGCTCGACCTTGTCGAACGCGCCGAGCTCGCCCCAGTAGGCGGTGACGTGGAGACCGCCCTCGGAGGCGGCGCGGCGGACGAGGTCGAGCTCGTACTCCGGGCCGATGTGGGGCGCCGCGTTCTCGTGGAAGGCCCCGACGCCGATGGCCGCCAGCGCCGCGACCGCCCGCCGCGCGGCGTCGAGTCGCTGCTCCGGGCCGTCGAGGTCGGCCAGCTTGTCGCTGACGGTGTGCTTGGCCCGGCGCTCCAGCCGACCGGCTGCCGCCCAGCCCTCCTCGGTGCGGACCTGCGGTGTCTCGGCGAGCAGAGCGTGGCTGACGATCGCGGAGTGGCCGTCGATCCGCGAGAGGTAGAGCCGCCGACCGGGCGCCACCCGCTCGAGCTCGTCGGCGGTCGGCAGCTCGCGCTCGGGCCAGCGGGTCTCGTCCCAGCCGGCGCCGATGACCACGGCATCGCCGGGCCGGCTGCCGACGTGCGCGGCCACCCGCGCGAGGAAGTCGTCCTTGTCGGCAGCACGTCGAGAGGTCGAGCCCGTCGAGCTGGCGGCCGGTCTGCACGAGGTGGAGGTGGCTGTCGACGAACGCAGGGGTCACCAGCCTGCCCTGCAGGTCGACGACCTCGTCGGCGCCGGCGTAGGCCGCCGCGCCGTCGTCGTCGCCGAGCCAGACGACGCGGTCGCCGTCGGTGGCCAGCGCGCTCACAGCTCCGGGGGCCGGTCCGTCGGCGGTGAGCACGGAGCCGCCGCGCAGCAGGAGCCTCACAGTCGGCCCTCGAAGAGTCGCCGCACCCCCGGGGTCGCCCGGAGCACGTCGAGGGCGTACGTCGCGTGGCCCGGCACGTAGCCGTTGCCGACCAGCATCGTCACGTCGGCGGCCAGACCCTCCGCGCCGAGCGCGGCGGCGGAGAACGAGGTGGCCATGGAGAAGAAGATGACCGTGCCACCCTCGGCCGTGGCCAGGACTGCGCCGCCCTCGCAGCCGGGGACGTCGACGCAGACGACGGTGATGTCGGCGAGGCCACCGGTCGCGGCGACCGCGTCGCGCAGCGCGATCGGGTCGCGTGCGTCGGCGACCACGACGTCGTCGGCGATCTCGGCCGCACGCAGCAGCGCGGCCTCGCGCTCGTGCGGGAACGACGCCGATCGTGCGGTGGGCTCCGGCTCTGCGCGCGGCGGCCAGGCTCAGCGAGCCCGACTTCCCCGCCCCACCGATGACCGCGACGACCGGCTGCTCGTAGCGCGGCCACGATGCGGTGGGTGAGGGCGGGGGCGCCGCACACGTCCATCACGGCCAGGCTGAGAGTGGGGTCGAGGTCGTCGGGGATCACCGCGGCGATCGACCGGCCGAACAGCACGGCGTACCCGTCGCACGGGACCTGCTCCGAGGTGCCGTCCCAGCGCTCGAGGCCGTCCTCGATCACCAGCGGTGTCAGGGTCAGCGAGACGAGGGTGGCTACCTTGTCGCCCACCTGCAGGCCGAGGGGGGACTTCTCCCCCACCTCCTCGACGGTGCCGACGAGCATCCCGCCCGAGCCGGTCTCGGGGTTCTGCATCTTGCCGCGGGTCGCGACGATCTCGAGGACCTCCTGGCGCACGAGGGCACCGTCGCCGCCGTGCGTGCGCTCCAGCTGGCGGAACGACGCTGCGTCGAGGTTGAGCCGCTCGACCCGCACGCGGACCTCGTCGGGCCACAGCTCCTTGCGGGTGTCGAGACGCCCTGCCGCCTGCGGGAGCACGAGTCGCTCGTCGAGCACCCGGTGCAGGCCCGTCGGGTCACCCGTCGCCGTACGCTCACTGACCGATTTCACCGGTCGTCCTCCATCGAAGTTGTAGTCTGGCCGCAAATTCTCCGGCGCGGCATTGGACTTGCCGGAGGCTGTCCGCCTACTCTGGCATGAGCGACGCGCGTCCCACAACCGACGCGCCTGCTTCCGCGCCGCCGAGCACCCGCACGCCCAAGGAGCGACCATGAGCATCGAGACCGTCCGCGGCTCCCTCGACCAGCAGGGGGACCCGCAGGTCTACACAGGCCAGCCCTACCCCTACGCACGCGTCGAGCTGGTCGAGCCCGACTGGACGCGCTTCCCGGGGTGGCGCGACGTGACGGCCGAGGACTGGGCGTCGGTGCAGTGGCAGCGGGCGCACTGCGTCAAGAACGTCAAGCAGCTGCGCGAGCTCATGGGCGACCTGCTCGACGAGCGCTTCTACGCCGACCTCGAGCGCGACCAGGCCGAGCGGGCCACCATGTCGATGCTCGTGCCGCCGCAGATGATGAACACGATGGCTCCCGACGTCGAGCCGTCGGGCGCGGGCTCGCTCACCGACGCGTTCTACGCCGACCCGGTGCGCAACTACATGATCCCGGTCTTCTCCGACCGCCGTACCGACTGGGCCTCGCACCCCCACGCCACCCGCGACTCGCTGCACGAGCACGACATGTGGGCCACCGAGGGACTGACGCACCGCTACCCCACCAAGGTGCTCGCCGAGCTGCTCCCGACCTGCCCGCAGTACTGCGGCCACTGCACCCGGATGGACCTCGTCGGCAACTCCACGGCGGTCATCGACAAGCTCAAGTTCGTCGGCAAGCCGAACGACCGGCTCGGCGACATGCTGGACTATCTCCGGCGTACGCCGTCGGTGCGCGACGTCGTGGTCTCCGGCGGCGACGTGGCCAACATGCCGTGGCCCCGGCTCGAGTCGTTCATCACCGACCTCCTCGAGATCGAGAACATCCGCGACATCCGCCTGGCCACCAAGGCGCTGATGGCGCTGCCGCAGCACTGGCTGCAGACCGACGTCGTCGACGGGATGGGGCGCGTTGCCTCGATCGCCCGCGCCCGGGGTGTCTCGATCGCCATCCACACCCACGTCAACCACGCCAACTCCGTGACGCCGCTGGTGGCCGAGGCGACCCGCGCGATGCTGGACACCGGCATCCGCGACGTGCGCAACCAGGGCGTCTTGATGAGTGGCGTCAATGCCGACCCGCACACCCTGCTCGACCTGTGCTTCCGGCTGCTCGATGGTGCGCAGATCATGCCCTACTACTTCTACATGTGCGACATGATCCCGTTCTCGGAGCACTGGCGCGTCTCGGTCGCCGACGCCCAACGACTGCAGCACCACATCATGGGCTACCTGCCGGGCTTCGCGACACCGCGCATCGTCTGCGACGTGCCGTTCGTCGGCAAGCGCTGGGTACACCAGCTGGCCGACTACGACACCGAGCGCGGCATCTCGTACTGGACCAAGAACTACCGGACCTCCATCGAGGCTGCCGACCCCGAGGCGCTGAACCGGACCTACGAGTACTACGACCCGATCCACACCCTTCCTCCCGCCGGCCAGGCCTGGTGGGAGCAGCACGGTCGTCTCGACGAGTCCGCCCTGAAGGCTGCCGAGGTCGCCGAGGCCTCCCGCCGGATGGCCGCTCTCCAGGCCCACTGAGGCCGGCGGGGGTGTGTTGGTTTACCCGGCCGCCCGGGTAAACCGACGGTTGTCAGCCGAAGTTTCGGCCGACAACCGACAGAGTTGACTGACAACCCTCGCGCTACGCGGCCATCGGCCGGAACATCGCGCGGATGCGCCCGGCCGTGCGCTCCGGGTGGTAGAGGTCCGCCCAGGTGATCCGTATGCATCGCCAGCCCGTAAGCTCGCAGATCATCTCTTCTCGGCGCTTCTCCCGCAGCACCGCGTCGGCCACCGACTCGCCAGATCTCCGGTGCAGCAGGTACTTCTCCCTGCCGTCGAACTCCAGGAAGAGCCCCAGACTGGGCCACGCCAGATCAACACGCGCCACCGTGTTGCCGGCCCTGTCGACGATCTCGAACTGCGGAACGGGTGCCGGAAGGCGCTGCTTACGGCACAGGTGGCGACTGCGGGTCTCGCCGACCGACTCCGACCGTCCGTCGGCCAGCCGCACGATCAGGTCCGACCGGAGGGTGTCCGGCCAGAACTCCATCCGCTTGACCATCGCGTCGAGCTGCATCGGCGTCGTGAGCCTGCGGTGTAGGCAGCTGTCGATCACCACCAGGGCGTGCTCGACATCGACGAGCGTCGTCAGCTCGATACAGGCGCGCGTGGGACTCGTGACCGCGAGTCCGTGCCGCTGACGGACATCGCCGGCCGCGACCAGCCCACGGTGCTGCCGAACACCGGCAGCCGAACGTCCGGCCCTGCCGTCGAGTCGCGTCAGGTCGACGACATCCAACGGGATATCCCAGACGTCGGCCCCCCACTCGTTCACGGCCCCGAGGTGGGACAGCACGACGGGGACCTTGGCCTGCCGAAGAACGGCGCGGCACTTGACCGCGTACTTGGCGCGATCGTCAAGCTCGCCCCAGGTCGCTGCAGAGACATACGCGCCGTGCCGGACACGGTGCAGCTCGCCCCCTCGCAGCATCGCGGCGATGGCGCGGTCGTCGTACCCCATCCCGACGAGGTCGCGCCGCAGCACGACGACACCCGGATCGGAGAGCTGACTGAACTGAACGGCCACGGCGTACAGGATGCTGAGCGGACGGCGGTCGCGCCACGCCCGTCCGTCAGCCTGTGGATGACCGCTCCCGGCCTCCGGATCCCCGCGAGGGTTGTCAGCTTGTGCCCGCGGTTGTCGGCCGAAGCTTTCGCTGACAACCCTCGGTTTACCCGGCCGCCCGGGTAAACCAAATGTGAGACCCGCCTTACGTCACCGGCCGGCTCTCGAAGGGCGTGGAGAGGACGATGGTGGTGCGTGTGGAGACGTTGGCTGCGGAGCGGATCTCGGCGAGGAGGTTCTCGAGGTCGCCGGGGGTGCCGACGCGGACCTTGAGGATGTAGGACTCGTCACCGGCGACCGACCAGCAGGACTCGATCGCGCTGATGCCCTGCAGCCGCGACGGATAGTTGTCGGGCTCCGAGGGGTCGATCGGGGTGACCGACACGAAGGCCGTCAACGGCAGCCCGATCTGGTCGTGGTCGACCGTGGCGCCGTAGCCCTGGATCAGCCCGCGCTGCTCCAGCCGCTTGACCCGCTGGTGGACCGCGGACGTCGAGAGCCCCGTTGCCTTGCCGAGGTCGGTGAAGGACATCCGGCCGTCGGCGGCCAGCAGGCGGAGGATCTTGCGGTCGGTGTCTTCCACGCCGGACAGACTAGTCAGGCGCGTGCGTACCGTGGGGCCATGACGCGCATCGCCATCGTCGGAGGCCACGGTCAGGTGGCCCGCCTCCTGCACCCTCTTCTCGTCGCTGCCGGGCACGTCCCGGTGGCCCTGGTCCGCCGCGAGCGCTACCGCGCAGCCCTCGAAGACGCCGGCGCCGAGGTCCGGCTCCTCGACCTCGAGGCCGAGGACGCCGCGGGCTACGCCGCGGCGTTCGGAGGGTGTGGCGCCATCGTGTTCGCCGCGGGCGGTGGCCCCGACGGCAACGCCGAGCGCAAGCGCACCGTCGATCTCGAGGGGTCGTTGAAGTCCGTCGCCGCCGCCCCCATGGCCGGGATCCGCCGCTTCGTCCAGGTCTCGGCGATCGGCGTCGACGAGCCGCCGGCGCCGGGGGCCGGTGCGGTCTGGGCGGCGTACGTCGAGGCCAAGCGCGAGGCCGATGCCGCGCTGCGGCGCAGCGACCTGGCCTGGACGATCATCAGGCCGGGCCGGCTTACCGACGAGCCGCCGACCGGTCGCGTCAGTCTGGCCGCGGATCTCCCCCGGGGAGACATCCCACGGGCCGACGTCGCGGCCGTCCTCGCCGCAGTGCTCGACGACGACGCGACGGTCGGCCACCAATGGGTGCTGGTCGGCGGCCACACGCCGGTGCCGGAGGCGATCGGTCGCGCTGTCGCCGGCTGATGGCAGGATGCCTCGCGTGAGCACCACCGCTGGCCCGCGTCTGATGGTCCTCGACACCGCCTCGATGTACTTCCGGGCCTTCTTCGGGGTCCCCGAGATCCAGGCGCCCGACGGCACCAACGTCAACGCCGTGCGCGGGCTGCTGGAGTTCATTGCCCGGCTGGTCAGCGACTACTCCCCCAGCCACCTGGTCTGCGCGTGGGACAACGACTGGCGGCCGCAGTGGCGCGTCGACCTCGTGCCGTCGTACAAGTCCCATCGCGTCGAGTACGTCGTGCAGGGCGACGCCCCGGACGTCGAGGTGGTCCCGGATCCGCTCGAGGCGCAGATCCCGATCATTCTCGAGGTGCTCGCGGCCCTGGGCATCTGCGTCGTGGGCGCCGACCACTACGAGGCTGACGACGTCATCGGCACCCTCGCGACGGGCGCCGACATGCCCGTGGACGTCGTCACCGGCGACCGCGACCTCTTCCAGCTCGTCGACGACGCACGCGAGGTCCGCATCCTCTACATCGCGCGCGGAGTCGGTCGCCACGAGCGCGTGACCAACAGCGTCGTCCGCGACAAGTACGGCATCGACGGCGCCCAGTACGCCGACTTCGCGACGCTGCGCGGCGACGCCTCCGACGGTCTGCCCGGCGTGGCGGGCGTCGGGGAGAAGACAGCCGCCTCGCTGCTGCAGAAGTACGGAGACATCCCCGGCATCATCGCCGCGGCCGACGACGACGGGTCCGACCTCGGGCCTGGTCCGCGCGGCAAGATCAAGGCGGCCGCGGACTACCTCGCGGTGGCCCCGACGGTCGTCGCGGTCGCCCGCGAGATCGACCTCGGGCCGTTCGACGCCACCCTCCCGCGCACCCCCGCCGACCATGCCGCGGTCATCGCCCTGAGCGAGCGGTGGAACCTCGAGTCGCCGCTGGCGCGCGTCGTCGAGGCGATGAGCTCGCGCTGATCGCCATCGAACGGGCTAGTCCTCCTCCTCGGAGACTCCCAGGTTCTGGCTGCTGTTCCACTCGGCCAGCGCACGTTGGAACTCGCCGATCTTGGCGTCGAAGGCCGCCACATGCCTCGGGTTCTCGAAGTTCAGCCGGCCGTCCAACAAGTAGGTGAGGCGTGCATTCGCGTCGGCCGCGGTCCACACGCTCCGGTGCGCCTCCGGGACACCTGGCTCCGAGCCGGGTTCCCCGATGATGATCATCGGCATCCACCCCTTGGGAGGCACGGTCCATGAGCTGTCCCAGCGCCCGAACGTGAAGCCCCCCGGAGCCGGCTGTTCAGTCGTGGCACCTGCGCTGGAGTTGGAGCCACCCGGCACCATGTCCCCACCACGCAGCCGGCCGAGCGATTCGCCGAGGGTGTCGTACCCGGCCCAGCCGGACTCCTGCAGCGTGGCGAGTCGTCGCCGCAGCTGGACAGTCATGCTCTCGCCCGCCTCGGCACCGTAAGTGTCCGGAAGGTCGACGGGTGCCTCGAGGCCGAGCGCCCTCGGCCGTGCGCTCCACTGCACGACCGGGGCAGGTGTCTTGCCGATCCGCTGGACGAGCCCGTTCTGGTCGGGCTTGGTGAGCTTGGGTTTGCGGCCGTCGGGGTCGGTGTAGGTGTAGGAGTTGTGGTGGTTGAGGGTGTAGGTGCTGGTGAGTTGGGGGTCGGTGATGAGGGTGTCTGGGTTGTCGGTGGGGGCGGGGTCGGGGGTGTAGAAGAGCTGGTGTTTTCCGTCGTACCAGCGTTGGCCGAGGTCGGTGAGGCCGCGGGGGTCGGTGTACTCGCCGTTGAATTGGTAGGGGGTGGTGGTGGTGGTGGCTTGGTTGATCCAGGTTTCGCCGTTGGGGAAGTATCGAGGTGTTGGGTGATGGTCGGCGTTGGTGTTGGTGGCGAGGTTGGTGTTGCCGGTGGCGTCGGGGTGGAGGTAGGTGGTGGTGGCGGTGGGTGCCGGTCGCCGGTGGTGGAGGCGAGGCGGCGGCCGTCGGCGTGGATGGTGTTTGGTGAGCGGCGTTGTTGGTGCAGGTGAGCCAGGGGTTGACGTGGAAGGTGGCCGCCGTGGTCTTGTCCGCGGCTGGAGCGGGTGCCGGTGTGGTCGTAGGTGTAGGTGGTCGGTGTCGCCGCCGGCTCCGCTGGCGTGAGTCGTTGATGGCGGTGAGCCGGTTCTCGGCGTTCCAGGTGAGCCGGCGGATCTGGCCGTCGGGGAGCTGAGGCGGGTGAGGTTGCCGTTGGCGTCGTAGGTCGAGGGTGCGGCCGTCGTGGCTGGTGCGTTGGTGTTGGTGGTCGGCGGAGTACCCGATCCCCGCTGGTGCCACCGGCCCCGCCGAGGGTGTAGGTGGTGGCGGGGATGGGGTTGCGGCAGCCGGGGGTGGTGCAGTCGGGGGTCCTGGGTCCAGTCGGTCTGGGTCTTGGCGGTCAGGTTGCCGGTGGCGTTGTGGTAGCCCAGGGTGGTGTGGTAGCGGCGGTGGCTGGGTGGCGGTCGTAGTCCCGGTGGCCGTGGGCGGCGGTGATCTGGTCGTAGCCGTCGAGGGTGAAGGTCATGGTCGACCGGCCCGCCCACCACGCCACCGGTGACGGGGAGGCTGGTTGTGGTAGCCGGTGATGTTGCCGATCGAGTCGAAGTCGTAGTCGTAGGTCTGGATCGCCAGCGTCTGGTTCCAGGTGACCGCCGTGCGCGCGGCTTGGTGGCTGGTGGCGCCGGGGCTGCGTTGGAGGGTGTAGGTGGAGGTCTTCTTCTTGGCGTTCGAGGGCGACCCGGTTGGTGACGGTCATGGTCTCCGCGTTGGGGGTGTCCGTGTCGATGGTGATGGTGAACGGCACCTCGGTGGGGGGGTTGGTGGTCTCGACCGTGACGCGCAGGGTGGTGGTGTCCGCGTCGAGGGCGGTGTCGGTGAGCTGCCCGACGGGCGACGGGTCGGGTGGCGTGTCTGGCGTGTCGAGCCACCGGGTTTCGGGTTGGTAGCTGTAGTCGGTGTGGTGATCTGGTTGCCGAGGGTCTCGGTGGCGATGGCGCCGTACTGGTCGTAGCCGCGGTCGGCCAGGTAGTCCCGCGGTCAGGGCACGTGGCGCCGATGCCGGTGCGTGCCGGTGATCCGGTCCAGGCGGCCGCCGTGGTCGTAGCGGTAGGTCAGGGTCTCGCCGGGCGGCGGGGTCGTTGCCGGTGGCCGGTGGGAGCGCCGACGGTGTGCAGCCGGCCGAGCCAGTCGTGGGTGAAGGTGGTCTCCACGGTGCCGTGGCCCCACTTCGATCCGGCTCATCCGGGTCTTCTCGGTGGCGATGTTGCCGTAGGCGTCGTAGCCGAGGTCCTGGGTCTTCGCGCCGTCGACGATCCGGGTGATGCGCCCCCGCGGTACCGTTCCCGGTGGTGGTGTTGGTGTCGTTCCAGGTGTAGGTGATGTCCGGGGTCGGGTTGGCGGTGTCGGGGTAGTCGATGTGGCGGAGCCGGTCGCCGAACGCGTAGGTGTACGGTGGTCCGTGGTGCGCCGGGTGATGGTGGCGCGTTGGTTGGGGGTCTGCTGGCTGGCCCGGTTGCCGTAGGGGTCGTAGCCGTAGTCGATGCGGCCGCCGTCTTGGCTGGTGGTGGAGGTCCGCCGGCCGGCGAGGTCGTAGGTGTTGGTCTGCTGGACCCGGCCGGCCTGGGTCGACGCCGAGGAGCTGGCCCAGCGGCGTCGAGGCGGTAGCCGGTGGCGCACCGGTGGCTGGCCCGGCGGCGATGTCCTCGTGGAGCCGGGTCTGGCCGCGGGTGTCGGTGTAGGTGGCCTGGGTGCGGCCGCGGTCGTTGGTGGCGCCGGTGCGCAGCAGCGGGAGGCCGTCGCGGGTGGTGATCTGGTAGGTCCCAGGTGGTGGTCGCGACCGACTCGTCGATCCCGGGGGTGGCGGGGTCGTCGACCCGGTCCAGCGGGGTGGTCGCTCGGACGGGTTCGTCCAGGACGTTGTAGGCGACCGTGGTCGCCGGGTGGCAGCGCGTGAGGGGTCGGGGTTGAACCGGTTGGAGGTCCCGTAGGGCTCGTAGGTGTCCTGCCAGGTCGTCACGGCGCGGCCCAGGGCGTCGTAGTCGACCGCCCCGGAGATGGTGTGCCCGAGCTGGGGCGGCTGCCGTTGGGTTGGTGCAGGGCGGTCTGGGTCTTGGTCTGGATGGTGCGGCCCAGGCCGTCGGTGAACACCGTGGTCATCAGCAGGTTCCCGCCGACGTGGTGGAAGGCCTGCGCGTACGGCGTGGGGGTGGCGCCGGTGCTGCCGGTGTTGATGCCGGTGCTGCCGGTGTTGATGCCGGTGCCGCGGGGGGCGTAGTGGTAGTCGATGACCGATCCGCCCGCCGCCACCGCCGGTGCCGGGCCCCGATGGCAGGGTGGTCTGGGTCAGCCGGCCCAGCGCGTCGTAGCTGTGGCGGGTGGTGTGCCCGTTCGCGTCGGTGCGGGCGGTGATGACCTGCAGCCGGGGGTCGTAGACCGCCGACGCGGAGGTGCCGAGGCTGGCTGGGTCGGTGGGGAGCGGTGCCGTGGTCGAGGAACGCGGTCGACCTGGTCGGGGGTCAGGTCGTACTCGGTGGAGGCGACCACGGCGGTGCCGGTGGCCGGGTCGTAGGTGTTGGTGATGGCGTGGTGGCGGCCGTTGCCGGCGGCCGGGTAGACGACCCGGGTCGGGTTGGCCCAGGCGTCGTAGCCGTACCGGGTCACCGCACGCGCAGCGACACCACCATCGGGCCCGGTGGCCAGGTCGAGGGTCAGCGTCTCGACCTGGCCACGCCCGCACATGTTCGGCGCGGCCTGTTGACGACGCAGCAGGGTCTCACCATCGGTCCCGACCGAGTGGAGCTCGACCCGGATCGGGGCATGGACCCAGGTCGGGCAGGTCCGGCTGGTCGCGAACGGGGAGGCCTGTGCCCGATCCTCGGGCAGCCCGCATCCAGCAGTCAGCACAGCCGAGGCGGCGCTGACACAGTCGCTGTAGGTGGTGCGGGTGACCAGGTCATCGGCCAGGGACGCCGGGTCGCCCCGGTCGTGGACCCGGACCGGGTTCCCGACCCGGTCATAGGCATAGCTCACCCCCGACTCCAACACCAGGCCGCCGCCAACGGTGCGGCGTCGGGTGGAGGTCGAGTCCAGCAGCGGCCGGGCCCACGGTGCCGAGCAGCTCCTCGGTCGACATCGCCTCGATGTCGGCGGAGGTCAGGGTCTGGGTGGTCGAGGCGCGGGCGTAGATGGTCCAGGAGTTCTCGGTGGCCGCCACCACCTCACCGGCTGCCATCGCCACCAACGGGGTCGATGGATCTCGGTGCGGGTGAGCAGGCCGGCGTCGAAGAGGTTGTGGTTGGTGTAGGACTCCCGAGTCACCCGGGCCACCCGGTCCGATCCGGGTGCGGCGGGGTCGTGCTCGCGGGTGGTCACGGTGTTGAAGCCGAGGCTGGTGCGGTGCACGAAGTCGTAGCTGAGCCCGTCGTACTCGTAGGTGCTGGTCATGGCGGGGCCGTCGCCGGCATGGCCGTCGTCGATGGTGAGCTCGGTCATCGTCCACATCGACCCGGGATGGTCGGTGGTGTTCCCGGCCCGGGTGTAGTCCAGGGTGTAGGACCCGCCCAACGCGTTGGTGACCTGCCTGAGCAGGCCGGTCTTGCCGTGGCTGTTCAACCGCACGTCGATCGAGGCGTCGCCGGCCCCGCGGGTCAGGGAGTCGGGGTAGCCGTCGCCGTTGACGTCCTTGAGGTCGACATCGGAGACCGTCACGTTCCCGTCGGCGTGCCCGCCGGGGTTGATGATCAGGTAGCAGGCCGGCACCGGCGCGCACAGCGGGATCGGGATCGACACGTCCGCGCCACCACCCCAGCCGATGCTGGTGTCCTGGCGGACCTGGGGACCGGTGTCGACCTTGGCGGGATCCCAGTCGCCGACGAAGTCGAAGCTCTTCGCCCCGGTCTGCCCGTAGACCCGCGCCGGAGCCAGACCCTGACCGGTGCCGAACCGGACCATGATCTTGCTGCCGGTGCCCTGGCCGTCCTTGTACAGCCCATCGAGGACCCCGTCGCCGTTGACATCGGTCCAGGTATAGCGGGCGAAGTCGACCCTCGCGGTCCGCGAGACCCCGCCGGAGAACTCGAACGCCGGCGTCGCGAAGGACACCCCGCCGCCGATGGTGCCCGCATAGGACTCCCCCGACTCATACCCCATGTCCGCGGCCCACCTCGCCCAGGCCCCGGTGAACCCGTAGCCCAACCCGAACCGCACCCACAACCCGCTTGCGTCGACCTTGACCTGGTCGGGCAGCCCGTCACCGTTGACATCGGCCAGGTTCCGCTGCACCACCCCCGCATCCCCCAGCCCCGCATCCCCCAGCCCCGCATCCCCCAGCCCCGCCTCAGCCAGGGGGTTGGCGGGCACGATAACCCAGGTCGGCGTCCTGCCAGCCGCCCTGGCCGGCCGCGGTCGGCGAGGGCGCGAAGGACAGCGGCGCCGACCACGACGCGGACATGCCCGCGCTCAGCGAGACCCCGGGCAGCGGGCTGCCGGCCTTCTCCCCGTAGGTGGAGTCCGCGGCATCCGAACCGTGCGCGGCGGCCGACCCGCGGGTCGCGTTCACCGTGCCCGTCGAGTTCGCGGTGATCGCCGGCGCCGAGGCGTTCAGCCCCGCGCCCACCCCCACACTGAACTGGGAGGACACCTGACCCGCCCCCACCCCCGCGCCGGTGCAGACCCGGTCACGGCCCTGCCCATCACGACAGCCCACCCCACCCCGGGCGTTGGTGTAGACCACCAGGTCGGGCAGCACCGTGTCGGGGAACCGGTCCCCGTTCAGGTCCAGATACCCCACCGTCCCACTGGACCAGCCCACATTCGCCGACGCCCCCACCGGCCCCAACGACCCCGACAACCCCAACGACGGCGCCACCTGACCCAACCGCACCGGCGCCACCAACCCCGACGTACCACCAGACTCCCCAGGACCCGCACCTACTGGGGCGGGCATGGCCGGGATATCGGCCAACCGGCCCGCCCCCGCACCGGTCGCGGTGACATACGAGGTCGCCCGCGGCCCCACCCACGACACCCCCGCCACCCCACCAGCAGTGGGGTCGGTGAGGCGGGGGGTGAACAGGTAGGCGTCCTGGAGCTGGCCCTTCACCGCGGCCGGGTCGAACCCGCCACCCGCACCGCCAGCACCGCCAGCACCGCCGGCACCGCCGGCACCGCCGGGGCTGGCGTAGCCGGCGGGTGGGCCCGAAGGCCGCTGCGCGCCGGGCGTGCACCGGGCCGTGCCGAGCACCGACCCGCACGCCTTGGCCTGGCCCTCGGTGTTGTTGGACCAGCCGCTGCCGGCCGGCAGCAGGTCGAACGCGGACTGGTCCAGCGCCGCGGCGCGGCGGGTCCCCTCGGCGCGGTACCCCGCCACCGACCAGCCCCCGTAGCCGACCCCCAGATAGCCGTACCCGGGGGCCCAGCCCGGCCCGTTGACCTGCACCGGGACCAGCGACCCCGCGTCGTCCTGATCGATCGCGGTGCCGGCCGGGGCCACCCGCAGCTCCAGGTCGCGGATCGCGGCATACAGGTCCGCGGACCTCGCGGTCACATCCACCCAGTAGGAGACCCGGGAGTCCAACCGCAACGCCCCACCCTCGGCCACATCGGCGCCGGTCCGGGTCAGGGTGAGCCGGGCCCCGGCGGTGTTCTCCACCAGCCAGGAGGTCTTCACCAGCGACCCGTCGCTGCCCTTGAAGCTCAACCACACCTCCCGGTCCTCCCCGGCCAAACCGACCCCGGACCCGACCCGGTCGAAGCCCAGCTCGACCCCATAGCGGCCCAGCCCGGCCTGCCCCGGAGAGTCCTGCGGCGGGGTGAACCGGGCGGTCCTGGGGCCGGTCGCGTCGTTGACCGGGTACGTCTCCACACTCACCGGCAGATCGGCCCCGCCCGCACCCGCGCAGGCGTCGCCACCCGTGGGCACCGGCACCTCGGCGGCCAGGTAGCAGTACGACGGCGGCTGCACCCACTCGACCGCGCCCGGATCGACCGGGGAGGTGGTGCCCAACCGGGCCGCCAGCGTGTCCAGCCCCCCGGCCCCGCCGGGGTTGGTGATCGTCTGGGTCCCGGCCAGCCGGAACCGGCCGGTCTCGGCCGCGAACATCGTGGAGTCCGCCGCCGCCCGCGCCAACGGCTGCGTGGGGTAGCACCCCAGCGGCTGCACCCCATCACCCTGACCCGCGGTCACACACCAGCGGCCATCGGGGGTCGCGAACACCACCCGGGCCCGGGCCGGGTCCACCAGCCCCGCGGCGGTCACCGGGACCACCGACACCGACACCGGCACCGGGGCCTTCCCGGGCTCGGCGAAGCCATGGGTCACCCCGAACACCACATCATCAGAGGTCCGCGCCTTGGCCAGCACCCCACCCAACGCGATCTTCCCCGGGTTCAGCCCCACCGTGGCCGGCCGGCCCGCCGCGGAGAAGTCCCCCGCCCACGAGAACACCGTGGTCCGCCCGTTCGGATCCGCCGGCACCGACGGGTGAGCCTGGTACGCGATGTCCTGGGACCAGGCGATCTCCTGCGCCGACGCGGCGGTCGCCGGGGTGAACCGGAAGTACACCCGGTCACCCTTGGCCACCCGCACCGAGGTCTCCACCGTGCGCCGATCACCCGGCTCCCCCAACACACAGGCGTCGATCTCGGCGTCCTCGACCTGGACCCGCACCAACGCCGCACCCGCACCCGCACCCGCACCCGAGCCCGCGGCACAGTCGGTCACCTCAGACGCGGCCGGCGTAGACAACCCCGGCACTCGGCCTGCAGGGTCGCGGACGAGGAGATCTCGACCGTGCCCGGATACGGGGCGACCCAGCGGCGGACCGTGTCGATCGGCGGCACCGCCGCCCGCAACGCGGCGACCTGCTCACGCACCACCGCATTCACATCCGGGACACCCAGCCCGTCGGCCAGCCCATCGACCGGCCCATCGACCGGGGCGACCCGTACCGGCACCCGGGTCGCGGCGGAGTCCCGGTCGAAGACCGGCACACACCCCACCGGCCCCCGAGCCGGCTGAGGAACACTCGAGGTGGTTGAACCACACCTCGCCCCGGTTCACGAAGTCCAGCAGGTCATCGCCGTTGGCGTCGGTGAAGTAGGCCTCCCCGAAGGTCCACGACCCCCCCGCCGAGAACACCCCACTGACCCCGAAATGCGCCTCCAGGGCGCCGGTGACCCCCACCGACCGCTCCAACGGCAGACCGGCCAGCCCCGCCACCGTGCCCGGCGTCGCGCTGAACGACACCGGCTCGCCGGCCGGGTCCTCCGGCCGGCTGGTGTTCAGCCGGTACCTCACCGCACCACCCGCGGCATACACCTTGTCCGGCAGGTTGTCGCCGTTGATGTCGACCAGGTCCACCACCGAGGTCGTGGTCGACCCGTCCAGGGTCACCGACCCCCCGAACGACCCCATCTTCGAGGGCACCGCCGGGTTGAACCCCACATAGACCCGACCCGACCCCCCCACCGTCGACGACATCCCCACCGCCGACTCATAGCCCTCCAACAGCGGCTGCCCCAGCCCATCATCACCGGTGTCCCACGCCGTCGGCTCCGCCGCGAACCCGGCCCCCGCCTCGACCTCGTCGAAGTACTCGAACCGGGTCGGCAACACCGACCCCAACCCGCTCTGACAGCTGGTGCCGGTCCCACACCCCACCTGGGTCGCCGACGCCAACAGGGTCTTGTCGAACTCCCCCCTCACATAACCCAGGTCATAGGCCACCACCAGCGAGTCCTCGCTCGAGGCCGTCCCATCGGCCACCAGCCGCACCTCGACCCGCACCAACCGGTCCCGGTCCAGATCCAGGAAACCCCCCCGCCCATCCAGCACCGGATCCGGCCGCGGCCCACCCCGCACGAACCGCACCTCATACCCCGGCGCCTCACCACCCCTACCATCGCCCGGGCCAGCCGACTCCGCAGAGCCGGTGTAGAAGATCGACCTCAAGTACGTGTGCCGCGCACACGTGGACTGCCCCTCCGGCGTGCAGGAGTCCACCGGCGTCCACCCCATCCCACTCCGCACCCGACACCCCCCGGTAATGCACCGTGTCGTACTCATAGCGCACCAGGTTCCCGCCCACATCCCGGCGGGCCTTGACCAGCCACCGCACCCCGTTGCCGGCGTCATCGGCCACGATCGCCGACCGCGCGATCGTCGCATCGTTGCGCGCCGCCCCGGTCCGGGTCCCCGGCACCCCCGCGGAGTCCACCGTGCCCCCCGCATCGGGATACCCGCCGTACCACGACACATTGCCCGCCTTGTCCCGGACCTCCCAGAAATACGTGCCCGGACCGTCCCCATGCCGCGTGATCTGCTCATAGGCGGTCTCCACCACCCGCGTGAAGTCCCCCCGCTCCGCCACCCGCGCCACCCGCTCACCAGCCACCCCACCCGGCGACAACAACTCCCCATCCAACTGATAGGTCTCCGACTCCACATCCCCACACACCGGACCCGCCACCCGCGGGCAGAACAACGGCACCCCGAACCCCGTATCCACCGACACCTCACCCACCCCCGACAACGACCACCCCGCACCCAACCACCCCGACGACCCACCCGCCGCCCGCGAGTCATAGACCAACCCAAGCCCGGACCAACCCCACCCCGACCCGCCGGCACCACCAACGGATACGACACCTGCGCAGCACCCGTCGACAACCCAGACGGCGGCGCCACCACCGACACCCCAGCCCCCGGATCCGGATACACCAACCCCTCCACCCCAGACCCACCCACCACCCCCGGCGACGCCAACACCGCCCCACCCAACGACCCCGCCCCACCAGCCCGCCACCGCCGGCACCAACGACAACGGCGACACCACCACCACAGCCAGACCCGCCACCAACACCGACACCAACCCCACCACCAACAACCGCACACCAGACACGCGCGGGCGACGCAGGGGCACACCAAGTCGGGAGAATGCAGACGCAGAGCGCATCGCGAAGGCCCATCTGAATCAGGCGGACCCCGAGCGTCCACGAATGACAGCCAGCCCGATCCGGCACGTCCAACGAGGCTATTCACGCCTTGTTCAGCCGACGAGGGACCCAGATCCCTTGCCCCAACAGAGTTCGGGGCGAGGCCTGGCCTGCTCAGTCCAGCGACGAGTAGGCCACCACTCCGCGTCGCAACAGCGCCACGGTCTGGCGCGCCGTACGCCGCAACGGCACATCGCCGGCAGCGTCGGCCACCTGTCCCGCCAGGTCGACCAGCTGCTTGACCCAGCGCACGAAGTCGCCCGCGGCCAGCGTGGTGCCGTTGAGCACGTCGTCGAGGTCGTCACCCGATGCCCAGCGGTAAGCCGCCCACGCGAAGCCGCGGTCCGGCTCACGCAGGAAGTCGAGCCGGTGGTCGCGCTCCAGGGCGGTGAGCTCGCGCCAGAGCCGCCACATCTCCTCGACGACGTCGCCCACCCTTCCGGCCGGCACCCGGGGTACGACGTCGTCGGCGCGGCGGGCCTCGAAGACCAGCACCGAGAGCACCGAGGCGAGCTCGGCGGGCGTGAGGTCGTCCCACAGGCCCAGTCGCAGGGCCTCGGCGGCCACCAGGTCGCTTTCGCTGTAGATCCGCATCAGGTGGCTGCCCTGCTCGGTGACCCTGGACTCCCCCGCTTCGTCGGTGAGGTAGCCCAGCGAGGTGAGAACGTCACAGACACGGTCGAACGTGCGCGCCACCGTGTTGGTCCGCGTCTCGATGCGGCGGCGCAGGGTCGCGGTGTCGCGGTCGAGCTTGAACCACCGCTCGCCCCATCGAGCGTGATCCTCGCGGTCCGGGCAGCCGTGGCAGGGGTGCGCCTTCAGCTCGGCTCGCAGCCCGGCGACCTGCTGGTCGTGGGCGGTGTCCGGGCGCTTGCGATGTGCCTTCTCCGTCCGGTCGGGGCGACCGCTCGGCGGCGGGTCCATCAGCCCGTGGGTCTTGCTCCGCAGGGCCGAGGCAAGGTCGCGACGGGCCTGGGGGTTGCGGCCGTTGAAGTTTCGGGGCACCCGGAGCCTGGTCACGGACGCGACGGGTGTCGGGAAGTCGACCAGGGCGAGCCGGCGCGCCTGCCGCTCAGCCGTCAGCACGTAGGGTCGCGGCTCGTCACCGGTGGTGCCGGGGTCGATCACCACGGCGTACCCGGCGAACTTTCCGCCCGGTACCTGGATGACGTCGCCGGGCCGGAGCGACGCGAGGGAGGCCAGCACCTCGTCGCGCACGTCGGCTCGACGGGCCTTGACCGAGCCCTTCTCGAGGTCGGAGATCCTCCGGCGCAGGGCGGCGTACGCCATGAAGTCACCGAGGTGGCAGGTGGCGGCGTCGGCGTAGCCCTCCAGCGCGTCCTCGGCCTTGCGCAGCTGCCGGGCGAGGCCGACGACCGCCTGGTCGGCCTGGAACTGCGCGAAGGACATCTCCAGCAGCTCGCGCGACCGGGCGCGCCCGAACTGGTAGACGAGGTTGACCGCCATGTTGTACGACGGCCGGAAGGACGACCGGAGCGGGTAGGTCCGCGTGGACGCCAACCCGGCCAGGTCCTGCGGCGCCATTCCGGGCTGCCAGAGCACGACCGCGTGACCCTCGACGTCGAGTCCGCGGCGGCCGGCGCGGCCGGTGAGCTGGGTGTACTCCCCCGGCGTGATGTCGGCGTGCGTCTCGCCGTTGAACTTCACCAGCTTCTCGATGACCACGGTGCGCGCCGGCATGTTGATGCCCAGCGCGAGCGTCTCCGTCGCGAACACGACCTTGCACAGGCCGCGGACGAAGAGCTGTTCGACGCACTCCTTGAACACCGGGAGCAGCCCGGCGTGGTGCGCCGCCACGCCCCGCTCGAGGCCGTCGAGGAAGCGGGCGTAGCCGAGCACCTCGCGGTCCTCGTCGGGGAGGTGCCGGCAGCTCTCCTCGACGAACTCCCGGATCTCGGTGCGCTCCCCAGGACTGGTCAGACGGATCCGCGAGTCGAGGCACTGGGCCACGGCAGCGTCGCACCCGACCCTGCTGAAGATGAAGTAGATCGCGGGGAGCAGACCGTCGCGGTCGAGCCGGTCGACGACGTCGACGCGCGAGGGGATCCAGAGGCGGCGGCCGTTGCCGACGGAGCGGGGGTTCTTCGACGACCCCGGCCGGCCCTTGCGCGGCGAGCGTCGATCGCGCATCAGGCGGGTGCTCGCCCAGTCGTCGCGGGCGATGCGGAGCAGCTCGTCGTTGACGGGCGCCCCCTCGCGGACGAACCCTGCCGAGGCGTCGACGTCGGAGGAGGCGAACAGGTCGAGCATCCGACGCCCGGCCATCACGTGCTGGAAGAGCGGCACCGGACGGCGCTCCTCGACGATGGTGGTCGTCGCTCCGCGCACGGTCTCCAGCCAGGAGCCGAACTCCTCCGCATTGCTGACGGTGGCCGAGAGCGACACCACGCTGACCGACTCGGGCAGGTGGATGATCACCTCCTCCCACACGGCGCCGCGCATCCGGTCGGCGAGGTAGTGCACCTCGTCCATGACCACGAAGCCCAGGCCCATCAGGGTCCGGGAGCCGGCGTACAGCATGTTGCGCAGCACCTCGGTGGTCATCACCACGACCGGTGCCTCGCCGTTGACCGAGTTGTCGCCGGTCAGCAGGCCGACCTTCTCGGCCCCGTAGCGGGCCACGAGGTCGTTGTACTTCTGGTTCGACAGCGCCTTGATCGGCGTCGTGTAGAAGCACTTGCGCCCGGTGGCCAGCGCCAGGTGGACCGCGAACTCCCCCACGATCGTCTTGCCCGAGCCGGTCGGAGCCGCCACCAGGACGCCTCGGCCGGCCTCGATCTCGACGCAGGCGCGCACCTGGAAGTCGTCGAGCGGGAAGGCGTAGCCCGCGGCGAAGTCGGACAGGACGTCGGTGGCTGCGCTCACTGGAGCACCGTCAGCGCTCCGGGAGCGCACTCGATGGTCAGCGGCAGCGCGCCGAACCGCTCCCCGTCTGCGTAGGACACGATGCCAGGCGCCGCAACCGTCACCTTCGCGACGCGGTGCAGCTCGTACTTCGGGTGCGTGGTGTGGGTGCCGGAGAACAGCTTGGGGTAGGTGCGCACCAGGTCGGGCTTGCTCATCGTCTTGATGATGACCACGTCGAGCAAACCGTCGTCGAGCAGGGCGCCCTCGGTGATGCGCAGGCCACCCCCGAAGGAGGGGCCGTTGCCGACGGCGACGAGCATCGCCTCCACCTCGCGGACGACGCCGTCGAGCTCGAGGGTGTAGCTCAGCGGCTTGAAGACCCGGAGCTCGGCAAGGGTGGCCAGGTTGTAGCGCATCTGGCCGCGCGGCCACGTCATCTTGTTGGCGCGCTCGTTGACGATCGCGTCGAAGCCCGCCGCCAGCACGGTGACGAAGTACGCCGCGCCGCTGCGCGCCAGGTCGATGGTGCGCGGCTCGACCCGCGATCACCCGCTCGGCGGCTGCCGCCGGGATTCTTGCGCGGGAGTCCGAGGTAGCGGGCCACGTCGTTGCCGGTGCCCGCCGGGATGACGCCCAGTCGGGTCGCGGAGCCGGCCAGCGCCTGCGCCGCCAGGTGGACCATGCCGTCGCCACCGCAGATCGACCAGCGTCTCGAGCCCGTCGGCCACGCACTGTCGCGCCAAGGCGAGCGCCTCGCCCGCGTCAGCGCCCTGGAGGTCGCGGACGACGAAGCCGGCGGCGCGCAGCCGCGGCAGGGCCACCTCGCGCGCCTTGGCGCCGCGGCCCTTGCCCGAGGTGGGGTTGGTGAGGAGCGCGATCTCGGGCACGCTCCGGACCCTACCCAGCCTGGTCGCGGCCGAGGCGGAGCAGGGCCGCGAAGTCGTCGGGCGAGGCGCCGACGGCGCGGGCCAGGCGCGCCAGCGCATCCAGGACCCGGTCGGCGGTGAAGTCGCGGCCGGGCACGGTGAGCGTCAGCCTTCCGTCGTACGACACCAGCAGCACCTCGCCGTGTCGCCAGGTCTGGTGGCTGCGGGTGCGGGTCGCGTCGTCGGCGACCGGTCGGGGGTAGGCCTCGTCGACGGCGAGCAGGTCGCAGGGCAGCCGGTGGTCCGTGGCCGAGAGCTCGCCCGTGACGAGGTGCCCGACGCGGACGCCGCGCTCCGGGGTCCAGGTGACGCGGGACGCGCCGAGCCAGTCGGGGAGGTCGAACGGGTCGACGTCGTCCGGGACCGGCACTGCCGGGGAGCTCACCGCGTCAGTCTGGTCACGGCGCTGGAGAGGTCATAGGGGCGAGACCTCGTCGGGCGAGAGGTTCGCGAACTTGTTGTTCCGCGCGCGCCGACGGTCGTTCCAACGGGCGATGATCTCGCTGACGAAGAAGAGCAGCACCATCGGGACGGCCATGAACGTCATCGTGAACGGATCGGCCGACGGGGTGGCGATCGCGGCGAAGATGAACGAGCCGACGATGATCCACGGCCGGTACGCCGCCAGCTGCTTGCCCTTGACGACGCCGGCCAGGTTGAGCATCACGACGAAGACCGGGATCTCGAAGGCGATCCCGAAGACGAGCAGGGTCCGGGTGAAGAACTGGAGGTACTCGTTGAAGTCGACCAGGTTGGTGAGACCGTCCGGGTTCAGGCCGATCAGGATCTCCAGGCCCTTCGGGAGCGTCACGTAGCCCAGGAAGATGCCGAAGAAGAACAGCGGCGCGGCGACGGCGACGAAGATCCGCGACCACTTGCGTTCGTTGGGGTGCAGCCCCGGGAGGATGAACGCCCAGATCTGGTAGAGCCAGTAGGGGCTGGTGCCGATCAGGGCGGCGAACCCGCAGAGCTTCAGGTAGAGCAGGATGCCGCCGCCGGGCCCACTCGTCGTCGCGATGCTCTGCCCCTCGGGCAGCGCCTCCTGGGCCTGCAGGTAGGGACCGTAGACGAAGTCGTAGAGCTCCTCGAAGAAGAAGAGACTGATGAAGACGGCGAGGACCATCACCATCGCGACGCGCAGGATCCGCGCCCGCAGCTCACGCAGGTGGTCGGAGAGCGCCATCCGACCGTCCGGCCCGACGGCGTGGACGGGCTTGCCGACGAACAGGCCGACGAGGCCGGAGATGGACACAGGGTGCGGGATGCTCGGGCGCGGGCCCGGGTCAGCCGTTGGTGGTGTCGGTCTGCCGGTCCTTGACCGAGGCCTCCTCGACGGTGTTCACCGGCGGGAGCTCGGCCGGTCGGTCGTCGACCTCAGGCGTGTCGTCGTCGTCGTCCTTGAGGCCCTTGGTCTCGCTCTTGAAGATCCGCAGCGCCTGGCCGGTGCCCCGTGCGAGGTCCGGGAGCTTGGCCGCCCCGAACACGAGCACGACGATCGCCAGGATCACGAGCCACTCGGCGCCCTGCGGCATACCGATCAGTGCGTTCATCATCCATCCTCGGAGGTCTCGGTGTTGGTGCCCATCGTACGCGGGTCAGGTGAATACAGGGCGAGCGTTCGCCGTACGGCGTCCGCGAACTCCTCCGCCGGCCCGTCCGGGCTGACGACTTCTGCGTGCGGCGCCAGCCGGAGCAGCAGCCGCTGGAGCCATCTCGGGTCGGCGACGAGGAGGTCCACCTCCAGTTCGTCGCCGTCGGCGCGGCGGATTGCCGTCGTCGGGTAGTACTCGGGCACCCAGCTCGCCTCGGGGGCGAGCCGGAGGGTCACGAGGGTCGCCTCCTCGGAGGTCTGGAACAGCCCGGCCGAGAGGTCGCGGGGCTCCTCCGCCGGCGTCTGCACGGCTGTGTCGAGCACCTCGGCGGCGAGCACCCGGTCGAGGCGGAAGAGCCGCGGCGCCTGTGCCGTGTGGCACCAGGCATCGAGGTAGACCGCGTTGCCGTCGGTGACCAGCCCGCGCGGGTCGACGACCCGGTCGGACTCCTCGTCGCGCGCGGGCACGTAGTAGCGCAGCCGCACCTGCCGCTGGCGGGCGACGGCGTCCTCCAGCGCGGTACGGGTCCGCGCCTTCTCGGCGTCGGCCACGTCGGCGTCGACGTCGGCGACCTCGACGGGCGGGATCGTGCCCTCGTCGGCGGCCGCCTCGAGCTTGGCGATCGTCCGGTCCACCACGTCGCGCGTGGTCTCGTCGGCGCTTGCCCTCAGCGCCCGCAGCGCCACCAACAGGGCCGTGGCCTCGGTGGGGGTCAGGCGCAGGGGCCGAGCCAGGTAGTCGGCGTTGGTGATGCGGATGACCCCGTCACCCTCGGTGGTCTCCAGCGCGTCGAGGTCGACGTCGATCAGGTCGTCGGGGTAGCCGCCGGGCAGCCCGCACATCAGCAGCACCTTGAGGTCGGCCAGCACCTGGGTGGGGTCGACGCCCAGGGCCCTCGAGGCGTCGTCGAGCCGCACGCCCTCGCGCGCGTGGAGGAAGGGCACCAGCCGCAGCAGGCGGGCCACCTGGTCCTTGGCGCCGCCGGCGCTCACCTGGACCGACGTCATGATGTGCCCCTCCCCGTCGCCGCGCGCAGCCGGCGCACGACCTCGTCGCGGACCGGTGCCGGCTCCTCGACCACCAGGGCGGGCCCGAGCGCGATCAGCTCATCGACCATCCAGGATCCCGGCGGCAGCTCCAGCCGGTCCCAGGCCTCGCCGTCCGGCCCGCCCACGCCGGTCTCGACGGCGGCTGCCTGCCGGCGCAGCACGGCGCCGGCACCGGGGCGCACGAGCACCCGGGCGGTCTCGGTGGGCGGCGGTGGGGCGAGCCGCTCGGCGATCGCGCGGATGTCGGTGTCGGGTGGGATGGTGTAGCTGCCGGGACCACCGTCCAGTCGCGCCGCGCCCACGACCCTCGACAGACGGAAGATCCGCTCGTCGTCGCGGTCGGTGTCCCACCCCACGGCGTACCACCGGCCCGAGAACCGCACGACCCCCCACGGCTGCAGGTGCCGGGTCATCGGCTCACGCCCGGCCCGTCGGTAGTCGAAGACGACCGCGGTGCGCTCGAGGGCCGCGGCCCAGAACACGTCGAAGGCAGGCTCGTCGGCCCCGATCCGCGGATCGCCGATGTCGAGAGCGTCCACGTCGACGGGGACGCCGTACGCCGTCAGCTTGCGGACCGCCTCCGTGGTGGCCGCCGCCAGCTTGGCGTGCCCCCACACCTTGGTGGCGAGGCCGACCACGGCGGCCTCGTCGGCCGTCAGCGCGATCTCGGGAAGGGCCAGCTGGTCGGGGCGGATCCGGTAGCCGGGCTCGTCGTCGAAGTAGGCGTCGATGCCTCCGACCTCGATGGGGACGCCAAGGCTGCGCAGCTCCTCCTTGTCACGCTCGAACATCTTCTCGAAGGCGTCGTCCCCCGCGTCGGGGTACAGGATCTCGCGGATCCGGTCCTTGGCGACGTAGCGCTTCTGGACCAACAGCATGATGAGCAGGTTGAAGAGCCGCTCGGTCTTCCTGCTGGTCTGCATGCTCTGGTCCTGCTCAGTGATGCGTCGAGAGCGGCGAGCCGCTCGAGGTGGGTCAGAGCGCGGCCAGGACGTCGACGACGAAGTACAGCGTGTCGGTGCCCTTGATGCCCGCGTCCTTGTTGCCTTCCTCGCCGTAGCCGAGCTCCGGCGGGACGGCGAGGATGACCCGGCTGCCGACCGGGACACCCTTGAGGCCCTGGTCCCAGCCCTTGACGACCCCGCCCGCGCCGAGCTCGAAGTCGAGGGGCTCGCCGCGTGGGTAGGACGCGTCGAAGGGCGCCTTGCCGTCGTAGACCTGGCCGAGGTAGTTGACGTAGACGGTCTGCCCGTTCTCGGTCGCCGGGCCCTCGCCCTCGATCAGGGTCGTGACGCGGAGCTTGTCGTTGGGCTCCGGCGTGCCCTTGAAGTCCAGTGCGGTCGGGGTGTCGCCACCCACCACGGCGGGCGCCCAGGACGCAGGGTCCTGGTCGCTGCCGGACGGGCCGTCGGGCAGCAGGCTGACGATGTCGACCACGAACAGCACCGGGTCCTCGTTGCCGATGCCGAGCTGCGCGTTGCCCTGCTCTCCGAAGGCGTCCTCCGGCGGCGCCGCGACCGCAACCCTGCTGCCGATCGTCCTGCCCTCGATCGCCTCGGTGAGCGCGGGGGTCATGTCGGCGCCTGCCGTGAGCAGATCGGGCTTGGCGTCCTCGCCGAAGGTGGAGTAGGCCTTGGTCTCGGTGAAGCCGTTGCCCAGCCACAGCCGCGTGAAGACCTTCTGACCGTCCTCGAGCTCGGCACCGTCGCCCTCGATGACGACCTCCGACTCGAGCTCGCTCGGGTCGAAGTCACCGTCCCAGGTCACCTCGGGCTCCACTCCGAACTCACCGCTGACCGTCACCGCCGACAGGCCCTCGCCGCCAGCGTCGTCGCCGGACCCGGTGTCGTCACCGCAGGCTCCGAGGAGCACCGCCGGAAGCACGAGCAGGGTGGTCAGACCACGGGTGGTGCGTCGAGACACGGAGTCGTCACTTTCTGTCCAGCATGAGATCGGTCGTGAAGCGTCAGATCGGCGGGGTCACCCTACCCGGGCGTCCCAGCCGGTCCGACGCCGGTCACATGCCGTCGATGAGGCGCTGGACCCGCTCGTCGTGACTGCGGAACGGGTCCTTGCACAGGACCGTCCGCTGGGCCTGGTCGTTGAGCTTGAGGTGCACCCAGTCGACGGTGAAGTCGCGGCGACGCTCCTGGGCCTTGCGGATGAACTCGCCGCGCAGGCGCGCCCGCGTGGTCTGCGGCGGGACCGACTTGGCCTCGAAGATCTTCAGGTCGGTGGTCACGCGGGCGACCGCTCCCCGCTTCTCCAGCAGGTAGTAGAGACCGCGCTCGCGGTGGATGTCGTGGTAGGCGAGGTCGAGCTGTGCCACGCGCGGGTGACCGAGCGGGATGCCGTGCTTGGCCCGGTAGCGGTCGATCAGCTTCCACTTGATGACCCAGTCGATCTCGCGGTCGACCAGGCCCAGGTCATCGGACTCGATGGCCTTCAGACCGCGCTCCCACAGGTCCAGGGCGCGTTCGATGACCGGCGTGCTGATCGCGCGACGGTCGACGAAGTCGCGCGCCTTGGCGAGGTACTCCCCCTGGATCTCCAGCGCACTGGCCTCGCGGCCGTTGACCAGCCGCACCTTGCGGCGGCCGGTGACATCGTGGGAGATCTCGCGGATCGCGCGGATGGGGTTCTCCATCGAGAGGTCGCGCATCACCACGCCCTCCTCGATCATCCGCAGCACCAGGTCGCAGGTCGCGACCTTCAGCAGCGTGGTCGTCTCGCTCATGTTGGAGTCGCCGACGATGACGTGCAGCCGGCGGTACTTCTCCGCGTCGGCGTGGGGTTCGTCGCGCGTGTTGATGATCGGCCGGCTCCGGGTCGTCGCGCTGGAGACGCCTTCCCAGATGTGCTCCGCGCGCTGGCTCACCGAGTACAGCGCACCACGTGGCGTCTGGGTCACCTTGCCGGCGCCGACGATGATCTGCCGGGTCACCAGGAAGGGGATCAGGATGTCGGCGAGGCGCGTGAACTCACCCGCGCGGCTCACCAGGTAGTTCTCGTGGCAGCCGTAGGAGTTGCCGGCCGAGTCGGTGTTGTTCTTGAAGAGGTAGATGTCGCCGGCGATGCCCTCGTCGTGCAGCCGCTGCTCGGCATCCTGGAGGAGCCCCTCCAGGACGCGCTCGCCTGCCTTGTCGTGGGTGACGAGCTCGTTGATGTCGTCACACTCGGGAGTGGCGTACTCGGGATGGCTGCCGACGTCGAGATAGAGGCGCGCCCCGTTGCGGAGGAAGACGTTGCTGCTGCGTCCCCAGCTGACCACCTTGCGGAACAGGTAGCGCGCGACCTCGTCGGGGCTCAGCCGGCGCTGGCCGCGAAACGTGCACGTCACGCCGTACTCGTTCTCGATGCCGAAGATGCGCCGGTCCACGTGGCCAGACTAGACGCCGATCGGTGGCATCGTGCCGTTCTACGCGCGCGGCGGGCGCGTCAGGCGTGGATCTCGCCCGGCTCCTCGGGCGGTGGCGGCGTGCCGGGCTGCACCGGCGGGGTGCCGGGGCCCGGAGCAGGAGGCTCCGGCGGAGTCGACGGACCCGGTTGGACCGGGTCGATCGGCTCGGGCCGCGGAGCGGCCGGCTGCCCGGGCGGGGCGATCGGCGGCGCCACGGCCGGCTCGCCGGTCACCGGGTTCTCCAACGGCGGGGTCTCCCCGCTGACCTGGTCGGTCGGGTCGGCCGCGTCGTCCGGGGCCGGCTCCTGCTTGGGGAGCGCGTCGTCGCTGGGCTCCGGCGTCGCGGGGCCGCGCTCGCCCAGGAGCGCGTCGAGACGCTGTCCGACCAGCCGGACGAACTTGCGCGGCCGCGTGCGGGTGCGGTCGAGGACCGCGACCTCGAGGTGCGCGGTCGGGATCACCCGTTCGGACGCCGACCCCTTCTCGTCGGGGGTCTGGCCCAGCGCACGCACGGCGAGCCGCACCGCCTCCTCCAGGGTGGCACCCTCGCGGTAGTGCTCCTTGAGGTACGCCGCCACCACGTCGGTGACGCCGCCCATCACGGTGTACTGGTGCTCGTCGCCGACCTGCCCGTCATAGGTGAGCCGGTAGATCTGGTCGACGTCCGCGGTGTCGCCCACCTCGGCCACGATGATCTCGACCTCGTAGGGCTTCTCGCCGCCACTGGAGAAGATCGTGCCGAGGGTCTGGGCGTAGGCGTTGGCGAGGCCACGTCCGGTCACGTCGCGCCGGTCGTAGGCGTAGCCGCGCATGTCGGCGAGACGGACCCCGGCGATGCGGAGGTTCTCGAACTCGTTGTAGCGGCCCACCGCAGCGAAGGCGACCCGGTCGTAGATCTCCGAGACCTTGTGGAGCGCCTGGGAGGGGTTCTCGGAGACGAACAGGATGCCATCGGCGTACTGGACCGTCACGACAGACCGGCCCCGGGCGATGCCCTTGCGCGCGAAGTCGGCCCGGTCCTTCATCAGCTGCTCGGGCGAGACGTAGAACGGCATGCTCATGGACGGCCTCCGGCCGCCCATGAGCATGCCGGGGCATGGCTCTCTTTAATGGTTGGACGGCCTCCGGCCGCCCATGAGCATGCCGGGGCATGGCTCTCTTTAATGGTTGGACGGCCTCCGGCCGCCCATGAGCTTGCCGGGGCATAGCTCTTCTTGATGGTTCCCTCGCTTCGCTCGGTCACGGGCTCGCTTCGCTCGCTCTCCACCTTGACTCCTACGTAAGGGCAGCTGCAGGGCCGTCGGGCCGCGTCATCCGGCCCGCGAGCACCGCATCGGCGATGTCGGCGACCTCGCTGTCGGACATCCGGCGACCGCCGACCTCGGTGATCACGTGGACGACGGGGAAGATCCGCCGGGTGATGTCGGGGCCGCCGGTGGCCGAGTCGTCGTCGGCCGCGTCGTAGAGCGCCTGGACCGCCGCCGTCGCGCACTCGACCTCGGCGAAGTCGTCGCGGTAGAGCTTCTTGAGCGACCCGCGCGCGAACAGGGAGCCCGAGCCCACCGAGTGGAAGGCCGTCTCCTCGTAGCGACCGCCGGTCACGTCGTAGGAGAAGATCCGGCCCTGCTCGGCGTCGGAGTCGTAGCCGGCGAACAGTGGCACGACGGCGAGGCCCTGCATCGCCATCCCGAGGTTCGCGCGGATCAGTGCGGCGAGTCGGTTGGCCTTGCCGTCCATCGAGAGGGTGGTGCCCTCGATCTTCTCGTAGTGCTCGAGCTCGGTCTGGAAGAGGCGGACCATCTCGACGGCGAGGCCGGCGGAGCCGGCGATGCCGACGGCGGAGTACTCGTCAGCGGGGAACACCTTCTGGATGTCGCGCTGGGCGATGATGTTGCCCATCGTCGCCCGACGGTCGCCGGCCATGACCACGCCGCCGGGGAAGGTCGCCGCCACGATCGTGGTGCCATGCGGCGCCAGGTCCGCGGCGTTCCCGGACGGCACGGCCCGACGGGACGGCAGCAGGTCGGGGGCCTGGGCGCCCAGGAAGTCGGTGAAGCTGGAGATGCCGGACAGCAGGTCCGTCGCGGGCAGGCGGGGGTCGCTCGACGGGGCGGTCAAGGAGTCACTCCCCGCCCTTCTGGATGAACGACTTCACGAAGTCCTCGGCGTTGGACTCCAGCACCTCGTCGATCTCGTCGAGGATGGCGTCCACGTCGTCGTCGAGGGCCTCCTTGCGCTCGGCGACGTCGGACTCGGTGACCGCCTCGGTCGCCTCCTCGGACTCCGTCGACCTGCGCGGCTGCTTCTGCTCCTGTGCCATACCTAGACCCTAGTGCCCACTCGCCACGAGGGGTGACACCCGTGGACCGTGCCGCGCGATTGAGAAGAAGGAGAACTCAGCCGGCCCGTCAGCCCGTCAGCCCGTCAGCCGGTCAGGGCGGTGAAGAGCGCCTCGGCGGTGTCACAGCGGTCGATCAGGTCGCCCACGTGGGCGCGGGTGCCACGGAGCGGGTCGATGGTGGGCACCCGCTGGAGCGACTCGCGGCCGGGCAGGTCGAAGATCACGGAGTCCCAGGACGCCGCGGCCACCGAGTCGGCGTACTTCTCCAGGCACCGGCCGCGGAAGTAGGCCCTGGTGTCCTCCGGCGGGTCGTGCATCGCCGACTCGATCACGGTGTCGTCGAGGAGCCGGATGATCCGCCCGGCCCGAGCGAGCCGGTGGTAGAGCCCCTTCTCCGGCCTGATGTCGGCGTACTGCAGGTCGATGAGGTGCAGCTTGGCGTCGTCCCAGGCGAGCCCGTCGCGGTCGCGGTAGCCGTTGAGCAGCTTGAGCTTGGCCACCCAGTCGAGCTCCTCGGCGCAGAGCATCGGGTCCTGCTCGAGCCGGTCGAGCACCGACTCCCAGCGAGCGAGCACGTCGAGGGTCTGCGGGTCCGCGTCGCTGCCGAGACGGTCCTCGACGTGCTTGCGGGCCAGGTCGAGGTACTCCATCTGCAGCTGGACCGCCGTCATCCGCCGTCCGTCGGTGAGCGTGACCAGCTGCTTGAGGGTGGGGTCGTGAGAGACCGCGCGCAGCGCCGCGACCGAGCCCTCGACCGTGAGGTCGACGTTGATGAACCGGTCCTCGATCATCGCGAGCACCAGCGCGGTCGTGCCGAGCTTGAGGTACGTCGACACCTCGGCCAGGTTGGCGTCGCCGATGATCACGTGGAGGCGCCGGTAGCGCTCGGGGTCGGCGTGCGGCTCGTCGCGGGTGTTGATGATCGGGCGCTTGAGCGTGGTCTCGAGCCCGACCTCGACCTCGAAGTAGTCGGCGCGCTGGCTGACCTGGAAGCCGTGCTCCCGACCGTCCTGGCCGATGCCCACCCGACCGGCCCCGCAGACGACCTGGCGCGAGACGAAGAACGGCGTGAGGTGTCGGACGATGTCGCCGAAGGGGGTGGACCGGCGCATCAGGAAGTTCTCGTGGGCGCCGTAGGAGGCACCCTTGTTGTCGGTGTTGTTCTTGTAGAGGACCAGCTGTGCCGCCCCCGGCACCTGGCCGGCGCGGATCGCGGCATCGAGCATCACCTGCTCCCCGGCCTTGTCCCACCGGACGATGTCGAGGGGGGTGGTCACCTCGGGCGTGGAGTACTCGGGGTGCGCGTGGTCGACGTAGAGCCGCGCGCCGTTGGTCAAGATGACGTTGGCCAGCCCCAGGTCCTCGTCGGTGAGCTGGGTGGGATCCGCGATCTGCCGCGACATGTCGAAGCCCCGAGCGTCGCGCAGCGGCGACTCCTCCTCGAAGTCCCACCGCGCCCGGCGAGCCCGGACCGTCGCGGAGGCGTAGGCGTTGACCACCTGCGAGGACGCGACCATCTGGTTGGCCAGCGGCTGGCCGACGACGGAGATGCCGTACTCGATCTCCGTCCCCATCACCCGCCGCACGCTCACGTCACGAGCCTAGGTGACTGCTGGAGAATCCGCTCGCGCCACCGATCGCGCTTGCGCAGGTTTTCGAGACAGGGGCTATCCCCGGCGGCGGCGCATCAGCATCGAGGCCACGACGACGATGGCCACGATCACCAGGATGATCAGCAGGATCCTCATGGAGCACTCCCTCTCCTCCGCCCTCGTCGAGGCGGGCTGCCTTCATTGGATCGTGGGCCGTGGACCGCCACACCATCCAGAGGGGTGGGGCGGCTGCGGTCACGGCGACCAGCCTCGCGGCGTGTGGAACGAGCACGTGGTGCCCCGGCTGGCGGATGCCTCGCTGCGGGGACACGAGGTCGGCAAGCTCCGCGGGCGCGCGCTCAGCGGCCTGCGCGGCCGGGTCCTCGAGATCGGCTTCGGCAGCGGCCTGAACATCGCGTGGTACCCACCCGAGGTGACCTCGGTGAGCGCTGTCGAGCCCTCCGACGTCGGCTGGCGGCTCTCAGAGCGCCGCCGGGCCACCTCCGACGTCACGATCGAGCGGACCGGCCTCGACGGGGAGCGGATCGACGAGCCCGACGCGACGTACGACGGCCTGGCTCCCACGGTTCAGCGCCCGTGGACCTACGTCCACCGGCTGCTGGCCACCGCCTGAGTCGGATCAGCGCTTGCTCTGCCAGGCGTGGGTGACGTTCAGGGCCACGATCGCGAGCAGGGTGACCAGCATGGCCAGGTACTCACCGTTGAGACCGAGTGCGAGCGAGATCGGGATGAACGCCACCAGGGAGATGATGGCCAGCGCCAGCTGGCGCGGCCCGGCGTTCGCCCGCGCCGCGTCGGCACGGCTGCGAGCCGCGACCTCGTCCGCGACCCGTTTCTCGATCGCCTTCTCGATGCGGTCGGCGAAGCCGTCGACGAGCTCGGCGTCGTAGCGCAGACCCAGCTCGCGCCGGGTCTCGAGCACGGCCTCGACGTCGTGGCGCTCCAGCCCATCGTCCTGCGGCATCGGTCAGAGGTACTGCCCGGTGTTGGCGACCGTGTCGATCGACCGGCCCGGCTCGGTGCCCTGCTTGCCGGTGATGAGGGTGCGGATGAAGACGATCCGCTCGCCCTTCTTGCCGGAGATGCGGGCCCAGTCGTCCGGGTTGGTCGTGTTGGGCAGGTCCTCGTTCTCCTTGAACTCGTCGAGGCACGCCTGCAGCATGTGCTGGACCCGCAGGCCCCGCTGGTCGTGCTCGAGGAAGTCCTTGATCGCCATCTTCTTCGCCCGGTCGACGATGTTCTGGATCATGGCCCCGGAGTTGAAGTCCTTGAAGTAGAGGATCTCCTTGTCGCCGTTGGCGTAGGTGACCTCGAGGAAGCGGTTGTCCTCGGACTCGGTGTACATCCGCTCGACCGTGGCCTGGATCATGCCGGCGACGCAGGCGTCGCGGTCGCCCCCGAACTCGGCGACGTCGTCGTGGTGCAGCGGGAGGTCGGCCACGAGGTACTTGCTGAAGATGTCGCGGGCCGACTCGGCGTCGGGGCGCTCGATCTTGATCTTCACGTCCAGGCGGCCCGGCCGCAGGATCGCGGGATCGATCATGTCCTCGCGGTTGGAGGCGCCGATGACGAGAACGTTCTCCAGTGCCTCGACGCCGTCGATCTCGCTGAGCAGCTGCGGGACGATGGTGTTCTCGACGTCGGAGGACACCCCCGAGCCGCGGGTGCGGAACAGCGAGTCCATCTCGTCGAAGAACACGATGACGGGCGTGCCCATGCTGGCCTTCTCGCGGGCCCGCTGGAAGACCAGCCGGATGTGCCGCTCGGTCTCGCCGACGTACTTGTTCAGCAGCTCGGGGCCCTTGATGTTGAGGAAGTAGGACTTCCCTTCCTGACCGGTCTTCGCGGCGACCTTCTTGGCCAGCGAGTTGGCGACGGCCTTGGCGATCAGTGTCTTGCCGCACCCTGGTGGCCCGTAGAGCAGCACGCCCTTGGGCGGCTTGAGCTGGTGCTCCTTGAAGAGCTCGGGGTGGAGGTAGGGCAGCTCGACGGCGTCCTGGATCTGCTCGATCTGTCCGCGCAGGCCGCCGATCGACTCGTAGGCGATGTCGGGGACCTCTTCGAGGACGAGCTCCTCGACCTCGGACTTGGGGACCTTCTCGTAGGCGTAGCCCGCGCGCGTGTCGAGCAGCAGCGAGTCGCCGGCGCGGAGCTGGATCTCCCGAAGCGGAGCGGCCAGGCGTACGACGCGCTCCTCGTCGGCATTGGCGATGACCAGGGCCCGGTCGCCGTCGGCGAGGAGCTCCTTGAGCATCACGACCTCGCCGACCTCCTCGTAGGCCATCGCGGCAACGACGTTGAGGGCCTCGTTGAGCATGACCTCCTGGCCGCGCTTGAGCTCGTCGAGCTCGACGTTCGGGCTGACGTGCACGCGCAGCTTGCGCCCGCCGGTGAAGACGTCGATGGAGTCGTCGTCGTTGCGCTGGAGGAAGGTGCCGAAGCCCGCCGGAGGCTGCGCGAGGCGGTCGACCTCCTCCTTGAGCTTGGTGATCTGGTCGCGGGCCTCGCGCAGGGTCTGGGCGAGGCGCTCGTTCTGGCTCGTCACCGCGGCCAGCGACCGCTGGGTGTCGGCCAGGCGCAGCTCGATGCCGCGCGTGTGGCCAGGGGCGTCCTGGAGGCGGCGGCGCAGGTCGGCGACCTCGGCCTCCAAGAAGCGCACCTGGCTCGCGAGCTCCTCGCGTCCAGGTCCGTCGGAAGTCGGCATCTGGCTCACCTCCTTAGATTGGCGACCCTACCCGCGCTGAGCAGCGACGGAAGCGGAAAAGCCCGGGTGTTGGTCACAATTCCGAGACGTCGGGACCCGCGCCTGATACGCCCGGCACGTCGGCGGGGCGCGGTCCGGCGTAGTCGGGGCCGTAGGCGCCGGGCGCCGGGCGCCGCTTCTTCGTCGGCGGCCGCTCCCCGGGCGCCAGCCGCCGCGCGGTCACCAGGAACGCCGTGTGCCCCATCATCGAGTGGCCCGGACGGACGGCGAGCCCCTCGACGTGCCAGTCGCGCACGAGCGACTCCCAGGCGTGCGGCTCGGTGAACCCGCCGTGGGCGCGCAGCGTCTCGACCACGCGGCTGAGCTGCGTGGTCGTGGCGACGTAGACACAGACGATGCCGCCGGCCACCAGCGCGGCCGCGGCCGCGTCGACGCACTCCCACGGAGCGAGCATGTCGAGGATGACCCGGTCGGCGCGCTCACCCGACGCTGGCAGCTCCTCGGCCAGGTCCCCCAGCGCGAGGCTCCACGCCGGGTGGGTCTGCCCGTCGCGGTCGCCGAAGAAGCGGGTGACGTTGCGGCGGGCGACCTCGGCGAACTCCTCGCGGCGCTCGTAGGACAGCACCCGTCCGTGCGGGCCGACGGCCCGTAGGAGGGAGCAGGTGAGGGCGCCGGAGCCGACGCCGGCCTCCACCACGGTTGCTCCGGGGAAGATGTCGGCGAGCGCGACGATCTGGGCGGAGTCCTTGGGGTAGACCACGGCCGCACCGCGTGGCATCGACACCACGAACTCACTGAGGAGCGGGCGGAGGACGAGGTACTCCCCGCCGGACGACGACGGGATGGCGAAGCCCTCCTCGCGCCCGATGAGGTCGTCGTGGTCCAGGTGGCCCTTGTTCGAGAAGAACCGCTTGCCGGGCACCAGCTCGAAGTTGTGCTTGCGGCCCTTCTGGTCGGTCAGGCGGACCCACTCGCCGGCCCGGAGCGGTCCCCGGTGGACGCCGGACCACGCCTCCGGCGCGACGTCGGGCAGCTCTGCATCGGGCATGACGGCGACCCTAGTGCCGTGCGTGGAAGGGTGGGTCGCGTGGGCAGCGAGCACTTCGACCGGGTGGCGGCGACGTACGCCCGCGGCCGGCCGCCGTACCCCGACCGCGTCTGGACGATCTTGGAGGAGCACGGCGTCCTCACGCCGGGCGCCCGGCTTCTGGAGGTCGGCGCCGGCTCGGGTCAGGCGACGGCCGAGCTCGTCGCCCGGGGCGCCGACGTCGTCGCAGTCGAGCCCGGACCGAACCTCGCAGGCGACCTTCGCGCGCTGCTGCCCGGGGTCGAGGTCATCGAGGGCCGCATCGAGGACGTGCCGCTCGGACCGGGCGGGTACGACGCCGCGGTCGCCGCGACCAGCCTCCACTGGGTGGACCTGCCGGTCGTGCTCCCCCGCCTCCGCGAGGCGCTGCGACCCGGCGGGCTGCTCGCCGCCTGGTGGACGGTCTTCGGCGACCCGGACGTGAGCACGCCGTTCCGCGACCGGGTCCACGCGATCTCGAACCCGGAGCGGCGGCCCGAGACACGGCGTACCGGCCTCGACACGGTCGCCTGGGAGGCCGACCTGACGCAGGGCGGCTGGTTCGCGCACGTGGCGACGGAGGTCGTGCGCTGGTCGACCGACCTGACGGCCGCGCAGGTGCGCGACCTGTTCGCGACCTTTCCGACCTGGACCGCCGACCAGATCGACGCCGTGGCGCGCGCCGCAGAGGAGCTCGGGGGCACGGTTGCCGAGCACTATGCGACCGGCGTCTACGTCCTGCGGCGCCGCGACGCGTGAGTCAGCGGTGCGCGGCCCGGAACGCCCGGTCGACGTCGGCGGTGGTGAGCACCCCGAAGATGCCGCCGTCCTCCTCGACGAGCAGGTACTCCGCCGCGGGGTGACGGCTGATGGCGAGGATCAGCTCCTCCCCGCCGATGGCGACCGGCAGTCGGAGCCCCTGGTCGGCGGCGCGAGCGACCGTCGAGACCGCCACCCACGGACGTCGGTCCTCGGGCGTGGCCAGCAGGGCCGCCTCGGAGACGATGCCGACGGGCTGGCCGCTGCCGGTCACGGTGACGATGCTGCCGGCCTCGGCCGCCTGGGCACGCCGGACGGCCTCGGCCAGGGGCAGGTCCTCGGGGACGGTGAGGGTACGACGCGCCAGGTTGCGGGCGACGAGGGACGGCAGCCGACTGCGGAGCCGGGCCGATGCCATCGCTGCGGTGGCCCCGGACCACAGGAAGAGCGCGACCACGAACGTCAGCACGAAGTCGACGACGTTGGGCGTGTCGCCGAGGAACTCGTACTGCACCCACGGCCAGGCCAGCACGGCGACGGCCGCGAGCCGGCCGCCCCAGCCCGCGGCGATGGTGCCGCGGTGGGGACTGCCCGAGGCGCCCCACACGAGCGCCTTCAGCACGCGGCCACCATCCAGCGGCAAGCCGGGCACGAGGTTGATGACGCCGACGAGCAGGTTGGCCCACACCAGGCCCTCGACGGCCATCTGCAGCAGCCCGTCTGGCGTGACGAACCACAGGCCGATCGCGCCGATGCCGACGGCGATCGAGGTCAGCGGCCCCACCACCGCGATCAGGGCCTCGTGGCGCGGCGAGCGGGCCTCGCCCTCGACCGCGGTGAGGCCCCCGAGGAAGTTCAGCTGGATCGAGCTGACCGGGTAGCCGAACCGCCTCGCCATCAGCGCGTGCGACACCTCGTGCAGCAGCACCGAGCCGTAGAGCACCACCGCGAACGCCAGCCCGGCGACGTACTTGCCGACCCCGAGCCCGGGCTGCACCTGCTCGACCCGCGGAGCCATCACCACCGCGATCAGGGCAGCGACCAGGAACCACGACGACTGCACGTAGACAGCCGTCCCCGCGATGCTGCCGATGCGCAGCGTGCCGGGCGGCCGGGGCTCCGGCGCAGGCGCTGAGGGGTGGTCTGACACACCCCGAGGCTATCCGACCAGAGGGTGCCGCCCCGCCAGGTTCGAGCGGCGCAGGAGATGTCGGCGGGCTCGCCTAGGGTGGCCGCATGCCGGCCATCGAGATCCCCGCCGGGTCCCCCGCGGTCCCGCTCTCGACGCCCGTCGACGGGGTCGACGTGCTGGGCGCCCTCTCGCCGAGCCGGGCAGCCGACTTCATGGTCTGTCCCCTGCTCTACCGGTTCCGCACCGTCGACCGCCTGCCCGAGCCGCCGTCCCCCGACGCCGTGCGCGGCACGTTGGTCCACAAGGTTCTCGAGGACCTCTTCGACCTCCCCGCGGCCGACCGCACGCCCGAGCGGGCCCGCGACCTGCTCGGCCCGACCTGGCACGGGCTGCTCGAGCAGGAGCCTGCGGTTGCCGAGATGTTGGTGGGGGGCGAGACCGAGCAGCTGGACTTCCAGACGTGGTTCGACAGCTGCGCGACGGTGCTCGATCGCTACTTCACGCTGGAGGACCCACGCCGCCTCGAGCCCGCCGAGCGCGAGCTCTACGTCGAGGCGCTGCTCGACTCCCGACTCCTGCTGCGTGGCTTCGTCGACCGGCTCGACGAGGCGCCCGACGGCCGGCTCAGAGTCGTGGACTACAAGTCGGGACGGAGCCCCGGCGAGGGGTTCGAGGCCAAGGCGATGTTCCAGATGAAGTTCTACGCGCTGGCCATCTGGCGCTCCCGCGGCGTCGTGCCGGCGATGCTCCAGCTGGTCTACCTCGGCAACGGCGAGATGCTGCGCTACGTCCCCGACGAGGCCGACCTGCTGGCCACTGAGCGCAAGGTGGTGGCGATCTGGGAGGCGATCCGGCGCGCGGAGTCGACCGGGGACTGGAGGGCGAGCCCGAGCCGGATGTGCGACTGGTGCGCCCATCAGGCCCTGTGCCCGGCCTACGGCGGCACTCCGCCCCCGCTGCCCGAGCCAGAGCTCCCCGCCGCGGCCGTCGATCCGGCCGGCGACCTGGTCACGGCGCAGGAGCGCACCGGTCAGCCCTAGGATCTTCACCGTGCGCTCGCTGACCCCCGGCCGTCGGGCGTCGTAGTACCTGGTCCGGCCACGTGTCCGTGACCGAGGAGCACTCCGCCTTGCGGCTGTCCTCTCGCGCACGCCCGATCAGTGCACGTACGGCCACACCGAGTTCTCGGCACCGACGCCAGGGCATCTGACTCGACGGTGCCGTCACGAGTGGCGTCACGCTGAGATGCAGTCCGTCAACGTGTCCTTCACCGCCCAGCTACGCGAGCTCGGAGTCGTCGGCAACAAGCACATCGCTCCTGGCTACCTGCGTGCTGGCAACGACCAGAGGATCGACCTGCTCCGCGGACTCATGGACACCGATGGCTGGTGGAACGTGACACGTCGCCGTGCCGGATTCACCACGACCGACGACCGGTTGGCAGCAGACGTCATCGAGCTGCTCCGGTCGCTCGGCATCCATCCCCTCCACTTCGCCAAGCCCTACGTGAACACGGTGCGGCCGAGCAGAACCTGGCACGTCATCGAGTTCACTCCGACGGGCTTCAACCCGTTCAGTCTTCCTCGCAAGGCCGCGGCATTGGTTGGCGACCTGGTCACGGCGCAGGACCGCACCGGTAGCCCTGATCTCCTGACCGCTGGGGTGGCCGACCTGGCGCTCCGCCCACGAGCGCCGCCTGGGTTCGATCGACGACGCCGATCGCTGCGAAGGCCGAGGTGAGGTGCGCCTTCACGGTGCGCTCGCTGATCCCCAGCCGGCGGGCGATCTGCTTGTTGGCGAGACCCTGGCGCACCAGCTCGATCACCTCCGCCTCGCGCGGGGTCAGGTTCGGACCCGGGGAGGCCGCGCCGGGCGGACCGAGCGCCCAGCAGCTGACGCGCCGCGCGAGGGTGGATCGGCGACTCGCCCCGGCTGACCGCCCGGATCCCAGCCAGCACCTCCTCGGGGTCGGCGTCCTTGAGGAGATAGCCGAGGGCTCCCGCGTCGAGGGCGGCCACGATCCGCTCCGAGTCGGAGAACGACGTCAGCACGAGGACGTCGGCGAGGCGCTCGGTCGTGATGGACCGGGTCGCCTCGACGCCGTCGACGCCGGGCATCTGCAGGTCCATCAGGACGACGTCGGGCCGGGTCGCCGCGACGACCGCGAGGGCCTCGGCGCCGTCGCCGGCAGTGCCGACGACCTCGATGTCCGGGCCGCCCGCGAGCAGCTGCTCGAGCCCCCGGCGTACGACGGCGTGGTCGTCGACCACGACGACGCGGATCGTTCGCTCGCTCATCGCGTCCCCACGTCCAGGCTCACGGTGGTTCCCTCCCCCGGGGCCGTGGTCACGTCGAGGCGGCCGCCGGCGTCGGCGACGAGGCTGGCCAGGCCGCGCAGCCCGAAGTGCGGCGGTGCCGATCGGCTCGGTGCGGGTCGAAGCCCGCGCCCGTCGTCGGCGACCTCGAGGGTGACAGCGCCGGCCGAGCCCACGACGCGCACGTCCAGCCGGCGCGCCTGCGCGTGCCGGGTGGCGTTGCGCACCGCCTCCTGGGCAACCCGCCAGACCAGCGCGATGGTCTCGTCGGACACGCCGTCGACGCCCGTCGACCGACACGGTCGTCTCCAGCGCCCAGGTCGGCGGCCGGTGCGGTGAGGTCCTCGAGCGCCGCGGCGAGGCCGTCGGCGCCGAGCTCGGGCGGATAGATCTCGACGAGCAGCGATCGCAACGACCGCAACGACTCACGCAGCGACGGCCCGCCTCACCGGCTGCCGTCCTGACCGCGGGCGTGGCGCCCTCGGCCGTCCGTCAGCGAGTGCAGCGCGAAGGCAGTGCCGGCGAGGTCTTGGACGACCCCGTCGTGGAGGTCGCGGGCGATGCGCCGCCGCTCGGCCGCCGACGCGTCGGCCGCGCCGGACGCAGCAGCAGCTCCCGGTCGCGCGCGACCCGGGACAGGCGGCTCGTCAGCGCGAAGATCATGGCCGCGGCGAGCACCACGAGGGCCAGCAGAGCGCCGAGCGTGATCCGGCGGAACGGGGCGAACACCTCGCGCTCGCGCTGGTCGAGGTCCGCGTCGTCGTAGTAGACCTCGAAGAGCAGTGGCTCCTCCTCCGGCGACCAGATCTGGGTGTAGACCTCGACGACCCCGCCGAGATCGCGCTCGAAGCGGTTCTCCTCCTCCGACAGGTCTGAGACCTCGGCGTCGACGCCCCGTTCTCGAGGACCTCGAGCTCCTCGCCGCCGAGAGCGTAGCGGCTGCCGATGAGCTGGGTGGCATCGGAGTAGACGACGACGCCGTCGCGGTTCCAGATCTTGATCCGCTGCACGTCGCCCACGAGCAGGCGGTCGAGCACCTGACGGTCGAGCCGGTCGACCGCGCCGGCGTCGCCGTCGACAAGGCCGCGCGGTATCGCCGGCTGCGCGACGGATCGCGCGAGCAGGAGGGTTGTGGAGCGGGCGTCGTTGATGGCCTCGCGCTGCGGCGGCCTCGCGTGCGAAGAGCTCGGCGGCCACCACGATGCCGGCAAGCACGACGACAGCCCGGCCGTGAGGAAGAGCACGACCGGGTTGCGGAGGACGGACCCAGACTATCGGCACGGGTCGTGGCTACCTGGTCGCGGGGCGGATCAGCATAGCCGCGCGACCGGGAGCCCGGCCGGGCTCCGCTCAGAAGGCCAGCGTCCCGCGGCAGGTCTCACCGCTGGCGGGGTTCTTGGCCTTGAAGACGAAGCTGTCGGTGCCTGACAGGTTCGTGAGCTTGCGCTCCACGTCGAAGGACCCGCTCGGCCCGGTCGTCGTGGCGCGTGCCCCGCGCGGAGATCGATGCCGTTGTGCTTGATCTTCCACTTCCAGGTCTGACCGTTCTGGTTGCTGTCGACCTCGCCCTCGAACTCGATGCGGCCGTCGTCGGCCTTCGCCTTGACCTTCCACTCGGTGCCCGAGCTGCACGCCCCTCGCGGAGGACCTGTCGTCGTCATCGTCGGCCCACGCCGGACCGGCGGCGAGCGCGAGGCTGGCAAGGACGCGGCGACGAGCGCTCCGGTGGTCGAGGTGGTGGTGCGGGCGCGGTCGGCTGAGATGCGTCATGGCGATCTCCTTCGTTTGGTGCACCCAGCCTCGGCGAGTGTCAGGGCGCCCGCCATTGGACACTGGTCCTAGTACCTCCCCTCAGCCCTGGACGGCGTCCTCGTCGGCTCCCGAGCGACCCTCGGCCAGTCGCAGAGCAGCCTGGACGAGGGTCAGGTGGCTCAGCGCCTGGGGGAAGTTGCCGGCCATGCGGTCGTCGCCGACGTCGTACTCCTCCGAGAGCAGACCGACGTCGTTGGCGAGGCCGCAGAGCCGGTCGAAGAGATGCGTGGGCGTCGTCGAACCGGCCGGCCATGCAGTAGGCCGACACCAGCCAGAACGAGCAGGCCAGAAAGGGGTGCTCGTCACCCGGCAGCCCGTCGACGCCGGTGTGGGTGCGGTAGCGCATCGCGAAGCCGTCGCGCAGCAGGTCCTGCTCGACGGCCGCGATCGTGCCGAGGACAAGCGGGTCGTCGCCGGGGAGGAAGCCGACGAGCGGGATCATCAGCAGCGAGGCGTCGACCTCCTTGGTCGCGTAGTGCTGCACGAACGTCCCCCGCTCCCGATCGACACCCTGCGCGAGGACCTCGGCACGGACCTCGTCACGAGCCCGGCGCCACCGGTCGACAGGCCCGTCGAGGCCGTGCTGCTCGACCGCCTCGATCGCCCGGTCGAACGCCGCCCACACCATCACCCGCGAGTGCGTGAAGTGCTGCGGCTCGCCCCGGATCTCCCACAGCCCGTGGTCCGGCTCGGCCCAGTGGTCGGCCAGGTCGTCCACCAGGGCGCGCTGCAGCGACCAGCTCAGGTCGGTGTCGTCGAGCCCGGCCTCGCGCGCCTGCTGCAGCGCGATCATCACCTCGCCGAGCACGTCGGTCTGCCGCTGGTCGACCGCGCCGTTTCCGATCCGGACCGGTGCGGACTGCTCGTAGCCCGGCAGGTGGTCGAGCTCGCGCTCGGGCAGCCGGCGGGCACCGTCGACGGCGTACATGATCTGGAGGTCCTCGGGATCGCCCGCGACCGCCCGCAGGAGCCACGTGCGCCACAGCTCGGCCTCGCCGGTGTAGCCGGCCGTCAGCAGGGTCTCGATGGTGAGGGCGGCGTCTCGCAGCCAGGTGTAGCGGTAGTCCCAGTTGCGGACGCCGCCGAAGTCCTCGGGCAGCGAGGTGGTCGGCGCGGCGACGATGCCGCCCGTCTCCTCGTGGGTCAGCAGCCGCAGGGTGAGCAGGCTGCGCACCACCAGCTCGCGGTGCGGCAGGTCGGGGCGGCACACCGTGCTCCAGCGCTCCTCCTCGCGACGGGTGCGCTCGATGGCACGGTCGAGGTCCGCGGGGCGGGGTACGTCGGCCCACGACGGGACCCAGGTCATCGCGAAGGTGAGCACGTCGCCCTCCCCCACGTCGAAGCTGTCGACGTGGCTCCCGTCCTGGCGCGTGGGCAGACGGGGCCCCCGGAGCACCAGCTTGTCGGGCCCGGCCGTCGCCAGGATGGCCACGGCGTCGGTCGATCCGTCGGCGCCCTCGGCGCGCACTCGGTTGACCCACGGCCGGACCTTGCCGTAGTCGAAGCGGACGACCCACTCGTGGCGCATCCGCACCGTGCCGCGGACGCCGGTGATCCGGCGCACCAGGTCGGCCCGGCCGTCGTTGGTGGGCATCACGTCGAGCAGGGTCACCTCACCGCCGGCCGTCGTGAACGTCGTCTCCAGCAGGGCGGTGTCGCCGAGGTAGGTGCGGGTGACGTCGTACTCCCCCTCGGGCTCGAGCTGCCAGTGGCCGTTGCGCTCGTCACCGAGCAGGGCGGCGAAGCAGGCCGGGGAGTCGAAACGCGGGAGGCACAGCCAGTCGACGGAGCCGTTGCGGCCGATCAGCGCCGCGGTGCCCCGGTCGCCGACGAAGGCGTAGTCCTCGATCGGCAGCGGCATGGTCCGACCCTAGGAGACATCCAGGCCGCGGAGGTCGGCCAACGTCAGACCGGCCAGCGTGTCGCGGTGGATGCGGCGCTCGCCGGTGCTGACCGGGACGTGGTTGGGGATCACCAGGACCAGGCAGCCGGCAGCGACGGCGCTCGTGGTGCCCGGGTCGGAGTCCTCGACGGCCAGGCAGTTCTCGGGCTGCACGCCCAGCAGCTTGGCCGCGGTGAGGTAGGGCTCCGGATGCGGCTTGCCGCGGCTCACGGAGTCACCGGTGACGACGTCGGTGAAGGTGCCCTCGGGCAGCTCGGCCAGGATCGGCTCGACGAAGCGCTGGTAGGACATCGTCACCAGCGCACAGGGCACGCCCGCCTCGACGGCTTCGGCAAGCAGCTCGCGGGCCCCGGGCCGCCACGGCACCGCCACCTCGATCTGCCGTACGACGTCGTCGAGCAGCTCGTCGACGATCTGCTCGGGTGTGAGGTCGACCGGGCCGTGGTCGCGGATGTAGCGCCCGGAGTCGAGCAGGTCGTTGCCCACCAGGTTGAGGGAGTGCGCCTTGCTCCAGGTGCCGCCGTGCCGCTGGACCAGGCGGTACTCCGCGTCGATCCAGTAGGGCTCGGTGTCGACGAGAGTGCCGTCCATGTCGAAGAGCAGCGCGGCGGGCCACTGCTCCGGGCCTGCCCCGCCCCGCGCGTCAGTCATCGGGGTCGTAGCCCAGGTTCGGGGAGAGCCACTTCTCCGCCTCGGTCAACGTCCAGCCCTTCCGTTCGGCGTAGTCGGCGACCTGGTCGCGCCCGAGCCGGCCGACGACGAAGTACTGCGACTGCGGGTGGGAGAAGTACCACCCCGACACCGACGCCCCGGGCCACATCGCCATCGACTCGGTGAGCTCGATGCCGGTGCGCGCCTCGACGTCGAGGACCGCCCACAGGGACGCCTTCTCGGTGTGGTCGGGACAGGCCGGGTAGCCCGGAGCCGGGCGGATGCCGGTGTAGCGCTCGTGGATCAGGTCGGCGCTGGACAGTGACTCGTCGCGGGCGTGGCCCCACAGGTCGGTGCGGACGAGCTGGTGGAGCCGCTCGGCGAACGCCTCGGCCAGCCGGTCGGCCAGCGCCTCGACCATGATCGCGGAGTAGTCGTCGAGGGCGGCCTGGAACTCCTTGACCTTCTCGGGCAGCCCATGCCCGGCCGTCACGGCGAACGCGCCGACGTGGTCGGCGACACCGGAGCCGGCAGGGGCGACGAAGTCGGCCAGCGACCGGTTGGGTACGCCGTCGCGGTGCTGACCCTGCTGGCGCAGCTGGTGCAACGTCGCGACCGGCGAGGTGCGGGAGCCGTCGGAGTAGACGTGGATGTCGTCACCGACCGATGCCGCGGGGAAGAGACCCACGACCCCGCGAGCCGTCAGCCACCTCTCGGCCACGATCCGGTCGAGCATCTCCTGCGCGTCGTCGTAGAGTCTGCGAGCCGCCTCGGACGTCGACGGGTTGTTCAGGATGTCGGGGAACTTGCCCTTCATCTCCCACGCGTTGAAGAACGGCTGCCAGTCGATGAACTCGCGCAGCTCGCCGATGTCGTGGTCGTCGAAGACGGTCACGCCCGCAGTGACCGGCACCGGCGCGTCGTAGCCCGTCCAGTCGATCGGCGTCGCGTTGGCGCGCGCCGCGGCGTACGTCGCCATCGGCCGGTCGTGCTTGGCGGCGTGGCGGGTGCGCAGCGAGTCGAAGTCGGCCTGCACGTCGGCCATCAGCTTGTCGCGGCCGGTCCTGCTCAGGAGGGCCGAGGCGACCCCGACCGACCGGGAGGCGTCCTTCACCCACACCACCGGGCCGTCGTACCTGGGGTCGACCTTGACCGCGGTGTGCGCACGACTCGTCGTCGCGCCACCCACGAGCAACGGGATCGAGAGCCCGAGGCGCTGCATCTCGGCGGCGAAGTTGACCATCTCGTCGAGCGAGGGCGTGATCAGGCCGGAGAGTCCGATCAGGTCGGCCTCGACCTCCGCGGCGGTGTCGAGGATCTTCTGCGCCGGCACCATCACGCCGAGATCGATGACCTCGAAGTTGTTGCACTGGAGGACCACACCGACGATGTTCTTGCCGATGTCGTGGACGTCGCCCTTGACCGTCGCCATCACGATGGTGCCGTTGGTGGACCTGGTCCGTGGTTGCTCGCCGCTTGGATGGGTTGCGGCAGCGTCGTCGGCTTTTTCGCGTTCGATGAACGGGATCAGGTAGGCGACCGCCTTCTTCATCACCCGGGCGCTCTTCACCACCTGCGGCAGGAACATCTTGCCGGAGCCGAACAGGTCGCCCACGACGTTCATGCCGTCCATCAGCGGACCCTCGATCACCTCGATCGTGCGACCGCCGGAGCCGGTGATCTCGGCGCGCATCTCCTCGGTGTCGGCCTCGACGTGCGCGTCGAGCCCCTTGACCAGCGCGTGGCTGAGGCGCTCGCGGATCGGCAGCGACCGCCACTCCTCGGCCGCGCCCTCCTCGACCTCACCCTCGCGGTTGTAGGACTCGGCGATCTCGAGCAGCCGCTCGGCGGCATCGGGTCGCTGGTTGAGGACGACGTCCTCGATGCGCTGGCGCAGCTCGGGGTCGACCTCGTCGTAGACGACCAGCGCGCCGGCGTTGACGATGCCCATGTCGAGGCCCGCCCTGATGGCGTGGAAGAGGAAGACCGCGTGGATCGCCTCGCGCACCGGGTTGTTGCCGCGGAACGAGAACGACACGTTGGAGATGCCACCGCTGACCTTGGCGCCAGGCAGGTTCTTCTTGATCCAGCGCGTCGCCTCGATGAAGTCGTGGCCGTAGGTCGCATGCTCCTCGATGCCCGTCGCCACCGCGAACACGTTGGGGTCGAAGATGACGTCCTGGGCCGGGAACCCCACCTGGTCGACGAGGATCCGGTAGGCGCGCTCGCAGATGGCGGTACGCCGCTCGAGGGAGTCGGCCTGGCCGTCCTCGTCGAAGGCCATCACGACCGCGGCAGCGCCGTACTTGCGGCAGAGCCGGGCGTGCTCGACGAACGCCTCCTCGCCCTCCTTGAGCGAGATCGAGTTGACGATCGCCTTGCCCTGGACGCACTTCAGCCCGGCCTCGATCACCTCCCACTTGGAGGAGTCGACCATCACCGGGACGCGGCTGATGTCGGGCTCGGAGGCGACCAGCTTGAGGAAGCGGTCCATCGCGGCGACGCCGTCGATCATGCCCTCGTCCATGTTGACGTCGATGACCTGCGCGCCGTTCTCGACCTGCTGGGCGGCGACGGCGAGGCCACTGTCGTAGTCGCCGGCCTTGATCAGGTTGCGGAACTTCGCGGAGCCGGTGATGTTGGTGCGCTCCCCCACGTTCACGAAGAGGCTCTCCTCGGTGATCGTGAACGGCTCGAGACCGGAGAGTCGCATCGCGTCGGGGACCTCGGGGACCTCTCGACGGCGCAGGCCTGCCACCCCGTCCGCGATCGCGCGGATGTGCTCGGGTGTCGTCCCGCAGCAACCGCCGACCAGGTTGAGGAAACCTGCCTCCCCGAACTCCGTCAGCACGCCCGCTGTCTCGTGCGGCTGCTCGTCGTACTCCCCGAACGCGTTGGGCAGGCCGGCGTTGGGATAGCACGACACGAACGTGTCGGCGACCCGGCTGAGCTCGGCGAGGTAGGGCCGCATCTCGGTGGCCCCCAGCGCGCAGTTGAGCCCGACCGCGAGCGGCCGGGCGTGTCGCACCGACGCCCAGAACGCCTCGGTGACCTGGCCCGACAGGGTGCGGCCGGAGGCGTCGGTGATCGTGCCGGAGACGATGACCGGCCAACGGCGGCCGTGCTCCTCGAAGAGGGTCTCGAGGGCGAAGATCGCCGCCTTCGCGTTGAGGGTGTCGAAGATGGTCTCGACCACCAGGAGGTCGGCGCCTCCCTCGACCAGGCCGTGCGCGGCGTCCAGGTAGGCCACCACCAGCTCGTCGAAGGTGACGTTGCGCGCTCCGGGGTCGTTGACGTCAGGCGAGATGGACGCCGTACGCGAGGTCGGGCCGATGGCTCCTGCGACGTAGCGCGGCTTGTCCGGCGTCTGTGCGGTGACCTCGTCGGCGACCCGTCGGGCGAGCCGTGCGGCCTCGCGGTTGAGCTCGCGGGCGAGGTCGGACATGCCGTAGTCGGACAGCGAGATCGCGTTGGCGTTGAAGGTGTTGGTCTCGAGGATGTCGGCGCCGGCCTCGAGGTACTCCCGGTGGATCGCCTCGATGATCCCCGGCGCCGTGATCGAGAGCAGGTCGTTGTTGCCCTGGAGGTCCTGGGACCAGTCGGCGAACCGGTCGCCGCGGTAGGTCGCCTCCGACGGGCGGTCGCGCTGGATCGCGGTGCCCATCGCGCCGTCGATGACCAGGATCCGCTCCGCCAGCAGGCGGGACAGCTCATCGGTCCGGTCGGGCCGGAGGTCGGCGGTCGGCTCGGTCACCTGGCTCCTTCCGGTCGACGTGCGCGGGCTGCGAGCGGGCGCTGGTCCATGGGGCTGGTCCATGGGTTGGGCTCGAGGTTAGGCACCCGCGTCCGGACGATGGACACGGTTCCCGCATCGTGACACCGCGCGCCGACGGTCGAGAAATCGTGAGGAGCCGGCACCGGGCAACTAGGCTGTGGAGGTGATCGAGATCGAGGACGTCGACGACCTGGTCGATCCCGTGGTCATCGCCGCCTTCGAGGGCTGGAACGACGCCGCCGACGCCGCCACCGGCGTGGTCGACCACCTGATCAGGGTGTGGGACGCGCGCATCGTCGGCGCGATCGATCCCGAGGACTTCTACGACTTCCAGGTGAACCGCCCCATGGTGGGCGCCGACGAGCGTGGGCATCGCCGCATCACCTGGCCCACCACGCAGATCGCGGTCGCCTCGCCACCGGAGCTCGATCGCGACGTGATCCTGGTCCGGGGCATCGAGCCCAACATGCGCTGGCGGCAGTTCTGCGCGGAGATCCTCGCCGCCTGCGACCAGCTCGGTGGGGGGCTCGTCGTCACCCTGGGAGCGATGCTGGCCGACACCCCACACACCAGGCCGGTCCCGGTGAGCGGCAACGCCACCGAGGCCGAGCTCATCGACCGGCTCAAGCTGGAGACGTCGACCTACGAGGGCCCCACGGGCATCGTGGGGGTGTTCCAGGACGCGTGCACCCGGCTCGACATCCCCGCCGTCTCCTACTGGGCCGCCGTGCCGCACTACGCGGCCCAGCCGCCATGTCCCAAGGCCACGCTCGCCCTCGTGGGCGTCCTGGAGGAGCTGCTCGAGGCGAGCCTGCCGCTGCTCGACCTGGCCGAGGACGCCCGCGCCTGGGAGCGCGGCGTCGACGAGCTGGCGGAGGAGGACGAGGACATCGCCGACTACGTCCGGGCCCTGGAGGAGACGCGCGACACCACCGAGCTGCCCGAGGCATCGGGCGAGGCGATCGCGCGCGAGTTCGAGCGTTACCTCAAGCGCGGCGAGGCGGAGTAGCAGCCCTTACAAGCCCAGCCCGAGCGCGGCGTCGAGGAGCCGGTGGATCTGCGGGCCGGCCGCGGGGTCCGAGGCGTCGGCCAGGTGACCGGGCGCGCCGAGAGTGGCGTCGACCCAGGCCTGCACCGCGGTGAGCGCGGATGGGGCGTCGAGGTCGTCGGCCAGGGCGGCGAGCACCGACTCGACGACGGGTACGGCCGGCGCGCCGGCGCCCAACGAGAGCGCCTTGCGCCAGGAGTCCACGGTGTCGACGGCATCCCACAAGAGCTCATCGGTCCACTCCCAGTCGGTGCGGTAGTGGTGGCGCAGCAGCACCAGCCGGATCGCCATCGGATCGACGTCGCTGTGCCGGAGGGCCGAGACGAAGACCAGGTTGCCCTTCGACTTCGACATCTTCTCCCCGTCGTACCCCACCATCCCGGCGTGGGCGTAGGTCTTCGCGAACGGCGTGCCCGGCACCGCCACCTGCGCCTCTCCGGCGCACATCTCGTGGTGCGGGAAGACCAGGTCGCTGCCGCCGGCCTGCACGTCGAAGGCCGGGCCGAGGTACTCCAGGGCCATGGCGGTGCACTCGATGTGCCATCCGGGCCGGCCCCGCCCGTACGGGCTGTCCCACGCCGGCTCGCCGGCTCGCTCGCCTCGCCACACGACGCAGTCGAGGGGGTCGCGCTTGCCCGCGCGCTCGGGATCGCCGCCGCGCTCGCCGAAGAGCTCGAGCATCCGCTCGCGGGTCCAGCCGGACACCTCCCCGAAGGCGGGGTCGGCGGTGACCGAGTAGTAGAGGTCGTCGTCGACGCGGTACGTCGCACCTGCCGCGTCGAGCCGCTCGATCAGCGCCACCACCAGCGGGATCGACTCCACGGCACCCACGAAGTGGGCCGGCGGCACGACGCGCAGTGCGGTCATGTCCTCGCGGAACAGCTCGGTCTCCCGCTCGGCGAGCTCCACCCAGTCGATGTGCACCTTGGTGGCGCGCTCGAGCAGTGGGTCGTCGACGTCGGTGACGTTCTGGACGTAGGTGACCTCGTGGCCGGCGTTGACCCACGCCCGATGCAGGAGGTCGAAGGCGACGTAGGTAGCGGCGTGGCCCATGTGGGTGGCGTCGTAGGGCGTGATTCCGCAGACATAGAGCCGGGCCGGGCCCTCGCCAGCATCCTGGGGTCCGGCGGTCACGAGCTGCTCGGAAGCAGTGTCGTGGAGGCGCACGGGCGGACCCACCACGTCGAGACGAGGGATGTCGGGTGCCGGCCACGCGCGCATGGCCGGAGTCTATTCAGGCTGGCGCCAGGCGCCGAAAGCGGACGCCTCCGACTCCGGCCACTAGAACGGCGGCCACGGGATGACCGGCCAGTGGCCACCCGGCTCGGGCAGGCGGCCGCGGCGCAGCAGCCGCTCGCATCGTCCTGTGAGCGCCGCGAGCTCCGGGGGCGTCAGCAGCTCGGCGAGCCGGTCACCCAGATCGCCGCGGACCGCCTCGTGCACGGCCCCGAGGGCGTGCTTCTCCTCGGGCTGCAGGGGCTGGCCGCTCCAGCCCCAGAGCACCGTGCGGAGCTTGTGCTCCACGTGGAAGGTGACGCCGTGGTCGACCCCGTAGCGGTGGCCGTCCGTCATGGCGAGGACGTGCCCGCCCTTGCGGTCGGCGTTGTTCACCAGGGCGTCGAACACGGCCATCCGGCGCAGGGCCGCCGTGTCCTCGTGGACCAGCGAGACGCCCCGGTCGTGCTCGTCGACCCCGTCGAAGACGTGCAGCCACCCGTCGGGCACCGCACCCTCGCGCACGAGGTCGACCGCGAGCTCCTCGTCGTCGGGCTCCTGCCAGACCTGCACCATGCCGGGGCCGTGCGGGCCGCCGCGCAGGAAGGTGTGCGGAACGACGTCCCAGCCCAGCGCCTCGGAGACGGCGTACGCCGCGACCTCGCGGCTCGCCAGCGTGCCATCGGGGAAGTCCCACAGGGGTCGCTCCCCCGCGATCGGCTTGTAGACGACCCGGACACCGTCGATGTCGCCGACGAAGGTGGCGTTGGACGCCGGCAGCACGCGGCCGTGGAGGGTGAGCTCCCCGCCGAGAAGGTCGGTCACTCCTCGAGGGCCGTCGGCTCACGTCGGCGGAAGCCGTTGGCGCGGACGCACAGGTGACCGTCCGGGTCGATCGGGCCGCCGCAGAACGGGCACGTGGGGCGCCCGGCGCCGATCACCTGCTCGGCGCGCTTCACGAACGCACGAGCGGGTCCGGCCGCGATCCGCACCAGGAAGATCTCCTCCGGCTCGGGCTCCTCGAGATCCTCCCCGACCTGCTCCGGCGACACGACGGCCGCCTCGGTGAACGGGAAGACCTCGATGACGATGCGCGCATCGCCGGCGTCCCAGGAGAGCGTCATCGTGCCCGCCCGGAACTCCTCCTCGATCGGCTGCTCCAGCGGCTCGCCGTCGTCGAGGCCCAGCGGCGCGACCGCCGGGACGACCGAGGACATGCCCTCGGTCTGCATCACCTCGTCGAGCAGCTCGTCGATGCGCTCGGCGAGGGCCGCGACCTGCTGCTTCTCCAGGGCGACACTGACCACGCGCACACCGCTGCGGGCCTGCAGGAAGAAGGTGCGCTGACCAGGAGGGCCGACGGTTCCCGCGACGAACCGCTCGGGCGGGTCGAATCCGTGGATGACCGGCATGTCGTCCACCTTAGGACGCCGTCCCAGGTCCGCTCGCCGGGCCCGCACCGCCGCCCACGACGGCGTCGGTGGCGGCCTTCCTGCGCCCGCCCCGGGCGGGCGGTTGCAGGTGGGCGAGGCTGCCTTCGGAGGTGTTGACCCCCAGCACGAAGGGCCGCGACTCGGTGTAGCGGACGATCGACAGGCTCGCGGGGTCGACGTGGATCCGCTGGAACAGGTCCAGGTGCGTGCCCAGCGCGTCGGCGAGCACCGACTTGATGACGTCGGCGTGACTGACCGCGACCCACACGGCGTTCGGCCCGTGCTCCGCCTCGACGAGAGCGTCGTGCCGCCGGACCGAGGCGACCGCGCGCTCCTGCATCGAGCGCATGGTCTCGCCGCCGGGGAACTCGACGGCGGACGGCTGGGACTGCACGACCTTCCAGAGCTTCTCCTTGGCGAGGTCCTTCAGCGCTCGGCCCTGCCAGTCTCCGTAGTCGCACTCGGTGAGCCCGCGATCGGTGAGCGGGCGCGGCCGGGCGGCCTGCGCCTTCGCGATGGCGCCCGCCGTCTGTCGGCAGCGTTCCAGCGGACTCGTCACGACCCTCGCCAGCGTGACGCCGGACAGGCGCTCCGCGGCAGCCCCGGTCTGGGCGAGCCCGGTCTCGTCGAGCCGCACGCCAGGGGCACGGCCGGCCAGGACGCCGCTGGCGTTGGCCGTCGTACGCCCGTGGCGGACGAGGATCACGGTTGCCATGTCGGGAAGGCTAGTGGGCGGCCCGGCGGCTAGCCTGATCCGGTGATCGTCGACAGCGCGCTCTACCGCAACGGGGTGCGCGTGGCGGTCGACTGCGGCGTCGAGGACCTGCCGCGGCTCGCCGACAAGGCGACCGAGCCCGGTGACTTCGTCTGGGTCGGGCTGCACCAGCCCGACGCCGACGAGCTCGACCAGGTGGCCGACGTGTTCAACCTGCACCCGCTCGCGGTCGAGGACGCCGTGCGGGCGCATCAGCGCCCGAAGCTCGAGCGCTACGACGACAGCCTGTTCCTCACCCTCAAGACTCTCTGGTACGTCGATGCCGAGGACGCGGTCGAGACCGGCGAGATCAACATGTTCGTCGGCGAGAACTTCGTCGTGACCGTCCGGCACGGCGACGGCAGCAGCCTGCACAACGCCCGGTTGTCCCTGGAGGAGCGCGAGAAGGTCCTGAAGCACGGCCCGTCCGCTGTGGTCTACGCCGTGTGCGACGCGATCGTGGACCGCTACGAGGAGGTCGCGGCGCAGCTCGAGATCGACGTCGACGAGGTCGAGACGTCGGTGTTCTCCCCCGAACGCACCGACGACTCCGTGCGCATCTACACCCTCAAGCGCGAGATCGCCGAGGTGCGCCGCGCGGTGCTGCCGCTGCGGGAGCCGATGCGCCGGTTCGCCTCGGGCCTGGTGACCGGGATCGACCCCGACGCCGCGCCGTTCTTCCGCGACGTCTCCGACCACCTGAGCCGCACTGCGGACACCATCGACAGCCTCGACTCGCTGCTGTCGACCGCCTTCGACGCGCACCTCGCGCGGATCTCGGTGCAGCAGAACGAGGACATGCGCAAGATCTCGGCCGGTGCCGCGATGGTGGTCTTCCCCACCCTGATCGCCGGCGTCTACGGCATGAACTTCGAGCACATGCCGGAGCTCGGCTGGACATTCGGCTACCCGTTCGCGCTCGCGCTGATGGCAGGCACGATGCTCGGCCTCTACGCGTTCTTCAAGAGGTCCGGCTGGCTCTGAGCGGGCTCAGGCACTCAGGACGCCCGTGGCCAGCAGCGCCATCGTCGTGAGCCCGAGCGCGACCCGGTAGATCACGAACGGCAGGTAGGAGTTCGTGCTGACGTAGCGCAGCAGCCAGGCGATCGCGGCGTACCCGACGATGAAGGCGACCACCGTCGCGACGATCGTCGGTCCCCAGCCGTAGCTGTTGTCGCCGTTCGGGATCTCCTTGAGCTCGAAGAGGCCCGCGCCGACCACGGCCGGGATCGCGAGCAGGAAGGCGTAGCGGGTCGCCGCCTCTCGCTGGTAGCCCAGCGCGCGCCCCATCGAGATGGTCGCCCCGCTGCGCGAGACGCCGGGGATGAGCGCCAGTGCCTGGGCCAGCCCCATCAGCACGGCGTCGCGCAGCGAGATGTTCTTGATCGTGAGCCGGTCCGCGCTCAACCGGTCGGCGATGCCGAGCACGACGCCCATCACGACCAGCGTGGTGGCGATCAGCCAGAGGTTGCGGAAGTCGCGTTCGATGACGTCCTTGAGGAGGATGCCGAGCACCACGATCGGCAGCGATCCGATGATGATGAACCAGCCCATCCGTGCGTCCAGGTGCCCGCGCAGCTCGGGCTTCACGAGCGAGCGCAGCCACGTCGACCCGATCCGCCAGATGTCCTTGCGGAAGTAGGCGAGCACGGCGAGCTCGGTGCCGATCTGGATGACGGCCGTGAACGCCGCGCCTGGATCGCCCCAGCCGAAGAGCTCGGGAAGGATGCGCAGGTGGGCGCTGCTGGAGATCGGCAGGAACTCGGTCAGGCCCTGGATCAGTCCGAGCACCACGGCCCTCAGCAGGTCCACCACGGGGCCCAACCCTAGGGATACCCTTTGCCGCATGGAGCAGCGGCACGTCGGGAGCACCGGACTTCAGGTCTCCCGGCTGGGCCTGGGCACGATGACGTGGGGTCGGGACACCGACGAGCACGAGGCCCGCGAGCAGCTGCTGTCGTTCGTCGATGCGGGCGGCACCTTCGTCGACACCGCCGCGGGGTACGCCGACGGCGACTCCGAGTCGCTGCTGGGTTCGCTCCTGGGCGACGTGGTCGCCCGCGACGACGTGGTCGTCGCGACCAAGGCGGGCATCTCGCGGCGTACCGGCGAGCGGGTCACCAACACCTCCCGCGGCCACCTGCTCACCACCCTCGACGCGTCCCTGAAGAGGCTGGGCGTCGACCACGTGGACCTCTGGCAGGTGCACGTCTGGACCGAGCCGACCCCCGTCGAGGAGACCCTCGCGGCCCTCGACACCGCGGTGTCCTCGGGCCGCGCCGCCTACGTCGGCGTCTCGAACTACTCGGGCTGGCAGACCGCCCAGGCGGCCACCTGGCAGCGCGCCGTCCCCGGCCGGACGCCGCTGGCGTCGACCCAGGTGGAGTACTCGCTGCTCAACCGCTCGATCGAGGCCGAGGTGCTCCCCGCCTGCGCCGCGCTCGGCCTGGGCGTCCTGCCCTGGTCGCCGCTGGGCCGCGGGGTGCTGACGGGGAAGTACCGCTCCGGCACGCCCAGCGACTCGCGGGGCGCATCGCCGATGTTCTCGTCCTTCGTGGGGACCTACCTCGACGAGCGGAGCACCCGCATCGTGGAGTCCGTCGTCCGCGCCGCGGAGGGCCTGGACTGGAGCCCGCTGGAGGTGGCGCTGGTCTGGGTGCGCGACCGGCCCGGGGTCACCGCCCCGATCGTCGGGGCCCGCACCGCCGCCCAGCTGAAGGGAGCGCTGGCCGTCGAGGAGCTGACCCTGCCCGCCGAGATCGTCGAGGCCCTCGACGACGTGTCCCGGGCCTGACCGATGCCCCCCGCCGTCGACCGCCGAGCGCCGTCGCGGGGGGTGGAGTGGGAGTACGAACGGCTGACGATCCCCCGCGACTTCTCCCGCAACTACGTGACCCGGCTGCTCGTCGAACGCGCCGAGCACGGCGGCTGGATCCTCGACCGTGTGCGCATCGGTCCCGACGGCATCCGGCGCGTGGTGCTGAGGCGGAAGATCATCCGGCAGGTGCGCTGGTCCTGAGCCGACCCGGCGCGTCGTCGACCTCTCACCCCGTCGATCCGGCGCTTCGTCGAGCTCTCACGCCGTCGATCCGGCGCTTCGTCGACGGCGGCAACTCGACGAAGCGCCGGGTCGACGCTCCATGAGGTCGAACGCGCGCCGGGTCGACGCTCCATCAGGTCGACGAAGCGCCGGGTCGACGCTGCATCAGGTCGACCGCGCGCCGGGTCGACGCGCCTTGCGCTCGACCAAGCGCCGGGTCGGGTCAGACCTGGGTGAGGAACCTGTCGAAGACCCGGGCGCCGAACGCGAGCGCGTCGGTCGGGACCCGCTCGTCGACGCCGTGGAAGAGCGCGGTGAAGTCGAGGTCGTCGGGCAGCCGCAGCGGCACGAACCCGTAGGTGCGCAGGCCCAGTCGGCCGAAGTGCTTGGCGTCGGTGCCGGCCCCCATCAGGTACGGCACGACAAGCGCGTCGGCGTCCTCCGCGAGCAGGCAGCGGCTCATCGCGTCGACCAGCGGGCCCTCGTGTGGCATCTCCCAGGCGGGTTGGCGGCTGATGAAGTCGACCTCGATGTCGTCGCCGCAGAGCTCGGCCAGGGTGGCGAAGAACTCGTCCTCGTAGCCCGGCAGGAAGCGGCCGTCGACGTGCGCCGTCGCCTCGGTCGGGATGACGTTGACCTTGTAGCCCGCGCCGAGCATCGTCGGGTTTGCCGTGTTGCGGATGACGGCGCCGAGCATCCGCGCCGCGCTGCCGAACTCCTCGACCAGGGACTCGGCGTTGTCAGGCGTCGCCGGAGTGCCTGCGAGCTCGCCGATGCTGGCCAGCAGCACCTCCATCGCAGGCGTGAGCCGCACCGGCCACTCGTGGGCTCCGATCCGGGCGACGGCTGCGGCCAGGGTGGTGATGGCGTTCTCGCGATTGATCATGGAGCCGTGACCGGCTCTGCCCCGCGCCGTCAGCGTCATCCAGGCCATGCCCTTCTCGGCGGCCTCGATCAGGTAGACGCGACGGCCCCGCACGGTCGCGCTGAAGCCGCCGACCTCGCCGACGGCCTCGGTGCACCCCTCGAAGAGGTCGGGGTGGTCGTCGACGAGCGGCCCGGCGCCCTTGAGCCCGCCGGCCTCCTCGTCGGCGGTGAAGCAGAGCACCAGCGGACGGTCCGGCACCGCGCCCGCGCGCGCCCGCGCCCGGACCACCGAGAGGAGCATCGCGTCGAAGTCCTTCATGTCGACGGCACCGCGGCCCCACACGTAGCCGTCGCGCACCTCGCCCGACAGCGGATGCACCTGCCAGTCCTCCGGCGCCGAGGGAACGACGTCGAGGTGGCCGTGCAGGAGGAGGGCGTCGGAACGCGAGGCGTCGGCACCGCCCCACCGCGCGACGACGGAGGCGCGGCCAGGCTCGGACTCGAGGATCTCGTGACGTCGATCCCGACCTCGTCGAGGAGCCGGGCGACGTACTCCGCGGCCTTGCGCTCCCCCGGCCCGTCGTCGTCTCCGGCGTTGGTCGTGTCGATCCGGATCAGCTCGCTGCAGAGGTCGACGACCTCGCTCGCGGGGTCGTACGACGGGGCTTCGCGATCGCTGGCCATCGCCCCATCCTGGCACCCTGCCTGGATGGTCGGCAGAGCCTCCGACTGCATGGTCGGCAGAGCCTCCGACTGCGTGCACCGAGGACCCCTGGCGATGCGGGATCTGCCCTCTCGTTTTGCTACAGTTCCCACCGCACTCGTCCGGGTGGCGGAATTGGCAGACGCGCTAGCTTGAGGTGCTAGTGCCCGTATTAGGGCGTGGGGGTTCAAGTCCCCCCTCGGACACTTCGCTGGCCCAGGTCAGCCCACTCCCCTCCTTGCCCCAGGCTGATCCAAACCCCCTTTCGCCGGCCTCACCTCCATCGCGATTGAGCTTGTTGCTGCGCCGCCCGTGAGCCACAGCAGTGACTGCCAGCCGGAGTGTGCCCGCGCAGCATGGCCGAGGGCCGCGACCCCGAACAGGACGCACGAGACGCTGAGGGACTCGGTCAGTGCCTGTGGCGTGTAAACCACGAGGAGTGGATTGGCTGCCACGGCGACGAACGCCGCGAGCCGCGTGCGCCGGGAACTGAAGAGCACGCCGGAGGCTAGCCATGCACAGCCCACGAACAGACTCCATTGGACCACGAAGAGAGCACTCATCGTTCCCACATTCAGCAACGCCGCGGCACCGAGGATCCAGCTGAGCAGAAGCGGGAATGCATAGGTCCTGCGGGCCCATCCTGGCCAGTGACTCAGCAGCCCTTGATCGGAAATGCCCTGCGCTGCCGTCACGTATCCCTCAGCGTCGTAGTACAGGGGTTGGTGTCGCATCTGGAAATACGTCGCTACACCTACGGCCACGACCGCGAGCCAACTAGCAACAATCGGACTTCGATTGCTGCGCATCCGTTTGCTCCTCTGAGAAGGAAGCCAACGACGCTACGCCTACCTGGTTGTCAAGGGAACCCGATCAACGCCTGATCCCCAAGGCTCGTTCCGGGCAGCGTCGTTCATGCTCTGCCCGAGCGCCTGCTCCAGGTCCTCGAGCAGATCGTCGACGTCCTCGAGGCCGATCGAGAGGCGTACGACGTTGTCGGCCGGGCGGGCGGCCTCGGTCACCGGCCGGTGCGTGAGCGCGGCGGGATGCTGGACCAGGGAGTCCACGCCGCCGAGCGACACGGCGTGCGTGAAGAGCCGGAGCGAGCAGGTGAGCCGCTCGGCGGCCAGGTAGCCGCCGCGCAGGGAGATCGAGATCATCGCGCCGGTGCCCCGCATCTGTCGGGTGAGCAGGCCGCGCGTGTCGTCCTCGGCGCGCGGGTAGTAGACGCGCTCGACGGCCGGGTGCTCTCGCAGCCGGTCGGCGACGAGGCGGGCGCTCGCCTGCTGGGTCCGCACGCGGATCGGCAGGGTGGAGAGCCCGCGGTGCAGCAGGTAGGCGGCCAGGGGGTGCAGCAGGCCGCCAGTGATCGCGCGGACCCGACGCAGGGCGGCCGCCGTCTCGTCGTCGCACGCGATGACCCCGCCGACGGCGTCGCCGTGGCCGCCGAGGTACTTCGTCGCGCTGTGCAGCGACATCCGGGCGCCCAGGTCGAGCGGGTTCTGCAGCACGGGGGTGGCGAAGGTGTTGTCGACCAGGACCGGGACGCTACCGGCCTGGGCCACGACGCTCGCGATGTCCACGAGCTCCAGCGTCGGGTTGGCCGGAGTCTCGACGATCACCAGAGCAGTGTCGGGACGGACCAGGCGGGCGATCTCGCCCTCGTCGCAGAAGTCCACCTCGACGCCGAGCGTGCCCGAGGCCAGCAGGTGATCGGTGCCGCCGTACAGCGGGCGCAGGGCGAGCACGTGACGGCGACCATCAGCGGTGGTGGCGAGGATCGCGGCGGTCATCGCCGCCATGCCCGAGGCGAACGCGACCGAGGTGTCGGCGTGCTCCAAGGCCGCGAGCCCGCGCTCGAACCGGGCCACGGTCGGGTTCCAGAGGCGGGCGTAGACGGATCCGCCTCCCTCGACGGGGCAACCGCCCATCGCCATCGACTCGTAGGAGTCGCCACCCCTCTCGATGCTGGGCAGGGGGTTCGTCGAGGACAGGTCGAGCGGAGGGGCGTGGACGCCGAGCTCGGTCAGGTCCTCGCGCCCCGCGTGCACGGCGAGCGAGTCAGGGCGCAGATGGCGGTGACCGGTTGTGCTGTCCATGAGCCGAACTCTTGCCCATGACACGATGCTTCGATACTTCCTTTGTTGAATCAGCAGTCGTTGATGCCGAATCAGCGATCACCGCTCATCGAAACCCTTGTCGAGGTGCCGATCTTGCCCAGACCACAGCCCGCTCCCGTGTCGCTCGACGACACGGACCGCCGCCTCCTCCGGGCGCTGTACGACGACCCGGACCTGACCAACAAGGCCCTCGCCCATCGGCTCGGACTCGCCGAGTCGACGTGCGCCTACCGCCTCCGGTCGCTGCGTGAGCGCGGCGTGATCATCGGACGCCGGCTCCGGCTCGACCTCGCCACCCTGGGCTTCCCTCTCGAGGCGGTCATCAAGGTGCGGCTGAACAGCCACAGCCAAGGCCTCGTCCGCAGCTTCCACGACGAGGTGGTCAAGGTGCCCGGCGTCATCTCGATCTTCCACGTGGGCGGCGACGACGACTACCTCCTGCACGTCGCGGTCGAGGATGCCCAGGCCCTGCGCGACCTGGTGCTGGACCACATCACCGTCCACAGGGTCGTCCGCCAGACCGGAACCCAGCTCGTCTTCGAACGCCGCGACGGCGTCGGGGTGCTGCCCGCCTCCTCGGACTGAGCGGAGCCGCTCAGGACGCACGCGTGCCCCGGAGGTGCAGATCTCCGGGGCACGCGCGAGGTGTGACGGGTGCTGTCGGTCCGGTCAGTGCTCCTGGCCGCGGACGAACGGGACACTCGTCTCGGGAAGGGAGACCGCGACACCCGGCACGACGCGCGCATTGCCGCTTTGGCTCAGGCAGCCCGCGTCCTGGCCGTGCTTCTGCAGACCGGTGATGTCGCCCTTGCCGTAGAGGGGCGGACGGGCCGCGTCGACGACCGGGTACATGATCTGCGTCGAGTCATCGGTGTGACCGAGGCCGGCCGCGTGCACGAGCTCGTGCATGTGCACCGCGCCGAGGCCGGCGCCGTTGACGAAGCCACGGTCCTCGTAGACGTCGCTCGCGTCCATCAGCAGTCCGGTCTTGGTCAGCTCGTAGGTCTTGCGACGCTGGACGTACTTCGTCCCGTTGAAGCCTCCGCGCGCCAGGACCAGACCGCCCAGGTTGGCGGCGTCGGTGTCGGGCGTCGACCAGGCCACCGACAGGTTGGCCTTCTTGTCGCGCTCCTTGCCCGGCGTGGTGCGGAACGGGATGGCGTTGGTGGTGCCGTCGTACTTGTAGCGCAGGCCGGACGCCATCTCGATCCGGAAGATGGCCTCGGTGAGGACGGCCACGCCGTCGGCCGGAAGCAGGTTGGGGTTGACGGCGTACTTGATCGGCTTGCACGGGTTGTAGCGCGTCTTGGCCGACGCGATCCGGGTCCACGAGCTCTTCGAGCCCAGCGGCTCGTAGCCCTCGTCGATCTTGATGGCGGTGTTCTTGACCTTGCCCTGGAAGGCACGCGTGGGCGGCACGACGACCCGCATCTTCTTCTTGCCGTACCACTTGGTCGGGGCCTTGAGCTCGTACTTGCCCTTCTTGTTCGACTTGTCCTTGTCGATGGTCCGCCAGCCGTAGGCGTTCTTGAGCTGCAGCATGACCTTGCGCTTCGGGCCGCTGACCTTGCCGTAGACCGACGCCGTGGTGTTGACGAGAACCTTGTCGCCGGTCGTCTTCACCTTGAGCTTGGTCGTGCGCCTGGCCATCGCCAGCGCAGACGCCTCGATCCCGCCGGCCGCGGAGAACGTCTGCCCGGAGGAGGCCGCGCCGGCCCCCGACGCCGGCGCGATCGAAAGGACGGTGGCCGTCAATGCCATCGCGGCAGCTGCCGCCACCACGGAAACTCGTGTCTTCATGGCCTGATCATGCACACCAGTCCCACGGGCTAAACCACCTGGGTCCCAGTCTTTGGTCGGCCACGTCCCGTCAGACCGGTCCACCGAAGGGCCGGGACTACGGTGGCTGCATGCGCGTCGGCTTCGTCACGGGGGTGATGCCGGACCGCTGGGCGCGGGCCTGGCGCGAGCGCCGTCCCCGTGAGCCACTCGAGCTGGTCCCCCTGCAGCCGGGCGAGGCGGAGGCAGCTCTTCGCGACCGGGCGGTCGACATGGCGTTCGTCCGCCTGCCGGTCGACCGGACCGGGCTGCACGTCGTTGTCCTCTACAGCGAGGTCCCGGTCGTCGTGGTCTCCCGCGACCACGTCGCGAGCGTGTACGACGAGGTGAGGATCACCGACCTCACGGACGAGCAGTTCGTGCTCGGCGCGCCGGACGGGTTCGAGCCGTCGGCCGAGCAGCTGGCGTTCCCACCGATGTCGGCGAAGGAGGCCGTCGAGGTGGCCGCCGCGGGCACCGGAGTCGTCGTGCTCCCGATGTCGGTCGCCCGCCTCCACCAGCGCAAGGACGTCCGGCAGGTGCGGGTCACCGACCTCCCCGAGACCGAGGTCGCCCTCGCCTGGCTGGTCGAGCGCGACGACGAGGAGACCCAGGAGCTCGTGGGAGTCGTGAAAGGCCGCACGGCCCGCAGCAGCCGGTGAGAAGCCCGCTTGTGGCAGGGCTACCAGGAGCTCGAGAGAGGGCGGCCCTCGTGGAAGCCGGCGGCGCTCTGCACGCCGAGGACTGCGCGGTCGTGCAGCTCCTCCAGGGTCGAGGCGCCGGCGTACGTGCACGCCGAGCGGACGCCGGAGCAGATCTGGTCGAGCAGGTCCTCCACCCCCGGGCGCGCGGGGTCGAGGTACATCCGCGACGACGAGATGCCCTCCTCGTAGAGCCCCTTGCGAGCCCGGTCGAACGCCGACTCCCCCGCTGTCCGGCTGGCCACCGCCCGCGCCGACGCCATCCCGAAGGAGCGTTTGAACGCGCGCCCGTCGGCGTCGTGCAGGAGGTCACCGGGAGACTCGTGGGTGCCGGCGAACCACGAGCCGATCATCACCGACGAAGCGCCTGCGGCCAGCGCCAGCGCCACGTCGCGCGGATGACGTACGCCGCCATCGGCCCAGACGTGGCGACCCCGCTCGCGGGCGGCGGCTGCACACTCGATCACGGCGGAGAGCTGCGGCCGGCCCACGCCGGTCATCATCCGGGTGGTGCACATCGCGCCCGGCCCGACCCCGACCTTCACGATGTCGGCGCCGGCGTCGATCAGTGCCTCGGTGCCCGCGCGGGACACGACGTTGCCGGCTACCAGGGCGACTCCGGGGTCGAGTGCTCGGACGGCACGCAGAGCGTCGAGCATCCGGTCCTGGTGCCCGTGGGCGGTGTCGATGACCAGGCAGTCGACGCCCGCCTCCACGAGTGCAGCGGCCTTGGCCGCGACGTCGCCGTTCACCCCGATCGCGGCGGCGACGCGCAGCGAGCCGTCGGCGTCGACGGCAGGCTGGTAGAGGGTCGCCCGGAGCGCGCCGATCCGGGTGAGCACGCCGACCAGCCGGCCTGCCCCGTCGGCGGCGACGGCCAGCGGGGCGTGAGCGGTGGCGTCGAGCAGCTCGAAGGCCTCCCGCGGCGTGGTGTCCGCGGTGATGGCGACCAGCACGGGCGTCATCACGTCCTGCACCTGCGCGAAGCGGTCGACCTCGACACAGTCGCGCTCCGCGACGACGCCAACGGGCCGGCCGTCCTCGGTGACGACGGCCGCCTGATGGCTGCGCTTGGGGATCAGCGACAGTGCCTCGGCGACCGTCTGGGTGCGGGCCAGCTCGATGGGGGTGTCGTGCACGGTGTGCCGGGCCTTCACGTAGGCGACGACGTCGGCCACCACGGGGATCGGGATGTCCTGCGGCAGGACGGTGAGACCGCCGCGCCGGGCGACCGTCTCGGCCATCCGCTTGCCGGCGATCGCCGTCATGTTCGCCACCACCACCGGCACAGTGGCGCCCGTGCCGTCGACGGTGCTCAGGTCGACGTCGTAGCGACTCGCGACCGCCGAGTGCTGCGGCACCATGAAGACGTCGTCGTAGGTCAGGTCGTGGGCGGGGTGGACGTCGTCGAGGAAGCGCACGAGGCGCGAATCTACCCAAGCCGCCTACGCCCTGGCCCGGATCTCTCCGGGCCAGGGCGCCCCCATGCGGGGAAGGGCGCTGCCCGCCGAACCCCACGGACGACGGGCAGCGGTCAGGTGGGTCAGTCGAGCGCGTTCGCCGCTGCGACGACGTCGACGAGTCCGGCTCCCTTGTCGTACGACGTGGTGACCCCGCCGGGGCCGGTCACGTAGGGCGCGCCGAACGAGTACTTGTACGCCGTCGACCGGATCGCGGCCTCGACCTGCGCGGGCGTCGCGCCGGGTGAGTCCTGGAAGAGCTGGGCGACGATGCCGGCGATGTGCGGCGCGGCCATCGAGGTCCCACTGATCGTGTTGTAGTCGCCGCCCTCGATGACGTCGAGACCGGTGGTGCAGATCGGCAGGTAGATCCGGCACGACGACGTGATCGTGTCGCCCGGGGCCGAGACGTCCGGGAACGTCGATACGTCGGTGGCGTCACCGCGCGAGGAGAACTCGCTGACCTCGCCGTCGCGGGTGCCCGTCTCCAGGTCGTTGTACGACGCCACGGAGATCACGCCACCGGTCGGATCCATGCCGGGCGGGTTCGACAGGCTCTCCGAGCCGTCGCCGCCGTCGTTGCCGTTCGCCCACACGGTGACGACCCCGTCGGCGGCCAGGGCGCGCTGCAGCTTGACCGTCGCGCTGTTCGGGTCGAAGGCGCCGCCACCGGACGGGCCGTAGGAGTTGTTGGTGACCTTGATCGGCGGGCACTCGGCCGCAGGCACGCCCGTGCCGCACGGCGCAGCGTGGTTCTCGAGCACCCAGTTGAGAGCGGTGTCGGCACCGACGATGAACAGCGCGGCACCCGTCGAGAGCGAGACGATCTTGGCCCCCGGCGCTGCGCCGTGCAGCACGCGGCCGTCAGCGAGCGTCGTCCGCCGGCCCGCGACGATCCCGGTGACATGGGTGCCGTGGCCGCCGAGCGAGAGCGTGTCGGTGTCGACGGCGTTCGGCAGGTTGACGACCTGGCAGAGCGCCTCGGTGAGGTCGCAGAGCACCTTGTTGTTGCTGATGACGGCGGAGCCGCCGTCCGGCTCCTGGAGGAACGGGTGCGTCGGGTCGACGCCCGAGTCGATGACACCGACCGAGACGCCCCGGCCGGTCAGGGCGGTGCCGTCGGCTCCGGCGAGCGTGCTGATCGCCTCGTCGCCACGAGTTGAGGTGTGGGAGGTGGACTGGCTCATCGTGATCGGCTGGTTGCCCTCGAGGTAGGTCACGCCGGGCACCGCCCGGGCCGCCGTGATCTGCGCCCGGGTCCCGCGGGCGACGACCACGGCGATCTTGTCGAAGGTCGTGACGGTCGACATCCCGGTCGTGGTCACGGCGCCCTTCGCGGCCGCCAGGCTGCTGCCGTGCACGAGCACCGTCTCGTGCTGCGCCGAGGCCAGCGTCGTGAGGCGGCTCGCCAGGAAGGCCTGGACGGGAGCGAGGCCGGGCAGTCGCACCGCAGAGACAGGGGAGCTCTGGGCGGGACCGGCCGGCGCGAGGCCGAGGGCGGCCGTGGCAGCGGCCACGGCGATCGCGGCGACGAGACGTGGGCGTGTCGGCATGGGGTCAGCGGCTCCTGCGTCGGTGGTCGGGACACAGGTCCAACGACGCGACCCCGTCCGGGGTCACGCACGTCCCGCACGAACCTGTTCGGGCTTAGGCTGCGGCGCATGCCCGAGGTGCCGCCCGGAGATCTGGCCGAGCTCGTCGTGTCGACCCGCGATGCGTTCGCGGCGGCCTACGGTCACGAGGCCGAGGTCGTAGGCCACGCTCCGGGCCGGGTCAACCTCATCGGCGAGCACACCGACTACAACGGCGGCCTCTGCCTCCCGATCGCGCTCCCCCACCGCACCTACGCCGCGGCGGCCGCGCGCACCGACGGCCGGGTGCGCGTGGCGAGCCGGCAGCGTCCGGAGCCCTGGGAGGGCGCACTCGACGAGGTCGGACCGGGCACGGTCCCCGGCTGGGCGGCGTACGCCGTCGGCGTGCTGTGGGCGCTGCGGGAGGCCGGTCGTGACGTGACCGGGGCCGACCTGTTGATCGACAGCACCGTGCCGCTGGGCGCCGGGCTTTCGAGCTCGGCGGCCATCGAGTGCGCCGTCGCGATGGCGGTCACCGGGCTCCTCGGCGAGGAGGTGTCCGAGGGTCTGCGCCGCGCGCTGGTGCCCGTCTGCATCCGCGCGGAGACCGAGATCGCCGGCGCGCCGACGGGCGGACTCGACCAGACGGTCTCGCTGCTCGCCCGCCCCGACGCCGCGCTGCTCATCGACTTCACCTCCGGCTCCAGCCGGCCCGTGGGCCTCGGGCCCGACGCTCCCGAGGTGCTGGTGATGGACACCGGCGTCTCGCACGAGCTGACCGACGGCGGCTACGGCGCCCGCCGCGCGGACTGCGAGGAGGCGGCCCGGATCCTCGGTGTGGCGTCGCTACGGGCCGCCGGGCCGGCGGACGTCGACCGGCTCGACGACAAGCGGCTGGTGCGGCGGGTGCGCCACGTGGTGACCGAGATCCACCGTGTGCACGAGGCGATCGAGGCGATCGAGGAGGACGACTGGCACGAGGTCGGACGCTTGTTCGTGGAGTCCCACCGCTCGCTCCGCGACGACTACGAGGTCTCGTGCCCCGAGCTCGACCTGGCCGTGGCGACTGCAGTCGACCACGGTGCCCTCGGCGCCAGGATGACCGGCGGGGGCTTCGGCGGCTCGGCCATCGCGCTGGTGCACCCCAGCGACCGCGAGCGCGTCTCGTCGGCCGTGGCATCAGCTTTCGAGGCCGCCGGCTTCCGCCCGCCGACCACCCTGATCGCCGTCCCGTCCGGCCCAGCCGACCGCGACTGAGGTCTCTTGGTTCCGGCGTCAAATTCCCCGGGGAGCCGGGTAGTTCTGCGCTTCTCGGCCATCACAACGCCCGAGGAGCGGGTAAGTCCCCGGCTCCCCGGGGACTTGCACATCACGTCGCGGCGACGCCGACGCGGCCCTCGCGGAAGGCCTCGACGAAGAGGGCGTGGTCGGCGCGGGCCGTCGCGGCGTACTCGATCCCGAAGTCGGTGAGCCAGGCGACGAAGGCGCGCCGCCGCCCCTGCACGCTCGCCGCGATCGCCTCCTCCACCTGGAAGTCGACGAGGTCCTGCTCGCTGTCCTCGTCGGAGGCGCAGTGGATCTTGGCCGTCGCCCGGCCGAGCAGGTCGACGACGGCCGCGATCTCCTCGGGCTCGTGCAGCTCGCCCCAGTCGAGGTCGATCTCGTACGGAGAGAGCTCCGAGACGACGTAGCCGACCCCGCCGATCTGCGTGTGGCCGAGCAGCGGGTCGGTGTGCACCTGCAGGGCATGCTGGCTGACCACGGTTCGGTGCCCCTCGTGCTCGAAGTAGGCATCGACGCTCTCGGAGTCGACGAAGCGGCTGACCGCGGGGATGTTGGCCTGCTTCATCGACAGCACCACGTCGTTGTCGAGCGCCTGGCTGAAGCCCTCGACGAGCAGGTTGTACGCCGGCAGGCCGGCGCTGCCGATGCCGAAGCCGGACTTCCCGACCACGTCGCGCAGCTCGTAGAACAGGTCGCGGTCGAAGCGCTTGTCGTCGGGGATGGTCTCCAGGTAGCCGTCGAAGGCGGCGAGCACCGCAGCCCGCTCCTTGCCGTCCAGCCGGCGCACCGTGTCATCGGCGGCGAACACGCGCACGCCGTCCTCGACGACGGTCAGGTCGTCGAGGAGGTCGGCTCGCTTCTGCAGCCGCGCCAGCTTCAGCGCGAGGTGGATCGGTCCCTCGGTGTTGTCCAGGTAGAGCGCGAAGTCGTCGGCGTCGTCGTCGGTCTTGCGGTAGGCGTCGACCTGGCTGAGGTAGGCGCGGGCGTAGCGGCCGATCAGGCGGCGGACGGAGTCCTCGGGCAGCGCCTTCTGCCAGCCCATCAGGGCCAACGAGGCGGCGAAGCGCTGCAGGTCCCACGTGAAGTGCCCGAGGTAGGCCTCGTCGAAGTCGTTGATGTCGAAGACGAGCCGGCCGTCGGCGTTGAGGTAGGTGCCGAAGTTCTCCACGTGCAGGTCGCCGTGGATCCAGATGCGACCGCTGTCGTCGGTGGCATAGGGGTCCTTCGCCTTGGTCACGTCGGCGTAGAACAGGCAGGCGCTGCCGCGGTAGAACGCGTGCGGGTCGCCCGCCATCGTGCGGTACTTGCCGCGGAACGCCCGCGGGTCGGCACGCATCAGCGGCGCGAACGCCTCCTGGAGGCTCTCGACGATCAGCTTGCTGCGTGCGCTCGGCTTCGCCATGGGGCCCACTATGCCGAGTGGGTCCCTATGCCGAGGAGGCCAGGGCGGGCGGTCGCAGCCCGTCCGAGCGCAGCTCGAGCTCGGCGAGCGCGTGCACGATGCGGGTGTCCTGGCGCCGCCAGGCGCCGGCCGGGTCGGGGCTGATCCGCGCGAGCACGTGCAGGGGCTGGTGGCTCAGCGCCCGCAGGGCGAACAGGTCGAGGTCCTCCCCCGCGTCGACGAAGCGCTGCCCCGCCGACGCACGCCGCACGAAGCGCAGTCGCAGCGGGACGTAGAACACCCCCACCACAAGGATCGGGATGGCGCCCACGGACAGCCCCAGCCACAGCGCGAGGTCCTCGACCGCGTCGACCTGGGCCCGCCCGGCTGCGGCGATGCCGTCGGAGGCCTCGGCCGCCTGGCCGAACGGCGTGGCGACCTCGTCACCGACGACCGGAAGGTCGCCGACGGCCCCGCCCGCGTCGCGCAGCCGCTCCGAGAGGGCGCTGGCGGACTCCTCGGTCTGCCGCCCCGGCCCGGCGAGCAGCATCGTGGTGTCGTGGACCCCGACTCCGACCCAGATCCAGCCGACGATCCAGGCGACGAAGAGCAGGTCGGCGACGATCTGACGGGTGGCGCGGGCCGGCGTGGCGGCGTACATCCTCATGGCGCACATCCGATCACACCGTCGACCACAACCGGCTAGGGCGGACGCGGCCGCCGGGCGACGATCTGGGTGGGGGTACTCAGGGGGCTCACGTACCCCTGCGGGTCCGGAGGGGTACGCCGTCGGCCGATGCTTCTGCCATGACGCAGCCCACCACTCCCAAGAACACCAACGCCTTCTTCCTGCAGTCGGGCCTGGCCTTCGCGATCGCCCTCTTCGGGATGCTCTTCGCGATCTACTACATGCCCACGACTCCCTGGGTCCGCGCGTTCCTCTCGCTCGGCACCGTCTTCCTCGTCACCTCGTCCTTCTCGCTCGCCAAGTGCATCCGCGACGCCCAGGAGGAGAACCAGGTGCTCGCTCGGCTGGAGCGGATGCGCCTCGAGCAGCGGCTCGCCGAGCACGACCCCTTCAAGGCCGCCTGACCGTTCCGCCTGACCGTTCCGACCGAACGACCCGAGCCGGGTCTGGGAGACTCCGCTGCGTGCGGCTCCCGGACCCGGCTCTCGTCGTCCTGGTCGGTGCGTCCGGCTCGGGCAAGTCCCACTGGGCAGCGTCGCGCTACCGGGCCCAGGAGATCGTCTCGTCCGACGCACTGCGCGGAGTCGTCGGCAGCGGGGAGCACGACCTCGACGCGTCGGCCGACGCGTTCGCCGTGCTCGAGGCAGTGGTGGCGGCGCGCCTGTCCCGCCGGCTCACCACGGTGGTCGACTCCCTCGGCACGGACGAGGCGCGGCGTACGGCGTGGCTCGCGGCTGCACGGGCGGCCGGTCTGCCGGCCGTGGCGGTCGTCCTCGCCACACCGGCGGAGGTCTGCCGCCGCCGCAACTCCGCGCGCGACCGCCCGGTGCCCGCGCCGGTGCTGGCGGCGCAGCTCACCCGCGTGCCGGGGACGCTCGACGAGCTGCGCGGCGAGGGCTGGGACCGGGTCATCGAGGTGGACGGCTCGTCCCCGTCGACGGAGGAGGTCGCGCAGCGACCGTCTCCGAACCCGGCGCCGCAGGACGTCGACCGCCGAGCCTCGACGGGCGTCGAGGTGGTGCTCCAGGTGTCCCGCTTCCCGTGGGGCGAGGACCCGCTCGCCTGGCTCCGCTCGGTCGCCCTGGCCGCTGACGAGGCAGGCTTCGCCGGGCTGGCGGTGATGGACCACCTCATCCAGATCCCGCAGGTGGGACGCGCCTGGGACTCCATCCCCGAGCCGTGGGTCACCCTCGGCGCCGTGGCTGCGCTGGACACGTCGCTGCGCCTCGGCACCCTGTGCACACCCGTGACGTTCCGGGCGGCCGGGATCACCGCCAAGGCGGCCGCGACGCTGTCGGCTCTCACAGGCGGGCGGGCGTTCGTCGGGATCGGTGCTGGCTGGTTCGAGCGCGAGCACGCGGCGTACGGGCTGGCCTTCCCGCCGCCTCGCGAGCGGCTCGACGCACTCGAGTCCGCGATCGTCACCATGAGAGCGCTGTGGGCGCCCGGCACGAAGGCCGACCCGGTCTCGGGGCTGCCCGAGACGACGTCCTACCCACGGCCGCCGGAGCCGATCCAGGTCGTCGTGGGCGGCGCAGGCGAGCGTCGTACGCTCCGGATCGCGGCCCGGCTGGGCGATGCCTGCAACCTCTCGGCACGCGACCTCGACGTGCTCGACCACAAGATCGACGTCCTGCGCCGCCACTGCGCCGAGGTCGGCCGCGACCCGGCCGAGGTGGCCGTCACCGTGCTCGACCTCCCGGTGGTCGGCCGCGACCGCGACGACGTCTGGGCCCGGGTCGAGCGGCACCGAGGCCGCACCCCCGCCGCGGCGTACGCCGCCCGCACCCACGCCGGCACGGTCGCCCAGCACCGGGAGCGGTACGCCGTCCTCGCCGGGCGGGGTGTCGCGACGGTCTTCTTGTCGACACCGGACCTCGACGGTCCCGACGACGTGCTCGCCCTGGCCGGGCTGAGCTCCTGACGCGAGTCCTACTTCAGCTCGGTGCTGGTCAGCCCCAGCACGCGGCGGGCGACGATCAGCTGCTGGATCTGCTGGGTGCCCTCGAAGATGTCGAGGATCTTCGAGTCCCGGGCCCACTTCTCGAGGAGCTCGGACTCGGCGTAGCCGACCGACGCGCACAGCTCGACGCACGACAGCGTGACGTCGGAGCCGACCCGGCCGGCCTTGGCCTTGGCCATCGACGCCTCCAGCGAGTTGGGCCGCCCGTTGTCGGCGAGCCACGCCGCCTGCATGGTCAGCAGCCGGGCCGCCTCGAGGTCGGCCTCCAGCTGGAGGAACTTCGCCGCCGCGGCCGACTGGTTCTGCGCCGGCCGGTCGTAGTCGACCTCCACCCCGGCGTCGGCCAGGAGCTCGCGGGTCAGGTCGAGCGAGGCGCGGGCGCAGCCGACGGCCATCGCCGCCACCAGCGGCCGGGTGTTGTCGAAGGTGGCCATCGCCCCGGCGAAGCCCTGCCTGACGTCGATGTCGGAAGGCCCGAGCAGGTTGGCAGCGGGCACGCGGCAGCCCTCGAACCGGATGGTCGCGGTGTCGGACGCGCGGATGCCGAGCTTGTGCTCGAGCCGTTCGACGGTCATGCCAGGGGTGCCCTTCGGCACGACGAACGACTTGATCGCCGCTCGGCCCAGGCTCTTGTCGAGCGTCGCCCACACCACCACGGCGTCGGCGCGCTCGCCCGAGGTCACGTAGATCTTCTCCCCGTCGAGCACATAGTCGTCGCCGTCGAGCCGCGCGGTCGTCGAGATGTTCGCGGAGTCCGAGCCGACTCCAGGCTCGGTGATCGCCATGGCCGCCCAGAGCCCGGCGAACCGCGCGGCCTGCTCCTCGTCGGCCACCGAGGCGATCGCCGAGTTGCCCAGGCCCTGCCGGGGCAGCGAGAGGAGCAGACCGGTGTCGCCCCAGCACATCTCGGCGATCGAGAGCACGGACGCGAGGTTGGTCCCGTTGCGCACCGCGCCTGCGTCGTCGACCGCCTCGTCGCGTCGGACGCCGGCGGCGCCTGCACCCTCGCCCTGACCCGCCTCGGCCAGGCCGTCGATCATCGCGGCGAGCATGTCGAGCTCGACGGGGTAGGTGTGCTCCGCGCGGTCGTACTTGCGCGAGATCGGCCGCAGCATGTTCATCGCGACCTGGTGGGCCTGGTCGACCAGCACGCGGTGCTTCCTCGGTGTCTCGAGGTTGATGGGCATCAGACCAGCACCGCGCCTTCCATGACCCCCACGGCCCGGAGGTCGCGATACCACCGCTCCAGCGGGTGCTCCTTCACGAAGCCGTGGCCACCCAGGAGCTGAACGCCGTCGAGCCCGATCTTCATGCCCTTGCTGGCACAGAGCTGGCGGGCCAGCGCGACGTCGCGTGCGACGTCCTCGCCGCGTGCGGCGCGCGAGGCGGCGCGGTAGGTGAGGAGCCGCATGGCCTGCAGCTCGATGGCGATGTCGGCGACCATGAACGCCACCGACTGGCGGTGCGCGATCGGCTCGCCGAACGCCTGCCGCTCCTTGACGTAGGGCGTGACGTAGTCGAGGACCGCCTGGGCCGTTCCGACGGCGAGTGCGCACCACGCCAGTCGCGAGAGGCGCACGCACTCGGCGTACGTCGACCCGTCGGTCGCCCCGAGCACGGCCGAGGCCGGAACCCGGACCCCGTCGAGTGTCAGCCGGGCCAGCGACGCGGCGCGCACGCCCATGGCCGGCTCATCGGCCACGCCGAGGCCGGGGCTGCCGCTCTCGACGAGAACCAGGACGAGGGCGTCGTCGAGCAGCGCCCCGACGACGAAGACCTCGGCGTCCGCCCCGCGCGGGACCAGCGACTTGACCCCGTCGAGCACGAGGTCGTCCCCGTCGCGGCGGGCGGTGGTCGACGGCGAGAGCACGTCGAAGAGGACAGCGGGCTCGCTCAACGCGAGGGCCGCGGCGGGCACGTCGTCGCCGGTGAACTCCGGCAGGTAGGTCTGCTGCTGCTCCTGGGTGCCCCAGAGCGAGATCGCAGTGGCGACCGACCCGGGGGCCAGCATGGCCACCGCCAGACCGAGGTCGCCGTGCGCGAGCGCCTCGGCGACCAGGCGTGCCAGCCATCGCCGAGCGCTCCTCGGAGATGCCGCCGAGCGCCTCGGGCACCCCGAGGACCGGCAGCCCGACCTCGAGGCCGGCCTTGAGCACGGCCTCGGGCGCCACGCACGCGGCGTCGGCCTCGGCCGCCGCAGGTCGGACGACCTCGGATGCGAGCTCGGTGACGACGTCGACCAGCAGCTGCTCGTCCTCGGTCGGAGTCAGGTCGAAGATGCCCGACCCGCCCGCCGACGGCACGCGGACCCCCTCCGTGCGGCTGCTCCCCCGTCGCGTGAACGACCGGCTCGCCCGGGTGGCGGTCACCAACGTGCGGAACCCGGTGCGGGTGACCACCTGGACGACCCGCTCGGCCGGCCTGCGCAGGCCGGCCCGGTCGAGAGCGTCGCTCTGCGCGAGCCGGTTGAGACCGGCTACGAGGACGCCGATCGGATCGCGGCGCTCGGAGCGAGCCAGGCCGTGGCCGGTCGGGCGGGTCGGATCCATGCGCTCGACTGTAACTCGGAGTTACACCGGCGGTCACCGGCGTCGGGTCGTGTCCGTCGTCACGTCGGGTCTCCCTAGGATGGCGCGCATGCCCGACGAGCCCCTCGCCCCGCATGGTCCCCTGCCCGAGGGCGGCACCGTCCGGCCGATCACCCGGTGGGGCACCGACGTCATGCACCGCCGCAACCAGACGGTGTCGTCGTACGACGACGAGCTGCGCCGCCTCGTCGCCGACATGGTCGCGACCATGTACGCCGCCGACGGCGTCGGCCTGGCTGCCTGTCAGGTGGGCATCGATCTCGCGGTCTTCGTCTTCGACTGTCCGGACGAGGGTGGGCAGCGCACCGTCGGTGTCGTCTGCAACCCCGTGGTCGCGCTGCCCGAGGGCAAGGACCGCAATCTCGACGAGAGCGACGAAGGCTGTCTCTCCTACCCCGGTGCGTTCGTCGAGTGCGCGCGCCCCGACGTCGCGACCGTCACCGGCACGGGGCTCGAGGGCGAGCCCGTGTCGTTCAGCGGCGACGGCCTGCTCGCCCGGTGCCTCCAGCACGAGACCGACCACACGCTGGGCACGGTCTTCGGCGACCGCCTGCCCACCAGGGCGCGCAAGAGGCTGGCCAAGGCCCACGACAAGGCCGCTGAGGACTACCCCCTCGGGTGGCCGGCTCTGTGAGGGTCGGCCCGTGAGGATCGGTGCGCGCAACGCGCGCTTCCAGCAGTGGCACGCGCTGCTGGAGAACCGGACCAAGCGGCACCGGCTCGGAGAGTTCCTCGTGCAGGGGGTCCGGCCGATCACGGCCGCGGTCGAGCACGGCTGGACGGTCCGGGCCCTGCTCGGCGACGACCGGCCGCGGCGGTCCGAGTGGGCCAGTGGCCTGTGGGAGTCGCACGAGGGCGCACTCGCGCGAGCCGAGCGCGTGGTCCTGGCCCCCGAGCTGCTGGCCGAGCTCGGTGAACGCGAGGACCCACCTGAGCTGGTCGCGGTCGTGGCGCAGCCCTCCGACGACCTGGCGCGGCTCACGGACGCCTCGCTGGTGGTCGTCCTCGACCGGCCGACCGGACCCGGCAACATCGGGACGGTCGCCCGCTCGGCCGACGCGTTCGGCGCCGACGCCCTGGTGGTGGCCGGGCACGCCGCCGATCCCTACGACCCCCGAGCGGTGCGGGCGAGCACGGGCTCGCTGTTCGCCCTGACCGTGGTGCGCGCCGCCTCTCACCGCGAGGTGCTCGACCAGGTCCGCTCGACCGGACACCGGGTGCTGGGTCTCGACGAGGCCGGGGCGGTCGACGTGCGCGCCACCGACCTCACCGGTCCGGTGGTGCTGGTCGTCGGCCAGGAGACGACCGGGCTGAGCGCTGCCTGGCGCGAGGCCTGTGACGGGCTCGTCTCGATCCCGATGCGCGGCTCCGCCAGCTCGCTCAACCTGGCGACGGCCGCCTCGATCGTGCTCCACGAGGCGTCGCGTCAGCGCGACTGATCGAGCTCGGCCAGCCGGGCCTCCACAGCACGGGTCCAGTGCACGATCTCCTTGTGGCGGTAGAGCTCGAGCGCCTGCTCGAGGTTCTCCCGCTCGCCTGCCGTGTCCCCGCTCCACCGGAAGGCCAGCGCGGCCAGGCGGAACAGCTCGGCCCGCTGCCATAGCTGGTCGCTCATCGCCATCGCCTCGACGGCGGCGGTCGCATGCTCCCTCACCAGGTCGGCGTCGCCGTCGCGACCCGCGAGCAGGCACCGCGCCGTCGCGACGAGGCCCATGGACAGCGCGTCGTACGTCGAGGTGACCGACGCCGCCCTCTCCAGGTACGACGCCGCTTCTCCCTGCCGGTCACCCAGCTCGAGCTCGAGGCACGCCACGGTCGCGAGCTCCGTCGACGCGTGGCTGAGGTCTCCCTCGGACTCCTGAAGGCCGGCGAGCTGTCGACAGCTTCGCAAGGCACCCTCGAGGTCGCCCGACAGCTGCTGGCTGAAGCACCCGAAGATCAGCGGCATCATGCGTTCGCCGTGCTGCTCGTAGTAGGTGAGGAGCCAGTCGATGCCCGGCCCAGCCCGCGGATCCGCGGCCGCGGCCCACACCACCACCTCGGCGCTCCTGAGCATCAGCTCCTCCACGGGGGTCCTGCTCTCGACCGCGCGCATCGTGGTGAGCTCGTCCCCGAGCAGTGCCAGCGGAGGGGATCCGTGGAGGATGCTGGTGACGCTGTGGAGCTGGCGCGTGCGCTGCTCGAAGACACCGCCCAGGTCGGCGAGCTCCTCTGCCAGACCACCGGCGTCCGTCCACACGCCGAGCGTGGCCAAGGCGTCGATGCGGGCGCGGAGCGCTAGCGCCTTCGCCGCGCGATCATGGGCCTCGGCCAGACGCTCGATCCTCTCGGCACTTGCGATGAGCTCCGCGGGATCGACGGACTCGCCGGCGTTGACGGCACGCCACAGCCGCATGCAGCGCGCCAGCTCCTTGTCGACGTCGCTCGCGCCCGCTCCCGCGAGCCCGGCGAACCTCTCGATGGCGGCGCCCAGGATGTGGATCCGGTTCATGGTGAACGCGAGGGCCAGCAGGCGCAGATGTGCCTCGCGGCGCGTGCTCTGTGACGCCGCGTCGAGCTCGGTGGCGCGCTGCAGCAGGCCGATGGCGGCAGGGAGGTCGAACCGGTCGCGCGCCTGGTCGCCCGCCTGCATGAGCGCTTCCGCGGCGCGGGCAGCCAGGTCCCGGAGCCCTTCTCCCACCATGCCCAGCTCGCTGCGATGCCGCAGCGCCTGCTCCAGGTGGTGGGCGACGAACGCCGTCCTCTCCGCGGCGGCGTCGTCGCCGGAGGAGGCGACGTGCTCGGCGTACCGCTCGTGGAGCTCGGCGCGCAGCGCCTTCGGGAGCGCCTCGTAGGCCGCGTCGCGCACCAGGATGTGCTTGAAGGCGTAGACCTCGCCGTGCTCGGTGCGGCGCCGGCGCAGCAGGTCGCGGCGGGTCAGGGCGCCGAGCAGGTGGCGCACCGTCTCTACGTCGGCGGGGGCGTCCGCGCCCGCGAGGACGACGGCGTCCTCCTCGGTGAGCTCGAGACCCACCACGGACATCCGTTCAGCCAGGGTGCGCTGCTCGACGGGCAGCCGGTCCAGGCGCGCTGCCAGCAACGCCGCGACGGTGGGCGGCACCTCGGCCATGGCGAGGTCGCCGACGAGCGACCAACCGTCGTCGTCGCGCACGAGCAGCCCGCGCTCGACCAGGTGGGTCACGACCTCCTCCACGAACAGGGGGTTGCCACCCGCCCAGTCGGCCACAGCCTCGGCCACGCCTGGGGACACCGGGCCCTCGAGCAGGCTGCCGAGCGAGCAGAGCCGTCTGCCGGTTCGTGAAGGGCTCGAGACCCAGGCTGACCGAGTTCAGCGAGCCTCCGCCCCAGCCCGGCCGCGTGTCCAGCAGCTCGGGGCGAGCTTGGCAGACCAGCAGCAACGGCAGGTCACGCACCTCGTCGCGCAGGTGCTCGAGCAGCTGGAGCAGGGTCGGCTCGGCCCAGTGCAGGTCGTCGACCGTCACCACCAGCGGTCGCCTCCCGGCCAGCTGCTCGACGGCGCGCTGCACCGCCCAGAAGGTTTCCTCACGACCCCCCTGGTCGGCGTCCTTGCCGAGCAGGGCGAGCAGGAGGTCGCCCACCCGGGCCCGGTCGGGAGCCCCCTCGAGCAGGTCCTCGAGGGCGTGGCGCGTCACCTCGGTCGACTCGTCGCCCTGCAGGTGCAGCGCCTCGCGCAGCAGCTGGACCACCGGCCAGTAGGTGATGCCCTGCCCGTACGCCACGCACCGCCCCGACACGACCTGGGCGCGGTCGCCGATGTCCTTCACGAAGTCAGCGACCAGCCGCGTCTTGCCGATGCCCGGCGCGCCGAGCACGGTGACGAGGTGCCCGCGCTGGAGCTCGACGGTGCGGTCCAGGGTGTCGACCAGCGCACGCGACTCGCGCTCCCTGCCGACCAACGCGCCGTCGAAGCGTCGCCGCCGGCCGTGGTCGGTGTCGAGCACGCCGAGCAGGCGGTATGCCGCGACGGGCTCCGCCTTCCCCTTGGCTGCAAGCGGCGCCACCTCCTCGACCTCGACCGCGTCGTGGACCAGCCAGTAGGTCGCGGCGCCGAGCAGCACCTCTCCGGGGGGTGCGGCCTGCTCGAGCCGGGCTGCGGTGTTCACCGCGTCGCCGGTGGCGAAGGAGCCGCCAGCACGAGCCGACCCGGCCACGACGTGGCCGGTGTTCACGCCGGTGCGCACCTGCAGTCGTACGCCGATCTCGGCCTCCAGCCGCCGCGACAGCTGCGCCAGGTCGGCCCGCATCTCCTGGGCGGCACGAACGGCGCGGAGCGCGTCGTCCTCACGTACCTCGGGGATGCCGAACACCGCGAGCACCGCGTCGCCGACGAACTTCTCGACCGTGCCACCGTGCCGCTCGACCGCCGCGCGCGCGGTCTCGAAGTAGCGACCCATCACGGCGCGGTAGGCCTCCGGGTCGAGCTGCTCGCCGAGAGCGGTCGACCCGGTCACGTCGGTGAAGAGCAGGGTCACGGTCTTGCGCAGCTCGTGATCCGAACCCGGCACCGCCGCCGGTGCACCGCACTCCGAGCAGAACCTGGCGGACGCCCGCAGCTCGGCGCCACACTCCGAGCAGCTCAGCGGGCCCTCCCCCATGCTCGGCATGCTACGGGCGCGCGGATGAACCAGCGAGGGGGTTGGCGGGCACAAGGAGTTATGGGCACATCGCCTGCATTGCTGCACGGCCGACGCGAGGACGTGGATCAGGGCTACCTTCCCGAGCTCGGGGAGCTCCTGCGCGTGCTCGTCGTCGGGGGCGTGCCGCTCGGGCTGTTGCTCGGCGGCGCCCTGCTGAGGCTGTCGATGCTGCTGCTGCGGGTGACGTCGCCCGACTCGGTCGAGGGCCTGCAGACCGACGACGGCTTCACCGTGGGGCAGGTCAGCCTCGGCGGCACCTACGACCTCGTGGTGCTGGGCGGCCTGCTGGGGCTGATCGGCGCGGCGGCGTACGTGCTGGTCTCGCCGTGGCTGATCGGCCCACGTTGGTTCCGGGCGGTCACGGTCGGCGTGACGGCCGGGATGCTCGTCGGCGCGATGGTGATCCATCCCGACGGCGTCGACTTCCAGGTCCTCGAGCCGACCTGGCTCGCGATCGCGACCTTCGTGGCGGTGCCCGCGGTGTTCGCCTTCGCGCTCGTGTACGCCGTCGACGCGGTCGCCTCACCCTCGAGCTGGACCGCTCGTGGGCGTGCGCGGTGGGTCGTCCCGCTGGTGGCGCTCGCCGTCGCGCCAGAGGTGGCGCTCATCGGCCTGTTCGTCGCCGTGCCGGTCGCGCTGCTGCTCCCGCTCCGTCGCGTACTGCTTCCCCGCATCCAGGCGTCGCCGACCGCGATGCTGGCCATCCGGGCGGCGTTCCTGCTCATCCCGGTGCTCTCGCTGCTGGCCTTGCGAGCCGACGTGAATGCGCTGGTGTGAACGCACTGGTCCCGTAGGGGTCGCGTGTGGTCGGGTGTGGCCCGTGACCGTGACGATCGCGCAGCTGCCGCTCGAGACCCTCCAGGCGCTGGCCGACGGCGACGCCGACACGGCCGCGCGGACCTCACCGGTGCCGCTGTCGACGTTCCTGACCAGCGAGGAGTGCCGCAGCACCTGGGTCCGCCGCGCCCGCCAGGTCACCGCCGACCCGGCCGAGGCGGCGTGGGTGACCGGGGTCGTGCTCCGGGACGGGGTCCCCGTGGGCAAGGCCGGTTTCCACGAGGTGCCCGACGCCGAGGGCACCGTCGAGGTCGGCTACGAGATCGACCCGGCGTACCGCGGCCGCGGGCTGGCCAAGGCGGCGCTGGCGTTCCTGCTCGACCGGGCCCGCGAGGCGCCGGAGGTCCGCCGGGTGCTTGCGTCGGTCGGCCCGTGGAACACCGTGTCCCTGCACCTGGTGCGCTCCCGGGGCTTCGTCGTCATCGGGGAGGAGATCGACGAGGAGGACGGCCTCGAGCTCGTGCACGCGCTCGACGTGTCGGCCCGCCCGACCGGGACCCCCGGGACCAGGCTGGTCGTGCTGCGCGGCAACTCCGGGTCCGGCAAGACCACGGTCGCCCGAGCCCTCCAGCGCGGCCGCGACCGCGACACCGCCTGGGTCGGGCAGGACCTCCTGCGCCGCGAGGTGCTGCGCCTGCGCGACGAGAAGGGGTCGCCGGCCATCGACCTGATCGACCAGACCGTCCGCTTCGCCCTGGACCGCGGCCGGCACGTCGTCCTCGACGGGATCCTCGGCTCCACCACGTACGGCTCGATGCTGCGCTGCCTGCGCCGCGACCACGTCGGGAGCACGGCGGCGTACGTCTGGCACCTGCCGTTCGAGGAGACCGTCCGGCGCCACGAGACCAAGTCGGGCACCGGCTTCGGGGAGGCCGAGATGCGGGCCTGGTTCAACCCGGCTCCCCTGGTGCCCGGTCTGGACGAGACCGTCCTGGGCCCCGAGCTCTCCGTCGACGCGGCCGTGCAGCGGATCCGCGAGGAGACCGGTCTCTAGGAGCGAGGACCTGAGGCGAAGGTCGCCTGCACGAGCGCGGCCTTGCGGGCCGGCTCGAGCTGCCGTGAGTCGTAGGTGGACGTCATCCGGCGAACGAGCCCGCCGTCCAGCTCGAGCGCGGTGATGCCGGTCAGCCCGTCTGCCGAGGTCCACTCGACGCCTCCGCCGTGATCGCCTCCGACCACGTGCCGCAGGGTGCTGTCGCGCCCGTAGGGCACCGCGTCGAGGACCCGGGCGAGGTAGGCCGTGGCCTCGAGACGGCCGAGCACCTGGGTGCGCAGCGCCATGTCCTCGAGCACGACGTCGGTGTGCAGCAGGGCGCCGGCCGCCGCCGGGTCGCCGGCGGAGAGTGCGCCGAGCAGTCCCGTCGCGGCCGACGTGATCGCCGCAGCGGCCCGGCTGGGCACCTGTGTGTCCTTCAGGTCTCGCGGAAAGGAGTCCTCCGGTGTGCGGTACTGCGCGTAGAGCTCACCGTCGTAGGCCGAGGAGTCCCAGTAGTCAAGCCACCGGATGATCTTGCCGTCCTCGAAGTCGACGGCCGCCAGGATCCTGAGCTCGCCACCGAACAGCTCGGGTGTGTCGACCATGTGGAGGAGCGCGCTCTCCTCGTTGGCCAAGATCCGGGTGGTGTACGAGCGCGCCGGCGGTCGCCAGCCCGGCATGAACTGCTCGAAGGCCGCCTTGAGCGGCTCGTAGCCGTGCAGCCCCCAGCCCAACGTCGCGTCGGTGTAGGTCGCCAGCTGCGGCGAGAAGTAGGCCATCGTGCCCTCGACGTCGGCAGAGGTCTTGATCGCGAAGAACTCGGCGAAGAGACGCTCCAGCTGGGAGCCGGATCCGAGCGGCTGGTTGCTCATGGAGCACGACACTAGTGGCGCGAGAAGCCGCAGAACTACCGATGCGGGACGCCGACCCGGACTCCTAGTCTCGATCCATGGTGCCCACCGCGGCGTCCCCCCAACGATCACTCATCGCAGCCCTGCCGGACATCGTCCGCCGGGTGGCGTGGCTCTCGCTCGTCCCCCTGGCGCTCGTTGCGCTGCACGCGGCGCGGTCTGCTTCGCTCGCCGTCGACTTCGACTGGTTCGCCGAGGGCACCGACGACTGCAACCAGCGGGTGGTCCAGCCCCTGGCGCTCTGCACCGACCTGACGTTGGCCCTCGACCTGCTGAGCTTCGCGTTCCTGTTCGTCGTCGCGGTGCTGCTGCTGGCCGTTCTCCACCGCAGACCCGCCGCCACGAGTGCCGGAGCTCCCCTCGCTCTGGCCGGACTCGTCCTCCTCGCGGCCACTGCCCCGCTCGTGCTCTTCCTGGGCCCCGGAGACACGGCGGCCGCGGCAGAGACCTCCCTGCTCTGCTGGGGCGGCGCCCTGGTCGGGCTCCTGTTCCTGGCGATCTGGCTGCGCCCCGAGCAGGACGATGACGGGGAGGGCTACGCCTTCCTCGCGCAGGTGTGGGCGTCGTTCCCTCCGCTGCGCGTGCACGTCGCGCTCGTCGGTGCCTTCTTCCTGCTGTTCCTGGTGCTCCCCGAGTCGAGCGGCCAGGCTCTCGACTCGCTGCGGACCTGGCGCCTGGACACCTACGGGGGCGCGGCGACCGCGGCGCTGGGCTTGTCCAGCTCGGTGCTCGTCGCGCTGTGCCTGCGCGAGGTCATTGCCCACATCGAAGCCGACCGGGTGCGGTTCATCACCAGACCCCGGCACGCGTTCCCGGGCGTCAGCTGGCTCGTCGTCGGCGTCCTGGTCTCGGTGGTCGGAACGCAATGGGCCCGGGTGGGTAGCCAGGGCATCACCGCCGTCGGCCTCGTCATCATCGCCACCGCGCTCGTCGACCTCGTGCCTCGCGTCGTCACGGCCTGGCCGGATGCCGACCGGCCGCAGCGCCGCAGCCAGATGTCCGCGGCGGCCAGACGCGAGCTGAAGGAGACGCGGACGGCGATGAACTCGTTCCTCCGGCCGGGGCACAGCGTGCGTCAGGACATGGCCTCCGCGCGGATGTCCAGCCTCGGTGAGGCGCTCGTCGCAGCACCCCTGGTCATCCTGGGTGCCGCCCTGTCACTGGTGGCCTACGAGGACTTCCTGCTCGGAACCCATCCGATCGGGGTCGGTCCGACCCTCGCCCTCGCCGGCGTGGCGCTGGCCGCGGCGGCCTTCGTCTCGCGGACGGAGCGGCTGCGCCCACCCCGGCCGATCGCGCGGGTGAGCGACGAGCTGGCCCGGCTGGGTGACAGGCTCCATGCCCTCCATCCCCGCATGCCCGGGCCGAGCACCTACATCCCTCCTCTTCTCGTGCTCGTCCCCGGCCTCGCCTTCCTCGCTGACGAGAACGAGGTCAACCTCGTGGTGATCCTGCTGGCGGCCGCCCTGCCGACGGTCGCCTACGCCGTCGCGTTGAGCTACCACCCGCAGCTCGTCACCCAGCGCTGGGCGACCGCCCTCGCGGTCTGGGGCTTCGTCGCGACGGCCGTGGCCATCCACCTCGATCCCGCCACGAGCGGCGCGCTCTACGGCCTGACCACCTTCGTCAACGTCGTGGTCGCGTTCCTCGCCGTCGTGACCGGGCAGCTGGTGCTCCGTTCGATCCGCACCCGGCCGCCCCGAGGCCTCATCTGGTTCGGACTGCGGTCGCTGCCCATCCTGTCGATCGGCCTCCTGGCGTGGATCGTCGCCGGCCTCGTGCCCACGGACGGTCTCCACGACGTCACCGTCCACCCGCGCGAGCCGGTCGCCGCCGCGACGGAACTCCGCACCCCGACGCTCGAGGACGCTTTCGACGCCTGGGTCGACGCACAGCCGGAGATGGACGCCGAAGAGTCGCGGGCGATCGTCCCGCTGGTGCTCGTGGCGTCGCACGGCGGCGGCATCCGCGCGGCGTACTGGACCACCCTGGTCCTCGACTGCGTGGTCGCCCGGGCGCGACTGCCACAGGCGGGTGCCGAGCCGTGCACGGGAGACTCCCGATCCGACGAGGAGATCGTGGCAGCCGCCAGGCGCATCTTCATCGCGAGCGGGGTCTCGGGCGGTTCGGTCGGGATCGCGGCGTACGCCCAGAACCTGCTGCGCAACGACGACCTGTCGGACCGGGACTGGATGGCGACGGCGTTCGGGCGGGACCTCGCCTCGGCCACCGTGGGCTGGGGTCTCTTCCACGACCTGCCGAACCACTTCCTCGGTCTCGCTTCGGCGACCGAGCCGTGCGACGGCGGCGGCGTCTTCCCGTGCACGCGGCAGGACCGGGCCGGCGTCCTCGAGAGAGCGTTCGACGAACCCGCCGGAGACGATCCACCGCTGGTGCGCGGGACGTGGGACGAGCGCGGCTCCCCGGATCTCGCGGTGCGCAGTCGCGCGGAGACGGTGCCGCTCCTGCTGTTCAACACCACGATGGCGGGCGGTCAGTTCGGCGCGGTCACCTCCGCCGCGAAGCTCGGCCAGACGCGGGTGAACCTCGAGGCGACCGGCGGAGTACGGCCGGACGGGGAGACCGACGCCTATCCGCTGTCGGGCTACCTGGAGACGATCGACCTGCTGTGCAACGACCAGGATCTGAGCATCTCGACCGCCGCGATGCTCAGCGCGCGCTTCCCCCTGGTCTCGCCGTCCGGGCGGGTCCAGGGACACTGCCCGGAGCTGGAGACCACGAGCGGAGAGCCGGTCACCTTCGACGGGCAGTGCGACCAGCCCCAGGACGAGTGCGCGATGACCCTGGTCGACGGCGGCTACCTCGACAACTCCGGCCTGTTGACGCTGTCCAGCCTGCTGCCCGAGGTCCGGCGGTTGGTCGACCGCCACAACGCCGACGAGCGGGCGGACATCGCGCTCGTGGTGCTCGACATCGACAGCGCCTACCAGGCGGCGATCGAGCAGCGCACGAACCCGGAGGCGTCGAGCGAGACCTTCATCCCGCTGACGACGTTGATGGTGCGCGGTGCCGTCGAGCGGTTCGCCCGCAGCCGGGTGCTGCGGTCGCTGCCGAGGTCCTGCCTCAAGACGTACGCACCGGCGGCCCACCCCGGCCTCCAGGCCCCCCTGGGCTGGAGCCTGAGCAAGGCGACCAGGAACGAGATGGACGAGGCGATGCAACGCAACGGCTTCGGCAAGGCGGCCAGGCGCGAGGCGAACCTCCGCGTGGTCCAAGCCTGGCTGGGCGGGTCGACCGACCGCGACGCCGAGCAGGCCAAGCTGCGCGCCTGCGTCGCACCGCGGTCGTGACTCCGGTCAACGCCGCGCGGCGACGTAGCAGGCGACCGCGGAGGCCGCGGCCACGTTGAGGGAGTCGATGCCCGGCGCCATCGGGATCGTCGCCCGGACCTCGGCGCTGCGCACCCAGCGCTCGGAGAGACCGTGCCCCTCCGACCCCAGGACGAGCGCGAGGCGGTCGACGCCGCGGACGGCCTCCTCGATCGGGACTGCGTCGTCGGCCAGGGTGAGCGCGACGGTGGTGAAGCCGCGGGCCGAGAGGGTGGGCAGCGCGGCGTACCAGTCGGGCAGGCGGGTCCACGGCAGGGAGAAGACCGCGCCCATCGCGACCTTCACCGAGCGGCGGTAGAGCGGGTCGGCGCAGCGGGGCGCCAGCACGACCGCGTCGAAGCCCATCGCCGCGCCGGAACGGAACACAGCGCCGACGTTGGTGTGGTCGACCAGGTCCTCCAGCACCAGCACCGAGCGTGCGTCGACCAGCACGTCACCGAGCGACGGCAACGCGGTGCGCGCGAGCGACGCGAGCGCACCCCGGTGCACGTGGAAGCCGGTCACCTCCTCGGCCAGCCGCTCCGACACGACGAAGCAGGGCGCATCGGAGGCGTCGAGGACGTCGCCCAGCCCGTCGAGCCAGCGTTCGGCCATCAGGAACGACCGCGGCCGGTAGCCCGCCTCCACGGCGCGCCGCACCACCTTCTCGCCCTCCGCGAGGAAGAGCCCGTGCTCGGCCTCGACGTGCTTGCGCAGCTCGACGTCACGCAGGTCGCGATAGTCGGCCAGCCGCTCGTCGTCGGCGCGGTCGACTGCGACGAGCTCAGCCATCGGGGCGCTTGTCGTCGGCACGCTCGTCATGGGGGTAGTGATCGGGCTTGGCGACCCGTACGACCTCGCCGACCACGATGATCGCCGGCGGTCGGACGTCGTCGCGGGCCAGGTCGGCGCGGAGCGTGCCGAGGGTGCCGTACGTCGCGCGCTCACCCGGCAGGGTGCCCTCCACCAGCACCGCGACCGGGGTGCCGGGCCTGCGGCCTCCCGCGACGAGGGCATCGGCGATCGCGGATGCGTTCTCGACCGCCATCAGCAGCACCAGGGTGCCGCGCAGGCGAGCCAGCGCGCCCCACTCCACCAGGGAGTCGGGATGGCCCGGCGCCAGGTGACCGGACACGACCGTGAACTCGTGGGCGACACCGCGGTGCGTCACCGGGATCCCGGCCCGGGCGGGGACGGCTACCGCCGAGGAGAGGCCCGGGACCACCGTGACGGGCACCCCGGCGGAGGCGCACGCCTCGACCTCCTCGAAGCCGCGGCCGAAGACGAAGCTGTCCCCGCCCTTGAAGCGGACCACCCGCTTGCCGGCTCGCGCCCGGTCGATGATCAGCTCGTTGATCTGCTCCTGGGCCGCCGCCCGGCCGCGAGGCAGCTTGGCCACGTCGACCAGCTCGACGTGCGGGCCGAGCTCGTCGAGCAGCTCGCGCGGCGCGAGCCGGTCGGCGACCACGACGTCGGCGGAGGCCAGTGCGTGCCGGGCCGCGACCGTGACGAGCTCGGGATCGCCGGGGCCGCCGCCGACGAGGACGACGCCGGGGCTGTGGTCCAGCGCCCCCGTCGTGCTGAGGTGGCCGTCGCGGAGAGCGGTGATGATCTCGTCCCGGAGCGCCGCCGACTGACGGGGCTCGCGGTTGCCGACCACCGCCACGGTGACGCTGCCGTGGTGGCCCGCGGCCATGGTCCACGCCGACGACTCGCGCGCGTCGTCGGCCCGCGCGCAGAAGATCCGGCGACTGTCGGCGGCCGCGGCCACCGCCGCGTTCACGACGGGGTCGTCGGTCGCGGCCACGACGTACCAGGCCCCGTCGAGGTCGGACTCGGTGAACCGGCGCTCGAGCCAGGTCAGCTCCGCGGCCATCCCCTCGATCGCTGGGGTCACCGCCGGCGAGACGAGGACGACGTCCGCACCGGCCGCGAGCAGCGCCGGGACGCGTCGCTGGGCGACGTGGCCACCCCCCACGACGACGACCCGGCGTCCCCGGAGCCGCAGCCCGACAGGGTACGGCCGGTGCTGCTGCGCACCCTCAGTCGATGGCATCCGGCCATTCTCCCGGTCCCTGCCGATTGCTGTGGCTAGGGTCCGGGCCATGGGCCACAGGGGGGTGCCGGCGTGGGTGCCGGCCGGGATCTACGCGCTGACCATGCTGCAGCTCGCTGTCGCCGCGTTCGTGCCGGGCATCGACCGGTTCGCCGACAAGGCCTTCGGCGCGCGGATGGTCGCCTATGCCGCGCTGATGGCGCTGGTGCCCGCCATCTGGTTCCTGGTCGAGCGCCGCCGGCGGACCGGTCAGCGCCCTCCGTACGGCGCCTTCTCGCTCGTGCTGCTGCCGTTCTTGGTCGACGTGACCGGCAACAGCCTCGACCTCTACGACTCACTCGTCTTCTGGGACGACCTCAACCACTTCGTCAACTGGGCGCTGCTGTGCGGCGGGCTCGGGGCGATCCTGCTGTCGTCGACGCGGCCGCCGTGGGTGCTGGTGCTCGCCGTGACCGGGCTCGGCGCGGTGCTCGCCATCGGCTGGGAGCTCGGCGAGTGGTACACCTTCATCCGCCACGGCACCGAGCTCGACACGGCGTACGAGGACACGCTCGGCGACCTGACCCTCGGCACGCTCGGCTCGCTCGTCGCGGGACTGGCGCTCTGGCGCTGGGTAGGGTCGCGAGCATGAGTGTCGACCCCACCATCGAACGCCCCGTCAGCCCGGATCCCTACGACCTGCTGCCGCCGCGCCCGTCGTTCACCGTCACCAGCGCGGACGTGTCCGACGGCGAGCCGCTGAAGGACGACCAGGTCGCCGACAAGGGCAACACCTCCCCGCAGCTGTCCTGGGAGGGGGCTCCGGAGGGAACCAGGTCCTACGTCGTCACCTGCTTCGACCCCGACGCCCCGACGCCGTCGGGCTTCTGGCACTGGGTGCTCGTCGACGTGCCCGCCGACGTGACCTCGCTCGACACGGGCGCCTCGGCCGGCGACCTGCCGGGTGGGGCCTTCCACGTGCGCCACGACGGCGGTGAGCCCGGCTTCATGGGCGCCGCTCCCCCTCCGAACGACCAGCCGCACCGCTACTTCTTCGTCGTGCACGCCGTCAACGCGGACTCCCTCGGCGTCGACGCCTCCGCCTCCCCGGCCGTGGTCTCGTTCAACCTCGCGTTCAAGACGCTCGGCCGCGCGATCATCCACGGGACCTACCAGCACTGAGACGAGCAGCTGCGTCCCGCTGGTTGAGGAGAGCCGCCGTGCGCGAGCCGGACGACGACGTCTTCCGCTGGTTGAGGAGGGACGAAGTCCCGTCTCGAAACCAGCTCCGGGGCTGGCTGGTTGGCTGGCTGAGTGGCTGGCTGAGTGGCTGGCTGGCTTCGGGTCGCGGGTCGTCGGTGGTGTCGACCGACAGGCAGCAAGCGGGCGCGGTCGGTCCCGGGTCGGCCGCCGCCGCCGGGCTCGCGGACCCCGCTGGTTGAGGAGGGACCAAGTCCCGTCTCGGAACCATGTCCGGGGCAGGCTGGCTGAGTGGCTGGCTGGCTTCGGGTCGCGGGTCGTCGTGGTGTCGACCGACAGGCAGCAAGCGGGCGCGGTCGGTCCCAGGTCGCCCGCCGCCGCCGGGCTCGCGGTCCGCTGGTTGAGGAGGGACGAAGTCCCGTCTCGAAACCCGCACAACCAGGCCGCTGACCTGGGGAAACAGGGTTGCGATCGAACATATGTTCGAATAGAATCAGGTCATGGACCCGGACGCTGCACCCCACCCCGACCGCGCTGCTCGCGCGGACCCGGGAGGTGCACGCGATCCGCACCGCCGCCGACGCCGACCTGATCCAGCTCGCCGCCGCCTGGGCCGATGCCCACCCCGACCTCGACGAACAGCCAGCCCGCCCCGGCACCCCGTCACGCCCGGTGTCACGCCCGGCGGCGGGTCCGATGCTGGGCCTGCACGACCACACCGCACCCGAGATCGACCCCGACCACGACCCGCTGATCCCGGCCATGGACTGGGCCGCGGGTGCCGCGTTCGCCGCCGCGATCGGGATGTCCACCCAGGCCGGGGAGGGCCTGATCCGCGACGCGCTGACCCTGCGGCACCGGCTCCCGAAGGTGTGGGCCCGGGTGGTGGCGTTGGAGGTGCCGGTGTGGCGGGCCCGGCGGATCGCCCAGGCCGTCCACACCCGACCCGCCGACGTGTCGGCCTCCCTCGACGAGCACGTCGCCGCCGTGGCCGAACGGGTCGGGGTGGTGACGTTGGACCGGCTCGTCGACGAGGCCATGCTCCGCCTGCACGCCGAGGAACGCGAGCTGGCCCAACTAGAAGCCTTGGACGCCACCTACGCCCGGCTGCACGAGGCCTCGATCAACGACACCGGGATCGCCGAGATGACCCTGCGCGCGGACTGGAAAGACCTGCACGACTTCGACACCACCCTGTCCGAGGTCGCGCACCGGTTGGAGCCCAGCCACGCCGGGGAGCCGTTCCAGGCCCGCCGGGCCCGCGCCCTCGGCATCCTCGCCGACCCCGCCCAGGCCGCCGCCCTGCTCACCGGCACCACCCCGGACAGCCCCGACTTCCCCACGCCCCGCCGCGGGATCCACCTGGTCGTGCACACCACCCACGCCGCCCTCAACCCGACCCACCCCGGCGGCGGCAACGAGATCGCCCGCGTCGAGACCCCGACCGGCGGCGCCGGCCGCGCGGTCCTGGCCCAACAGGTCGCCGCCTGGTGCGGACAACCCGGCGCCCACATCAAGGTCACGCAGGTGATCGACCTCACCCACCCCGTCACCCTCGACCGCTACGAGGTCGGTGACCGGCTCCGCACCCGGATGACCCTGCAACACCCCACCTGCGTCTTCCCCTGGTGCACCCGACCAGCCAGGGCCTGCGACGCCGACCACGTCATCCCCCACAACAAAGCCGGACCCACCACCGACGACCAACCTCGCCCCCCTCTGCCGCCGACACCACCGGCTGAAGACCAAGACCCCCTGGACCTACCAGCACCCTCGACATCGGCACCTGGCTCTGGACCGACCCCCACGGCCTCACCTACCTCCGCAACCACAACGGCACGAAAGAGCTCACCAGCATCCGGGCCGCCTGATCGGCGACCTCGACCTGCGCCAGCAGGAATGACATGATGGCCGGCCGCCCTCAGCCCTCCTTCCAGCCATCTCGCCTGCTCTGCCGTGCCCGGAGGTTCCCGCATGCTCTACGTCGCGATCGCGACGCGGACGTTCCGGCGCTACTCCACCTACCGGGCGGCGACGCTGGCGGGGATCTTCACCAACAGCGTGTTCGGGGTCATCTACTCCTACGCCTACCTCGCCCTATGGGACCAACGGCCCGACGCCGGCGGGTACGACGCGACCGACGCCGTGACCTACGTCTGGATCGGCCAGGCCCTGCTGATGACCGTCGCCATGTGGGGCGGCGGGACGACCGACGACCTGGCCGAGCGGATCCGCACGGGCGACGTGGCGAGCGACCTCTACCGCCCCGTCGGGCTGGTGCCGTGGTACCTCGCCGGCGACCTCGGCCGGGCGGCGTACCACTTCCTCACCCGCGGTCTCGCGCCGACGCTGATCGGGATCGTGCTCTTCGACATCGCGATGCCCCCGTCGCCGGTCGCGTTCGTCGCCTTCCTGCTGAGCCTCGTGCTGGCGGTGACGACGAGCTTCGCGATCCGCTTCCTGACGGCGTGCTCGGCGTTCTGGCTCCTCGACCAGAGTGGCGTGAAGGTGCTCTCCGGCGTCCTGGCACTGTTCTTCAGCGGAATGGTCCTGCCGCTCGTGCTCTTCCCAGAGCCGCTGCGCTCGATCGCGCTCGCCCTGCCCTGGGCGTCCTACCTCCAGACACCCGCCGACATCTGGCTCGGCCAGCGCTCTGGCGTCGAGCTGCTCATCGCCCTCGGCACCCAGCTCGCCTGGATCGCCGTCCTTCTCCTGGCCTGCCAGGCCACCCTCGCCGCGGCCACCCGCAAGGTGGTGGTCCAGGGTGGCTGACACGCTCGCGTCGATCAGGCTCGCGCCGCTCCAGTACGCCCGGATCGCCCGGCTCTGGATCCGCTCGAGCCTGTCCTATCGCACGTCGTTCGTGATCCTCACCCTGACGGGGATGCTCATCACGTTCCTCGACTTCGTCGGCCTCTACTTCATGCTCCGCCTCATCGGCGACCTCGACGGCTTCCAGCTGTGGGAGGTCGCCCTGCTCTACGGCGCGTCCGGGATCGGCATCGGCGTCGCCGACCTGGTCATCGGCAGCGTCGAGCAGATCGGCCGGCACATCCGCACCGGCACGCTCGACGCCATGATGGTCCGGCCGGTGCCGCTCATCGTGCAGATCTGCGCCGATCAGTTCGCGCTGCGCCGGGTCGGCAGGATCACCCAAGCGGCGGTCATCTTCGGCTACGGCGCCTGGTACGTCGACTGGACCCCCAGCAAGGTCGTGGTGGCTGCCCTGATGATCATCGGCGCGTGCGGGATCTTCTTCGCGCTCTTCGTCGGCTTCTCCTGCATCCAGTTCTGGACTCAGGACGCCTCCGAGTTCGCCAATGCCTTCACCTACGGAGGCAACACGATGACGCAGTACCCGCTCACCATCTTCCCTGCAGCGGTCGTGAAGTCGCTGACCTTCGTGATCCCGGTGGCCTTCGCCAACTGGTACCCCTGCCTCTACCTCCTCGACCGCGAGGACCCCTTCGGCCTGCCCTCCTGGTTCGCCTACCTCCCACCGCTCGTCGCCGCCGTCCTCTGCGCCCTCGCCGGACTCGCCTGGCGCACCGGCGTCCGCCGCTACACCTCCACCGGGAGCTGACCCCATGGTGTCAACGCAGCCACTGATCGAGGTCCGCGACCTCGAGCGCACCTTCGTCGTCCGCAAGCGACGCGGCGCCATGCGGCGGACCCGCACCGAGGTGCGCGCCGTGCACGACCTGTCCTTCCAGATCGAGGCCGGGGAGATGGTCGGCTACATCGGTCCCAACGGCGCCGGCAAGTCGACGACCATCAAGATGCTGACCGGCATCCTCGTGCCGACCGGCGGGCACCTCCACGTGGCCGGCCTCGAGCCGAGCCGGCACCGCACCGAGCTGGCGCGGCGCATCGGCGTCGTCTTCGGGCAGCGCACCACGCTGTGGTGGGACCTGCCGCTGCGCGACTCCTTCGAACTGCTCCAGAAGATCTACGGCATCGCCCCGGCGCGCTATCGCGAGAACCTCGACGAGTTCGTCACGCTCCTCGACCTCGACGACCTGATGGACACCCCGGTCCGCCAGCTCTCCCTGGGCCAGCGGATGCGCGGCGACATCACCGCGGCCCTGCTGCACGACCCCGAGGTGCTCTACCTCGACGAGCCCACGATCGGCCTCGACGTGATCAGCAAGGGGAGGCTGCGTGAGTTCCTGCGCACCCTCAACGAGCGTCGCGGCACGACGCTCCTGCTCACCACGCACGACCTCCAGGACATCGAGGCACTCTGCCGACGCGTCATCGTCATCGACCACGGCACCGCGGTGTTCGACGGCACCCTTCCCGACCTGCACCTTCGCGGTGGCTCCGGCCGCACCCTCGTCGTGGACCTCATCGACGAGGCGCCGCCGATCGAGGTGCCGGGAGCCACGGTCCGCCGCGTCGAGGGCCCCCGCCAGTGGCTGTCCTTCCCCGCCGACGCCAGTGCCGCCCCGATCGTGGCCGCCGTCGCGTCGGCGTACGACGTCGCGGATCTCTCGATCCAGGAGCCCGACATCGAGGACGTCATCAAGGACCTCTACCTGGCCTAGCGCTCGACGGGCCTACTCTGCTGAGGTGATCTTCGAGTTCTCCGGCCCCGTGTTCGAGTGGCGGGGCCCCGCGCCGTACTTCTACGTCGCCCTGCCCGCCGACGACGCTGACGAGATCCGTGAGATCGCGGCGGCGCTGACCTACGGCTGGGGCGTGATCCCGGTGACGGTGGAGATCGGCTACACCGAGTGGACGACGTCGCTCTTCCCGAAGGAAGGGACCTATCTCGTGCCCCTCAAGGACGCCGTGCGCAAGGCGGAGGGCATCGAGCCCGGCGCGACGGTGGAGGTCCGGGTCAGCATCGGCGAGTGAGCGCTCTGCCTGGACCATGGCTCAGAGCGGCGCACGCAGGCTCAGGGTGACGGGGTACGCCGTGCCGGCGACGTCGACCTCGTGGCGGCCGCTCGCGAGCCAGTCGCTCGTGACCGGCGCGTCGTGGCGGACGTAGGCCAACCCGACGCACGAGCCCACCGTCGCGCCCCACGCGGCGCTGGTCACCTGCCCCACCGGACGGCCGTCGCGGCGCAGCAGCTCCCCGCCCCAGAGCATGGGTTCGGAGTCGTCGACCACCATCGAGACCAATCGGCGTCGCGGCCCGCCCTCGGCCAGCGCGGCCCGGTGCGCCCCGAGAGCCGCCCGGCCGAGGAAGTCCTTGTCGCCGGACAACGCGGTGGCGAAGACGAGCCCGGCCTCCACGGGCGTGTAGTCGGGGGTGAGCTCCCGACCGAACGCCCGGAAGCCCTTCTCCAGGCGCAGCGACTCGATCGCGTGGTAGCCCGCGTCGCGGGCACCGAACGCGGCGCCGGTCTCCCGCAGGGCGTCGTGCACCGCGAGCGCGTGCTCGACCGGGACGGTGAGCTCCCAGCCGAGCTCTCCGACGTAGGTCATCCGCGTCGCCCGCACCGGTGCCCCGGCGAGGGTGATCGCACGACTGGTCGCGAACGGGAAGCCCTCCTCGCCCAGATCGGCGTCGGTGAGTCCCGTCAGCAGGTCGCGCGAGCGTGGGCCCATCACGCCGAGCACCGAGAAGGCGTCGGTGCGGTCCTCGACGACAGCGGTGTCACCGACCCGGTCGAACGCGTGTCGGCCGAGCCAGTCGAGGTCACGCACGGTCGTCGCCGAGCTGCTGACCATCCAGAACTCGTCCTCGGCGACCCGGGTCACCGTGAGGTCGGCCTCGTAGGTGGCCCGCGCGTTGAGGAACGGCGTGTAGACGCAGTGGTCGAGCGGGACGTCCACGTCGGCCGCGCACACCCACTGGAGCGCCTCGAGGGCGCCGGGTCCGCTGACGACGTACTTCGAGAACGACGTCTGGTCGAACACCGCGACCGCCCCACGGGTCGCTCGCTGCTCGGCGGCCGACCACGGCAGCCACGCGGGCTTGGTCCAGGTGCGGTCGGCCGCCTCGGCGTCGTAGCCGTCCCGCTCCCCCGTCGGGACGAAGTACAGCGGCCGCTCCCACCCCATCCGGGAGCCGTTGTGCGCTCCGTGGTGTGCGAGTCGGGCGTGCAGCGGAGAGGTACGCACGTCGCGAGCGGTGACCGGCTCGCGCAGCGGCCACGGGATCTCGTAGTGCAGCCCGAGCACCTCGGCCACCCGCGAGCGCAGCCAGTCGTTGTCTGCGGCGTACGGTGCGAACCGGCGTACGTCGACGCCCACCAGGTCGGAGGTCGGCGCCCCCTCGACGACCCACTCGGCCAGAGCGCGGCCGGCACCGCCCGCCGAGGCGATGCCGACGGAGTTGAACCCGGCCCCGACGAAGAACCCGCGCAGCCCCGGCACCTCGCCGAGCAGGAACTGGTTGTCGGGCGTGAAGCTCTCGGGGCCGTTGTAGAACTTGCGGATGCCCGTCGTCTCCAGGGCCGGCACGCGGACCAGCGCCTGCTCCATCAGGATCGAGAAGTGCTCCCAGTCCTCGTCGAGCAGCTGGAACTCGAACGGGTGCGGGATCTGGTCGGGCGCGACCCACGGCTTCGCGTCGGGCTCGAACCCCCCGACGACCAGGCCCCCGACCTCCTCCTTGAAGTACGTCCAGCCGTCGGGGTCACGCATGATCGGGAGGTCCGGGTGCACTCCGGAGATCTCCTCGGTGACGACGTAGAAGTGCTCGGCGCTGTGCAGCGGAACCGTGAGCCCCAGCCCGGTCGCCAGCCCGGTCGCCAGCTCGGCCACGGCCTTGGCCCACTGGCCGGCGCAGTTCACGACGACCTCGGCCTCGACGTCGCCGGCATCGGTGCGCACGCCGGTGACACGCGGCCCGCCCGGCCCTGCCGCGGTGGTCAGTCCGGTCACGCGCACCTGCTCACGGACGACGACACCGCGCTGCCGCGCGCCCTTGGCCAGCGACTGGGTCAGGTCGGTCGGGTTGACCTTGCCGTCGCCGGGCAGGTGGATCGCGCCACGCAGGTCGTCGACCCGCATCGGCGGCCACAGCTCCGCCGCCTCGTCGGGAGAGATGATGCGGCAGTCGAGGTCGTACGCGACGGCGTTCGCCGCCGTGCGGCGCAGCTGGACCATCCGCTCCTCGGTCCGGGCGACCACGACGCCGCCGACGTTGCGATAGCCGGTGGCGAGCCCCGTCTCGGCCTCCAAGCGGTCGTAGAGCTCGGCGGAGTACTGCACCAGCCGGGTGCCGCTCTCGGTGGCCCGCAACGGCCCGACGAGCCCGGCCGCGTGCCACGTCGTACCGCCCGACAGGCGGCCCTGCTCCAGGACCAGCACATCGGTCCAGCCCAGCGCAGCCAGGTGGTACGCCGTCGAGCAGCCGATCACTCCTCCGCCGATCACCACGACGCGGGCGCGGGTCGGCAGCTCACTCACCGGCGGCCTCCTCGAGCAGGCGTTCGAAGCCGTCGGAGGTGAACGTGCGCGCCGCCTTCTCGAGCCGGTGCCGTCCCCACGACTCGAAGTCGAAGTCCAGCGGGCTCGACGCGGCTTGGATGTAGCCCCAGAGCGACCAGCCGTACTCGCTGCGCAGGGCCCCGAGCCGCACCCGCGCGACATCACCCGCGGTCGGCGTGCCGTAGTAGGCCTCGGCGTACGCCTCGACCCTCTCGGGGGGAACTCGCACTCCGTGGTGGTGTTGCCGAGCTCGAAGGCGGCGTCGTTGTTGCCGGAGTACTCGTAGTCGATGAGCCAGACCCGCGCACCGTCGTCGATGAAGTTGCCCGCCAGCAGGTCGTTGTTGCAGGGCACGGTCGACCTCGGACGGACGTCGACGACGCGCTTCACGTCGGCCCACGCATCGGCGTGGTCGTCGTAGGCGCGCGGCAGCGCGAATCCTTCCTCGCGCACCGTCTGCCGGTACGCCGCCTGGCGCGCGAACATGTCGAACTCCCCGGTGAACCGCGGACCGGCATGCAGTCGGCGGCAGGCCTCGGCGGCCCGCGTCAGCACGCCCGGATCGGCGAAGTCGTCGTTCTCGAGCGACCGCCCGGGCAGGTAGCCGATCACCAGCATGCCCAGCTCGGGCCGGTAGTCGAAGACCTCCGCGCCGACCCCGGCCGTGTGCGCCGCGCCGGTGTTGTCGCGCTCGGCGTCGCGATCGATGCCGAGAAGCGCGGCGTCGCTGCCGCTGCAGCGCGCGACGTACGTGCCGTCCGGCGTGACCACCTTGTAGTTGCGGTTGGTCAGCCCGCCCGAGAGCTCCTCGACCAGGACCCGGCTGGACAGACGGGGGACCTGGTCGAGGAGCTTGTCCAGGGTCACCCTTCGAAGGCCTCGATGACGGTCTCGTCGATGGTGTGCTTCGGACCGGTGAACCAGTTCTTGGCCGACACGTTCCACCAGATCGTCAGGAGCAGGAGCGACGCCAGGGTGACGAGGGGCGCGTAGTTGACGAACTTCCAGCTGAACTCGGTGTCGCTGAACGGGTTTCCACCCGGGACGAACGGCATCGACAGGTAGAAGATGACGATGACGATCTCGGCGACCGCGACGATGTTCATCCACTTGTACTTGGCCCCGTTGTTCCAGGCGCCGACCTCGAACCTGTCGCCGTGCTTCCACCGCAGCCAGATCGGGATCGCGAATGCCAGGTAGAGGCCCATCACCGCGATGGAGGTGACGGCGTAGAAGGCGACGGGAACGATGAGCGGCGCCTCGGGAGTGCCGATGTTCACCTCGACCAGCGCGGGGAGCGTCACGGCTGCCGCGCAGACGGCCACGAACAGCACGGCCATGGCCGGCACCCGGTTCGCCGTCAGCCTCTTCAGCGTGTTGGATCCCGGGATGGCCCCGTCACGGCTGAACGCGAAGGTCATCCGCGAGGCCGACGTCATGCACGAGGTCGCGCAGAAGAACTGAGCCGACGCCGAGATGAACAGCACCAGGCCGCCCCAGTTGGCGCCCATCGACTGCACGAAGATGTAGGCGACGCCTCCGCCGCCCACTCCAGCGTTGTCGGGTGCGCCCGACGCGTCGTCCGGGATCGCGAAGACCACGGTCAGCAGCAGGATGTAGCCGCCGATCACGGAGTAGAGGATCGACTGCCAGATGCCCTTGGCCGCCGCGGTGGAGGCCGACGCGGTCTCCTCGGACAGGTGGGCACAGGCGTCGAAGCCGGTGATCGTGTACTGCGTGAGCAGGAAGCCGAACGGCACGATCGCGAACCAGAAGCCGAGCGTCCCGGTCTCGCCGCCGAAGTAGCCGGAGTTGTTGAAGCGCTCGGTGAAGACGTAGCTGAACGACTGGTGCTGGTCGGGCACGAACAGCAGGATCAGCACGATCGCCGACGCACCGATGACGTGCCACCACACCGACACGTTGTTCATGATCGCCATCAGGTGGCTGCTGAAGATGTTCAGGACCGACACCAGCAGCAGGACGATCACGAAGATGATGAAGACGCGGGTCAGCGAGTAGTCAGCGGCGAAGCCCTCCGACCACGTGCTGATCGTCAGGTCGATGAACGTCGCGCAGCCGTAGGACACACCTGCCGTCACGGCCACGAGGCCGATCAGGTTGAGCCAGCCGGTGAAGAACCCGGCGGCCGGGCCGCCGAGCTTGGACGCCCACCAGTAGATGCCGCCTGAGGTCGGGTACGCCGACACCAGCTCGGACATCGTGAAGCCGATGATCAGGATGAAGACGCCGAGGATCGGCCACGTCCACGAGATCGAGATCGGGCCGCCGTTGTTGAAGCCGGAGCCGAAGTTGGTGAAACAGCCCGCCAGGATCGAGATGATCGAGAACGAGATGGCGAAGTTGGAGAAGCCGGACCACGAGCGGTTGAGTTCCTGGCTGTACCCGAGTTTTGCGAGGTGCTTCTCGTCGTCGGACATCTTGTCGAGATCGGCCATGAATTCCTCCATGCGCAACGGGATGCGATCGATCGGAGGCTAGACCCGCTGGGATTCGTCGTCCAGAGGCACGGCGAAAAAAGGTATGAACTCCGACCATTGACACCTCTGCGAGCGCTCAAGAGACTGGCGCCGTGACCGCCCAGCCCGCCGCGCACCTCAGCGAGGCGGTGCTCCGTCCGGTGCGCGGTCACCACGCCTTCGAGGCCTGCGTCGAGCAGCTCGCGACCGCGATCCGGCTGGGTGTCTACCCGGTCGGCACAAGCCTGCCGGCGGAGCGCGACCTGGCGGAGCGCCTGGCCGTGAGCCGGGCGACCCTGCGCGAGGCGATGGCCGCGCTGCGGCAGGCCGGGCTGGTCGAGACAACGCGCGGGCGCGGTGGCGGCACGGTCGTCACCCGGCAGGCGCGGGGCTCCTTCGCCCGCAAGGCGGCTCGGGTGTCCCCCGAGCAGCGCGTCGACTGGCTGGACGCCTTGGAGTTCCGAAGGGTCGTCGAGCCCGGCGCCGCTGCCCAGGCCGCCGCGGCCAACCTCGCCGACGACGACCTCGCCCGGCTGCGCGCAGCCCACGACACCGTCGCGACGTCGTCTAGACCAGCTGAGCACCGTCAGGCCGACTCGCGCTTCCACCTCACGGTGGCCGCCCTCACGGGCTCTCCACGGATCATCGGGGCCGTGACCTCGGTTCAGGCCTCGCTGCACGAGATGCTCGTCTCGATCCCCGTGCTCGAGGCCAACATCAGCCACTCCCACCGCCAGCACCTCCGGCTCGTCACGGCCATCACGGAGGGTCGGCCGGACGCCGCACGCCGGGTGATGGAGGAGCACTGCGACGACACCGCCGCGCTGCTGCGCGGCCTGCTGGGCTAGGTCTGGACGAGGAAGGACACCCATGACGGCACCGAACGACCGCTACCTCACGACGGGGCGGCTCCGCGAGCTGATCGAGGAGGGCGAGGTCGACACGGTCGTCCTCGCCTTCACCGACATGCAGGGCCGACTCCAGGGCAAGCGCCTGCACGGGCGCTACTTCCTCGACGTGGCGCTGGAGCACGGCACCGAAGGGTGCAACTACCTGCTCGCCGTCGACATCGACATGAACACCGTCGACGGCTACGAGATCTCCTCGTGGCAGCGTGGGTACGGCGACATGGAGTTCGTCCCCGACTGGGACACCGTCCGGCTGCTCCCCCATCTCCCCGCGACGGCGATGGTCCAGTGCGACCTGGTCTGGCTCGACCATGAGCCGGTCCACCAGTCACCGCGAACCGTGCTGAAGCAGCAGCTCGACCGGGTCGCCGAGCGCGGCATGGTGGCGCTGGCCGGCACCGAGCTCGAGTTCATCGCGTTCAACACCTCCTACGAGGACGCCCACCACCTCGGCTACCGCGACCTCGACCCCGTCAACCAGTACAACGTCGACTACTCGATCCTGGGGACGACGCGGATCGAGCCGCTGCTCCGCGAGATCCGCAACACGTCGTACGCCGCGGGCATGGACGTCGAGGGCGCGAAGGGCGAGTGCAACTTCGGGCAGCACGAGATCGGCTTCCTCTACGCCGACGCGTTGACCACCTGCGACAACCACAGCGTCTACAAGACGATGGCCAAGGAGATCGCCGCCCAGCAGGACCGGTCGATCACGTTCATGGCCAAGTTCAACGAGCGCGAGGGGAACTCCTGCCACATCCACCTGTCGCTGCGCGGTGCCGACGGGGACGTCGTCTTCTGGGACGGAGACGAGCGGTCGGAGCTCTACGACCACTTCGTCGCCGGCGTGCTCGCCACGATGGCCGACTTCACGCTGCTGTACGCGCCGAACGTCAACTCCTACAAGCGGTTCGCGGCCGGGTCGTTCGCGCCGACCACGATCGCCTGGGGTCTCGACAACCGCACGTGTGCCGTGCGGCTCGTCGGCAGGGGCTCCAGCGCCCGCATGGAGAACCGCGTGCCGGGCGGTGACGTGAACCCCTACCTCGCCGTCGCCGCGATGCTCGCCGGTGGCCTGCACGGGATCGAGAACGAGCTGACGCTGGAGCCCGAGCTGGTCGGCAACGCGTACGCAAGCGCCGATCACGACAAGGTGCCGACGACATTGCGGGCCGCGCGCGACCGCTTCGCCGCGTCCGATCTCGCCCGAGCTGCCTTCGGCGAGGCGGTCGTCGCCCACTACACGAACATGGCGGACGTCGAGCTGGCCGCCTTCGACGCCGCGGTGACCGACTGGGAGCTGCGCCGCAGCTTCGAGAGGATGTAGGCGCTTGACCACCCTGATCAACCCGACCACTGCCGAGGCGCTCGACGTCGACGTCCCGGCGGCGACCGCGGCCGAGACCGACGCCGCCATCGAACGCGCCCAGGAGGCCTTCGGCGGGTGGCGGGCCGTGGCCCCGGGCGAGCGGGCCCGGCTGCTGCGCGCCTTCGCCGCCGTGGTCGACGCCCACAACGAGGAGCTCGCCCGGCTCGAGGTGCGCAACGCCGGCCACACCATCGGCAACGCGAGGTGGGAGGCCGGGAACGTCCGCGACTGCCTGAACTACTACAGCGCCGCGCCGGAACGCCTCTTCGGCCGGCAGATCCCGGTAGCGGGCGGTCTCGACGTGACCTTCCACGAGCCGCTGGGTGTGGTGTCGGTGATCGTGCCCTGGAACTTCCCGATGCCCATCGCCGGTTGGGGCTTCGCGCCGGCGCTGGCCGCCGGCAACACCGTCGTCCTCAAGCCGGCCGAGCTCACCCCGCTCACCGCCCTCCGCATCGCAGAGCTCGCGATCGAGGCCGGGATCCCCGAGGGAGTCCTCACCGTGATCCCCGGCAAGGGCTCGGTGGTGGGCCAGCGGTTCGTGACCCATCCGCTCGTGCGGAAGGTCACCTTCACCGGCTCGACCGTGGTCGGGAAGCAGATCATGGCCGGCTGCGCCGACCAGGTGAAGCGGGTGACCCTCGAGCTCGGGGGCAAGAGCGCCAACATCGTCTTCGCCGACACCGACATCGCCGCGGCGGCGGCTGCTGCACCCGGCGCGGCCTTCGACAACACCGGTCAGGACTGCTGCGCCCGCTCGCGCATCCTGGTCGAGCGACCGGCGTACGACGAGTTCGTCGGCAGGCTCGAGCAGGCCGTCACGGCGATGCAGGTGGTCGATCCGGCGCGCGAGGAGAGCCAGATGGGGCCCCTGGTCTCCGAAGGCCAGCGCGCGTCGGTGCAGCGGTACGTCGACGGGGCGACGGTGGCCTTCACCGGTTCGGCGCCCGAGGGCCCGGGCTGGTGGATGGCGCCCACCGTCGTGGAGTCCAGGGACACGGGCGAGGCGGTGTGGCGTGAGGAGGTCTTCGGGCCGGTCGTCGCCGTGATGGCGTTCGACGACGAGGACGAGGCGCTCGCCCTGGCCAACGACACCGAGTACGGCCTGTCGGGCTCGATCTTCACCAACGACCTCGGCCGGGGTCTCCGGGTGGCCCGCGGCGTCGAGGCGGGCAACCTCAGCGTCAACAGCCACGCCTCGGTGCGCTACTGGACGCCGTTCGGCGGCTACAAGCAGAGCGGCCTCGGCCGCGAGCTCGGCCCCGACGCGCCGAACGCGTTCACCGAGGAGAAGAACGTCTTCATCGCCCACTGAGCACGGAAGGAACACACATGGCAGGACGCCTCGACGGCAAGGTCGCCGTCGTCACCGGGGGGTGCTCGGGCATCGGGCTCGCGACCGTGCGGAGGTTCGTCGAGGAGGGCGCCCGCGTCGTCATCGGCGACATCTCCGACGACACCGGCGCCGAGATCGTGGCCGAGCTGGGCGGTCGGACGCTCGCGACGTACGTCCACGTCGACGTCACGTCCAAGGACGAGGTCGACGCGCTGTTCAAGACGGCGAAGGACGCCTACGGGTCGGTCGACGTCGCGTTCAACAACGCCGGCATCTCACCGCCCGACGACGACTCCATCCTCGACACCGAGCTCGAGGCCTGGCGTCGGGTGCAGGAGGTCAACCTCACCAGCGTCTATCTGTGCTGCAAGGCGGCGCTGCCCTACATGCTCGAGCAGAAGAGGGGCTCGATCATCAACACCGCCTCCTTCGTCGCGGTGATGGGCGCGGCGACGTCGCAGATCTCCTACTCCGCGTCGAAGGGCGGCGTGTTGTCGATGACGCGCGAGCTCGGCGTCCAGTTCGCCCGCGACGGCGTACGCGTCAACGCGCTGTGCCCCGGCCCGGTGAACACGCCCCTGCTGAAGGAGCTGTTCGCCAAGGACGCCGAGCGGGCCGCGCGACGTCTCGTGCACGTCCCGATGGGGCGCTTCGGCGAGCCTGAGGAGATGGCCAACGCCGTGCTGTTCCTGGCCTCGGACGAGTCCAGCTTCATGACCGCCAGCACGTTCCTGGTCGACGGCGGGATCTCCGGCGCCTACGTCACGCCGCTGTGACGACCCCCGTGAGCCAGCAGGGTCTCCCCCTGGTCGGCGTGTCCACCTACCGCGAGGACGCGGCCTGGGGCGTGTGGCGTCAGCGCGCCGACCTCCTGCACGTCGAGTACGCCGACGCGGTGGTCCGGGCCGGCGGCGTCCCGGTGCTGCTCCCGCCCGCGACAGCCGATCTCGACGCAGCTCGCGCGGTCGTACGCGCCGTCGACGCGCTGGTGATCGCAGGCGGGGCCGACGTCGAGCCGGCGCGCTACCGCCAGGAGCCGCACGAGCGAACGGCAGCCTGGCGTCCCGACCGCGACGCGTGGGAGCTCGCGCTGCTCGCAGCTGCGGCCGAGTCCGGGCTGCCCACGCTCGGGGTCTGCCGGGGCATGCAGCTGATGGCGGTGGCGGCCGGAGGCGAGCTCGACCAGCACACCCCCGACCTCGTCGGGCACGAGCAGCACTCTCCCGGCGGCGACACGTTCGGGGTGGTCGAGGTGCGCACCGAGCCCGACTCGCTGGTCGCGCGCGTGCTCGGTGAGGAGATCCGGGCGCACTGCCACCACCACCAGTCCGTGCGGGCGCACCCGGGCTACGTCGCGAGCGCCTGGGCCGAGGACGGCACCGTCGAGGCGATGGAGAGCGATCCGGCGTCGAGCGGTGGGGACCGCTTCTGCCTCGCCGTCCAGTGGCACCCCGAGATGTCGCGCGACCAGCGGCTGTTCGACGCGCTGGTCGCCGCCGCGGGGCTCTCCCACCCCGATGGCAACGCCGACCCGGGGCCGGGTGACACAATCGGGGCGTGACCCTCGAGCCCGAGATCGACGTCCTCGGGGCGCCGTACACCGTCGAGACCATCGCCCTCGCCCCCGACGCGGAGGGGGCGGTCGAGTGCAACCTGGTGCGCCTGGGCGCAGGCTCGCCGACGGGCCGCGCGGTGCTCTACGTGCACGGGTTCTGCGACTACTTCTTCCAGAAGGAGTTCGCGCAGTGGTGGGCCGACCGCGGCTACGACTTCTACGCCGTCGACCTGCGCAAGTACGGCCGGTCGCTTCGCGAGCACCAGACGCCGGCGTACGTCACCGAGGTCGCGGAGTACTTCGAGGACCTCGACGAGGTCTGGCAGCGCATCGTCGTGCGCGACGGCCACGACGAGGTCCTGGTCGCAGCCCACTCGACCGGAGGGCTGGTCGCGTCGCTGTGGGCCGATGCGCGCCGGCCCGGCCTGCCCGAGCTCAGCGGCGTGGTGCTCAACTCGCCGTGGCTCGACATGCAGGGTCCGTTCTGGATCCGCAACGTCGGCACCGTCGCGATCCGCGGCATCGGGCGTTCGCGGCCGATGCGGGAGATCCCGCGGGTCATCAACGACTTCTACGGCCAGAGCATCCACCTCGACCACGGCGGTGAGTGGGACTTCGACCTCGCGTGGAAGCCCATGGAGTCCTTCCCCATCTACTTCGGCTGGCTGCGCGCCATCCGCCGCGCCCACTTCCAGGTGCACCGCGGCATCGACGTGGGCGTGCCCGTGCTGGTGCTCTCCTCGGGCGGCACGCGCTTCCCCAAGCAGATGTCGGAGGAGGTGCACGGCTTCGACATCGTCCTCGACGTCGAGCAGATCCGTCGGTGGGCGCCGAAGCTGGGCCGGCACGTCACCATCGCCTCGCTCGAGGGCGCCCTGCACGACGTGATCCTGTCGCGCCGCGACGTTCGCGAGCGTGCCTATGACGAGATCGACCGGTGGATGACGGCGTACGTCGAGACAGCGGACCCCCGCCTTCGGTCGGTATCACGCGGTGATGCGCTCCCCGCTGCACCCGCCACGAGGTAGGTTCCCGCGCAACGACCATCGACTCAACCGAGTGCCCTGACCAACCGAGTGCCCTGACCAACCGAGTGCCCTGACCAACCGAGTGCCCTGACCAGGTGATCTGGACGCTAGCCAGTCAGGAACACGATCAGGGCGGTCACGCCCACCACCACGATGACCGCCCGGAGGACGGTGGGCGGCAGGCGCCGGCCCACCCCGGCGCCGAGCTGCCCACCGACCACCGAACCCGCGGCGATGAGGCCGGCCACCGCCCAGTCCACCTCGGCCAGCGCGATGAAGATCACGGCGGCGACGCCGTTCACGACAAACGCGAGCACGTTCTTGGTCGCGTTGTTCCGCTGGAGGGTGTCGAGCACCCCGATGCCGAGGATCGCCACGAGCAGCACCCCTTGGGCAGCGCCGAAGTAGCCGCCGTACACACCGGCCAGGAGCACCGCCGGCCAGACCCACCAGGCGCCGTGGTCGGGCAGCCCGCCGACGCGCTCCGCACGGGCGGCGACCCGACGCGAGATAGCCGGGCCGGCGATCACGAGGACGACGCCGAGCCCCACCAGGACCGGCACGATCGCGTCGAACGCCGACGACGGCAGCAACAGCAGCAGGCCCGCCCCGACGGCGCCGCCGAGCAGCGAGGCCGTCCCGAGGCGGAGCAGCCGGCCGCGCTGCCCTTCGAGCTCGGCGCGGTAGCCGATCGCCCCGGACAGGCTTCCGGGCACCAGGCCGATGTTGTTCGAGACGTTGGCGGTCACCGGTGGGACCCCGAAGGCCAGCAGGGTCGGAAACGTGATCAACGTCCCCGACCCCACCACGGTGTTGATGGTGCCGGCCGCGACGCCCGCCAACAGGATCGCGACGACCTCGAACGCGCTCACGCCCCGGTGTGGTCCCCCGTGGGCTCGTCGGGCGCGGGAGCCGGCTCCGGCGGTGCCGCCATTCCGGGGTTGGCGGCCGCGGCAGCCTCCGCTATCGCGGCCTCGACGGCCCGGTTGGTGCCCTCCAGCTCACGGTCGGTTCCCGACCGCGGGAGCTGCGGCTCGGCCGGGCCCATGTCGACGCGCTTGAGCGGCCCGTCGACCTTGGCGGGGATGCCGGCGATCTCGTGGATGGAGGATCCGAGCCCCTCGAGGGCCTTGGTGATCTCGGAGGGGATGACCCACACCTTGTTGGCGTCGCCCTCGGCGATCTTCGGCATCATCTGGAGGTACTGGTAGGCCAGCAGCGACTGGTCCGGCTGCCCGTCGTGGATCGCCTGGAACACCGTCTGGATCGCCTGGCCCTCACCCTGGGCGCGGAGGATCTGCGACTCGCGGTCTGCCTGGGCCCGCAGGATCAGAGACTCCCGGTCACCCTCCGCGTTGAGGATCGAGGACTGCTTGGACCCCTCGGCGGTGAGGATCGCCGCCTGCCGCTGACCCTCGGCGGTCAGGATCACCGCGCGCTTCTCGCGGTCGGCGCGCATCTGCTTCTCCATCGAGTCCTTGATCGACGGCGGCGGGTCGATGCCCTTGAGCTCGACCCGGTTGACCCGGATGCCCCACTTGCCGGTCGCCTCGTCGAGGACGCCGCGCAGCCGACTGTTGATCGCGTCCCGGCTGGTGAGCGTCTCCTCGAGGTCCATGCCGCCGACGATGTTGCGCAGGGTCGTCATCGTCAGCTGCTCGACGGCCTGGATGTAGTTGGCGATCTCGTACGTCGCCGCGACCGGGTCGGTGACCTGGAAGTAGATGACGGTGTCGATCGAGACGACCAGGTTGTCCTCGGTGATCACGGGCTGCGGCGGGAAGCTCACCACCTGCTCGCGCAGGTCGATGAGGTAGCGGACCCGGTCGATGAAGGGGACCAGGATGTTCAGGCCCGCAGGCAGGGTCTCCTTGTACTTGCCGAAGCGCTCGACGATGCCGGCGCGCGCCTGCGGGATGATCCGCACGGTCTTGACCAGCAGCAGGATCGCGAACAGCACGACCAGCGCGAGGAGCACGAGGAAGATCACGTCGAGATTCATGGCGTTTGTCCTTGGTCGGGCGGTGTGGGCACGGGCACGTCGATCACGGGCGTGTCAGTACGGGCCGGAGTCGAGAGTCGGCACCGGGTGGACGAAGGCGGTGGCGCCGCGGATCTCCAGGACCTCGACGGTCTCCCCCGCGGCGATGGTGAGGGTGTCGTCGTAGGGCTCCGCGCTCCAGATCTCGCCGGCCAGCCTCACCCGGCCGGGCGTGAGTGCGGTGATGTCCTCGGTGACCAGGGCCTGCCGGCCGACGAGCTTGCCGTGACCGAGCCTGAGCTCCGGACCGGTGTGGAGTCGCTTGATCAGGTTGGGGCGCAGGAACGCCAGCATGGCGACGGCGGTGCCCGCGGCGAGGACGACCTGGAGGGGCACGGCCAGGCCGATGACGGCGGCCAGGAAGCCGACCATGGCCCCGGCCGCCAGCATCAGCAGGATCAGGTCCATGCTCACCAGCTCGGCCACCCCCAGCAGGACCGAGAGACCGAGCCAGGTGGCCCATGCATGCTCGCTCAGCCAGTCCATATCCCAAGCCTATCCGGCGTCTGCACGCCGGTCGGACCTTCTCCGGGCCGTCCAGCGGTCGTCGGCGTGGGCGACGACGAGTGGCATGCCGAAGGTGGCGGACAGGTTGTGCTCGTCGACGACCTCCTCGACCGGCCCCGCCGCGACGATCGCGCCCTCGCGCAGCAACATCGCGTGGGTGAAGCCGGGCGGGATCTCCTCGACGTGGTGCGACACCAGCACCGTCGCGGGGCTCGCGTCGTCGAGGGCCAGCACCGACAGGGTCGAGACCAGGTCCTCCCGACCGCCCAGGTCGAGACCAGCCGCGGGCTCGTCGAGGAGCAGCAGCTCGGGGTCCGTCATCAACGCCCGGGCGATCTGAACGCGCTTGCGCTCGCCCTCCGACAGGGTCCCGAACGTGCGCTCGGCCAGGTGGTCGGCCCCCATCTCGACGAGGAGCTCGGCCGCCCGGTCGTGGTCGAGGTCGTGGTAGTCCTCGCGCCAGCGACCGAGCACGCCGTACGACGCCGACACGACCACGTCGCGGACCAGCTCGCCGCGCGGGATCCGTTCCGCGAGCGCCGCGGACGTGAGCCCGATGCGCGGGCGCAGCTCGAACACGTCGACCGTGCCGATCATCTCGCCGAGGATCGCCACCAGGCCGGCCGTGGGATGCAGCTGCGCGGCAGCCACCTGGATCAGCGTCGTCTTCCCGGCGCCGTTGGGACCGAGGATCACCCAGCGCTCGTCCTCCTCGACCGTCCAGGTCACGGAGTCCAGCAAGGTGGCCGCCCCCCTGCGCACCGTGACATCGGCGAGCTCGAGGACGGCGGGCATGGCGTCACCCTATCCAGGGCGACGCGGTCGACCGGCCGTTCGTCGGTAGGGTTGGCACCCGTGTCGACGGACCTTCCGGACGCCTGCGTCGTGGCCTGGTGGACGACCTCCTGGTTGCGCGGCCATGTCGTCGCCGACCAGGTGCTCGATGCCGTGCGCGCCATGGGTGTGGACGGCGGCTGGCTCGAGCTGCTCACCGAGCTGCGCCGCGCAGGCGCGACAGGGGTCGGGATCGCCCTCCCGGTCGACGGCGACCCGCTGGGGCTGGGCGGGCCGCCAGCGTTCAACGCCGCCGCGCTCGAGGCGGGGTCGGCGCTGGTCGCCGGGGACACCGGCCTCGGCCTGTGGCCCGACGAGGTGGACGGCTCGACCTGGTGGCGGCGGGCCGTGGCCGCGCCGCGGAGGGTGCCGGACATCGGCGAGGCCGATCGCGCACTGCGGCTCGCCTTCACGACCACCGCCACCGCTCTCGCGGATCTCGACGTCGCCCGGTGGCGCCCGGAGGTGGCCGACGAGCTGATGGAGCTGGGTCGATCTGCGGGTCGATCTGCGGGTCGATCTGCGGGTCGATCTGCGGGTCGATCCACGCGCCGACCGGCGCTGCGGCAACCCCCTCCGGGGGTCCCGACCCTGTGCGCGCAGCTGGCCGTGTCGGGCGCGCGCGCGGCGCGCATCGTCGAGCTCGCGCTCGCCGACGACGGCGGCTCGGTGTCGGCGTACGAGATCAGCGCCCGCCGCGAGGCCCTGCGCCCGTTCGAGCAGGCCGCCCGCCGCGCCCTCGTCGCGGCCTGCTCACCGGAGGCGTGGCCCTAGGGGTGCTCCATCTGGAAGGCGCCGAGCCAGTTGCCGGCCGGGTCGGTGAAGGTGAACCGTCGCCCGCCGGGGTAGGGCTCCACCGGCTCGACGATCACCCCGCCCGCCGCCTCGACGGCCGCGAAGGACGCGTCGACGTCGTCGGACTCGAGCAGGATGAGGCAGCCGCCCCTGCCGCCGGGACGGCCACCGTTGAGCCCGCCGACCTCGCCGTCGCCGTGCGGATCCTTGATGCCGGCGTAGTCGGGGCCGTAGTCGTTGAACTCCCAGCCGAAGAGCCCGCCGTAGAAGGCTTTCGCCTCGGCGACCCCGTCGGCACTGCCGACGCCGAGCTCGAGGTATTGGATCGTGTGGTGGTTGCTGGTCATGTCGTGGACGCTAACGCCCCCCACCGACAGCGGCGCTAGCCTCGGAGCGTCATGACGACCCCGCCCGATCCGAGGACCTCCGACGCGGACGAGGCACCCCGGACCCTGCTGATCACCCTGACCGGCAAGGATCGTCCCGGGGTCACCTCGGCGGTCTTCCAGACCCTCGCTCGCGGCGGTGTCGAGGTGCTCGACATCGAGCAGATCGTGCTGCGGCGGCGGCTCGTGCTGGGCGTCCTGGTCACCGCGCCGCGCGACTGGAAGAAGCTGCGCGACGCAGTCGAGCGCACGGCCCACGACCTCCAGATGATCGTCGAGGTGGACCGCGGCTCGGGAGACAACCGCTCGCGGCAGGACGGACGCTCCCACGTGACGGTCATCGGCAGCCCGCTCAAGGCGACGGCGTTCGCCGCGGTGGCCGGCCGGATCGCCGACGCCGGCGCCAACATCGACCGGATCGAGCGGATGGCGCGCTACCCCGTCACCGCCATCGAGCTGCACGTCTCGGGCTCCGACACCGACCGGCTGCGCAGCGCCCTGTCGGTCGAGGCCGCGCGTCAGGGTGTCGACATCGCCGTCCAGCCGGCCAACCTGCTGCGTCGCGCGATGCGACTCGTCGTCCTCGACGTCGACTCGACGCTCATCCAGGGCGAGGTGATCGAGATGCTGGCCGCGCACGCCGGCGTCGAGCCGGAGGTCGCGCGCATCACGGCGGAGGCGATGCACGGCGAGCTCGACTTCGAGGCGTCCCTGCGCGCCCGCGTGGCGCTGCTCGAGGGCCTCGACGTGGGGGCGCTGGACAAGGTGTACGACGAGATCGTGGTGGCGCCGGGGGCCCGCACCCTGGTGCGCACGCTGCGGCGGCTCGGCTACCGCTTCGCCCTGGTGTCCGGCGGCTTCACGCACGTCACCGACCGGCTGGCACAGGACCTCGGGATCCACTACGCCCGCGCCAACGAGCTCGAGATCCTCGACGGACGCCTCACCGGCCGCCTCGTCGGGCCCGTCATCGACCGCGCCGGCAAGGCCGAGGCCCTGCGCTTCTTCGCGGCCGAGGTCGGCGTCCCCGAGGCGGCGGTCATCGCGATCGGCGACGGCGCGAACGACCTCGACATGCTCAACGCCGCGGGCTTGGGGATCGCCTACAACGCCAAGCCCATCGTGCAGGAGTCGGCCGACACCACGGTCAACGTCCCGTATCTCGACGCGATCCTCTACCTGCTCGGCATCTCCCGCGAGGAGATCGAGGACGCCGACGCCGAGGCCGGCTTCACCACTCCCGCACCGCCGCTCTGAGGCGATCCGGGGGTCCGACGCGCTCAGCCGCGTGGGACGTGGAAGGCGACGAGCGTGCAGGCTCCCTGGTCGAGGTCTGCCCACTCGCCGGCGAGGTCGAAGACGGCCACGGCGGAGGTCGGGTAGCCCATGGCCATCTCGTTGGACAGGTCGCTGGTCCCGTCGTCGAGCACGGAGGCGAGGTACGCGATCGTCGGGTTGTGGCCGATGACCACCAGGCACGACACGGACGCCGCGGTGGTCCGGATCAGGTCGAGCGCCGACTCGGGGCCGGCCTCGTACAGGGGCTCGCTGTACGTCGGCGTGACCGACCAGTCGGCGGCGGCCGCGATGCCGGACCAGGTCTCACGGGTCCGGACCGCCGCCGAGATGAGGGCACCGTCGGGTGCCAGTCCGAGCTCGGTGAACCACTGCCCGGCGGCCTCGCTGTCGCGCACGCCGCGGTCGGCGAGCGAACGCTCGAAGTCGGGCTTGTCGTAGCCCTCCGCCTTGGCATGACGCACGAGGGCGAGCCGACGGCCCGCAGGGCCCCCCAAAGACTGCTGCACGGGCCTACTGTCCCAGCCGCTAGCCTGCCTGTCATGCAGTTGCCCGAGCCTGCCGCGTCCGGCCCTGAGGGCGGGTCGGGGTCCGGCAGGGAGAACAGCAAGGGCCCGCTCATGATCATCGGCGGCGCCGAGGACAAGCTGCGGCGGCGCACGATCCTCACCCGGTTCGTGGCCGCCAGCGGTGGTCCGGAGGCCCGCATCGCGCTGATCCCCACCGCCTCCTCGCTCGGCGACGAGGTCGTCGACGTCTACGACGCGTTGTTCCGCAAGCTCGGCGCCGCCGAGGTGGTCCCGGTGCGACCCGAGTCTCGCGACGACGCTCACGACCCGGGGCTCGTGGAGGCCCTCGGCAAGGCGACCGGCGTGTTCATGACGGGGGGCAACCAGCTCAAGCTGTCGTCGATCGTCTGCGGTACGCCGCTCGGCGACGCGATCGTCGCGGCCCGTGACCGGGGCGCGGTCGTGGCGGGGACGTCGGCGGGAGCGAGCATCCAGTCCTCGCACATGGTGGCCTTCGGCACAGGAGGCGCGACGGCCAAGCAGCGGATGACCCAGGTCGCGGCCGGGCTGGGTCTGGTCAGGTCGGCCGTGATCGACCAGCACTTCGACCAGCGCAACCGCTACGGGCGCCTGCTGATGATCGTCTCCCAGTCACCGCAGCTGCTCGGCATCGGCGTCGACGAGGACACCTGCGCGATGGTGACGAGCCATGGCGACCGTGAGGTCCTCACGGTTCTCGGCCGCGGAGCGGTCACGATCTTCGACCCGGCCAGGATGACCACCAACGCCTACGAGGCCAAGCGATCGAGCCCGCTCCTCGCGAGCGGCGTGGTGCTGCACATGCTGCCGGCCGGGGCGCAGTTCGACCTGACCGCGCGCACGCTCATCAGGCCCGAGGAGCACGTCGACCCCGAGGACGCGCAGGAGGTCCTCGAGGCCCAGCGCGATCTGCGCCACCTCGCCCGCGACATCGCCGCCGGCGACAAGTCCCCGACCGCCCTGCGCCGACGACTCGCCCGTACCCGTCGTGCCCACTCGGACCCGCCGCCCCCGCCCCAGGACGGAGAACCCACCGCATGACCCCTTCCCCCGACCTCGCCATCGTCGAGACCCGCGTCTATCGAGGCGCGAACGTCTGGTCCTACGAGAAGGCCATCCACCTGGTCGTGGACCTGGGATCGTTGGAGGAGCACCCTTCCAACACGCTGCCGGGCTTCACCGACAACCTCCTCCAGATGCTCCCGGGCCTGCGCGAGCACTCGTGCTCGCGCGGGCGTCGCGGCGGCTTCGTCGAGCGGCTCAACGAGGGCACCTGGCTCGGCCACGTGGCCGAGCACACCGCGCTGGCGCTGCAGCAGGTCGTCGGTCACGACATCCGTCGCGGCAAGACCCGGCAGGTCAAGGGCGAGAAGGGTCGCTACAACGTCGTGTTCGGGTACGTCGACGAGAACGTCGCCCTGGCCGCCGCCAAGCTCGCCGTTCGCCTGGTCAACCACCTGGTCGAGGCCGACCCCGAGCTCGACTGGGACGACGAGCTCGAGAGCTTCATCAAGCGTGCCGAGCGGACCGCCTTCGGCCCGTCCACGCAGGCCATCGTCGACGAGGCGGTCTCGCGGGACATCCCGTGGATCCGGCTCAACCAGTACTCCCTCGTGCAGCTCGGCCAGGGCGTCCACGCCAAGCGGATCCGCGCGACCATGACGTCGGCGACCTCGGCCATCGCCGTCGACGTCGCCTCCGACAAGGACCTCACCACCCGGCTGCTGGGTGCCGCCGGGCTGCCGGTGCCCAAGCAGGAGTCCGTACGCACCGTCGACCAGGCCGTCAGCGCGGCAAGGCGGATCGGCTTCCCCGTCGTGGTCAAGCCACTCGACGGCAACCACGGCCGCGGCGTCTGCCTGGATCTGCGAGACGACGAGGCCGTTCGCGAGGCCTTCTCGATCGCGGAGGACCAGTCCCGACGCGGCACGGTCATCGTCGAGTCGTTCGTGACGGGCAAGGACTACCGCTGCCTGATCATCGACGGGCGGCTCGCCGCGGTCGCCGAGCGCGTGCCGGCCCACGTCGTCGGCGACGGCACCTCCACGGTCCAGCAGCTGGTCGACCTGACCAACGCCGACCCGCGCCGCGGCGTCGGCCACGAGAAGGTGCTGACCCGGATCAAGGTCGACAAGGCCGCGGACGAGCTGCTCGCGTCCCAGGGACACAGCCTCGACTCCGTCCCCGACACCGGCGAGATGGTCAGGCTGACGCTCACCGGCAACATGTCGACCGGCGGCATCTCGATCGACCGCACGTTCGAGGCGCACCCGGAGAACGTCGAGATCGCCGAGGAGGCGGCTCGGATGGTCGGCCTCGACATCGCCGGCATCGACTTCATCTGCCCCGACATCACCGAGCCGGTGCGCGAGACGGGCGGCGCCATCTGCGAGGTCAACGCCGCACCCGGGTTCCGGATGCACACGCACCCGACGATCGGCGACCCGCAGTTCATCGCCAAGCCGGTCGTCGACATGCTCTTCCCGCCCGGGGCCACCTCACGGATCCCGATCGTCGCGGTCACCGGGACCAACGGCAAGACCACGACGAGCCGGATGATCTCCCACATCTTCAAGGGGCTCGGTCGCAAGGTCGGCATGACCAGCACCGACGGCGTCGTGATCGACGAGCGGCTCCTCATCCGGGCCGACGCGTCGGGCCCGCGCTCGGCCCGGATGGTGCTGCAGAACCCGCGCGTCGACTTCGCGGTCTTCGAGGTCGCCCGCGGCGGCATCCTGCGCGAGGGTCTCGGCTACGAGCGCAACGACGTGGCCGTCGTCCTCAACGTCCAGCCCGACCACCTCGGGCTGCGCGGCATCGACACCGTCGAGCAGCTCGCCGACGTCAAGGCCGTCGTGGTCGAAGCCGTGCCGCGCGACGGTCACGCCGTGCTCAACGCCGACGACACGCTGGTGCGTGAGATGCGCCGCCGCTGCTCGGGCCAGGTCGTGTGGTTCTCGATGGCCGAGCCCGGCACCGAGGTTCGCGACATGATCGACGCGCACTGCCGACGCGGCGGCAAGGCGCTGGTGCTCAACGCCAGCGAACGCGGCGAGATGATCGTGGTGAAGCACGGACCCCGCGAGATGCAGCTCGCCTGGACCCACCTGCTCCCGGCCACCTTCGCCGGCCGCGCCCGGATGAACGTGCAGAACACCCTCGCCGCCGCGGCGGCGGCGTTCGCCGCGGGCGCGCCGCTCCACGACATCCGGCAGGGCCTGCGCACGTTCTCCACCAACTACTACCTCTCCCCCGGTCGCCTGAACGAGGTCGAGGTCAACGGCATCCACGTGATCGTCGACTACTGCCACAACGCGCCCGGCATGCGCGCCCTCGGCGACTTCGTCGACCGGGTCGGCGAGACCCTGACCTCGACCCACGAGCTCGGCAAGCCGTCTCGCATCGGCGTCATCGCGACGGCCGGCGACCGGCGCGACGAGGACATGCGCGAGCTCGGCGAGGTGGCCGCGGGACACTTCGACGTGGTCGTGGTGCGCGAGGACGCCGCCCTGCGACGCCGGGAACGCGGAGAGACCGCCGCTCTGGTCGAGGAGGGCGTCCGCGCCGCCATGGCCAACGGCGCGCGCTGCCGTCAGGTGGAGCTGATCCTCGACGAGATCGAGGCCGTACGCCACGCGATGGCGCGCGCCAACGCGGGCGACCTCGTGGTGCTCTGCGTGGACAAGCATCCCGCGGTGATGACCGAGCTGGAGACCTGGTCGAGCTTCGCCCAGGCGGGAGCCGGGGCCAGCGCCGACGCTCCGGCCGCCGATCCCGACTACACACCCGCGCCGAGCGACACCCTTTAGGGGGAGGCGACCCGACGGCACCGCCGCGCTAAGTTGGCGGACGGTCATCTGTCGGGAGGAGCCGTTCGTGCACATTCTTCAAGTGATCAGCTCTCAGTCGAGCCACCCCCAGCTGGTCAGTGCGTGGGCGACGATCATCGACGCGAAGTTCATCGACTACCTCATCCTGTTCCTCTACTTCCTGGTCGTGCTCGGTATCGGCTTCGTCGCCCGCAGCCAGGTCTCGGACTCGCTGGACTTCTTCCTCTCCGGCAGGTCGCTGCCGGCGTGGGTGACCGGTCTGGCGTTCATCTCCGCCAACCTCGGCGCCGTCGAGATCATGGGCATGTCGGCCTCGGGTGCGGAGTTCGGCATCCCGACGGTGCACTACTTCTGGGTCGGTGCCGTGCCCGCGATGCTGTTCCTCGGCGTCGTGATGATGCCGTTCTACTACGGCTCCAAGGTGCGGTCGGTCCCGGAGTTCATGCTGCGCCGGTTCGGCCCGGGCGCACACCTGGTCAACTCGATCTCGTTCGCGGTCGCGCAGCTGCTGATCGCGGGCGTGAACCTCTACCTGCTCGGCACGATCCTGCGCGCGATGCTCGGCTGGTCACTGTGGGTCTCGCTCATCGTCGCCGCCGTCATCGTGCTGTCCTACATCACCCTCGGCGGCCTCTCGGCGGCGATCTACAACGAGGTGCTGCAGTTCTTCGTGATCGTCGCGGGCCTGCTCCCACTCACCCTCATCGGCCTGCACAAGATCGGCTGGTGGGACGGCCTCACCTCGAGCATCGAGGAGGCCGCCGCTGGCGGCGCCGGACCGCCGGCCGAGCAGCAGCTGAACTCCTGGCCCGGCCAGGCCCTCTCGGGGATCGAGTCGCCGTTGATGTCGGTGATCGGCATCGTCTTCGGCCTCGGCTTCGTGCTGTCCTTCGGCTACTGGACGACCAACTTCGTCGAGGTCCAGCGGGCGATGGCGTCCGACTCGATGGCCTCGGCCCGCAAGACACCGATCATCGGCTCGTTCCCGAAGATGTTCGTCCCGTTCATCACGATCCTGCCCGGCATGATCGGCGCGGTGCTGGTGGCCGAGGTCGTCGACCTCAAGGCAGGCGGCACTCCGACCGGCGGCACCTCGGGCGACGCCGTCACCTACAACGACACGTTGCTCTACCTCATGCGTGACGTGCTGCCCAACGGTCTGCTCGGCCTGGCGATCACGGGTCTGCTGGCGGCGTTCATGGCCGGCATGGCGGCCAACATCTCGGCGTTCAACACGGTCTTCTCCTACGACCTGTGGCAGACCTACCTCGTCAAGGACCGTGACGACGACTACTACCTGCGCATCGGGCGCGTCGCGACGGTGGCCGCCGCCGGCATCGCCATCCTGACCGCGACGTTCGCCAGCCAGTTCTCCAACATCATGGACTACCTGCAGACGCTGTTCGGCTTCTTCAACGCGCCGCTGTTCGCGACGTTCATCCTGGGCATGTTCTGGAAGCGGATGACCGCCACCGCGGGCTGGGTCGGCCTGGTGGCCGGCACCCTCTCCGCCGTGACCGTCGCGATCCTGACCGAGGACGCCTTCGGCAGCTTGAGCACCGGGGTGATCCCGATCGGCGGGCAGGGCGCGGCGTTCCTCGCGGCCTCCGTCGCCTTCGTGGTCGACATCACCCTGAGCGTCGCAGTCTCGCTGGCGACCAAGCCGAAGGCCGACGAGGAGCTGGTCGGCCTCGTCTACTCGGTGACGCCGAAGGAGAAGCGCACCGACCCGAAGGAGCACACTTACCCGTGGTACCGCCGCACCGTGCCTCTGGCCTGCGTGTCCCTGGCCATGGTCACCGTCTTGAACATCATCTTCTGAGGAGGAGGGCGAGATGAGCGAGCACGAGGCCACCACCAAGGTCCGGCCGGCGCGGGCACACCGCGGGCATCTACGACATCCGCAACATCATCGGCGCCCTGATGGGCACCTACGGCGTCATCCTGACCCTGATGGGACTCTTCGGCGACACCGAGGGCGACAAGACCGGCGACGTCAACGCCAACCTCTGGGCCGGGCTGGCGCTGGTCGTCTTCGGCATCATCATGATCGCCTGGGCCCGCCTGCGACCCGTGGTCGTGCCCGAGGACTTCGAGGCCGAGGACGACGACGCGCGGCCGGCGGGTCACTGACTGCCGCGGGCCAGCTCCATCCCGCGTCGGTCGACGCTGCGGTCCGACGAGCCCAGCACGACGACGGCTCGGCGCCGCCCGTGGTCGACGCCCACGAAGCTGCGGTAGCCCGCCGTGCCGCCGTTGTGCCACAGCAGGGCGCCGTTGCGTCCTGAGAGGCGCACCCATGCCAGCGCCATCTCGATGCGCCCACCGGTCAGTGGCCGGTGCGAGAGCAGCATCGCCTCGCCGAGCGGCCCCTCGGGCGGCTCCAGCTGCGCCTGCAGGAAGACCACCAGGTCGTCGACGGTGGACCAGAGGGCGCCCGCGCCGGCGAGCGCGTCGAACGTCCACGCCACCCGCTGCGGCTTACCGCGCCGGGTCGTGCCGACGACCACGCGCGCGGGATCAGCCGGCACGCACCCGGTGTCGGACATCCCGAGCGGACCGGTGATGCGGTCGCGGACCGCGGCGTCGTACGTCGTCGCGCGATGCGTCGCGAGGGCATGCCCGAGCAGCCCGTAGCCGAGGTTGGAGTACGCCGCCCGGCCGCCCCCGCCCCGCAGTCGCACCTCACGCAGAGCGGCGACCAGCGCGGGCCCGTCGATGTCGGCGTACGGGTCGCGCCGGCCCCTGCCGAGCGCTTTGCGCCACAGGCCGGGCGGCAGCCGGGGCAGGCCGCTGGTGTGCGACGCCAGAGAGACGAGCGTGGCCGAGCCGGCGGGCACGGAGGCGAGCTCGGGAAGGAGATCGGAAACCGGCTGGTCGAGCGACAGCGCTCCGTCGACGACCTCTCGAGCGAGCAGCAGGCCGGTGAAGACCTTCGTGACCGAGCCGATCTGGTAGATCCCCGTCGCCGGCGCTCCCGACCGCTCGACGCGGTCGGCGAGCACCACCGCCGCGGCAGGTGCCGCGCTGCTCATCCGGCCGCCGCGCGCACCTTGACCGAAAGCGTCTCGGGCGTGTCGGCGGAGCCTCCGTGCTCGGCGATCCACGCGTAGCACTCCTCGCGCTCCGCATGGCACATCAGGCCCACCACGTCGCCCGGCCGGGCCTGCTCGACCAGGGCGGCCAGGCACGCGACCTCGGTGGGGTAGGACGTGATGTCGGTGACCCCCACGCGCTCGGCACCGGCGCGCAGCAACCCGTCCAGCTCGTCCATCGTCCGTCCGCGCAGATAGTTCTGCTTGTGGCCGATGGCCACCACGTCACTGCCCATGGCGCCGATCTCGCCGAGCATGTCGATCAGCTCGTCCTGGCGATCGCCGACCGCGCCGAGGCCGAGCAGCAGCCGCGAGCCCGGGCCGGCGGACTCCGTTCATGATCTCGAGCATCGCCTCGAGACCGGCCTCGTTGTGGGCGAGGTCCATGACGACCGAGAAGTCTCCGGGCAGGGAGAAGAAGTTCATCCGCCCGGGGTTGTGCTCGGCATCGGGGCGGAAGGTGCGCAGGCCCTCGACGACGGCTTCGCGTGACAGCCCGATGGCGAGCGCGGCGGACGCGGCGGCCAGCGTGTTCTCGACGTTGAAGCGCGACAGCCCGGCCAGGGTCATCGGGACGTCGACGAGCTCCACGAGCGGGTCGGCGTCGGCGTCGGGTCGCAGCACCGAGACCCAGCCGTCGATCACGGTGGTGGCCCGCCCACCGCCATGGGAGAGGATCTCGCGGATCGCCGGCGAGTCGGGATCGCGGGAGAAGACCCACGGCTGCGCCTTGGTCGTCGTCCGCATCGCGTAGACCCGCGGGTCGTCGGCGTTGAGCACCGCCCAGCCGCCCTTGCGGGTGATGTGCGGGACGACGCCCTTGACCTCGGCCAGCTGGTCGACGGTGTCGATGCCGTGCAGCCCCAGGTGGTCGGCGGTCACGTTGGTCACGACGGACACGTCGTTGCGGGTCAGGCCGATCCCCTTCAGGAGGATGCCGCCCCTGGCCGTCTCGGTCACGGCCAGCCGGACCTGAGGGTGGGCCAGCACCCGCCCGGCTCCGCTGGGTCCCGAGTAGTCACCGGCCTCCACCAGCTCGCCGTCGACGTAGATGCCGTCGGTGTTGGACCATCCCACCAGCAGCCCGCTGGTGCGGGCGATGTGGGCGATCATCCGGCTCGTCGTGGTCTTGCCGTTGGTGCCCGTGACGGCGACCACCGGGATCTTCGGCGTGATGGTGGTCGGGCCGGGCCCGGGATCGGCCGTGCTGACCGCGGCGGCGGCGTGGCTGACTGCCGCCTCGATGTCCGAGCCGGGCACCGCGTCCAGCACCTCCGCGACCGCGCGGCCAAGCGCCTGGGCCCGACCGCGGTGCCGCCAGGGGAAGGCGACCACGATCTGGTGCGGGTCACTGGTCGGACGCACCCGCACCGCCAGTCTCGACGTGCCGCTCTCCGACGCGATGGCCCGGACCAGCCGCGCCAGCGCCCGCGCGGTGAACCGCTGCCGGAAGCCCGTCTCGGGCTCCCCTGGACGCGCGTTGCGCAGACCGATGCGCCCGGCGAAGCGGCGGGCGGACTCCGTGGACACCGCGGCCAGGCCGCTGACGTCGACGGTCAGCTTGATCGCGGCGCGGGGGAAGTAGAGGTTCGGGCCCTCCAGGACGCGCAGCTCGACGAGGGAGGTCACCCCGGCACGCTACCGAAGCGCGGTCGCCCCGCCGACACGTCCATGACATGCCAGGGTGGGGGCATGAGCACGCCGCGCGAGCAGCCCTGGCGGGACCGGCCCGACGACGGGACCCCGGGCCGGGTCGTCGTCCTCACCCGCAACCCGATCGCGGAGGCGATCGGCGTGATCGCCTCGACGGCCGGTCGCGACGTGATCGTCGTCGACGAGGACGAGAACGGTCGTGGCCTGGCCGCCGTCGAGGCACTCGGGCTGCGCGACGGCGACGCGGTGGTGCTGTGCGACCACGACGCTCCCGATGCCCCCGCAGTCCTGCGCCTGGCGCTGGGCTCCCCGGCGACGTACGTCGCGATGATGGCGAGCCGGCGCCGCTCCGCCAGCCTGGTCGCCGAGCTCACCGACGAGGGCGCAGCGGGACTGGAGAAGCTGCGCGTGCCGGCCGGCCTCGACATCGGCGGCAAGGCCGCCGGCGAGATCGCCCTGTCCGTGGTTGCCGAGGTGGTCGCGGCGTCGTACGGCCGCGGTGGCGGCCCGATGCGGGCCTAGGCCCCCATCGCGTGGAAACCGCCGTCGACGTGCACGATCTCGCCGGTGGTGGCGGGGAAGAAGTCCGACAGCAGGGCGCAGACCGCCTTGGCGGTCGGCTCCTGGTCGGCGTTGTCCCAGCCGAGCGGCGCGCGAGTGCCCCACATCTCCTCGAGGTCGCCGAAGCCGGGGATCGCCTTGGCGGCCAGGGTCCGCAGCGGGCCCGCGCTCACGAGGTTGACCCGGATGCCCTCAGGGCCGAGGTCACGGGCCAGATAGCGCGAGGTGGACTCCAGCCCGGCCTTCGCGACACCCATCCAGTCGTACGCCGGCCACGCCACCGTCGCGTCGAAGGTCAACCCGACCACCGACGAGCCCCGCGACATCAGCGGGCGGGCCGCCACGGTCAGCGCCTTCAGGGAGTACGCCGACACCTGGACGGCCTGCGCCACGTCGGCCCACGGCCCCTCGAGGAACTTGCCGCCCAGCAGGGTCTCGGGGTTGCCGTAGGCGATCGAGTGGACCACGCCGTCAAGGCCGTCGACGTGCTCACGGACCAGCTCGGGAAGCCGCGCGAGGTGGTCTTCGTCGGTGACGTCGAGCTCGAGCACCGGAGGCTCGGTCGGCAGGCGCTTCGCGATGCGCTTGGTGATGCCGAGCGCCCGGCCGAAGTTGGTGATCAGCACGGTCGCGCCCTGCTCCTGCGCCACCTTCGCGGTCGCGAAGCCGATGGAGGAGTCCATGGTCACGCCTGCGACCAGGATCCGCTTGCCCTCGAGGATGCCGCCCATGCTCAGTGCCCCATTCCTAGTCCGCCGTCGACCGGGATCACTGCCCCGGTCACGTATGCCGCGCCGTCGGAGGCCAGCCAGGTGACCACCGACGCGACCTCGTCGGTCGACGCGTAGCGCCCCAACGGCACCTGCGCCTTGATCGCGTCCTTCTGCGCGTCGGTCAGCACGCCGGTCATGTCGGTCTCGACGAAACCGGGCGCCACGACGTTCGCGGTGATGCCGCGCGAGCCGAGCTCGCGGGCGATCGAGCGGGCCATGCCGACGAGGCCGGCCTTCGACGCCGCGTAGTTGACCTGCCCGCCCGAGCCCAGCAGCCCCACCACCGAGGAGATGAAGACGATCCGGCCGCGCTTGAGCCGCAGCATCCCCTTCGACGCGCGCTTGGCGAGCCGGAAGGAGCCGGTCAGGTTGGTCTCGATGACCGAGGACCAGTCCTCCTCCGACATCCGCAGCAGCAGCGTGTCCTTGGTGATGCCCGCATTGGCCACCAGCACCTCGACCGGGCCGTGCGCGGCCTCGATCTCGGCGTACGCCGCGTCCACCTGCTCGGGGTCGGTGACGTCGCACCGCACGTCGAGCGCACCCTCGGGCGCGCCCCCGTTGCGGGTGGTGACGGCGACCTTGTCGCCCTGGGCGAGGAAGGCCTCGGCGATGGCGCGGCCGATGCCGCGGTTGCCGCCGGTGACCAGGACTGAACGTGGTTCGCTCACGCGTCCCGACGCTAGTGCCTACCGGGAGGTAGCCACAAAAGAGCCCCACCAGGCGGAGCCGCCCCGGAACCGGGGAGGTCATCCCGATGTGACCTGGGACACATCGGACAGATGCCCGGGTTACGGACCGCTGTCTTCCTAGTCGATCGGGCCGTCGTCCTCCAGCCGGAAGCCGACCTTCATCCCGACCTGGAAGTGCTCCACGACACCGTCCTTGGCCTGGCCGCGGATCTGGGTGACCTCGAACCAGTCGATGTGCCGCAGCGTCCTGCCGGCCCGCTCGATGCCGTTGCGAATGGCGTGGTCGATGCCGTCGGGCGAGGTGCCGACGATCTCGGTGACGCGATAGGTGCGGTTGCTCATGAGGCCACCCTAGAAGGGTCGTGGACCTCGCGGGTCGCCTGCGAGGTCCGACGTAGAGTGGACGGATGGCCGATCGGCGCTCGGACGACCCGGTACGGGTCACCACCGTTCCGCTCAGCCGCGCCGAGGAGCTCCGCGGGCGGCAGCGCCGCTACCTGATCTCGATGGGCATCCGCACCGTGTGCTTCGTCGGCGCCGTGGTCGCCGACGGCGTGCTGCGCTGGGTGCTGGTGGCCGCTGCGGTGCTGCTCCCCTACGTCTCGGTCGTCTTCGCCAACACCGAGGGCCGCCGCGACGACGGCTACCTCCTCGACGACCCCGGCCGACCGGATCCTCGGCCAGAGCTGCTCCCCGGCGCCGACGAGGCCCGCGACACGCCCTGAGCGCCCCGCCCACCCCGGATTGGCGCCCGCGAGGTGGCCCGTTTTACCATCGAAACGGAACGAGTTCTCCCTCCCCCGTGAGAACTCGTCCGCTGGTGCCGGACGGCGATCCCCCCGTAGTCGTCCGGCACCTTCCTCGAGCTTCGACAGGTCGCATGCGTCAGGTCGGCTCGGGCTCAGCCGCCGATGGCCGACATCGGCCGGTCGGGCTGCAGGAACGTCGGGTCGTCGATGCCGTGGCCGGCCCGTTTGCCGGCCATCGCCACGACCCAGCGATCGGCGATCTCGTCGTCGGTCGCCCCGGCCCGCAGCGCACCCCGCAGATCCGACTCCTCCCTGGCGAACAGGCAGTTGCGCACCTGCCCGTCGGCGGTCAGGCGCACGCGGTCGCAGTCGCCGCAGAAGGGGCGGGTCACCGACGCGATCACCCCGACGGTCGCCGGTCCCCCGTCGACGAGGAACAGCTCGGCCGGGGCGCTCCCCCGAGGCTCTCCGTGGGGGGTCAGCGCAAACTCCGCGTCGAGCGCGGCGAAGATCTCGTCGGCCGTCACCATCTCCTCGCGGTTCCAGCCGTGCTGGGCGTCGAGCGGCATCTGCTCGATGAAGCGCAGGTCGTAGCCGTGCTCGACCGCCCACCGGAGCAGCTCGGGCGCCTCGTGGTCGTTGACGCCACGCAGCAGCACCGCGTTGACCTTCACCGGCGTCAGGCCCGCGGCCTGAGCGGCCTCCAGCCCCTCGATCACGTCGTGGTAGCGGTTGCGCCGCGTGATGGTCTCGAAGGTGTCCGCCCGCAGCGTGTCGAGGCTGACGTTGACCCGGTCGAGTCCTGCCGCGGCCAGCGCGGCCGCCTGCCGCGAGAGGCCGAGCGCGTTGGTCGTCAGCGAGACCTCGACAGACGCGTCGATCGCCTTCGTCCGGCCGACGATGTCGACCAGGCCGCGGCGTACGAGCGGCTCACCGCCGGTGAAGCGCACCTCGCGGACACCGAGCAGCCGCACCCCGATGTCGATCAGGCGCACGACCTCGTCATCGGTGAGCACGTCGTCGTTCGGCAGCCAGTCCAGACCCTCGGCCGGCATGCAGTAGGAGCAGCGCAGGTTGCAGCGGTCGGTGAGGGAGACGCGGAGGTCGGTCGCCACCCGGCCGAAGCGGTCCGCGAGCGCTCGTCGCTCACCTTGGATGGTCACATGGCGAGTCTAGGCGCCTGGGGGCTGGGGCCGCAGTCGGCGAGCGTTCCCGGACTACCCTTCCGGGGTGTCGTCGCTGCGGTTCCTGGCCAGCCGGCGGTGGGTGCTGCTCCTGCTGGTCGTGCTCGGCCTGACCTACCTCGCGTGGGTCCTGGGTCAGTGGCAGTTCAGTCGCCTCGACGATCGTCGCGAGCACAACGCGATCGTGGAGCGCAACGAAGGCTCCTCCGCGGCCCCTGTCGCGGAGGTGCTGACGGCGGGACGACCGGCTGCCGAGCACGACGAGTGGCGCCTGGTGACGGCCACCGGCACGTACGCCGCCGACGACACCGTGATCGTGCGCTACCGCACCCGCGACGGCATCGCGGGCATCGACGTGGTCGTCCCGCTCGTCACCGCCAACGGCACCGCTCTGCTCGTCGACCGCGGCTGGATGCGCACCGACAACCGGGGGCTCAGCGAGGTCGACGTCCCCCCGCCACCCGCGGGCGAGGTGACCGTCGAGGGCTACGTGCGGCGCGACGCCACCGGCGACAGCACGGCGGTCGACGACCGCTCGACGCGGGCGATCAGCAGCGCGGAGATCGGTCCCGCGCTCGGCCGCGAGGTCTACGGCGGGTTCGTCGACCTGCGGTCCGAGGATCCGCCGGCCGCCGAGCCGCTGGAGCCGGCGCCGCTCCCCGACCTCGGCGAGGGGCCGCACTTCTTCTACGGCCTGCAGTGGTGGTTCTTCGGCGTCCTGGCGGTCGGCGGCTTCCTCTACCTGGCGTACGACGAGTGGCGCAAAGCCGGTCGCTCTCAGAGCGACCGGAGCATCCCGCCGTCGACGGGCAGCATCACGCCGGTCAGGAACGACGCAGCGGGTGAGAGCAGGAACGCCGCGGCGCGACCGAACTCCTCCGGCTCGCCGTAGCGCCCGAGCGGGATCTGCTTGAGCGAGGCGGCCTTCGCGGCCTCGGCGTCACCGGTCGCCTCGTCGAGCTCCGCGACCCGGTCGGTGCCGACCCGCCCGGGCAGCAGCCCGTTGACCCGGATCCCGACCGGCCCGAGCTCGTCAGCCAGGGCCTTCGCCGCCATCGCGAGTCCCGGCCGGAGCCCGTTGGAGACGGCCAGCCCAGCGATCGGCGTCTTCACGCTCGACGAGAGCACGAGCGCGAGCGAACCGCCCGGCTCGAGGGCCTCGGCCACCTCGCGGCAGAGCCGCACCGCGCCCAGGAACACCGAGTCGAACGCCGCCGACCACTGCGCGTCGGTCACGTCGATGACCCGGCCCGTCGGCGGCCCGCCGACGCTGATGAGGGCGCCGTCCACGCGTCCCCAACGCTCACGGGCGGCATGCAGCAAGCGGCCGGGCGTCTCCGGGTCTGCGTTGTCGGCCACCACGCTGACGGCGTTCTCACCGAGGTCGATGAGGGCCTGCTCGAGCGCGGCCTCCGAGCGGCCCGACACCACGACGCGGGCGCCCTCGTCGACGAGCACCTGGGCGGTCGCGCGGCCGAGCCCGCGACCTCCGCCGGTGACCAGGTAGACGCGGTCGCTGAGTCCCAGATCCATGGCGGCGAACCTACTCCGCTCAGACGGCAGCGGGCAGGAACTGCGTGCGGTAGAGGTCGGCGTAGAGGCCCCCGGACGCCATCAGCTCGGCGTGGGCGCCCTGCTGGACGATCCTGCCGTCCTCGAGCACGAGGATGCGGTCGGCGTTGCGCACGGTCGAGAGCCGGTGCGCGATCACGAGCGAGGTGCGGCCCTCGAGGGCCGCGTCGAGCGCCCGTTGGACGGCGGCCTCCGATTCGCTGTCGAGGTGGGCCGTGGCCTCGTCGAGCACGACGATGCCCGGCGCCTTGAGGAGCAGCCGCGCGATGGCGAGGCGCTGCCGCTCGCCGCCGGAGAGCCGGTAGCCGCGGTCGCCCACGACGGTCTCGAGTCCGTCCGGCAGGCCGCGGACGAGCGGGGCGATCTGTGCCGCCTCGAGTGCGGCCCAGACGGCCGCCTCGTCGGCGCCGGGCCTGGCGTAGAGCAGGTTGGCGCGGATGGTGTCGTGGAACATGTGCGCGTCCTGGGTGACGTAGCCGACGGCGTCCTCGAGCGACTGAAGGGTCACGTCACGTACGTCGTGGCCGCCGACCCGGACCGTTCCGGAGTGCACGTCGTAGAGCCGGGCCACCAGGTTGGTCACCGTCGTCTTTCCGGCACCCGACGGACCCACCAGCGCCACCATCTCACCGGGCGCCGCCCGGAACGACACGTCGGCGAGCACCTGGCCGCTGTCGCGGGACTCGGCTCGGGCCACGGTCTCGAGGGAGGCGAGGCTGACCTCGTCGGCGCGGGGGTAGGCGAACGCCACGCGGTCGAACTCCAGGCTGGTGGCCCCGTGGGGGATCTCCACCGCTCCGGGCTTCTCCTCGATCAGCGAGGGCAGGTCGAGCACCTCGAAGACCCGCTCGAAGCTGACGAGGGCGGTCATCACGTCGATGCGTACGTTGGACAGCCCCTGCAACGGGCCGATCAACCGCAGGAGCAGGGTCGAGAGCGCGAGCACGGTGCCGACGGTGAGGGTCCCGTCGATCGCGAGGTGACCACCGATCCCGAAGACCAGCGCGGTCGCCAGCGCCGGCACCAGCATCATCGCCGCCGCGAAGATCCGGGTCACCAGGGAGATCCGGACGCCGAGGTCGCGCACGACGGCCGCCTTGTCGGCGAACAGCACGTCCTCCTCGTGGCGGCGACCGAAGAGCTTGAGCAGCATCGCGCCGCCGACGTTGAACCGCTCGGTCATGGCGTTGCCCATGTCGGCGTTGCCGTCCATCTGCTGGCGGGTCAGACCGGCCAGGCGGTTGCTCACGAAGCGCGAGGTGAGCAGCAGGATGGGGAAGAGCCCGAGGCAGAGCAGGGTCACCTGCCAGCTCAGCGCGAACATCGTGATGCCGACGACGACCACGGCGATCGCGTTGGACACGGTGCTCGACAGGGCCGACGTGAACGCGCGCTGCGCGCCGATCACGTCGTTGTTGAGCCGGGAGACCAGCGCGCCGGTCTGCGTGCGCGTGAAGAACGCCAGCGACTGGCGCTGCACGCGGGCGAACACCTGGGTGCGGAGGTCGAAGATGAGCCCCTCGCCGATGCGCGAGGAGAGGTAGCCCGCGACGACGGCCAGCAGAGCGGTGAACACGGCCACGCCGGCCATGGCCAGCGCGAGCAGGGTCACCAGCCGGCCGTCGTCCTTGAGGATGCCGTCGTCGACGATGCGCTTGATCAGGAGCGGGTTGACCACCACGAGCGAGGCGTCGACGACGGTCAGCGCGAGGAACACCGAGATGATCCGGCGATGTGGCCGGGCGAAGCGGGCGACCCGGCGCAGTGTCTCGCGCTTGAGCCGCTCGTTGACCACGCTGCGGTCGGACCGGAGGTGTCGCCAGGAGGCGCCCGCGCCCATCATGGACATCGAGGACCTCCCTTCTCGTGTAGCGGGCCTCACCTCATCCGGCCAGCTCGCGGAACCTTCCGTGCTGCGCGACACGCTCGGCGACGCGCTGCTCCTCGAGCGTACGGTCGACCGCCCCCAGAAGCAGTGCCTTGGTCGCCCGCACGGCCCCTGCCGGGGCCGCGAGCAGCGCCGCCACCAGATCGGCCACCGCGGCCTCCAGGTCACCTCGCGGGACCACCGCCGTGGCCAGCCCCAGCTGAGCGGCCTCCGTCGCACCGACCAGGCGACCCGTCGTACAGATCTCCAGTGCTCTCGAGTACCCAACCGCCTCGACCAGCGGCTTTGTTCCCGTCAGGTCCGGGACCAGCCCGAGCGAGGTCTCCCTCATGCTGAGCTGCGCGTCGTCGGCGAGCACCCGCAGGTCGCAGGCAAGGGCCAGCTGGAAGCCTGCGCCGATCGCGTAGCCCTGCACCGCCGCCACCGAGATGAGACGCGGGTCGCGCAGCCAGGTGAAGCCCTGCTGGTACTCCTCGACGGCGGCCGAGAAGCCGTCGACGTCGAGGCCGGCCAGGTCGGTGAAGGCCACCTCACCCTCGATGCCGCCCGGCTCGAGCATCCGGCGGTCCAGGCCGGCGGAGAAGGCCTGGCCCTCGCCACCCACCACCACGACCCGTACGTCGTCGGGCAACCCCGCCCCGATCGCGGCGAGGGTGCGCCAGGTGGCCGGCGTCTGCGCATTGCGCACGTCGGGTCGGTTGAGCATGATGCTCGCCACCGGTCCGTCGACGGCGTAGGTCAGGCCGGCTCGCTTCAGGTCGGCGGTGTCGGGCGGTTGGCGAGTCATGCTCCCGATCCTGCCTCAGGCCAGCGACACGAGGTCGGCGTAGTCCTCGTTCCAGAGGTCCTCGACACCGTCGGGCAGGATCAGCACCCGGTCGGGCTCGAGCGCGCGGACGGCGCCCTCGTCGTGGGTGACCAGCACGATCGCGCCCTCGTAGGTGCGGATGGCGGCGAGCACCTCCTCGCGGGAGGCGGGGTCCAGGTTGTTCGTCGGCTCGTCGAGCAGCAGCACGTTGGCGCTCGAGACGACGAGGATCGCCAGCGCCAGTCGGGTCTTCTCGCCGCCGGACAGCACGCTGGCCGGCTTGCCCGCGTCGTCTCCCGAGAACAGGAACGAGCCGAGCACCGACCGCGCCTCGGTGTCGGTGAGCTGGGGGGCGGCGGTGTGCAGGTTCTCCAGCACGGTGCGACCGGTGTCGAGGGTCTCGTGCTCCTGGGCGTAGTAGCCGAGCTTGAGCCCGTACCCCGGCGTGACCTCTCCGGTGTCGGCCCGGTCGACGCCCCCGAGGATGCGCAGCAGGGTCGTCTTGCCCGCACCGTTGAGACCGAGCACGACGACGCGCGAGCCCTTGTCGATCGCCAGGTCGACGTCGGTGAAGACCTCGAGCGAGCCGTAGGACTTCGACAGCTCCGCGGCGGTGAGCGGGGTCTTGCCGCACGGCGCGGGCGAGGGGAACTTGATCCTGGCCACCCGGTCGCCGCGACGCTCCGCCTCCACGCCCGACATCAGCTTCTCCGCCCGCTTCAGCATCGACTGGGCGGCCTGCGCCTTGGTGGCCTTGGCGCGCATCTTGTTGGCCTGGTCGGTCAGCGTCTTGGCCTTGTTCTCGGCGTTGAGCCGTTCGCGCTTCCGACGCTTCTCGTCGGTCTCGCGTTGCTGGAGGTAGGCCTTCCAGCCGACGTTGTAGACGTCGATCTCGGCCCGGTTGGCGTCCAGGTGCAGGACCCGGTTGACCGTCGCCTCCAGGAGCGCCGTGTCGTGGCTGATCACCACGAGACCGCCCTTGTGGGCGCCGAGGAACTCCCGGAGCCAGACGATGGAGTCCGCGTCGAGGTGGTTGGTCGGCTCGTCGAGCAGGAGGGTCTCGGCTCCGCTGAACAGGATCCTGGCCAGCTCCACCCGACGCCGCTGCCCACCCGACAGGGTTCGCAGCGGCTGGCCCAGGATCCGGTCCTCGATGCCGAGGCTGTGGGCGATCTGGGCGGCCTCCGACTCGGCGGCGTACCCACCTCCCGCGTGGAGCTCGGCATCGGCCTGGGTGTAGCGCTTCATCGCCCGCTCCCGGACGACGGTGTCGTCGCTGCCCATCTCGACCTCCGCCGTCCGCATCCGCTGGAGCACGTCGCCGAGACCGCGGGCAGACAGGATCCGGTCGCGGGCGAGCTGCTCGGGGTCGCCGGTGCGCGGGTCCTGGGGCAGGTAGCCGACCGAGCCGGTCGCCGACACGTTGCCCCCGGCCGGCAGCGCCTCACCCGCCAGGATCTTGGTGAGCGTCGTCTTGCCGGCGCCGTTGCGCCCGACCAGTCCCACCTTGTCGCCCGCGGCGACCCGGAACGTGACGCCCTCCATGAGCAGCCGCGCTCCCGCGCGGACCTCCAGGGCGTGGGCGGTGATCATGGCGGCGCTAGTGTACGGACGTGCGGTTCAACCCGAAGGCTCGGCTCGACACCGGACGCGTCCGGGACGCCGGCCGCGGGAGCGGCGGCATGTCCGGCGGAGGGATGAGGCTTCCGATCCCGAGCGGCAAGGCCGGCGGTGGGATCGCCGGCTTCGTCATCATCCTGATCATCGTGGTGCTCTCGCAGTGCGCCGGTCTCGACGTCACCGGCGGCGGCGGTCCGACGTCGTCGGGCACGGCGTTCGACACGAGCCGGGTCGCCGGCGACTCCGACCGCTACGCCAACTGCGAGACCGGCGCCGATGCCCAGACCGACGTCGACTGCGCACGGATCGCCGTCGAGAACTCCCTGTTCGACTACTGGTCGGACGACCTGCCCCGCCAGGCCGACACCCAGTTCCAGCCCGCGGGAATGATCACCTTCTCCGGTGGTGTCGACACCGGCTGCGGCGCCGCGACCTCGCAGGTGGGGCCGTTCTACTGCCCGGCCGACTCGAGGATCTACCTCGACACCACCTTCTTCGACAGCGTGCTCGAGCAGCAGCTGGGCGGACCCGACGGCGGGTTCGTCGAGCCCTACGTGCTGGCCCACGAGTACGGCCATCACCTCCAGAACCTGATGGGGACGATGGGGCAGGTGCGGACGCAGCAGGGCCCGACGAGCGACGCCGTACGCCTCGAGCTCCAGGCCGACTGCTACGCCGGCATGTGGGCCGGAGCCGCCTCCCAGACCCAGGACGCCGGAGGCGAGGCGCTCTTCCTCGAGCTCACCCGGCAAGACATCGAGGAGGCCGTCGCGGCCGCCGAGGCGGTCGGCGACGACCGGATCCAGGAGAAGACGCAGGGACAGGTGACCGAGGAGTCGTGGACGCACGGCTCGGCGGCGCAGCGGGTCGAGTGGTTCATCAAGGGCTACGAACAGGGGTCGCTGCAGGCCTGCGACACCTTCGCCGCCGGCGCGCTGTAGAGCCTCAGAGCAGCGCCTCGACCTGCGGGTAGAGCCTCTGGAGCGCGCGCAGGTAGGGCGAGACAGCGGGGTGGGTGAACTTCCCGGCCAGCGCGCCCTCCCCCGGCGCGATCCTGGCCAGCGCCCACTCGGCTCTGCTCAGGGCGGTGTAGACCGCAACCACCCGCGCCCCGAGCCGGGCCTGGTCGGGGGTGGCGAGGTCGGCAGGCAGACCGGTCAGGTAGGCCTCCAGGAGGGGCTCGAACTCCTCACGCGCCGAGAGCGCCAGATAGCCGAGGTCCCCGCCCACAGGGCCAAGTCCGAGCGTGCCCCAGTCGACGGCCACCACCGCGTCACCGTCCACCCCGAGCAGGTTTCCCCGTCCCGGGTCACCGTGCTGGGTGACCGACGGCAGCTCGTCGAGAGCCGCGAGGTACTCCACCCGGTGCCGCCACAGGTGGTCGGCCACGTCGGCCACCGGGGTGCGGGACAGCGTCGGCCAGCCGCCGCGTCGCTCGGTACGTCGCAGTCGGTCGCGCAGCTGGTCCCGGGCCAGCCAGCCCGTCCCGCGCACGTCGACCGCGGCGAAGCGGCCCAGGCACGCCGCCGCGAAGAGCCCGTTCAGCCCGTCGTCCGGAACCCAGTCCTGCACCAGCGTGACCCCGTCGTCGTCCTCGCTGACCGCCGTCGGTGGCGCGTGGACCCCCGGCGATGCGTCGACGAGTCCGGACAGGGCCACGTCGGCAGCCCGCCGCCAGTAGGCGAAGTGCCTCGGATCGGCGAGACCCGGCTCGTCGTGGGCGAGGTCGGGCGCCGGTACGAGCCGCTTGACCACGACGAGACGCCCGGCGACCTCGGCGCGCCAGACGCCTGCCGTCGTCGGCCCGAGCCCTCCGGGCAGCGGCTGCCATCCCGGCTCGGGCTGCCACATGGCGCGGAGGCTAGCGCAGGTCTCGTCGGGTGAGTGTGATTTGCGCGCCCAGCACCAGGAGCGCGGCGACGGCGAGGACCATCGCGAACGCGAGCGGCGCGAAGGTCTCGACCGGCACGAGCGCGAGGTGCTCGAACGGTGACAGGTCGCGCAGCCAGCCCGGCAGCCCCAGCAGCGGCCCGAAGAAGGCGACGACGACGCTCAGACCGAGACCCGCCCAGGCCAGGCTCGCCCACCGGGGCGAGAGGCCGTGGAGGAGTGCCGCCAGCCCACCGAGCACCAGCGTCGCGGGGGCGTACTGCAGCGTCCCGAGGGCGTACGCCGCCAGGTTGCCCGCGTCGCCGGTGGCCAGCGTGTAGCCGATGCCGAGCCCGAGGCCCCCGGCCAGGAGCACGACGAGCGTGCCGAGTCCGGTCACGACGAGGTGCCCGCCCTGCCAGGCCCTTCGCGACAGCGCGGTGGCCAGGAGCATCTCGACCCGGCCGTCGTCCTCCTCCCCGCGCGCCCGCAGGGCTGCCGAGACGGTGTAGCCCGAGGCCACCAGCGCAAGGGTGAGCATCGCCGTCGCGTAGAAGCCGTCGGCGAGGTCGGCGCCTCCCTGGGCGAGCATCTCCCGGGTCGTCTCGCTGTCGCCGAGCAGGTCTCCCACGTCGGAGCCCAGCGAGCCGTAGGCGAGCCCGATGCCGGCCAGCCCGATCGACCAGCCGATCAGGCTCCCGCGGTGCAGGCGCCAGGCGAGACCGAGGCCGCTGCGCAAACCGGCCGATGCCCGCTCCGGGCCCGGTCGCGACGGCAGGACGCCGTCGCCGAAGTCGCGCCGGGCGAAGACGGCGTACCCCACCGTCGTCAGCACACCCGCCGCGGCGAGCGACAGGAGCGCCGGCCACCAGCGCACGCCGCTGAAGGCGTGCATCGCCTGGTACCACCCGATGGGCGAGAGCCAGCTCAGGGCCGGGTTGCCGACGTCGCCGACGGCCCGGAGCACGAACGAGACGCCGATGACCGCGCCGACCAGGCCGTACGTCGCCCGCGTGCTCGCGGCCAGCTGCGCGGCCACGAGGGCGACGCCGGTGAAGACCCAACCGGTGGCGGTGAGCCCGAGACCGAGCGCGAGCGAGTCCTCGACCGCGAGCGGGAACGAGATCAGGCTGACCGCGACGAGCAGGCCGACGAGCAGGTTGGCCAGCACGGCGGTGAGGACGGCGGCCGTCATCGGCGCGTGCCGGTCGACGGCGGCTGCGCGCACCAGCTCGTCGCGGCCGCTCTCCTCCTCGGCGCGGGTGTGCCGACCGATGAGGAACATGCTCATCAGGCCGACGACGATCGCCCCGAACGCGCTGGCCTGCCACGTCACCTGGCCACCGATGGTGTTCAGCGCGCGAGCCGGTCCGGCCATCGCGACGAACGCGGCGTTCGACCCCATGGAGGCGGCCGCGCGGTCGAGCTCGGCCTGGTCGGCGTAGAGACCCTCGATGCTGACCGCCTGGCTGTAGTAGAGGACGGTGACGCCGAGCGCCCACCAGAGCACCATCCACTTGTCGCGCAGCAGGTTGCGCCACAGGAGCACGCCCGTCATGCGTCCACCTGGTCGCCGTAGTGGCGCAGGAAGAGCTCCTCCAGCGTCGGCGGCTGGCTCGTGAGCGACCGGACTCCGGCGTCCATCAGGTGACGCAGGGAGCCGTCGAGCTGCGCGCTGTCGACCTGGAACCGCACCCGCGCACCATCTGGCTCGCGGTCGACGACGAGGTCGTGCACGCCGTCGGCCCTCTCGAGGCCGTCGGGCACCCGGGACAGGTCGGCGGCGATCGAGGTCCGGGTCAGGTGCCGCAGCTGGCTGAGGGTGCCGGTCTCGACGCGGCGGCCGGCCCGGATGATGCTCACCCGGTCGCAGAGCCGCTCGACCTCGGCCAGGATGTGGCTCGAGAGCAGCACGGTCCGGCCGCGGGCGCGGAAGTCCTCGACGCAGTCGCCGAAGACCGACTCCATCAGCGGGTCGAGGCCCGAGGTCGGCTCGTCGAGGATGAGCAGCTCCACGTCGGAGGCCAGCGCGGCCACCAGGGCCACCTTCTGCCGGTTGCCCTTCGAGTAGCCGCGGCTCTTCTTGGTCGGGTCGAGCTCGAACCGCTCGACGAGCTCGGCACGGCGTACGTCGTCGAGCCCGCCTCGCAGGTGACCGAGCAGGTCGATGATCTCGCCGCCGGTCAGGTTCGGCCAGAGGTTGACGTCGCCCGGCACGTAGGCGAGCCGGCGGTGCAGCGTGGCGGCGTCGGACCACGGGTCCCCACCGAACAGCCGGGCCTCTCCCCCGCCCTTGCGCAGCAGGCCGAGCAGCACGCGGATGGTCGTGGACTTCCCGGCGCCGTTCGGGCCGAGGAAGCCGTGCACCTCACCCTCCTCGACGCTCAGGTCGAGCCCGTCGAGGGCGCGGGTGGAGCCGAAGGTCTTGACGAGTCCCTGGATGTCGATGGGTGTGCTCACGACCTCACTGTACGTAATGTTCAGAAGTTTCTGAATGCCGTAAACTGTGTCGCGTGACACGTGCTCCTGAGGACCGGTTCATCGAACGGATGGGCGGCGCCCTCACCGACGCCGGCCTGGCCAGGCTGCCGTCGCGCGTCTTCGCGGCGCTGGTCGTCGACGACGACGGCCGGATGACGTCCGCCGAGCTCACCGGGACCCTCGGGGTGAGTCCCGCCTCGGTGTCGACCGCGGTCGCCTACCTCACCCGGGTGGGCTTCATCCACCGCGAGCGCGAACGCGGCACCCGGCGCGACGTCTACGTCGTCGACGACGACGCCTGGCTCCAGGCGATGCTGCGCGAGGACCAGACGTACGCCCCCCTGATCGCCGCCCTCGACGGTGCCCTCGAGGGCCTGGCTCCCGACGCGCCCGCCCGGCACCGGTTGGTCCTGATGCGCGAGTTCCTGCTCTTCGTGGGCGAGGAGATGCGCTCGATGGTGGACCGCTGGGCGGCCCGGCGGGCTGAGATCGAGGCGCAGCCCGGTCGCACTCTAGGACGCGACGCCAGGGGACCTGAGGCCGCGCCATGGAACGGGACCTGGACTGATTGTCGCGCTGAGTTCGCGTACCTAGTCTCCCTGTGGGACTCGTGGGGGGTCCTGCCGTGCAGCGCCATCCGCGCTGGCGACGTAGAGACATGGGGATCCATCAGCATGAACGAGACCACACGCGCCTGCCCGGAGCTTGACAAGCCGACCGCGACGCACGGCATCAGCCGACGAACCGTCGCCAGAGGGTTGGCCTGGTCGGCCCCCGTGGTGCTGAGCTCCGTCACCGTCCCGGCGTTCGCCGCCAGCACGGTCTGCCTCGCGAGCCACGCCGCCCTGCAGGAGACGAGCTCCGTTGTGAGCGGTCTGGCGTTCACGAACTCCACCATCACGGCTGCTCTCGGGTACAAGTCGACCGGGTGGGGCAGCGACATGACGCCCGGCGACACCGGGGAGATTCACGAGACGCCGTTCTCCCCCCACTGGCCCTACGTCAAGCTCCACCATCCGGTTGGTATGAGCCTCAACGACACGATCACGCTGACGATTGTCTTCACCGAGCCGGTTGAGAAGCTCACCATGACGATCACGGACATCGACGAGGACAAGGGCGAAGACAGCCGCCAGCGCTGGATCGACCACGTCGTCGTCTCGGGCAGCGTCGTCGAAACGGACGATGATGTCGTCGACGTCCCGTTCACGGTGTCCAAAAGGCAACCCAATGTCGTGGGGACCGGCACGGCCGAGGACCCGTTCCAGAGCAACAAGGACGAGAACATCGCGACCGACGCCGGTGACGTGACTCTGTACTGGGCCGGACCGGTGGACACCGTCACCATCAAGTACATCGCCGCAGGCGACCGTAACCGGACCGACGTGGGTCAGCAGATCGGCGTGGGGAAGATCAGCTTCAACAACTGCTGACCGTCCACGAGGCGGACAGACAACCGACCGCGACGCGCACGAGCGCGTCGGCCGACAGGGGGAAACCAGGATGCGACCAACACAGCAGGAACGCGAGAAGGCACCCGCGACCCACGGCATCAGCCGACGAACCGTCGCCCGAGGGATGGCCTGGACGGCCCCCGTGGTGCTGACGTCGATCACCGTCCCGGCGTTCGCCGCGAGCAACGTGACTTGCCCTGCGCTGCTCGAGGGCACCTTGGCGACGTCGAATGTGAACGGCGTCCAGTACCCCGTTGTCACGAGTGTCGTTTTCGGGTCTGGCGATTCATTGATCACCGGGACCATCACGTACGACACGACCCGAGTGCTGAAAGTGCGGAACTCTGACGGCGTGGTGGCGAATGCGGACGTGTCTCCCGGGTACGGAACGAAAACGACAACAAAAGTCCTCAACCCTGACGGAACGACCGCGAACTATCCTCCGCTACCCGACGTCAACAACGTAAACGGCACCACCGTAGTTGTCCGCGGCGAGGACGGCAAACCTACCCTCACAGTAGCACCCATCTATCAGATAGGGACGCAAGACCGATACCCAGGTTGGACTGGCCAGCTTAAAGAAACAGAATTTACCGGCACGTACAGCCCTCCCGGATTCGAGAACTACAAGTACCTCAAACTGCATCATCCAGGGGTCATTGAGGAGAGCGCCACATACGACGCAACACACCCGGGCGACGCGATTGTGCTGACGATCACCTTTTCAACAGCTGTGACCAACCTGAAGCTCAGTATGACGGACATCGACTCGCGCATTGATCTCTGGAGGGACGAGGTCGACGTCCTGCCCCCAGGCTTCACCTACGAGTACGAGGATGCGACGAGTCCTACCCTCAAGGGAGACGGAACGGCCAGCAATCCGTTCGAGACCGTCAATCTCGAAGGGGACGTCTTTCATGAGGAGGACAAGGGCGATGTGCACCTCACCTGGAAGGGTTTGGTGTCGCAGGTCACGATTGTCTACCGCGCTACCGACCCGCTCAACATGAGCGGCCCTGGTCAGCACATCGGAGTGGGCAACTTCACCATTGGCTGCTGATTCTGAGGCAAACCAAACTTCTCTGCCGCGACGGTGACCTCACTCGGGCCAGCACATCGGCGTCAGCAGTTTCCTGCTCGGCTGCTGATTCCCTTACTCATCAGCGAACAGGTGGACGAAGAGCGACTCTGCCGACGTCGAAGGCATCCAAGGCGGCAGGCGGCGCTGCTCCGGCCAGCAAACAATAGGACAAGACATGGGGGATTCGTCATGACTGAAATCAAACGCACCGACAGCGGTTCGGACGCTTCACCGATCCGGCGCGGCATCAGCCGGCGGACCGTCGCCCGAGGGATGGCGTGGACGGCACCCGTGGTGCTCACGTCCGTCACCGTCCCGGCGTTCGCCGCCAGCCCGGCTCCGTGCACGAACCCGACGATCCTCCTTGGAACGTTCGTGAAGACGTTCAACGACGACCTCGACAGGGACGAAGTCACCAGCATCAAGTTCGGCACGGGAACGTCCGCGTTCTCGGCGACCGTGTCGTATGAAACCATTGGATGGGATGGCAACCCGAAGCCGGGCGACACGTCTGAGGTGCACAGGACCGAATTCCACAACGGTGATGACAACACACCGAACTACGACTACATCACGCTGCAACATCCGGATGAGAGCGGCTACAGCAAAGACGACACCATCGTTGCGACGATTGACTTCACGCCGAAAACTGTACGCAATCTGACGTTCAGCATCACTGACATCGACTTCATCACGGGCCGTTGGATCGACCACGTGTTCGTGACGCCGAAGGCGACCGTCCTTGCGAGGGGCAGCACGGTCATCGGAGACGGGACTTACAAGGATCCCACCGTTGCGGGTTCGGTGGACAAACCATTCAAGAGCAACGAGTCAGGCGACCGCCTCTCCTCGCGTGGCGACGTCACGCTCACCTGGCCAGGGTACGTATCCAAAATCAAGGTGACGTACGTCGCGGCTGACGAGGACAACGCGAGCGACGACGGGCAGCACATCGGCCTTGGCAAGTTCAGCGTCAGCAGCTGCTGACCGGCTGGGCGTCGGACGGCGCCACGTCAAGGGACCTGGGCGCCATCGCCAACGGGACCTGGGCTGATTGCTCACCTCCCGCCGCACATCTAGCGTTGCCGCGGGAGTCACCAACACGACAGGCCTGCCCGCTTCGGGGCTGAGGGGGTTGTTCTGCCATGAGGAACGCACGGCACGCTGAGCGCGATCCGAAGGGAACGCCGGGCACGTTCGGAGTCAGCCGACGCAGCGTGACCAGAGGGATGGCGTGGACCGCGCCGGTGGTGTTGACGTCGGTGGCCGCGCCGGCGTACGCCACCAGCCTGCCCTGCTGGCAGGGCCAAGCCCTCCTGACCAACCCGCGGTCCGACACCGTCGTCGCCACGTTGACGTTCCCACCGTCCCTGGTCACGGCGACGGTGACCTACGCGGCGCAGGCGTGGCAGGACCAGACGCCAGGCGACACGGGCTGGGTCCGCAGCACCGCGTTCCCCGCGGGCAACCAATGGAACTACATCAAGCTCCACCATCCTGAGGGAGCCGACACCGGCGACACCGTCACGATGACCATCTTGTTCAGCGAGCCGGTGAAGAACCTCACCCTTCGGGTCACCAACATCGACAAGGTCACCGGCGACTTCATCGACGAGGTCATCGTCAGCCCGGCCACCTTCGAAGCGCTGCTCGGGCCGCGGGTCTCGTGGACGGGACAGGTAACCGACGGGTTCAAGGCCACGGAGGAAGGAGCGATCACCTCTGACCAGGGTGACGTGAGCCTCGTCTGGAAACATGAGCTGCAGCAGGTGCAGATCACCCTGCGGGCCGCCGACGAGGACAACGCGAGCTTCTTGGGTCAGTACGTCGGCGTCGGCCTCATCGGCTTCAACAACTGCCCGTAGGCCGGCCGCTCAGTCGCCGCGCACCTCCAGCGCCTCGGTGAGCAGGGCGACCAGCGCCTCGAGCTGGACGTCGACCGAGGAGGAGACCTCGGCGTCGGACCCGTCGAGGGCGCGGGCGGCGAGGCCGGCCTTGGTGTCGATCAGCTCGGCGATCTTGGAGTCGAGCGTCTGGGCGGCGATGATCCGCCACGCGGTGACCGGCATGTCCTGGCCGATCCGGTGCACCCGGTCGATGGCCTGGGTCTGCTCGGCGTCGGTCCACGACAGCTCGGAGAGGACGACGTTGGACGACACCTGCAGGTTGATGCCGACGCCGGCGGCCGAGAGCGAGCAGACGATCACCGCAACGTCCGGGTCGTTGACGAAGTCGTCGATCGCCTTGGTCCGTGCCTTCGGCGTCTGGTCACCGCGGATGGACGACGAACGGATGCCTCGCTGCGCGAAGAGCTCTTCGGCGACGTCCATGACGTCCACGTGCTTGGCGAAGAACACGACCTTCCCGACGTTACGGGCCAGCTGCGCCGCATAGTCGGCGGCCAGGGTGGCCTTCGCCTGCCCGATGCGACGCATCATCCCGAAGACGTTCTCACCGGACTCTCCTGCGTCGGTGTCCTCGCGCTCCCAACCGGCGACGCGGCGGACGAGATCGTGGTCGATGCCCTCGACGGTGACTCCCGACGTACGCGCGGTCAGGGCACTGTCGTAGCGCTTGACCATCCGGGTGGCCAGCACCCGCTCCGCCTCGCGGATCGACCGGCCGACGGCGTCGTCGAGCTCCACGGGGAGGTCGGCGATCCGGCGGGCGGGGATGTCCTTGGCGACGTCGACCTTGCGGCGCCGCACGATGCCCATCTCGATGACGGCGGTGCGAGCGGCGCCGTAGAACGCCGGCTCGGCGGGCGTGAGCCCGGTCTCCTCGAGGCGACCCATGAGCTCGGCCTCGGGAGCCTTCTCGCCGATCCAGCCGAGGAACTGCCAGATCGCCCGGAAGTCCTCGATGTCGTTGATGAGGGGCGTCCCCGTCAGCGCCATCAGCAGGGGCCGTGCCGTGCGCTGCCTGATCCGTTCGGACAGCTCGAGGGCGTGCTTGGACCGCTGCGAGGTCTTGTTCTTGATGAAGTGGGCCTCGTCGACGACCATGCCGCGGAAGCCGAAGTTGCCCAGCCAGCCGACGTGGCGGTCGAGCACCTCGTAGTTGACCACCACGATGTCGGCGAAGCCGTCGATGGTGTCGCCGTCGCCGTGGATCACCGTCGCCGGCCGCTTGGGAGTCCAGATGTGGGCTTCTCGTGCCCAGTTGGCCTTGACCACGTTGGGCACCACCACCAGCAGCGGGAACGCGTCGACCGCCTCGGCCGCCAGCAGCGCCTGAGCGGTCTTGCCGAGGCCCGGCTCGTCGGCGAGCAGGAAGGTGCGATGACCCTCGGCCGCAGCGGCCACGACCTGCGCCTGGTGGGGCATCAGGTCGAGCCCGTCGCGCACGTGGAGGGCGTGCTGGTCGGGGGCGTCGGGAAGCTGCATGCACGAGGACTTGCCGCCGTACTCGAAGGACCGGAAGAGCGGGCCGAGCAGCTCCCAGGACGACAGCCGGTGGGTGCGCGGCCGGGCCGCGGCGGCAGAGAAGTCGGGGACCAGGAACGGGTTGGCCAGCTGGCGCGAGACCACCGACTGCGGGACCACGTGCTTCTCGCGTGCGGCGTCGAGCACGGGCGTCACGGGCTCGACCTCCTCGACGTCGGGCACCTCGAAGCCGGCGGCCTTGAGCATGTCGCGCATGAGGTCGCGAGCGGAGTCGGAGATGACCGCGTCCTCGGCGAGCAGCGCCAGCAGAGACGGGTCGCGGACGGAGGTCTTGGCCAGGATCGTCGCCACGCCGTCGAGGCGGCGCAGCTGCTCCTCCTTCCAGGCCTCTCCGCGCTCGGTGTCGGCCTTCACCCGGGCCCGCTCCTCGCGGACCAGGAGAGCGATCACCTGGAAGCGGGTGCGCGAACCGGGCCGGATGCGCCCGCGCTCGGCCTCGGCCTCCACCTCACGGACGGCCTTGGCCAGGACCGGGATGATGCCGTCGTTGCCGCGCTGTTGGCGCGGAGCGGTCCGGGTGTTACCGGAACCGCGTTGGCCTCGTCGTGCCAAGAAGTCTCCTCAGCAGTGCCGCGCACCTGGATGCTCGACGCTGAACGAATGCGGAATGACTGGTCGACGGGCTCCCCCATCCGGCGACGAGAGTCTGCCGGGTCGACCTCAACGGACCTGCTCGGACCGCTGCACTAGCAAGGATAGCGCGCGGGTGCCCGTCCGGGCACTTTCGGGGAGACTCGCGTCATGGAGGAGTGGAGAGGTCCGGTCACGGTTGCCGACATCGAGGAGCTGGCGGCACTCGCTGGGCGCGACCTCGGCCCCACACCGTGGCTCGACATCACCCAGGCACGGGTCGACGCGTTTGCCGAGGTGGCCGACGACCGGCACTGGGCCCACAACGACCCCACGCGGGCGGCAGCCGGGCCGTTCGGCCAGACCATCGCGCATGCGCACCTGACGCTGGCACTGCTGCCCTCGCTCTTCGCGCGGCTCCAGGTGTTCAGCGGGGGCGAGACCATGTTCTACGGCTACGACCGGGTCCGGGTCCCTTCGCCCGTCCTGGTGGGTGGTGCGGTGCGGATGCGAGCCCGAGTGGTCGAGGTGACCGAGGTGCCGGGCGGCGTCCACGAGGCAGTCGACGTCGTGGTCGACGTACGCGACGTCGCCAAGCCGGCGTGTGCGGCGCGCGCGCTGTGGCGCCACTACCCCGCCGACCTCTTCACCTAGGCGGGCTCGACGATCTCCACCTCGGCCGCAGCGGCGTCCGCGATGGCCGAGTCCAGGGCCCGTCGGCGTGGGTCGGGCACGGGCAGCCACGGCCCGACCACCGCGAGCCCCGCGAGGCGTCGGTCGGACAGCACCTCCTGGACGGCCTGCCGGTCACCGCCGGTCACGACCGGGCCGAGGCCGGCCAGCAACCTGGCGGCGTGGTCGGCGGCGGCCTCGTAGGCCTGGCGCGCCTGGTTGTCGCGTCGACGGGCGAACCGCTGCTGGCTCTGGCCGCCCGCCTTCGTCCGGCCCTGCACGTGCCGCTGGCCGATCTTGTGGTCGACCAGGTCGGTCCCATCCAACCGCGCCACGGCGAACCCGCCCTTGCGCACCAGCAGCACACCCCAGTCGGGCGGCGGCGCCATCGCGACGGCGAAGCCCTCGGCGGTCGCGGGGCCGTCGTACGCCGCGTCGAAGGGCAGCCGGGCGACGAACGACGTGCCGTCGGCGGCCGTGCCGACCAGGCCACCGTCTCGGACCGACAGGCTGGTCGCGCCGTGCCGGGCCGCGACGTTCTCGACCCAGCGCCCGATGCGGGCGGCGGGCACGCGGACGACAGGCACCCGCCGGACGCTACCCCGGCGCGGCTGTGGCGGCGTACCGTCCGATCACCATGGCTCCTCGTCGCCTGCTCGCCCTCGTCGCCCTGCTCGGGCTGGTCAGCGCTTGTGGCGACGCCGCGGCCCAGCGTGACCCAGAGGCCGAACCCGAGGCAGCCGCCGGTCAGCCGCCGCCGCTGACGTTGCACCGCCCCGACGGCGATGTCGACCTCGACGCGTGGTCGTACTGCTACCTCACCGAGGCCGAGGACGGCTCCAGCAGCTCGGGCGGCTGCGCCGACGGCCCACCTCCCGAACACCCCCCGGAGCTGCACGTCGACGACGCCGCCACGTTCGCGTTTCCTCTCGACGGCTGGGAGTTCAGCGCCGACTTCCGACCGGCGGGCGATCGCGCTGAGCGATGCCGGCGCGAGTGGTCGACGCCGGTACGACGTGAGGGCGAGCGCTACGTGATCCCGGCCGTCGTCCCGGCGGGCGCCTGGGACGTCGACGTGTTCGGACGCGGCGGGACCGGCAACGACCTGTCCGCGACGTTCCGCTGGGTGACCCGCGGCGATGGGGCGACGAAGCCGGTCGTCACGGGGACGGCGTTCTTCCTCGGCCCGCCGAGCCTCGGAACGCCGATGACGGCACCGAGCCCGACCGTGCGCCTGAGCGGGCTGGTCACCGAGCCCGCCGAGGCGAGTGCGCGCTTCCGGCTCACCGCCTCGGGCGGCGAGGAGCTCAGCTTCGTGCTCGAGCTCGCACCCGGCCGGTGCGCCCGGGACGGCGTGATCACCTTCGTCACCCCGACGGGACCGAGCGAGATCGATCTCGCGGGAGCGCCGCCGTTCACCTACACCGTCGACGCGACCCTGGACGGCGTCACCTCGACCGGCACCGGCTCGTGGCCCGACGACCTCGTCGCCAACGGCAACGACCTCGAGCTGACCTTCGACCCGCCCATCGGCTGACGCGCGTCAGACATCGACCTGTCGGACGTTGCAGCGCTCAGACGTTGAAGCCGAGCGCGCGCAGCTGCTCGCGGCCGTCGGGGGTGATCTTGTCGGGGCCCCAGGGCGGCATCCAGACCCAGTTGATGGCGACGTCCTTGGCCAGCCCCTCGAGCGCCGAGTTGGTCTGGTCCTGGATCACGTCGGTGAGCGGGCACGCCGCCGAGGTCAGCGTCATGTCGAGCACGACGTTGCTCTCCTCGTCGAGGTGCACGTCGTAGACGAGGCCGAGGTCGACCACGTTGATGCCGAGCTCGGGGTCGACGACGTCCTTCATCGCCTCGGTGACGTCCTCGACGGTCAGCGTCGAGACGCCGCCGCCGGCCGCTTCGGGCACGTCGGGCAGGTCCCCATGGTCCACGGTCATGACTTTCCTCCTTGGTCGACCAGCACGGTCGACGTCGCGTCCTTCCAGGCCATCCACGAGAGCAGCGCGCACTTCACGCGCGCCGGGAACCTGGCGACCCCGGCGAACGCCACAGCGTCCTCCAGCGTCTCCTCGTCCGGCTCCACCTGGCCCTTGCCCTGCATCAGTGCCAAGAACTCTTCATGCACGGCCAGGGCCTCGTCCACCGACTTACCGATCACCAGCTCGGTCATCACCGAGGCCGAGGCCTGCGAGATCGAGCAGCCGATGGCGTCGTAGGACACGTCGCTGACCCGGTCGCCGTCGAGGTGGACGCGCAGCGTCACCTCGTCGCCGCAGGTCGGGTTCACGTGGTGCACCTCGGCCTCGAAGGGCTCGCGGAGTCCCTTGTTCTGCGGGTTCTTGTAGTGGTCCAGGATGATCTCCTGGTAGAGCGCGTCGAGCTCGGCAGACCCAGAAGTAGACATGGTCGCTGTCAGCCCACCCTGAAGTAGCTGCGGACGAAGTTCAGGCCCTCGACGAGCGTGTCGATCTCGGCCGGTGTCGTGTAGAGGTACGACGACATCCGGGTCGAGGCCTGCACGCCGAAGCGGGCGTGCGCGGGCTTGGCGCAGTGGTGGCCGGCCCGCACCGCGATGCCGCGCGTGTCGAGCACCGTGGCCACGTCGTGCGGGTGGACGCCGTCGAGCTCGAAGGAGATCGCTCCCCCGCGCTGCGCGGCGTCGAGCGGGCCGAGCACCCTGACCCCGGGCACCGTCTGCAGGCCCTCGAGCGCGTACGCCGTGATCGCCTGCTCGTGCCGGTGGACGTGCTCCATGCCGACGTGAGCCGAGGTACTCGAGCGCGGCGCCGAGGCCGATCGCCTCGACGATCGGCGGGGTGCCTGCTTCGAACTTGTGCGGCGCCTTGGCGTACGTCGAGCGCGCCATCGTGACGGTCTCGATCATCTCGCCGCCTCCCAGGAACGGCGGCAGAGCGTCGAGCACCTCCGAGCGACCCCACAGCACGCCGATTCCGGTGGGACCGACGGCCTTGTGCCCGGTGAAGGCCAGCAGGTCGGCGCCCGAGGCGACCACGTCGACCGGCAGCTGCGGCACGGCCTGCGAGGCGTCGAGGACGACGAGCGCGCCCACGTCGTGCGCCCGGTCGGCGATCTGTCGGACCGGGTTGATCGTGCCGAGCATGTTGGAGACCCAGGTCAAGGACACGACCTTGGTGCGCTCGGTGATCAGCTCGTCGAGGTTCGACAGGTCGAGGTGGCCGTCGTCGGTCAGCCCGAACCACCGCAGCGTGGCGCCCGTGCGCTCGGTGAGCAGCTGCCACGGCACGATGTTGGAGTGGTGCTCCATCTCGGTGATGACGACCTCGTCGCCGGGCCCGACCTTGAGCGGGCCCTCGGCCCACGCCAGCGTGTTGGCGACCAGGTTGAGCGCCTCGGAGGCGTTCTTGGTGAAGATCACCTCGTCACGCGACGGCGCGCCGATGAACGCCGCGACCCGGTCGCGCGCCGCCTCGAACGCCTCGGTCGACTCGGCGCCCAGCTGGTGCATGGCGCGGGCGATGTTGGCGTTGTGGCGCTCGAGGTGGTCGACCATCGTGTCGATGACGATCTGCGGCTTCTGCGAGGTGTTGGCGCTGTCCAGGTAGACCAGGGGCGCGCCACCGGCCACGGTGCGCGTCAGGATCGGGAAGTCCTTGCGGATGACCTCCAGGTCCGGAAGCAGGCCCTCGCCAACGAAGGGAGCCATGTCAGACCGCCGCGGCCTTGACGTACTTGTCGTAGCCCTCGGCCTCGAGCTGGTCGGCGAGCTCGGGCCCGCCCTCCTCGGCGATCCGGCCGGCGACGAAGACGTGCACGAAGTCGGGCTTGATGTAGCGCAGGATCCGCGTGTAGTGCGTGATCAGGAGGACGCCCTTGTCGCCGGCCTCGGCGAAGCGGTTGACACCCTCCGCGACGACCTTGAGGGCGTCGATGTCGAGACCCGAGTCGGTCTCGTCCAGCACGGCGACCCTGGGGTCGAGCAGCTGCATCTGGGCGATCTCGTGGCGCTTCTTCTCGCCGCCCGAGAAGCCCTCGTTGACGTTGCGCTGGGAGAACGTCGGGTCGAGACCGGCAGCCGCCAGGGTGGCGTTGACGTCCTTCACCCAGGTGCGCAGCTTGGGCGCCTCGCCGTCGATCGCGGTCTTGGCGGTGCGCAGGAAGTTGGCGACCGAGACTCCGGGCACCTCGACGGGATACTGCATGGCCAGGAACAGGCCGGCCCGGGCGCGCTCGTCGACGCTCATGGCGAGCACGTCCGCGCCGTCGAGGGTGACGGTTCCGGCGGTGACGGTGTACTTCGGGTGGCCCGCGATGGAGTAGGCCAGCGTCGACTTGCCGGACCCGTTCGGGCCCATGATCGCGTGGGTCTCGCCGCTGTTGATCGTCAGCGTGACGCCCTTGAGGATCTCCTTGGGGCCGTCCTCGGTCTCGACCGTGACGTGCAGGTCCTTGATGTCCAGCTTGGTGCTCACTGCGGAGTCACTCCGTTCATGGTGGTGGTGGTGTCGACGTAGACGTCGCCGTCGCGGATCTCCACCGCGAAGGTGGCGACCGGCTCGGTCGCCGGGAGGCCGATGGGCTTGCCGGTGCGCAGGTCGAAGCGGGAGCCGTGCAGCCAGCACTCGACGGTGCAGTCAGAGACCTCACCCTCGCTCAACGCGACCGCGGCGTGGGAGCAGGTGTCCTCCACCGCGAAGACCTCGTCGCCGTGCCGTGCCAGCGCGACCTCCTGCCCACCGACGGTGACGGCGACGGCCTCGTCGTCGGGGACGTCGGCGAAGGGGCAGGCGCGCTCGAAGCTCACGACGTCGCTCCCAGCAGGGTCTTTCCGGTCACGTTCTTGGCCAGCTCGGCCTCGACCGTCGCGAACAGCTGCTCCTCGATGGCCGGCACGCCGACCTTGCGGATCAGGTCGTTGAAGAACCCGTGCACGACCAGCCGGCGGGCCTCGGACTCCTCGATCCCGCGCGAGCGCAGGTAGAACAGCTGGTTGTCGTCGAAGCGACCGGTGGCCGACGCGTGCCCGGCGCCCTTGATCTCGCCGGTCTCGATCTCCAGGTTGGGGATCGAGTCGGCCTGGCAGCCGTCGGTGAGCACCAGGTTGCGGTTCTCCTCGAAGGTCTCGATGCCCTCGGCGACCTTGCGGATGAGCACGTTGCCGACCCACACGGTGTGGGCGCCCTGCCCCTGCAGCGCGCCCTTGTACGACGCGTTGCTGCGGGTGCGCGGGGCGGTGTGGTCGGCGAAGAGCCGGTGCTCGAGGTGCTGACCGGCGTCGGCGAAGTAGAGCCCGAGGAGGTCTGCCGATCCACCAGGCCCCGCGTAGGTGACGTTCGTGTCCATCCGGACCACGTTGCCGCCGAAGCTGATCGCCGCGTGCTTGTACGACGCGTCGCGCCCCACCCGTGCCTCGGTGGTCGTCAGGTGCACCGCGTCGTCGGCCCAGTCCTGGATCGAGACGACCGTGACGTGGGCCCCGTCGCCCACCAGCACCTCGACGACCTGGGCGAGCGAGGCGCTGCCGGTGTGGTTGAGCACGACGATGGCGCGGCTGTGCGCCCCGAAGCGCAGTGCGACGTGGCCCGCCTCGGTGTTCGCCGCGTCGGCCCCGTGCAGCTCGACCAGGATCGGCTCACCGATCTCGGCGTCCGCGGGGACGTCGACGAGGAACGTCGAGGACACCTCGGCGAGCACCCGGGCGGCGTAGCGGCTGTTGGGCACCAGGCCGCTGATCCCGCGCAGCGCCCGCGCCTCGTCACCCTGCACCGAGTCGACGCGGACACCGTCGGGGGTGTTCCAGGCGTACGACGTCGTGCTCCGGCCGAACACGGCCTCGCCGTGCAGGCCGCGCAGGCGCTTGAGCGGGGTGAACCGCCAGATCTCCTCACGCCCGGTGGGCACGACGTGGTCGGCCACGTCGAAGGACCCTTCCGGATGCAGGTGGGACTCGACCCTCGACATCTCGAGGGCGTCGGCAACTGCCGTCAACGTTGTCTCTCTTCCAATCTCAGTTCGTGAAACCGCAACTCCGACACCTCCTCAGCCACGACGACGAGCCGCTGGGCGAGGAGGAGGGGGCGCAGTCGTCTCGGGCGCTCCGCGCCCTAGCCGACTGCGCCCTCCATTTGGAGCTCGATGAGTCGGTTCAGCTCCAGGGCGTACTCCATCGGGAGCTCCTTGGCGATCGGCTCGACGAAGCCGCGCACGATCATCGCCATCGCCTCGTCCTGCTCCATGCCGCGCGACATCAGGTAGAACAGCTGGTCCTCGGAGACCTTCGAGACGCTCGCCTCGTGGCCCATGGACACGTCGTCCTCACGGATGTCGACGTAGGGATAGGTGTCGCTGCGGCTGATCTGGTCGACCAGGAGCGCGTCGCAGAGCACGTTCGACTTCGAGCCGTGGGCGCCCTCGTTGATCTGGATCAGGCCGCGGTACGACGTCCGCCCACCTCCCCGGGCCACCGACTTGCTCAGGATCGAGCTCGAGGTGTTCGGTGCGGCGTGCACCATCTTGGCGCCGGCGTCCTGGTGCTGGCCCTCGCCGGCGAAGGCGATCGACAGCGTCTCGCCCTTGGCGTGCTCGCCCATCAGGTAGACGGCGGGGTACTTCATCGTGACCTTGGAGCCGATGTTGCCGTCGACCCACTCCATCGTCGCCCCGGCCGCGCACGTCGCCCGCTTGGTGACGAGGTTGTAGACGTTGTTCGACCAGTTCTGGATGGTCGTGTAGCGGCAACGGCCGCCCTTCTTCACGATGATCTCGACCACGGCGGAGTGCAGCGAGTCCGAGGAGTAGATCGGCGCGGTGCAGCCCTCGACGTAGTGCACGTAGGCGTCCTCGTCGACGATGATCAGCGTGCGCTCGAACTGACCCATGTTCTCGGTGTTGATGCGGAAGTAGGCCTGCAGCGGGATGTCGACGTGCACGCCCTTGGGGACGTAGATGAACGACCCGCCCGACCAGACCGACGTGTTCAGCGCGGCGAACTTGTTGTCACCGACCGGGATCACGGTGCCGAAGTACTCCTGGAACAGCTCCGGCTGGTCGCGCAGGGCGGTGTCGGTGTCGAGGAACAGCACGCCTTGGGCCTCGAGGTCCTCGCGGATCGAGTGGTAGACGACCTCCGACTCGTACTGCGCAGCGACGCCGGCGACGAGGCGCTGCTTCTCGGCCTCGGGGATGCCGAGCCGGTCGTAGGTGTTCTTGATGTCCGCGGGCAGGTCCTCCCAGCTGGTCGCCTGCTTCTCGCTGGATCGGACGAAGTACTTGATGTTGTCGAAGTCGATCGACGAGAGGTCCGAGCCCCAGGTCGGCATCGGCTTGCGGTGGAAGAGCTTGAGGCCCTTCAGGCGCAGGTCGAGCATCCACTGCGGCTCGTTCTTCTTCGCGGAGATGTCGCGGACGACGTCCTCGTTGAGACCACGCGTCGCCGTGGCACCCGCGGTGTCGCTGTCGGACCAGCCGAACTGGTAGCGGCCGATGCCCTTCAGCTCCGGGTTGAGCTCTTCGATGGAGGTCACTTGTTCTCCGTTTCCTTGAGGGCAAGGTTCGTGTTGCCGGTCTCGGGATGGGGGATGCAGGTCGTGCAGACGCCGTCGCCGTGCGCGATCGTCGCCAGGCGCTGCACGTGGGTGCCGACGACCCGGCCGATCGCCTCGGTCTCCGCCTCGCAGAGCTGCGGAAACTCGTGGGCCACGTGGGACACCGGGCAGTGCTGCTGGCACAGCTGCTCGCCGACGACCGGGAGCTGCCGGAGGCTGGCGGCGTAGCCACCCTCGGTGAGCACGGCCGCGAGCGCCTCGGCCGCGCTCAGGTGGGGTTGCTGGTCCATCAGCCGCGCGCAGTCGCGCTCGATGAAGGCCACCCTGCGGCGGGCGAACTCCATGACGGCCTCGTCGCCACCAGTCTCGGCGAGGAACCGCAGGGCGGCGACGGCCAGGTCGTCGTACTGCTGGTCGAAGGAGTCGCGTCCCGCCTCGGTCAGCGCGAAGACCTTCGCGGGCCGGCCCCGGCTACGCGCGCCGTAGACCCTGCGCTCCCGCGCCTCGGCGGTGCCCTCCGCGACCAGGTGGTCGAGGTGGCGACGCACCGCGGCGGCGGTCAGCGACAGGCGCGTGGCGAGGTCGGCGGCAGTGGACGGCCCGTTCTCGAGGATCGACCGGGCCACACGCTCACGCGTGGGGGCGTCTCCGCCCACGGAGACCGGTGCCGGGAATTCCACAACACCAGTGTGACGTTAATGACCGACCGGTTTCAAGTAAGGGTCACCTAACCCTGGAACCCCTGGCGAAAGGGTCCCGTCGACGGGCCGCGCGTTGGCGGAGGGCGGGGCAGCTTGGCCTCCGCCCCGAAGCCGCCCCTGCCGACCGGGAGGCTCAACCCTGCGTACGCCGCCGGAAAGCACGCAGCGACAGCGGGGCGAACACCGCCGTGATGATGATCACCCAGATGATCGTCGACTGCACGGGGTACTGCAGCGGCAGCGCGACCTCCCCGGTCTGGGGCGGCAGCGGGTTGCCCCACAGCTCGCGCATCGCCAGCACCAGGGACGAGAGCGGGTTCCACTCCGCAAAGGTCTGCAGCACGGGCGGCATGTTCTCGGTCGGGGCGAAGGTGTTGGCCAGGAACGTGATCGGGAACATCGTCGCGAACATCAGCCCGTTGACCGCCTCGACCGAGCGCATCGAGGCGCCGACCAGGATGCCGACCCAGATCATCGCGAATCCCCACGCCAGCAGGAGCAGGTAGGCCAGCACCGCGTCGGCGACGCCGTTGTGGATGCCCCAGCCGATGGCCAGACCGGTCAGCGACATGATCACGATGCCGATGCTGGAGTGCAGCAGGCTGGAGATGCTGCGGCCGACCAGGACCGCGGCGCCGTGGATCGGGAGCGAGCGCAGCCGGTCGACGATCCCCTTGTCGAGGTCGGCCGTGAGCCCCACCGCGACGATGAACGAGGCGAAGGTGACCGTCTGCCCCATGATCCCGGCCATCAGCCACTCGCGGTAGTCGGAGGCGTCGCCGCTGATGGCGATCGACCCCCCGAAGACGAAGGCGAAGAGAAGCACGAACATCACCGGCTGGATCGTGACGTCGAGCAGCATCTCGGGCATCCGCTTGATGTGGATCAGGTTGCGGCGGGTGATCGACAGGGACTGCCGCAGGAGGCCAGTGTCGCGGATCTCGGGGCGGGCGATCCTCGCGCTGGCGGGGGTGGTCTGCGTGGTCACGATGTCACGTCCTGGGTCTCGTCGGGGGGGTCGGCGGCCTCCTCGGCGCGGTGGCCGGTCAGGTGCAGGAAGACGTCGTCGAGGCTGGGGCGCTGGAGGCCGAGGTCGTCGAGCTCGATGCCCGACCCGTCGAACGCTCCCGCGATGCGGGTCACGTCGGCCAGCCCGTTGGCCGGGGCGGTGAGCTGACGGGCGTTGGGGTCGACGTGCACCTCGTCGACGAGCGTGCGCAGGAGGCGCTCGGCCTCGGGCAGGTGGCCGGCCTCGGACACGGTCACCACGAGCGCGGCCTTGCCCGACTGGTCCTTGAGCTCGAGGGGGGTGCCCTCCGCGATCACCCGTCCGCGGTCGATCACCGCGATCCGGTCGGCGAGCTGGTCGGCCTCCTCGAGGTACTGCGTCGTGAGCAGCAGGGTCGTGCCGTCCGACACGAGGCCGCGAAGCACGTCCCAGAGCTCCACCCGGCTGCGCGGGTCCAGCCCCGTGGTCGGCTCGTCGAGGAACAGCACCGGCGGGGTGGCGATCAGGCTCACCGCGAGGTCGAGGCGCCGTCGCATCCCTCCGGAGTAGGTCTTCACCACCCGGTTGCCGGCGTCGTCGAGCGAGAACCGCTCCAGCAGGTCGTCGGTGGCCTGTCGCACGTAAGCCGCGGAGAGACCGTAGAGCGAGCCGATGAGGCGGAGGTTCTCCCGCCCGGTCAGGAGCTCGTCGACCGTGGCCGCCTGCCCGGTCAGCCCCATGCTCTTGCGGACCATGTCGGGCTGCTCGACCACGTCGTAGCCCGCGACTCGGGCCGTGCCGCTCGTCGGCGTGGTCAGCGTGGTCATCATCCGCACGGTCGTGGTCTTCCCGGCGCCGTTGGGGCCCAGCAGACCCAGCACCGTGCCCTCCGGGACAGCGAGGCTGACGCCGTCGACCGCCAAGGTCTCCCCGAACCTCTTGACCAGGTTGTCGGCCTCGATGGCCGCTTCTTTACTCACCCCTACGAGGGTAGGCGGTGCCACCGACAGACCCCACCTCCTTTCTTGCTCACCCTGCGCACCACGACGAGGACCTGCCCTACCTAGACTTGGGCGGTGCCCGCCGTTCCCGCCGTCGAGATCGACGGTCTCGTGATGCGGTACGGCGCCACCACCGCGGTCGACGGCCTGTCCCTGACCGTGGGCTCCGCGACGATCACTGCCGTCCTCGGACCCAACGGCGCCGGCAAGACGACCACTCTCGAGACGTGCGAGGGCTACCGTCGCGCACACGCGGGCTCGGTGCGGGTCCTCGGTCTCGACCCCCGCCGCGACCGGCGGACCCTGCTCCCCCGGATCGGCGTGATGCTCCAGGAGGGCGGCGCGTGGTCGGGCGTCCGGGCCGACGAGATGCTGCGGCACATCGCCCGGCTGCACGCACATCCGCTCGACCCCGACGGTCTCGCGCACCGGCTCGGGCTGGAGGAGTGCGGCCGGACGCCGTACCGCCGCCTCTCCGGGGGCCAGAAGCAGCGGCTCGCGCTGGCCATGGCGATCGTCGGTCGACCCGAGCTCGTCTTCGTCGACGAGCCCACCGCCGGCATGGACCCCCACGCCCGCCGGACGACCTGGGAGCTGCTGCGCGAGCTCCGCAGCGCCGGCGTGACCGTCGTCCTCACCACGCACCACATGGACGAGGCCGAGCGGCTGGCCGACGTCGTCCACATCCTCGACCGCGGTCGGCTCGTCGCCTCGGGCACGCCGGCCGAGCTGACCGCGGACGGCCGGACCCTGGAAGACGTCTTCCTCGCCCTGACGACGCGGAGCGGCGCATGACCGGCGACCAGCGCTGGCGCGACCCGCACGCGTCCGCCGGCTCCCGCCTCGACCTCTCCCCTGCCCCCGGAGCGGCACCCCTGTCGCGCCAGGTGGCGGCCCAGGCGTCGATGGAGACGCGGCTGCTGCTGCGCAACGGCGAGCAGCTGCTGCTCGCCCTGGTGATCCCCGTCCTCGCCCTGGTGGCCGGTGTCGCCGGCGCCGACCGGTTGGGGCTCGACCTCGACCACGAGCCGGTCGACGTGCTCACTCCCGGGGTCCTCGCGCTGGCCGTCGTCTCCACGGCCTTCACCTCCCTGGCGATCGCGACCGGCTTCGAGCGCCGCTACGGCGTCCTGAAGCGGCTCGGCGCGTCGCCGCTCCCCCGTCACGGGCTGCTCCTGGGCAAGGTCGGTGCGCTGCTGCTGGTGGAGGCGCTCCAGGTCGCCCTCATCTGCGGGGTCGGTCAGGCACTCGGCTGGGACCCCGAGCCCAACCTCGCGGCCGCCGTTCTGGCGCTGCTCCTGGGCACGGCCGCGTTCGCCGCCCTGGGTCTGCTCCTCGCGGGCGCCCTGCGCGCCGAGGCCACGCTCGCGGTCGCGAACCTCGTCTACCTCCTGCTCCTGGCCGCCGGTGGCCTGGTCCTCCCCACGTCGTCGTACGGCGCCCTCGAGCCGGTGCTGAACCTGCTGCCGTCCGGGGCGCTCGGCGAGGCGCTCCGGGCCGCGCTCATCGACGGTGCTCTCGACGGGCCCGCCCTGGTGGTGCTGCTGGTCTGGGCGGTCGTCGGCACGGTGATCACCTCGAGGACGTTCTCGTGGGAGTGACGGTGACCTGGCTCTGGCGGCTCTCGGTCGCGAACCTCGTCGCCAACATCCTCATCGTCGTCACCGGGGGTGCCGTCCGGGTGACCGGCTCGGGACTGGGCTGCCCGACCTGGCCGCGCTGCACCGAGGAGTCCTATCGCGTGCACGGCGCCCTCGGCATCCACGGCGCGATCGAGTTCGGCAACCGGATGCTCACGTTCGTGCTGGTGGCGATCGCGATCGCCTGCTGGGTGGCCGCCCTCGCCCTGCTGGTGCAGCGGTGGCACGGCGTGCGGCCCTGGCGCATCTTCGTGCTGGCCACCCTCGTCGTGCTGGGCATCCCGGCGCAGGCCCTGATCGGCGGCGTCACCGTCCTCACCGACCTCAACCCCTACGTCGTCGCGCTGCACCTGCTGGTGTCGATGGTCCTCATCGCGCTCTGCGTCGTGCTGGTCGACGCCCAGCGGGGCCCGGTGCGCCCGGCCGCGCCGCCCAGGCTCGCGCGGCTGACCTGGGTCGTGCTGGCCTCCGCCTGGGTGGTGCTCTACCTCGGCACCGTCGTGACCGGCAGCGGCCCCCACTCGGGCGACCTCGATGCCCGTCGCACGGGTCTGGACCCCCAGCTGATGTCCCACGTCCACGCCATCGCGGTCTACGTGCTCGTCGCCCTCACCGTCGGGCTGGTCGTGACCGCGCACCGGGCCGGGGCCACCACGGTCCTACGAGCCGCACAGGTGCTGCTCGGCGTCGAGCTGCTCCAGGGCCTGGTCGGCTTCACGCAGTACTTCCTCGACCTCCCGGAGGCCCTCGTGGTCCTCCACCTCCTGGGTGCGGCACTCGTCTCGGCCACGTCCACCGCGGTCGTGCTCTCTGCGCGGGAGCGCGGCGTGGCGGACGCTCAGCCGATGAGCGGGTCGACCGCGACGGCGACGAAGAGCAGCGCGAGGTAGAGGTTCGAGACGTGGAAGAGCCGCATCGGGTCCATCAGCGCGGGGTTGTCGCCGGCGCGTGACCTGGACCAGAGCCGGTGCGCCTGGACCAGGAACACCGCGCCGAGGACCGCGGCCGCGACGACGTAGACCGGCCCGGTGCCGGCGACGGGCCAGTACAGGAACGACGTGGCGACGGTCGCCCAGGTGTAGAGGACGATCTGCCGGCCGACGACGGCTGGCGGCGCCACCACGGGCAGCATCGGCACGTCGACGCCTGCGTAGTCGTCGCGGTAGCGCAGGGCCAGCGCCCACGTGTGCGGAGGCGTCCAGAAGAAGACGACCGCGAAGAGCACGACCGGCGGCCAGGCGAGCGCACCCGTCACGGCGGTCCAGCCGATCAGCGCGGGGAAACAGCCGGCCAGGCCGCCCCAGACGATGTTCTGGGTCGTGCGGCGCTTGAGCCACATCGTGTAGACGAGCAGGTAGAACGCCTCCGCGGCCAGGGCGAGTCCCGCCGACAGGGCGTTGACCCACACGAGCAGGATGACCGTGGCGAGGATGCCCAGCGCGACGCCGAAGACCGTCGCGGCGGCGGGCGAGACGATGTGACGCGGCAGCGCCCGGCGCCGGGTACGACGCATCTGCTCGTCGATGTCACGGTCGTAGACGCAGTTCAACGCCGAGGCCGACCCCGCCGAGAGCGCGCCCCCGACCACGGTCGCGACGACGAGGCCCAGGGGCGGGACTCCTCCCTGCGCGGCGAACATGACCGGGACGGTGGTCAGCAGCAGCAGCTCGATCACCCGCGGCTTGGTGAGGCCGACGTAGGCCAGCAGCACATCGCGCACTCGCGTGGGGGACGTCGTTGCCTCGGACGTCGCCCACGTTGAGTCGTGACGTGCGCCGTACGACAAGGGGCGACCTCTGGTTCGTTAAAAGGACCTGCGACGGGGTACGGATGACCCGTCGAGTCTAACGCCGCTGATGAGTAGGCTCGCTCACCGAGGGCCGCTGAGGTTCGACGCACCACCCTGACGCATCACCCTGACGCACCAGCTTGGGGCACTCCACCCATCGACCGCGACACGTGAAGGACCGCCTGTGAGCAGCACGCCCGCACTGGACTGGACCGAGCTCGACGACAAGGCGGTGGACACCGTGCGCGTCCTCGCGATGGACGCCGTGCAGAAGGTCGGCAACGGCCATCCGGGGACCGCGATGAGCCTGGCCCCGGCGGCGTACCTGCTGTTCCAGAAGGTGATGCGGCACAACCCCGCAGACCCGCACTGGCCGGGCCGCGACCGCTTCGTGCTCTCCTGCGGGCACTCGTCGCTGACGCTCTACCTGCAGCTGTTCCTGGGCGGCTGGGGCCTCGAGCTCGACGACATCAAGGCGTTGCGCACGTGGGGCTCCAAGACACCGGGCCACCCCGAGTACGGCCACACGGCGGGCGTCGAGACCACCACCGGTCCGCTCGGACAGGGAATCGGCAACGCGGTCGGCATGGCGATGGCCGCCCGGCGCGAGCGCGGCCTGCTCGACCCGAACGCCGCCGAGGGCGCCTCGCCGTTCGACCACCACATCTACGCGCTGTGCAGCGACGGCGACATCGAGGAGGGCGTCAGCGCCGAGGCCTCGGCGATCGCCGGCGTCCAGCGGCTGGGCAACCTCACCCTCATCTACGACGCCAACCGGATCTCGATCGAGGACGACACCGACATCGCCCTGGCCGAGGACGTGGGGGCGCGCTACGAGGCCTACGGCTGGCATGTCCAGACGGTCGACTGGACCAACGACGACACGTCGTACGCCGAGGACGTGCCCGCCCTCTACGACGCGCTCAGGAAGGCCGATGCGGTCACCGACCGGCCCAGCTTCATCGTGCTGCGCACGATCATCGCCTGGCCTGCGCCGAACCTGCAGAACACCGGCAAGGCGCACGGCTCCGCGCTCGGGAGCGACGAGGTCGCGGCCACCAAGCAGGTGCTGGGCTTCGACCCCGACCAGACCTTCGAGGTGCCCCCGGGGGTGCTCGAGCACACCCGCGAGGCGGTCGCGCGCGGCAAGGCGGCCCAGGCCGCCTGGGACGGCGACTTCGACCACTGGTCGAAGAAGCCGTCGGCCGACGTCGCGCTGTTCGAGCGGATGCAGACACGCACCCTCCCAGGCGGGTGGGCCGATGCCCTGCCGTCCTGGGGTGAGGAGCCCAAGGGCGTGGCGACCCGGGTGGCCTCCGGCAAGGTCATCAACGCGGTCGCCGGCGCGATGCCGGAGCTGTGGGGCGGCTCGGCCGACCTGGCCGGCTCCAACAACACGACCATCGAGGGCGTCCCGTCGTTCCTGCCCAAGGACCGCTCGACCAAGATGTTCCCCGGCGACCCGTACGCCGGGCGGGTGCTCCACTTCGGCATCCGCGAGCACGCCATGGGCTCGATCATGAACGGCATCGCCGTCCACGGCGGCACCCGCGTGTTCGGCGGCACCTTCCTCACGTTCTCCGACTACATGCGCCCCGCCGTCCGGCTGGCGGCCCTGATGCACCTGCCGGTCACCTACGTGTGGACGCACGACTCGATCGGTCTCGGCGAGGACGGGCCGACCCACCAGCCCATCGAGCACGTGGCGGCTCTGCGGGCCATCCCCGGCCTCGACGTCGTCCGGCCCGGCGACGCCAACGAGACCGTGGCGGTGTGGAAGGCGATCCTCGAGAACGCCGACCGCCCCGCGGGGCTGCTGCTGAGCCGCCAGAACCTGCCGGTCTTCCCGCGCGGGGTCGACGGATTCTCAGACACCTCCAACGTGCACCGCGGCGGCTACGTCCTCATCGACGCTCCGGACCTCGACGGACGCAGCGGCCAACCCGACGTCGTGCTCGTCGGCACCGGCTCCGAGGTGCAGCTGGCCGTGGAGGCGCGTGACCTGCTGGCCGCCGACGGCATCCGCGCCCGGGTCGTGTCGATGCCGTGCCGCGAGTGGTTCGACGAGCAGGACGCGGCGTACCGCGAGACCGTGATCCCGCCGATCGTGAAGGCCCGCGTCTCTGTCGAGGCGGGCATCGCACAGGGCTGGCGCGAGGTCGTCGGCGACCTGGGCCGGATCGTGTCGATCGAGACCTACGGCGCCAGTGCCGACTACGCCCGCATCTTCCAGGAGTACGGCATCACCGCCGAGGCCGTCGCCAACGCCGCCCGCGACTCGGTCGCAGCCGCCGGCGCCTGACCGATCCTGACCACCAAGGAGGCACACATGTCCGACAATCTGAAGTCCCTCTCCGACGCCGGGGTGTCCATCTGGCTCGACGACCTCTCGCGCGAGCGGCTCGAGACCGGCAACCTCGCCGACCTCGTGAAGAACAGCAACGTCGTCGGCGTGACGACCAACCCGTCGATCTTCGCCGCGGCGCTGTCCGACGGTGAGCGCTACGACGCGCAGGTCCACGAGCTCGCGGCCCGAGGCTCCGACGTCGACCGCACGGTCTTCTACCTGACCACGCGCGACGTCCGCGACGCCTGCGACCAGCTCAACAACACCTTTGAGGCGTCCGGCGGCGTCGACGGCCGGGTCTCGATCGAGGTCGCACCGACGCTGGCCCACGACGAGGCCGCGACCGTGGCCTCGGCGCAGGAGCTCTCCGACGAGGTCGACCGGCCCAACGTGCTGATCAAGATCCCGGCCACCACCGCGGGCGCCCCGGCGATCACCACCACGATCGGCAACGGCATCAGCGTCAACGTCACGCTGATCTTCGGGCTCCAGCGCTATCTCGGTGTCATGGAGGCCTACGTCGCCGGGCTCGAGAAGGCTCAGGCGGCCGGCAAGGACCTGTCGCAGATCCACTCCGTGGCGTCGTTCTTCGTCTCCCGGGTCGACACCGAGATCGACAAGCGCCTCGACGACATCGGCGGCCACGACGACCTCAAGGGCAAGGCCGGCGTCGCCAACGCGCGACTGGCCTACCGCGAGTACGAGAGGTTCTTCACCGGCGACCGCTGGGCAGCGCTCGAAGCGGCCGGCGCCAACAAGCAGCGACCGCTGTGGGCCTCGACCGGGGTCAAGAATCCCGACTACCGCGACACGATGTACGTCGACGACCTGGTCGTCGACAACACCGTCAACACCATGCCCGAGAAGACACTCGACGCCGTGCGCGACCACAGCGACATCCAGGGCGACCAGGTGACCAACCACTATGACGACGCCGACCAGGTCATGGCGGCCCTCGCGGACGCCGGCATCGACTACGACGACGTCATCGACACCCTCGAGCGCGAGGGCGTCGAGAAGTTCGAGGCGTCGTGGACGGAGCTGCTCGAGACGGTGCAGGGTCAGCTCGACCAGGCCTCGAGCTGACGTGGGCGACGCGCTCTCCTCCCCCGTCGAGGTGACCGACACCGCTGCCTGGGCGCGGCTCGGCGGGCTCGCCGCGGGCCTCGCTCCAGACCTTCGCGGCTGGTTCGCCGACGATCCGGGTCGAGTCGAGCGCTTCACCCTCCACGCCGCCGACCTGCACGTCGACCTGTCGAAGAACCTCGTCGACGACGAGGTCGTCGCCGCGCTGCTGGCCCTGGCTGCCGAGGTCGGCCTGACCGAGCACCGCGACGCGATGCTGCGAGGTGACCACATCAACGTCACCGAGGACCGGGCCGTGCTCCACACCGCGCTGCGCCTGCCGGCGAGCTCCCGGCTCGACGTCGACGGCCAG
>CAVRPU010000015.1:0-369836 GCA_963723195.1 uncultured Actinomycetota bacterium
GGTGACAAACAGCCAGTAGGAGGTCTCGCCGTCCAGGCGCGACAGGGCGAGCAGACCGGCGGGTGATCAAGGCGAGGCCGAGGACGCAAACGCGCTTCACCCCAAGGTGTCCCGCGAGTCGGGGTGCGATCACGCGCGCGCTGGGCGTCAGCGCGAGGGCCATCGGGATCAGGCTCACGGCTGCGGCCAGGGGACTGTTGCCGCGCACGAGCTGGAGGTACTGGAGAACCAGAAAGACGAGCAGCCCGGCTCATCGGCGCTCGTGCATCACCCGTCCGCGGTGTAGTCGAGTCCAGCGCTCGGCCATCACGCCGGCGACGCCGCGCCAGCGACTCAGCGACAGCTTGGGCAAGGACCAACACGTGACAATCAAGGTTCCCGGAGCGCCACCGAGGCGCACGGATCGCAAGAACGGTCCGACGTGCGGCGCCAGTGCGGCCGGTTGCAGAAGCGTCGAGTGGGTGGCCGGAGGCGGTGCTATACGGCCTGTCCGTCCCAAGGCCACTACAAGGCAAGGCGGCCAGGCGCATGGAGCGCTGCCTCGGACTAAGAGCGCTGACGCTCGAAAGTCACCAGGAGTCCGTCGGTTCCGCCAGGACCGATCTTGCCCTTCACGTCGACGGCCGATACAGACTTCAGCTGCCAGCCCTGCGCCCCGTGGTCGTTCAGCATCTTCTGGAGCTTTTCACCCGAGATGGCACCACCAAACATCTTCGAGCGCATCTCAATCACCATGTATTCGTAGTTCATGTTGAGACGCTACGTCGGTCTCAATGCGTTGTGGGCAGGGGTAGGGGAGTCGATCATCTCCACAGCCGTCTGGGTGCGGACCTTGCGCCAACCAGGATTCGTACCCCAGAACAGCTGAACCTTCAGCCCCGTTCATCCGGGGAAGAAGCCGGGTGTGCAGCCAGGGGCGGGGTAGCACGGCGCTCAGTTGGTGTTCTCCCCTGTGGGTCTGTGCTGGCTTCGACGGATCACGGTGTCACCGCGCCTGCTCGACCCTGCTCACCGGCCGGCGCTTCTTCCCGCATCAGGCCCGCCGAATGTGCCCAGCGTGCCGCCTCTCCTCGGTTGCTGACACCCAGCTTGCGGAGAATGTTTGACACATGGACGCTGGCTGTCTTGCGACTGATGTAGAGCTCCTGACCGATCTGGCCATTCGTCCGACCCAGGGCGACGAGCCGAATCACGCGCTGCTCCTGGTCGGTCAGCGACTCGTGCATCTGCGGCACGGGCAGGGCGTCGGCGCTGGGGACGATGCCCGCGAGGTGCAGCCGGTCCGCCAGTTGCTCGACCTCGCGAACCATGGGCGCGTGTCCGTTGGCGAGTCGATGGGCGGCCTCGAGCGCGGCTGCGACGGGCCCTCGGTCGACGTCGTCTCGCAATGCGCACCGCGCTGCACGCCACCATCCGTACGCGGCCCGGTGGGGATACCCCAGCTCCTCCCATGTCTGCGCAACGCCGCGCCACACGGGGACGTCGTCGACGCCCCGGGCGCGGCCCCTCTCGGCATCCCACCCAGCGGCATCGCCCCGGATCCGCCCGATGGTCGGCCGCGCCCGGAACGGATCCTCACCGCAGTCGGTCAGGAAGCGCGCCGCTAGGGACTCCACCTCGGCCAAGTGCGCGAGGGCGTCGACAGCTTCCGGGGCGTGCATGGGTCGGCTCGGGTCGGCGAGGTCCGCGCAGGCTCTGGCCGCCAGGGTGAGCAGCTGCCCGGCAAGTGGGTGTTCGAGAGCCGCCTCAGGACGCAGCAGCGCCTGCGCTCCTGCCGTGGCGACCCTGTACGCGCGGTCGGCGTCGTTCGCCCAGAGGGCGGCTTCGGCTTCCTGCTCTGCTTCCTCTCGGTCGAAGTCGTGTCCGATGTAGCGCCGGCCACGCGACTGTGGGACCTGGTCCCGGAGGAGGTCAAGGCGGGTTCGTAGCTGGTCGAGGATGCCCAGCGTCTTGTCGTCGTCAGCTCGGAGCGGCCGGTCGAAGGCGGGATCGATCAGGGCTGCCGCCTCGTCGACGCGGCCCTGCTCCATGGCTGCTTCGGCGGCGTTGGCCAGGAGGATGAGGGCGCCCGTCGATGCGGCCAGCCCATTGTCCCGGGCAGTCTCGAGGGCGGCGAGCGCCTCGAGGCGCGCGCGGTCGAGGTCGCCCTGCTTGAGAAGGATGTCGCTGAGACTCACCGCGAAGGTCACGGTGGCTCGGGGCGTGCCCACGCGCTCTACGATCTCGGCGGCCTGACGGAGCAGCGCGTCGCAGGCCTCGAGGTCTCCCGACGCGCGCCGCATCACCACGAGCCAGGTGAGTGCGCTGGCCTGCTCCTCGAGAGCACCGAGTCGGAGGGCCATCTCCCGAGCTTGCTCGAGCTCCCGGGTCGCCGCGGCCAGGTCGCCCTGCCGAGCGCGGGCGACCGCGACGTCCTCGATGAGCGACGTGCGCTCGGGACTGGCGGGCAGTGTCGGGTCTTCGAGGACGTGGATGGCCCGCTTAGGAAGGGTCCGGGGGTCCTGGGCAACGTCGAGACGTGCGACTCGAGTCAGTACGAGCCCTCGCTCCGCGCTGTCCGGCCAATCCATGAACGTCTCCCATGCGACATCGGCGAGAGCTACTTCGTCGGCGTGTCGGCCCGCGTAGGCGAGGGCAAACAGGGTCCGCCCGAACAGGTCGCCGAGCTCGGCCCCGGGGCGCCGCTGGTCCGGGACCTCGTCCAGCAGCCCGATGGCATGGAGTCCCCAGCGCCCGGACTCGTCGTACTGGGCCAGGTCCCAGCTGCGCCGGGCGGCGGTCATGGCCATCCGCAGCTCGTCCACCGGGAGTCCGGCAAGCCGGTAGTGGCGGGCGATCTGGGGGGCCAGGTCCGACACGTCAAGAGCCTCGAGCTCCACTGCCAGTCGGGCATGCAGCTCCGGTGATGGCGTGGTCCAGCGGGCCAGCGCGGCCTCCGCGAGGAGTGCGTGACGGGAGTGCACGAGTTCCTCGGTCACGGTCACGAGCGCGGACGCCGACAGCTCCTTGGTGGCCGCTCGGCATGCGGCAGGTTCCAGCCCCGAGATCCTCGCCAGCTGCGTCAGGGAGAGGGGGCGCCCCGCCAGTGACACCGCGGTCATCACCGTCGCTGCCTCGCTGGAGGTACGCGCAAGGCGTGCACCCAGGAAGCCGGCGAGACGGGCGGGCAGGTGTCTCTCGCCGGAGGGCTCCGCCCGCGATGCCACCAGCTGCTCGGTGAAGAAGGGGTTGCCCTCACTCCGCAGGAACAGCTGGTCCGCCTGCTCGGTGCTGGTGCCCGGTGCTAACGCGGCCACCTGGGCATCGAAGCTCTGCCGGTCGAGGGGCCGCAGGTGGATCTCGTCGACGTCGGGCGACATCCGCATCCGGTCGAGCCAGGCTCGCGGCGCGTCCCCGAGGGGAGTTTCGTCGGTGCGAAACGTCGTGATCAGCGTGAGCCCCTGGTCGCGGCGCGCCAACATCAGGTAGGTGAGCAGGTCCAAGGTGACGGCATCAGCCCAGTGCAGGTCCTCCACCACGACGTTGAGCGGCGCACTCTCGGCCATCTCGGCCAGGAGCTCGCCGACGGCGAGGAAGAGGTGCTCCTGCACGACCTCTGCTTGGTCCGAGACGGGCTGGGCCTGTCGTGGGAGCAGTCGGTCGACCATGCGGGCAAGATCCGCCGGCATGTTGCCGAGGGCGGTGCCTATCGCGGCTCGGACCCGCGGGTCTCGCGAGGCGAACGCGGTCGTGAACGGCAAGATGGAGCTCGCGTTCGCCAGCGGCACGCAGTGCCCCACCAGCACCATGCGGTTCGCGCGGCGGATGTGCTCGGCGACCAGGCTGGTCTTGCCCATCCCCGCCTCACCGACCACGAGAACCGCCTGGGCGTCGGTCTCGAGTGCTGCTGCCATCTGTCGGAGCGCGGCATCCCGGCCGACCAGGGCAGCCCGGGAGGTCGTCATGCCCGGTAGCCCCAACCGCGCCCGGTCATCGCCACCTGTCCATGATGCGTCCAGCCGTCAGCCCACCGCTACCCACCCGCAAGGAGAAGCTCCCGGACCGGAGGCCGGGGGGCGAAGGTCGGCGAGTGCTCTGGTGGTGATCATCCTGACCCTGGTCTGTACGGCGGTGCCGGCGATCGCAGCCACCCCCGGAGCCGCGTGGACGAAGGCGGGTGGTGCTGGTCTCGAGATCGGCGTTGCAGCCGGAAGGCGGCTCCCCGATTCCGGGTGCAGAGCTGGTCTGCCTCGAGGGGCAGCTTGGATGCGGATCCCCGCCGACGGCCGCAACGCCGGACGCCCTCCGGATGCGAGCCCGAGCGTGTCGTTACGGGCAGGGTAGAGGCCCTGTCGCTGGGTCGAGCGACAGGGCCTCTGAGTCGGCGATGATGATCGGGGTCGGACCGAGAGTGTCTATTTGACTTCTGACCTCATGACCAGCCGGAGCCCGAGGAATGCCGGCAGGATGAGCCAGATTGACGCTGTGACCGCGAGGTTGGCCCACTGCTCAGCCGAAAGTGTGCCCTCGAACAGGGCGGCCTGCGCGTAGTTGAGGTCGACCCATGGTTGCAGGTCGCGGAACCACTCCTGGCTGGAGGCCAGGATGCCGGACACGGTGGGCAGGAGGAGTGAGTAGACGAAGTACGCCACCAGTGCCCCCGCCGAGCTGCGGATCAACATGCCCAGCATCGTGCCGGTCAGCAGACAGAGCAGGCTGCCCAGCACGATGTTCATGCCCTCGCCGATTGAGACGTCCCACACCAGGTCCGTGCCGGCGATCGCGGCGCCCACGAGGTTTCCGATCGCTCCGATCACGAAGGCGAACACCATCGAGGCGATGGCCACGGCGACCGACGAGACTGCCTTGGCGGAGACGACCCGGTTTCGGTGAGGGACCAACGTGAACGTCGTCAGACCGCTGCGTTGGCTCCATTCACTGGTGATCGCCAAGATGGCGATGATGGGCAGGACGACCGTCATCGGGAATCCGATCGCCTTGGCGAAGTTGTAGTAGGTGAGGTCGGCGTCGGGGGCGAACGCGATCGTTCCGATCATGGTGAGCAGGCCGGTGATGACGATGCTCGCCAACAGCCAGAAGCCGGAACGGGTGTCGAACATCTTGCGTAGCTCGACCTTGATGACCCGCGAGAGAGGCACCTGGTAGAGCTCGACGTGCTGCTCGCGGACGGGGTCGATGATCAGGGCGGTCATGCCGCTTTCCTTTCTCGTTGGGTGTCGGCGGTGAGCTGAAGGAACATCTCCTCCAGTCCGCCGTCGGCGATGCGCAGCTCGATGAGGGCCACGCCTGCTTCATGCGCCACTCGTCCGACCCGCGCCGGGTCCGCGTCGGTGCGCAGTGCACCGTCATCGGAGACGGTGGTGTGCAGACCGGACGTGTCGAGTGCGTGCTTGAGGGCGTACATGTCTGCGGCGCGGGCGACGGTGCCCGCGGAGTGCAGGAGCTGCGCCTTGGAGCCCTGGCAGACGATCTTGCCGTTGCCGATCATGACGATGTCATCGGCGATGACCTCGATCTCGTGCAGCAGGTGCGAGGACAGCAGGACGGTTCCTCCCTGGTCGGCGTAGTCACGGAGCAGGTCCCGCATCCAGCGGATGCCGGCCGGGTCGAGCCCGTTGGCTGGTTCGTCGAGGATCAGCACGGCGGGGTTGCCGATCAGTGCGGTGGCGATGCCGAGTCGCTGGCGCATCCCGAGTGAGTAGTTGCCCACTCGACGGTTCGCCTCGGTCTCGGTGAGACTGACGGTCTCGAGCATCTCTGCGACCCGAGGTCCGGGCAGCCCCATCGTCCGTTGGGCGATGGTGAGGATCTCGCGGCCGGTGCGGCCGGCGTGTTGGGCGGATGCGTCCAGCATCACGCCCACCTCGCGTCCTGGGTTGGGAAGGTCGGCGAACCTGCGCCCGGAGATGGTGGCACTTCCGGAAGTGGGTGTGGTGAGGCCGACCATCATCCGCATCGAGGTGGACTTGCCTGCCCCGTTCGGACCCAGGAAGCCGGTGACCCGGCCGGCTGCCGCAACGAAGCTGATGTCGTCGACGACGGTGGTGGCGCGGTACTTCTTGGACAGGGCGTCGATGGTGATCATGGTCGACCGCCTCCCCGTGTGCATACTCGCTCGGATTGGTTCATGGCTTTGCTCCTTGGACTGGTTGACTGCGTGCCTCAACGCTAGGAACGCGGCGGCGTCAGCGCGTCGTCGTGAGGTCGTGCTTGGGTCCGACCAGCCGATGAGTTGTGCGTCCTACCCAGGTAGGACTCGGTGCCCTGGGGACCCGAAGCGCAGGGTCAGCGTGGGCCCTCGGGTCGGTCCTGCGGCGGCGTCGCCGCCGCGTCGTCGAAGAGGCCGGTCCGATAGGCGAGGACGATCGCCTGTGCGCGGTCGCGCAGGTCGAGCTTCTGCAGAAGGCGTGTGACGTGCGTCTTGACCGTCGTGTCGCTGATGAAGAGCTCCTGCCCGATCTCGGCGTTGGAGAGACCCCGCGTGATCAGACGGAAGACGTCCAGCTCACGGGAAGTCAAGGTGTCCACCGCCTTCGGCGGAGTCTGTCGGTGCAGACGGGTGAAGTGCTGGATCACGCGCTTGGTGATGGCGGGTGAGAGGAGGGCATCTCCACCGGCAACGATGCGCACGGCGGCGATCAGCTGCTCGGGTGGGTCGTCCTTGAGCACGAAGCCGCTCGCGCCGACTCGCAGCGCCTCGTAGACGTAGTCGTCGAGATCGAAGGTGGTCAGCACGAGGATCCGCGCAGACGTATCGGCAGCCAGGATCCGTCGGGTTGCCTCGAGCCCGTCGAGCTCGGGCATGCGGATGTCCATCAAGATGACGTTCGGATGGAACCGGGCAGCCTGGGTCACCGCCTCGAGGCCGTTGCTCGCTTCCGCCACCACCTCTATGTCGGGCTGGTCTGCGAGCAGTAGCCGGAACCCTGCCCGCACCATCGACTGGTCGTCGACCACGAGAACACGGATGGTCATCGGGCGCCGCCGTCCACCGGAAGCCACGCACGGAGCACGAAGCCGCCGGCAAGGGAGGCTCCGGCGGTCATCTCCCCGCCGAAGATCTTGACGCGTTCGCGGATGCCGACCAGTCCGTGGCCGAGACCAGCGTCGGTGGACGCGATGCCGGGGCCGTCGTCACGCACTTCGAGGCGAAGCTCCGTGGCGTCGTAGCGGACCTCTACCTCCGCCTGGCTCGCACGGGCGTGCTTGAGGGCGTTGGTGAGCCCCTCCTGCAGGATGCGGTAGGCGGAAAGGTCGAGGCCTGGCGGCAGCGCGAACGGCTCACCGCGGATCTGGAGCCGCACGGGCAGTCCGGCGGCTCGTACGTCGTCGACGAGTGAGTCGAGGCTGTCGAGTCCCGGGTGCGGCAGACGTTCGAGCGCGTCGCCGTCATCTCGCATCGCGTTGAGAAGGCGGCGCATCTCGGCGAGCGCGGTGCGGCCGGCGTGCTCCACGTTCTTGAGGGTGTCCCGATCCTCCGTGTCGGTCTCGGGCATCCTGTGGCGCACCGCCCCCACTTGGAGAACCATGACGCTCACCGCGTGAGCGACGACATCATGGAGCTCCCGCGCGATCCGTCCGCGCTCCTCGGCCACCGCAACGCGCGCCGCCGCCTCCCGCTCTCTCTCTGCCCGAGCAGCGCGTTCCTCGGCCGCCTCGGTCTGCTTGGTCCGCTCCCGCAGCGCGAAGCCCACCAGCCAACCCATCGCGAAGAGCACCGGGGTGAAGATGAGTTCACCCGCCGCATGATTCGGGTCGTTGTAGATGACGATCGCTGCGCCGCCGAGCACGATCGCCAGACCGACCCGTGCTTGCGTCTCACGGGCCAGGTTGCCGAGCAGCACGGCAGCACCCATTCCGGCAACGAAGAGCCCGGCCTTGTCGACGATGAGCAAGCCGTCCGCGAACGAAAGCACCGCACTCAACAGCCAGGTCACGGCCGGTGCGGCGAAGGGGAAGCGGCGCCGCCCGAGCAGGGTGAGAACGACGGCGGAGACCGCAAACACTTCGAACCACAGCATCGCGCCGGTCGGGTGGCCCGCGTCGTCGCGCGAGGCAGTACTGACTGCGCTGTCGATCGCCGCAACGACGATCAGCAGGTCGAGACCGCACTTCGACAAGAACAGCCAGACTCGGCTCACCTGGTCAAAATACGTCGACCCGATCGCTGCAGGCGTCCTCCAAAGGTAGGACGGCTCCTCATCGCTTGGTGCCCTCACGAAGAAGGCCTTCCGACGACGCGCTCGAGGGGTGCACGCCCGTAGCGTCGTGAACACCGCCAGGACCGCTGAGGACCAGCCTCAGCCCCGGATCTGAAAGGAGTGAACGAGATGAGCTCGATCGCCATGACAGCGAAGATGGAGACGCGGACGCTACCTCGCCTCGACGCTCCGCGGGTCTGCTGGTGCGGGCAGGACCTCGAGTACGCCCAGCCCGGCCACTGCCCCCGTTGTGGCACCGCCAGCGTGACCCACTCTCGTGCGGTCCCCTTGCCCACGGCCTTCTAGGCGCCGCGGCCAGCTCGGCGTCCGCGCCGGCAGCGGGAAACTGATGCGCAGCTGTGCCAGCTGACTCGGTCCGGGACAAGCCTGCCCACCTCGGCCTCTTCACGCCGAACGACCCGGCACGCTGACGCCGGCGTGACCTGACGCACGAGCCCCTCATCCCGCCGACCGCTCAGCTGTGTGGGGAGAGGCTACGGGTCTCGTCGGCTGAACGTCGTGCCGCGGTTGGGATCGTCCGCATAGCCTCTGACCTGCGACGATGCGGCGGGGAGCCGCTGCCCTCTCAAGGCGGTAGCGCCGGTTCGAATCCGGTCGGGGGTACAGACGGAGAAAGGGCCCTGATCAGCGCAAACGCTGAGTCAGGGCCCTTTCGTCGTGTCCGGTTGCCTCCGGTCGAAGCCGACGCTGTACGGGCGTCTGCGCCGTATTCGTGTCGATGAGCCCGAGGAAGCACTCCTCACGATGCTCGCGGAGGGAAACCACGGCGGCGCAGAGGGATCGGCTTGCCGACGGACCTCGCCCGCAGCGTTCTGAGAGAGACTTTGCCCATGACCAACGTGCCTATCGACCTCGCTGAGAAGTTGTCATCGTTCTCCGAGCATTGGTCGCCGAAGGTGGTAGCCCGGTTGAATGACTACGAGATCAAGGTCGTGAAGGTCAAAGGCGAGTTCGTGTGGCACACCCATGACGACACTGACGAGCTGTTTCTGGTGATCGACGGTGAGTTGACCATCCAGCTGCGCGATGGTGACGTCACTCTTCGTCCTGGCCAGATGTTCGTCGTTCCGCGGGGAGTAGAGCACTGCCCAATCGCCCACGGCGAGGTCCAAGCCGTGCTCTTTGAACCCGTCGGAATAGTGAACACCGGCAGCGCCGGTGGCTCTCTCACGGCTGCGTACGACGACTCATTGGCATAGGACGCAGTGTCCCGATTGCCGATCCGCTTGCGGATCAGCCGGTCCTTCCATCCGGGCGACGTACCGAGTCGCTGGAGCCGTTTCGGCTCCGGTCCAGCCCGCATGGCGTCGGAGGCACAGGAAAGTCCCGACGCTGGTGGCACCGCGCAGCGCGAGTATCGCCAGGCCGCCCTCATCGCCGAACTGGCGAGGGCGATGTCGGCCGTTCAACGCGGCGGAAGTACGAGATCTACCTGTGGCGGCGAGCCAAGCCCAGAGTGATGGGCGCGATCCCGGAACACCCAGTTCGATCAGACCGATCCCAAGAACGCCCTCATGGCCCGGTTGAACTCATCGCGGGCTCGCTCGTAGAGGCATGGCCCGTGATCCTTTGAGTCGCATCCCCGTTGCCGTTCGGCCCGGGCGTGTGAAGGCCAGGAGCAGAGAGCAGTCGTATCGCGTAGATCGCCGGCGTCGCACGTTGTACCTAGGGCTGCGAGCACTGATTGACCGTCGCACGTTACTCGCCGGTCGCGAAGCTGATCGAGTCACGGGCCCGGGCGATCTCGTTGACCAGTTCGGCCGACGCGCCGACCTGGTGCCACGAGTCGACGACGACCAAGACCCCGTCCAGCTCCAGCACCCAGAAGTCCATCACGACCGGCGGCCACTTCTGGTCCGGCCGGGGGTAGGTGATGCCGCGGCCGCCACGTGGCGTCTCTGCCGGCCGGTAGTCCTCGGGGGCCGCACAGTCCTGGGGGATCCGCAACTTTAGATGGACGGCGTCCCGGCCGAGCACCTCGCCTGCCGTGACGGGTTGGAGGATCGTGCTCCCTGGCAGTTCGGCGAGCAGCTGCGCGAGGGATTGCGGGCTCTCGCCCAGCTCGGTCGACACAAGGTCGTCGCTGCACCCGGACGCGGCAGCGAGCGCGAACGGCTGGTAGACGCCGAACCCGCCGACGCTCTCCGAGTCCTGCAAAACCGGGAAGTTCCCGGAGCGCCAACCCGGGCCAGCGACGGTCAGGTCCGCCTCGATCGGGGAACCCTCCGAATCGGAGCCCACCAGGACGCGGTACGTGCCAGGCTCGAGGTCCTCGCGGCCCGGGTCCGCGGCCAACGTCGCCGGAGCCGCTTCGGACGCCTCGGCCGTAGACGTTGGCTGGTCCACGATCCCCGAGCCCTCGGGGTTTCCGCCGCCGAGCTGCGTGGTCCCGTACACGCCCCCGCCGAGAAGCACGACGACGAGCGCGGCGCTGCTGGCCCGCGTGGCGTTGCGGCGACGCTTGCGGGCCCGTCCGCCGACGATCAGCTGGGCCACGTCTGGGCGCACCACGTTCTGCATCTCTGCCTCCTGGCCGAGTGCCTCTCGAAGTTCGTCACCGAGAGTCATGAGCCGTCCACCGCCTCTCCGATCCCCGTCGCGGCTACGGCCCGCCGCAACGCCGTGATCGCGGCTGACGACTGGGACTTCACGGTGCCGGGCGCGCAGCCGAGGACCTCGGCGATCTGCGCCTCGCTCAGGTCCTCGTAGTAGCGGAGCACGATCACCGCCCGCTGCCGGTCGGGGAGCGCACACACCAGCGGCCACAGCAGGGAGCGGTCGAGCACCGGCATCTCGACCGAGTCACCTGCCACCTCGGGCAGCCGGTCCGATGTTCGCTCGCGGTGCCAGGCTCTCCGTCGGTTCGAGACCATCTGGTTGGCGAGCATCCGGCGCACGTATGCCTCGGCGTACTCCATCCGCCCGATGCGCGCCCAGTTCATGTACGCCTTCTCCAAGGTGGTCTGCAACAGGTCCTCCGCGCCGGTCGGGGACGCCGCGAGCAGGTAGGCCAGCCGGTAGAGCGCCCCCCACCGCGCGGCGACGAACTCGGCGAAGTCCTCGTCGATGTCCACCGTTCGCCCTCCACTCTCCCGAACCTCAAACGCGTTGGCGTGCTGTCCGGTTCGTTCGGGCCTCGAACGATCCTCCTCGCCGGCGCCTGCCAGGTCGAGCAGCGGTCTCCGACGAACCGAACATGGAACCGCGGCGTTATCAGGGTCAGGAACTAGCCATCGAGCGAGGAGCCCGCCATGAGGACCCAGGCAACGCGGCTGGGGCGAGCCATCAACGCCGTCACCTACGCGATGGCCGCAACGATGGCGGTGGTCGCATCCGGATGCAGCGGGGATGGTTCGGAGGGGTCAGAGGCCGCAGAGTCGATCGTGTCACCCTCGGCCAGCCAGACCCCGTCCGAGGCCGCAGACGGGGTCGAAGCCATTGACACCCGCGACTGGACCGTCTACTCATCTGACCTCTACGACCTCGAGGTTGCCCACCCGCCGGAGTGGACGCAGACACCCGCAACGCGTCAGTGGCGGCTCGACGCCGACGGCAAGGACTTCCTGAGCCCCGCGCACGAGGCCTTCCGCTCCCCGGCCGGCAACGTCCGAGTGAGCGTCTGGGCAGCGCCCCTCGAACCCGGGACAGGCGAGGAGGCGACCGACTCCATCGAGGCGTGGGTCGAGGACTACTGCCAGGCAACGGATAACACACCGTGCGACGGGATCGGCGACCGCGCCATCGCACTGTGCCTCGAGAAATGGGATTGCCATCCCGGCCTGCTGGTGCCGTTCAGGGACGACGTCCAAGCGTTCTTCAGCGGCGGCATCTACGACGCCGACACGATGACCGTCGTCGCGGTTTGGCGCGGCGAATCAGCGCCCGCGGTTGCGCCATACGGCGGTGCCCAACGGCTACTCGAGGGCTTCCTGTCCACCATGGAGGTCTGGCCCGCCTCCACGCCAAGGCACGACCGCCACTGACCCAGCCACTCTCGGTTAGCGATCTCACCCAAGGGTGGCTTCGAGAAAGGACCATCAAGATGCGTCGTTTCATCGGGATGGGCGTCACGATCAGCGTTCTCCTCGCGCTCACCGCCTGCAACGAGACGGCTCAGAGAAGCGACGCCGTCGCGAAGATCTCACCTACCCGAAGCCCGACACCTCCCGAGGAGCCGCGGCCGACGAAGCCCTCAGGGCCGGTAACCATCCCCGAGTCTGGTGCCCTGGCCCCGGACAGCTACGCGATCACCGAGCTCGGGACCCCGGCCGACGGCTACCCACGACGACTCATCGTCACATTGCCCGCCGGATGGGCGACGAGCGATGGCATCGTGCACAAGCGGATCGATCGGCCCGGAGCAATGACACTCAGCGCATGGAGGGTCGACTACGTGTTTGACGACCCGTGCCATTGGCAGGCAAGCACCAGAAGCAAGCTCGACCTCGACAATCACCGCGTTCACCAGGACCTGCACCAAGCGGCCACTGGGTCAGTCGTGCCGAAGGCACCCCGCGGCGGCCTGGCGAACCAGCAGGACCGGACCCCGTCCCAGCTGCTCAGCGTCGAGGTGGGAGAGGTCTCCTCCCTCAAGATCGAGCTCTCGGTACCGCTCGACCTGGATATCCCGAGCTGTGACCTGGGCGCGTTCCGACCCTGGGCCGGGGCCTCCTCCGCCGCTGATGCCAGCATCCAGCACGTCCCAGGCCAGACCGACGTCGTCTACATGGTCGATCTCGATCGCGCGGCGCTGGTCATCGACGCGTCGTACACACCGCAGACCACGGAGTCGGACCTGGCCGAGCTCGAAGCCATTCTCGCCTCGATGACGATTGATCTTGCCGACGATTGATCTATGCCAATGAGCTGATCCGGCGGGAGGCAATATATGCGGGTTCGCATCTGGCGCCCACGTGCCCGAAGGGCCCATCAACAGCTCTGCCCGCACCCGTGCACGCGAACCGGCGGAGAGCGCGAGGGTCGAGAGCTCCGAGGAGGCGAAGATGTTGAGCTGCACCTCGCGCGCGAGCCGCAAGGGGTCCGGAAGCTGCGGTCGAGAAGGGCTATGAGCCTGGTATGGCGCGCACCGGTTCGGCGTGCAGGAAGCTATGTAGAGCCGTTGCCCCTCCACGTATCGGCGATTGCGGGGACTCTCGGGATCCGGGTCCGTGCCGTCGCGCTGCGCCATTCGACGCAGGCTCACGGGGAAGGGGACGTCCAGGAACACCGACACGTCCCACCATGGGCGCAGTTCGTCACGATGCAGGAACATCCCCTCCACGATCACGACCGAATCGGGCGGCACGGGCGTCGGGCAGTCATCGAGAGCCGCGTCAGCCCGGTAGTCGAACGCTCGGAGGACAATCTCTCGTTTCCCTCGCGCACCCAGGGGCGTCAACACCTTCGCAGCGAACGCGTCGAGATCGTAGGTGTCTTTGAAGAAGCCCTCGGGGGAGGTCCGCCCCAGGCGATAACGGATCACCCGGGGGTTCAGGAAGTCGTCCAGATGGACAACCTGCACCTTTCGGCCCGCTCGGCGATACGCGTCGGCGAGCATCTCCGCGAACGTCGTCTTCCCGCTCCCGTTTGCTCATCAGCGCCCGGATCGCCATGTACAGCAGCACGCCAGTGATGCCCACGATCAGCAGGCCCTCAACATCGCCACGTGCCACTGTCCGCGACAGCCCAAAGCGCAACGCCCGCTGACCTTGGCGATCGCGTGTGGATCGGGTGGAGCAGCGCGTGCAGGCCCGTCACCATGAGGGTGACGGGCCTGCACGTGGCGTTGCGGGTCAGGTGCGCGGGCGGCCTTCGGCGCGCACGGCGACGGCGACGCCATGGGTGATGACGTCGTAGACCGCTGACCGCTTGATGGCCTGGTCCACGAGCCGAGCCAGCTGGTCGGCGTCACCGTCGCCAGCCACCTCGAAGGTGACCGTGATGCCGGAGAAGCCGTTGCGGACTGAGTCGTCGAGGCCGAGGATGCCCAGGAGGTCGATGTCGCCCTCGACGTGCGCCGTGACCCCGTCGAGGGCGATGCCACGCGCCGCGGCGATGTTCGCCAGGCCGCTCATCAGGCAGGATCCCAGGGCTTGCAGCAGGTGCTCCGCGGGTGTTGGTGCGTGGTCCTCGCCGACGAGGACGGCCGGGTGGTCGGCCTCGATCGTGAACGCGCGCTGGTGGGTCTGCTCGCCACCGGCGCCGTGGAAGCCGTGGATGGTGCTGGTGTTGTGCGTGCCCGACACCCACTCGGTCGTGGCTCGGAACTGGAACTTCGCCAGACCTGGCTGTGCCCGGACGGCATCCAGGGTGGCGAACAGGGTGGCGGTGTCCACGCCGTTGGGGCGGGCGGGAAGGGTCGTGCTGGTCATCGTGGATCTCCTCTGGTGCGGTTGGTGGATGGTCACGCGACGGACGTCGCGAGGGTGCCGGTCACCCGCTGGACGGGTGCCGGTCGGGAGGCGAGCTCGGTCGCCTCACGTTCGAGGACCTCGGAGAGCTGGATCTGCAGCTCGACGAAGCGGTCGGGGCGGGGAAATCGGGCGAGCGCGCGCGTCAGTCGGTACGTGTCGGCCAGGGCCAGGTCGCGCGTCCGTTCGTACGCCGCGAGCGACGTCGCCTCGGGCAGGTCACCGTGGAGGACCGGGTCGAGGGCATCCGTCAGGAGCTCGGCGTCACGGAACGCGTCGGTCATGCCGTGGCCCGTGATCGGGTCACGGTGGTATCCGGCGTCGCCAACCAGCGACCAGCCGTCACCCCAGGGCTGTCTCACATAATTGGGTGGGTCGACGCAGCCGCGGACCGGCGAGGTGATCCGGCCCGCCCTCACGCGTTCGCCGAGATCCGGTGCGACCTCGGTCAGCATCGTGGTCCAGGCGTCGGCGCGGTCACCCTGGGCACGGCGTACCTCGCCATACAGCCGGTCGGGTCGAGACAACCAGACGCAGGCTTGGCCATCGTGCGTCGGGAAGGCACCCGCGAAGCCGCCCGGAGCGATGTGGAACTCGTACCCACGCCAGCCGATGCCGGACACGTAGGCGTAGAAGAGGGTGGCGCCGGTTCGGAACGAGCTGGAGGTGCGGGCACCGAGCATCGGCGCCAGCCTCGACCTCAGTCCGTCGGCCGCAACCACGTGACGGGCGCGCAGCAGGGTCGGCTCCCCGCCGCGCTCACGTGCCTCGACGCCGACAACTCGACCGTCGCTGTCGCGTCGGATCCCGTCGACCTTGACCCCCAGACGTACCTCGGCACCAGCGACGGCGGCCTCCTCGACAAGCAGGGCGTCGATGTGCGACCGCCGCGGAGCCAGCAGGAAGTCGACGCCAGCGCTGTCCTTGACCGGCCGGTCGACCCGGCCGTCCGGGCCGCTGATCGACACGGTCCGCACGGGCGGAGCGCCGTCGGCGATAAGTCGGTCCAGCAGGCCCCATCGGGAGAGCTGCACGACACCGCCGCGGACGAGCCCGTGCGTCGACAAGGTGTCGCTGGGCATGACGGTGCGGTCGAGCGCGAGCACGTCGTGGCCTCGGGCGGCGAGCAGTCGAGCCGTCGCCGCTCCCGCACAGCGTGCCCCGACGACGATCACGTCGTGCTGATGGTGGGAGGTTGGAACGTCCATGGCAGCAACGTGCCGGAGTGTCACTGGGCGAACTTGGTGAGCGCGAGGAGTTCACGTGGAGATGAGGTGAATTCTCCACGACGTCGGCACGCCAGCCTCATGCGGGATCGCCCGCCGAACAACCCCGAGTCTGATCGCAGGTGGTGTGGTCAGGCCGACTCGACGACGTAGGTCGCCGGGTCGTCGGTCGCCGCCAGCTCGATGCCCGAGGCGGGGAGGAGCAGGCCCACGGCAGCCGAGGTCCAGACCTGGCCATTCTCCGCGCTCTCAACGAGAGCCACGGCCAGGTCCACGCCCGGTCCGTGGGCGGCCAGACCCTCGACCGCCACCTCGGCGATCGTCACGCCCACCCGGGCTGGACGACCGGCGACAGCCGTGTACGACTCCCGGACCGCCGTGGCGGGACCGTCGAAAAGCACCGCCGGGCCGCCGTGTCTGGTGACGCGCCGGCGCCCGCCGGCCCTCACGAGCGTCTCGGCGACCTCCTCGGCTGCTTCTCCGACGGGCACGGCGACTGCAGCGAGCGAGGTTCGCTCCTTGGCTCCCTGGGCGGAGGCCACGAAGGGCCCGATCTCCGCGATGAGCTGCTCGGGGTCGCCGGCGACGAAGTGGTCGGCACCGTCGAGGATGCGCAGCGTGGCGCCAGGGATGCGCTCGGCGAGGTAGACCGCCTCGTCGGCGGAGAAGAGCGCGTCGTCCCTCCTGTGCAGCACCAGCGTCGGGACCCTGACCGAGGGAAGCACCTCGCGGACGTCGACGGAGTCGTTCATGTTCATCAGCGCCCGGACAGTCCCCGGGGTCGCACCGGCCCGCATCCGACGGGCCCACCACCGCTGCATGGCGACGTCCGCCGTGGGGTTCCGCATCCGCATGTCGGCCTCCCAGTCCCACCCGGTCACCAGCGTCTCGGTGTAGACGGCACGTTCGGCGGCCGTGTGGGCGTAGGGATAGTCCGGGGCCCAGGTGCGCCGCGCGTAGCTGCCGTAGAGGACCAGGGCCGACACCCGGGACGGGTGCATGGCGGCCAGCAGGATCGCCATCGGACCGCCCTCGGAGTAGCCGACCACCACCGCGCGCCGCGACCCTGCGGCGTCCATCACGGCGAGCACGTCGTGCATCCGCGTCTCGAGGTCGGGGATGCCTGACGGCCGGTCGGACATGCCGGTGCCGCGCTTGTCGAATCGGATCAACCGGCCCATGGAGCCGAGGCGCTGGAGGAACAGGGCGTGGCGGGGATCTTCCCAGTCCTGCTCCAGGTGCGAGACGAAGCCGGAGATCAAGACGACGTCGGTGTCTCCGCCGCCTGTCACCTGATAGGCGATGTGCAACCCGTCGCTGAGCGTGTAGCCCACCGGCGCCTCCGCCTCGGGCGGGAGGCCCGCCCGGTGCGGCTCCGGCTGCGTGGCTGGTCGCGCGCCGCTCTCGTCGCCGACATCGGCGACGGCAGCGACGGAACCGACGTAGCGATAGCCCCGCCCGTGCACCGTCTTGACCAGGCGCTGGGCCGACCCGTCGTCGCCGAGCGCCCGTCGTACCTGCTTGATGCGGGAGGTCACAGCGGTCTCGCTGACGAAGCGACCACCCCAGATGGTGTCCATCAGTTCTTCCTTCGAGACCAACCGGTCGCGATGGCGGACGAGATGCGCGAGCACGTCGAAGGCCTGCGGTTCGAGGGGCACGCGCCCGTCCGGGGCACGGAGCTCGAACAACGTCTCGTCCAGCTCGAGGCGCCCGTCCAACAACGTGGTCACGCCCGCATCGTCGCACGGAGTCACCACTCGATCTCCACGTGATCGCGACCTGTTCGTCAGGTGTCGACGCCCATCCGCGGACAGCCTGGGGTGCATGACCGCAACCGCCCGCGATGCCAGCACGTCGCTACCGACCAGCGCGACCGCGGCGCGTGATGCGTGGCGCGACGTCCGCGACGTCAGCGCCGGTGTGGTGCCCTTCGGACTGTTCCTCGGCGTCACGCTCTCCGCGTACGGCGAGCACCCGCTGGCCGTGCTTACCGGCGCCGCCATGGTCTACGGCGGCAGCGCCCAGCTCGCCACCTCGACCGTTCTCCACGCAGGCGCCGGGCTGCTCGCCGCCGTGCTGGCCGGCGTGGTCGTCAGCGCCAGGATGCTGCTGTACGGTGCGGCGCTGGCAGACCGCTTCGCCGACCAGCCACGCTGGTTCCGTTGGCTCGGGCCAGCCACCCTGCTCGACCAGACCTATCTGTCGGCGCTCGACCGACCCGACTATCGCTCGGCTCAGTTCCGACGGTACTGGGGCTGGCTGAGCCTTGACCTGCTGGTGGTCTGGCTCGCCGCCGTCGCCATCGGTGTGGCCGCTGGCCCGCTGCTGCCAGACCTTCCGCACCTGATACTCATCGGCACGGCGATGTTCCTGGCCATGTTGGTGCCACGGCTCGTCGACCTGCCGACCCTGACCGCCGCCGTGGTCGGGGCCTTCGCATCCGCGACCACGCTCCTCGTCCTACCCAGCGTGGCGGTGCTGACGGGGACGCTGGCCGGAGTGACGGCCGGGATGCTGGCGCGCCGAGGACGGGCGTCATGACCACCCTCGCTGCAGCGCTGCTGCTCGCTGTTGCCTGCTTCGTCCTGCGCGTCCTGCCGGTCGCGGTGCTTCCCGCGGACCGCCTCCCGACCACAATGCAGGAGTCGTTGCACTACCTCGCTCCCGCAGTCCTGGCCTCACTCGTCACCGTCGAGATGGTGGACGCGGTCCGCGCCACCGCGCTGCTCCCATCGCTGCTCATGGTGGTCGGCATGGCTCTCGCGGCGCTGCTCGTACACCGGACCGGAAGTCTCGCCCTCACTGTCGGCGTCGGCGCCACGGTCGCCCTGGTCGTCGACCTCCTGTTGCTCGCGCCGTGAAGTCGATGCGTTCGCCGCTGGCTCGGGGTGGGTCCACGGCGCGCCGCCGGTCGCGGCCAACCGATCTCACCCACATCTCGACTATTGCGCACTCGGCGAGCTAGATCGGGAGTCGTTCCACGGCGGCCCCCGGGCCCCTGCTCACGGGCGTGACGCGCCCAGGCGCACCCTGGTCAAGATCGCTGATCGGCAGATTGAGTGCGTCCCGCAGGCGGAAGTGACGCACTTTCGTGAGCGGCCGCGTCGCGGGCGCCCTTCTCCTGGCGAACACGTCCAGCCTCGATGCGACAGGTGCCGCGCGACGCCAGTAATCCGACTCGGACGTTTGCGCTATGTGTGCGAACCGCAGCGGGTGGACTCGGCGCGGTTCACCGCTGCGGTTGGTCGGTCGATCTAGCGTCGGGTCGGTCCCCAGTCAACGGCGCTTTCCCACATGTCGGTCGACAAGGTGACGTTGCGCATTCTGCTTCCGTCGAGGCGGAAGGTGAAGATCTCGGCGTTGAGTTGCTTCCCATCCACGACGCCGGTGTAGCCGGCGGTAATGCGCCGGCCGTTGGGCGAGAACGATGCCGAGAGCCACTTCCCGCGCCCACGCGCCGCATGGGTCACGGGATGCCGATCCGTGCCATTGGGCCTGACGAGCTGGATATTGCCGGAGACATCGGAGTTGTGCCTGGTCCGGAACAGGATCCAGCGCCCATTCGGCGAGTAGTCGGGCTGCGACGCGTCGAGCCACCACGGGGTGAGCCGGCGCAGTCCGGTCCCGTCGAGCCTCACGGTGAAGATGGCCAGGTGGCCGGTGGACTGCACGAAGCGCTCAAAGGCGAGCCGCCGCCCATTCGGGGACCAGGCCGGCGCAAAGTCCCCGAAAGGCTGGCGGACCAACGGGTCCTTTCCCCGCTGGGTGACCTGCTGTGCGTGCGAGCCATCGGAGCGCATCACGAACAGCGCGAACATCGAGTTCTGGCCCCTGCGCGGGCCAAGTCCTCGCTGGAAGGCGATGCGTTTCCCGTGCGGACCCCAGGCGGGGTAGCCATCGGTGAGGCACGGGTCGGAGCACGTTTGGTCGAGGGTGCGCTGGTGGGTGCCGTCTGCGCGGATCTTTCTGATGACCGAGTTGTCTTCCTCACCGTCCCGGTAAAGCGTGTACACGATCCAACGGCCGTTCGGCGAGGCGTCGGGTTCGGTAGTGACTCCGGCCGAGCCCGAGTGGGTGAGCTGCCGCTCGCCCGTGCCATCCGGGCGCACGGTGAAGATCGCGCCTCGCGTGTGGGACTCGTTGGTGTAGCGACGGAACAGGATCCGCCCGTTGTCGCCGTCAAAGGTCGACTGCGCGGCCGGCGCCGTTCCGAGCATCGCGCCGACGCACACGATCACCAAGATCAGAAGGGATCTACTTTGGGGCTGGCGTGGAGTCATGGCCTGGTCTTCCGGGTATCGAGCGCGGGCCGTTGACTCGAGAACGCGTCTCGCGCGACTCGCTCCAATCTCCTCGTCGGGAGTCTGCCCGTCAATGCCGGGTGGCACCCGATCGGTCCCCGTGCCCGGTCGGCGCACGCTTGGGTCCTTGCCTGAAGGGTCTGATGGGGACGGTAGGGCTGACTGTTTGCCCGTCGGAGCCACCGAGGCTCACCTGGATGCGGTGTGCGTCTAAGTGGGCGGAGTCGACGCGGCTGTGGCAGTGGTTAGACGCCGGCGGACGGCCGGGTCGGAGGCAATGAGCCCGTCGATGTGGGCGAAGCGGAAGAACCCGCGGACGCCGTGCATCATCGTGGTGACCGTGGAGTCCATCAGCCCGAGCTGGCGGATGTACAGCTCCACGTGCGCCCTTTGGATTCCGACCAGCGGGTCCAGACCATTGGTGTCACACCAGGGCGAACCAGCGCTTCAGCTGGTAGGCGTACAGGTGATGAGAGTGCCCGGCGTACCGGGCCAGGTAGGAGACGGCGGCAAGTTGCGCCGCGGACATGGTGGTGGGTTGGTACGGCAGCAGGACGGTCTGACCAGACATGGCAGTCACCTCACGCGGCGTCGCGACGTTGCCGGCACCGCCCGCCGCCCTCACCACCGGGCACTGGACCAGCCACGCTAGTCACGACACGACCATCCGAACTGCGTCCGAAGGCGGCGGACAGACGCACCTCTCGATGCGCGCAACTCGCAGGCATGTGAGTGCGCCGCGACGCGGTGGACGTGGTGAGGTGGCGGGTCGCCCCGTCCCGTCGTGACAACGGAACGGGCGACTGCGTCAGGCGAGCGTGATGTGCCCGCGGTAGAAGAACAGCCCGGTCGACACCTCGTCCTTGAAGTCGAGCCGTCCGGTCGCGCCCGCGAACTCGACCGTCCCGGTCGACGACACCAGCGGGTGCTGGCAGCGGCCCTTGACCTCGACGCCGGTGAACGCGTCCGGGTCCCACTTGGACTCGAACCGGTACGTGGTCTCGATCTCGCTCATCGGTCCGCCGTTCAGGCTGGCGACGATCAGCTCCCGGCCAACCTCCTGGTAGACGCCAGACGGCGTGTCCTTGTACGTCACCGCGCCCGTGTACAGGCAGCCCACCAGGTCACCGCTCAGGACCAGCGCTGGGTAGGTGTCGAACCCCGTGGGCGGCACACCGCACTCGGTACCGACCGCGTCGTCGTAGTACCCGCTCCCCGAGATCTGGGTGGTTCCCGCGGCGTTGACCGGGGCCGACAGAGCCGTCACCAGCAAGCCGCCCATCACCACGCCCAGCAGCGCCAATCGTCGAATCTTCGTGCGCATGATTCCCCCTTCAGCCGTTGGGCATCTTGGGGCGACGCGGGTTCGCCGTACCTGACCCGAGCGACCGTCTTGGCACTCTCCTCGGCATTCCGGCCACTGCCTACCCGGGACTAGACCAGCCCCGTCACAGCACGCGGTCGAAACGCCCATCCGCCCTGCCATCGGCAGAGCGTGCACCGGGTGCAGGTGTTTGCGGGCGTGGTCTGGTTTCGCGGGGTGGCGTGGGTATGGCGGTTGGAACCGGGCGGGGATCGTTCTGGTTAGACTCCGCGGGTGCCGACCTGCCGCTCGTGTGGGAACGAGCTGCCGGGCGATTTTCCGTTCTGCCCGTTCTGCGGGGCTCCCTTGGCGGAGCGACCGGCCGTCTCGGCGCAGGAGGAGCGCAAGGTCGTCACGGTCCTGTTCTGCGATCTGGTCGGCTTCACGGCGGCGTCGGATGCCGCCGACCCGGAGGATGTCCGAGCCCGGATCCGGCCGTACCACGCCCGGCTGCGCCAGGAGATCGAGCGTTATGGCGGGACGGTGGAGAAGTTCATCGGTGATGCGGTGATGGCGGTCTTCGGGGCGCCGATCTCCCATGAGGACGACGCTGAGCGCGCGATTCGAGTGGGTCTCCGGCTTCTGGAGGCGATCGAGGAGTTGAACGGGGACGATCCGGCTCTCGCGCTGCAGGTGCGGATCGGGATCAACACCGGCGAGGCCGTGGTGGTGCTGGACGCCCGTCCCGAGCGGGGTGAGGGGTTCGTGACGGGCGACGTGGTCAACACGGCCTCACGCCTGCAGGGTGCGGCACCGGTGGGCGGGATCGCGGTCTCGGAGTCCACTTTCCGGCAGACCGAACGCGTCTTCGACTACGAGAGGCTCCCGCCGGTTCAGGTGAAGGGAAAGGCCGAACCGCTGGCGCTGTACCGCCCGCTGGCTGCGCGGGCCCGGTTCGGCTCGGACGTGACCCGCACCCATGCCACGCCGCTGGTGGGGCGGGAGCTTGAGAAGGCGTTGCTGGTCGGGACCTTCGAACGGTCGGCCCAGCAGCGGTCGTGTCAGATGGTGACGATCGTCGGCGAACCCGGGGTGGGGAAGAGCCGGCTGGTCGCGGAGCTGTTCCAGCATCTCGACGAACGCCCGGACCTGGTCACCTGGCGGCAGGGGCGGTGCCTGCCCTATGGGGAGGGGATCGCGTTCTGGGCGCTGGGGGAGATCGTGAAGGCCGAGTCCGGGATCTTGGAGTCGGACTCGCCGGCCGAGGCGGCCGCCAAGCTGGAGCGGGCGTTGCCGGCCGGCGAGCAGGATGCGGTCTGGCTGAAGGCCCGGCTCTCCGCGCTGGTGGGCGTGCCCTCGGAGGCTGCGTCGCAGGAGGAGTCGTTCACGGCCTGGCGTCGGTTCCTGGAAGCACTGAACCCCCAGGGGCCGACGGTGCTGGTCTTCGAGGACCTGCACTGGGCCGACGATGCGTTGCTCACCTTCCTCGAGCACCTGGCCGACTGGTCCGACGGGGTGCCGCTCCTGATCGTGTGTACCGCCCGCCCCGAGCTGCACGAGCAGCACCCGACCTGGGCGGCCGGACTGCGCAACGCGACCACGATCAACCTGGCTCCCCTGACCGACGAGGAGACCGCTCGGCTGCTCGCCTCGCTCCTCGAACGAGCGGTCCTGCCCGCCGACACCCAGCGCGCGCTGCTCGAGCGGGCTGGGGGGAACCCGTTGTACGCCGAGGAGTTCGTCCGCCTCCTCACCGATCGCGAGGTCGGCTCCCGGGGCCTCGAGGAGGTCGCGTTGCCGGACTCCGTGCAGGCCCTGATCGCGGCCCGGCTGGACACACTGTCGGTGGACCGCAAGAGCCTGCTCCAGGATGCCTCGGTGATGGGCAAGCTCTTCTGGGCCGGCGCTGTCGCCGACATGGGTGGGCGAGACGCGCGCGAGGTCGAGCTCGCGCTCCATGAGCTGGCCCGCAAAGAGCTCGTCCGCCCGGCCCGCACGAGCTCGATGGCAGGCGAGGCCGAGTACGGGTTCTGGCACCTCCTGGTCCGCGACGTCTGCTACGCCCAGATCCCGCGGGCCGCTCGCGCTGCCCGGCACCGTGCCGCAGCCTCCTGGCTGGAGCAGAAGGCCGGAGACCGCGCCGAGGACCTGGCCGACGTCCTCGCGTACCACTATCTGAGCGCCCTCGAGCTCGGCGCAGGGCTGGCCGACGCGGACCAGACGCGGGAACTCGAGGCGAGCGCTATCCGCTACCTGGCGCTGGCCGGCGAACGCGCGATCGGACTCGACGTGGGCCGCGCCGAGGCGAGCCTGGCCAAGGCGCTGGAGCTCACCCCGGACGGGCACCCCGAGCGAGCTCCGCTTCTCGAGCGGTGGGCGCAGGCCACGCGGCAGCAGAACCGCCTGCAGGAGACACGAGACGCGCTCGAGGAAGCTCTGGTCCTCTACCGCGACCAGGACGAGCAGGTGGCGGCCGGCCGGGTGCTGACCGTGTTGTCCGGGGTGGCGGGCCGCATGTCCGACCCGCGTGCGGACAAGGGGTGGTCCATCGACGAGGCGGTCGTCGTGCTCGAGGCGCAACCGCCCGGACCCGAGCTCGTTGCCGCCTATTCCGCCCGGGCGGGCTCTCACTTCATCAGCGGCGAACACCCGAAGGCCATCGCGGCCGCAGAGCAGGCCCTGGCTCTCGCCGCCCAGCTCGGACTGGCCGAGCACGCGGCGGCGCTCGGCTACCGCGGCGGCGCCCGCTGCTCGATGGGCGACCGGGAGGGCCTCGAGGACATGCGCCGGGCGCTCGCGCTCGCGCTCGAAGCAGGCCAAGGGCGAACCGCGGGCCTCCTGCACAACAACCTCGTGGAGGTCACTTGGCAGTTCGAGGGCCCGGGCGTGGCCCTGGCCGCCTGCGAGGAGGGGATCGACTTCTGCGAGCGACGCGGGATCGCCGAGTTTGTGCTCATCATCGCGGGCTCGAGCGCGAACATGCTGGCAGAGCTCGGCCGGCCCGAGGAGGCGCTGGCCAAGGCTGGGCCGGTCGCCGAACAGCTGGAGGCGGCCGGCAGCATCTACTTCAGCGAGGCGCGTGGCGTGCAGCTCAGCCTGCACGCGGAGCGCCGTCAGCACGAAGATGTCGCCGGTGTGATGGAGTTCGTCGCGGCGGTGCGCGAGAGCGATCCACAATGGGGTGTCCTGGCTTTGTCAGCCGGGGCACGCGCGTTGCTGGCCCAAGGGCATCGAACGCAGGCGAAGAGCCTGCTGGTCCAACTCACACACCTGCCCGAGGCACACGTCGAGCCGTACTACGCGACAGCGCTACCCGCGCTCGTCCGCGCCGCGCTCTCGCTGGAGGAACCCGAGCTCGCAGTCCGGCTCGCTGACGGCGTCGCAGCGGTGACGCCGATCTTCGAGCACGCCATCTGTGCCGCCCGAGCCGCGCTCGCCGAAGCCGCCGGCAACCACAACCAGGCGCTCGCTCTCTACGTCGATGCAACCGAGCGCTGGCGCCTGTTCGGGATCGTCCCCGAACGCGCCTACGCACTCCTCGGCCAAGGACGTTGCCTGACAGCGATCGGCGGACCCGAGCCGGAGAAACCGCTGCTCGAGGCGCGTGAGCTCTTCGCCTCGATGGGCTACCAACCCGCACTCGCCGAGACCGAAGCCCTCATCAACGGGACGGACACCACTGTCTACGGCTGAGCCGGCCGACCAGCACCAGCCGAGCGATTGCCTCAGTTCGCACACCATGTGAACGCAGAGCTGTGCCATGAACCGAGGCCCGGGCCCCACCGCTCCTCGGCAGACGAGTGCGTCCGACAGGCGGCGTTGTGACGCACCTGCCCGCTCCGCTCGCACGCGCCGATGAGCGAGGCATCTGTCACTGGCGTCTCGTCGACGTTGGGTGGATTCCCGCCCGAGGCACCAGGTGATCCCAACGGGAGGCTGCTCAGGACCAGCGCAATAGCGTGATGAGGCAGCGTCGTCGTTCTTGGGCCGAGATCGCGAGCGCGTCGCAGGAGGGCTCTTCGCCACAGAAGCGACGGTTAGGCGCCTGGCTGCGGGCAGATGTGCTGGTACGGCCGATCGCCGAAGTGGTCGGCCCACTCGGCCTCGGTGAAGTCGCGGCCGGCGACGCGACACGCGAACTCGGCGGCGTGCTCGGGCCGGGTGTCCCACTCGAAGGATCGGTCCGCCGAACTCGCCCACGATAAGGACCGACGTCGGGGATCCTGGCCGAATCGCCGCGACGGTGAACCGCTCCGGTGTCGCGACGCGAGCGAGCAGCTCCCCGGTGTCACCGTCCCAGAGGGCGCCCATGGCGTCGCCGCCGGACGTCAATAGCCGGCTGCCGTCTGCTGAGTAGGTGAGCCATCGCGGCTCTGGGAACTGAGGAAGCCGGCTGGCGCGACGAACTTGCCCGGTCGAGGCGTCGAGGACCTGCAACACGCCCGGCCCGCCACTGATGGCCACGTGACGCCCGTCGGGCGAGAAGTCCAGGTCACCGGCCCGGAACCCGAGGTCGCCCTCCCGGACGACACGGCCCGACTCGAGGTCGAGCAGCGCCCAGTGGTCAAGCTCTCCGACCCAGAACCCCGAGGCGTTGTCGGAACCCGTGAGTGCTACGGCGCTGTGGCCGTCGGGCCCGGCGGCCACGTTGCCGACAGGCTGGTCGAGCTGGACGGGCTGACCGGCCGCATGCAGGTCCTGGTCGAGCAGCGTGACGCGCCCGGACAGCTCGCTGACCACCAGGGCGTTGCCGTCGGCGCTGTAGTCGATCGCCGAGACGTCCGGTCCCGAGGCTCGTGCGCGGGCCGTGAGCCGTCCGTTGCGAGCGTCCCAGACGCGGATCTGGTCACCGGAAGCGAGCGCGAAGTGCAGGCCGTCCGGGTGCCACGCGCCGCCGGGCTTGCGTCGGAAGTCGTCTCCGATCGGAACGGTCGCCGTCACCGTGCCGGACCGGACGTCGAAGAAGGTAACGTCCTCGCCTCCGGTGTAGGCCACGAAGCGGCCACCGGGTGCAGGACTCCCGTACGACCCGCCCAGGCCGTAGTACGGGGCGCTGGCCGACTCGAGCAAGGAACCGTTGTGCTGCCGTCGACGTCCCAGTGCCGCAGCGCGCCGTCAGTACCGGCGGTGTAGACCGTGGAGCCATCAGCGCCCAGGTCGGAAACCTCCCCGTCAGTCGACAGGGGCACCCGGGCCAGGTTCTTCCCGGTTGCGACGTCCCAGACCACCGCCTCGCGCCGGTTGAACTCCACCGTCGCCATGCGGCGTCCGTCGTCGGAGAAGCTCAGGTAGAAGGGCTGGTCGCCCTCATCCGCCTCCATCTGCCGGAGCACGCGGCCCGTCCGCGGGTCGAGGACCGCGGCGCCGAAGCGCCAGCCCGACACTCCCAACACGTCGCCGGACGGGCTCATCTCGGCTACCTCGGCGGAGTTCTTCCCCCAGGGCAAGGGCACCTGGACCGAGCGGCCACTGACCACCTCGTGTCGGGTCAGGGGCTGAGTCGTGAAGAACGCGTCGCCGCGGGTTGTCAGGGCCGCGCTGATGCCGTCAGAGCGCACCCGCTTCGCGGCGACCTGTTGCTCCGGGGCGGCGAGGTCCCACACGTAGACCCACGTCGCGCCCGGCCGGGTGTCATCTCCGTGACCGAGAACGCGCCACATGAAGACGGCCAAGCGGGTTCCGTCCGCACTGAAGTCGATCCCGCTGACCTGCCAGCGAGACCATCCGGCCCCGCGAGGCTGCGCCGCGAGGGGCTCCAGGGTATTCGGGTCGAGGAGCACCACAGGACGGCGCGTGGGGGCCGCGACGATGGCAGCGATGACCGAGCCGTCCGGGCTGTATCGCACCTTGCCGGAGATCCAGCCCAGTCGCGCCGGATCTCCGGCCTGGAACTCGGCTCAACCGTTCGCTCGACGCGAGGTCGTACAGCCGGACGCGGTTCGTGAGGTCGTACGTCGCGACCGTGGTGCCGTCCGGGCTGACGTCGAAGTGGAGCACCTCCTCGCCGGAGAGCTCGGTGGAGGCGATCACCTCCGGGTGTTGGCCGAGCGCCGCGAGGAGGCTGCTGCGAGTTTCTGGGGAGTCGTCCAGCCGCACACCGGCGACCGCGAGCAGCATCGACTCGTCCAGGTCGTCGGTGATCAGCGCGGTCGCCCCGGCCCGTCGCGCGTCGGACGTGGTCTGCGCCGAAGTCGCCGCGGCGGCGTTCTCCTCGGCGCGGTCCTGCTGTTCGAAGGCCAGCAGGCCGGCGCTGAGCGCCACCACAAGGAACACAACGGCGAAGGCGAGGACCACGCGCAGGCGGCGGATCAGCCGGCCCTGCGCCCGCGCGCGCAGCTGCTCGGCCCGCCGTTCGGACTGTTCGGCTGCGCTCGGAGACGTCGAGGAAGGCGACCTCGGTGGCGGTGAGGCGGGTGTCCGCGCGCTCGCGCCACTGCAGCGCCTGGGTCAGCCGCACGCCGCGGTACAGCTCGCTGTCAGGTCGTCCGAGCGTGTCCCACCCGTCGGCGGCCGCGGTGAGGTGCTGACGGATGCGCTGGCCTTCCATGTCCTCGTCCAGCCAGGTCCGTAGCCGCGGCCAGGCGCGGGCGAGCGCTTCGTGGGCGATCTCGACCACCCCCGCGTCGCTAGTGACCAGGCGGGAGCGGACCAGAGGTCGATCAGCTGCTGGTGATCGGGCTCCGCGGAGAACAGCCGTCGCGGTAGCCGGGCGCGTACCGGCTCTCCCTGCATGCCGGAGCTCACCAGCCTCAGCACCAGGTCGCGGAGCACCAGCCGCTGCTCAGGTCCGATGCCGGCGTACACCGCCTCGGCGGACTGCGCAACGGCGCCGCGGATCCCACCGGAGGCCGTGTAGCCCTCGACTGTGAGCGTGTTGGCCTCCCGCCGCTTCCAGGTCTCGAGCAGGGCGTGGGACATCAGCGGCAGGGCGCCGGCCGTCCCGGCGACCTCGCTGACGAGCACGTCCACCAGTCCGGGCTCGATCAGCAGGCCGGACTGCCGTGCGGGCGCCTCCACGGCCGCGCGCAGCCCGTCCTCGGTCATGGCGCCGAGGAGGTAAAGGCTCCGCTCGAGGAGGCGGGCGAACGCCGGGTACGCCGAAGCCTCCGCGAGCCGGTCGGCCCGCATCGCGACGACGAGCCGGCGCCTGCTCGGACCAGAGGACGAGCCCGGCGAGGAACGCCGATCGAGAGGCCTCGTCGGGGCTCAGCGAGAAGACCTCCTCGCACTGGTCCACGACCAGCACCGTGCGCTCCGAGGGACGCGGGAGCGTGAGGAGCGCCGCGACCGGGTCGTTCCCCGGCGTGATGAGGAAGACCCGCTGGCCCTGGAGCCGAAGCGCTGCCGCGATGCCGGCCCGGGCCAGGGAGGACTTGCCACTGCCGGACGGACCGACCACGGAGACCGCCCCGCGCTCGCGCAGGATGTCCAGGCACGCGCGGATGTCCTCGTCGCGGCCGAAGAAGGTCTCGTGGTCGTCGAGGTCGAACGGCAGCAGGCCGCGGTAGGGACACGAGCCCGTAGTGGGCACCGGTCCTCCAGCGAGCAACGCATCGTCTTGCCGGAGGATCGCCTCCTCCAGCGCCGCGAGCTCCGGCCCCGGGTCGATCCCGAGCTGCTCGGCGAGCACCCGCTTGACGCGGCGGACGGTCCGCAGCGCCTCGGTCTGCCGGCCAGCCTGGTACTGGGCCAGCGCCAGCAGCTGCCACCGCCGCTCGCGCAGGGGCGCCGCACTGACCATGGCCTCGGCCGTCGCGAGCACCTCCAGGTGCCGCCCTGTGCGCAGCGAGGCCTCGACGCGCAACTCCTCCGCCTCCCGCCGCAGCTCCTCCAGCCGCTCGGCTTCGATGGCGGCGAGGTCCGACGCATTCGAGGTCCTGGAATGGCGTGCCGCGCCACAGACCGAGCGCTTCGCCGAGGAGGTACGCCGCGCGTTCGGGCTCGCCGAGCGCCAGCAGTTCGCGGCCCCGGACGACCAGGCGCTCAAACCGCCGGGAGTCCAAGTCGTCGGCTGGGACGGCCAGCACGTAGCCCTGCGGGGAGGTGCGGATCACGTCGCTGCCGAGAGACCGACGGATCCGGAACACACAGCCCTGGAGCGACTTGTGCGCCGAGCGCGGAGGCTCCTCACCCCACACGGCCTCGGCCAGCCGGTCCTCCGACACCGGCTGACCGACGCAGATCGCCAGGGCCGTCAGGACCGCTCGGTCCCGTCGCCCGAAGGCCACGCCGTCATCGCAGACCACGGGCCCCAGCACGCCGATGCCCATGCGGCGAACTGTCCGCGCACTTCGGGTCTTCGTCAACGGCAGAGGAACCACAGAAGAACCGGTCCCGCAGAAGGTCTTCCCCAGAAGAACCACGGAAGAACCGCTCGCTGCAACAACGGTTCCCGGGCCGATGCCCTCGACCAAGGAGGTGTTGCGGTGAACCGCAGCCAAGCACGAGCACTCACATCATTCGGAAAGGCATTCTCATGAGCCGCTCTCGCACGATCACACTTGCCACTGCCCTCGTCGCCGGGTTGACAGTTCCTTTGATAGGTATCGGTGCGGCCTCCGCGGCTCCGAACCCATGGGAGCGGTACGTCTTCGAGTACGGCCCCGAACCCAGCTTCTGCGACGGCCTGATCCAGCACGGCGTCGTCACCGGCAAGACCCGCGTGACTCAGCACGGCGACGGCTCGTTCTACTACTACGACGAGGGCGAGTTCACCGAGACCTGGACCAACCCCGACGACCCCGAGGACTTCGCCACCGTCACCGGCACCTACAAGCAGACCGCGCTGAAGGTCACCGACAACGGCGACGGCACCTACCAGGTGCTGTTCTCAGGGCCCGGCACCACCAACGTGTACGACGGGGACACCCTGGTCGCCCACTCGGCCGGTCTACTCTCGCTTCATCCTGCTGTTCGACGACGCGGGCACCCCCGGAGACATCACCGACGACCCGGTCATCGCCCACCTCGGCACGGTCAAGCAGGTCGGCACCACGTCCTCCTACTGCGACCCGATCCTGACGTGGTCGGCTAGGAGACTTCCCGGTTGACGGCGCGAGGGATGCTTGCTGGACCGTGTCCGGTGGGCGCTCCGACGCCGCCCTCAGGTCGCCGAGCGTGAGCGGGTCTGCCCTATCGAACGGAGTCGGGTGGGTGCGTCACAGTGGAGCCGGAGTGACGCACCTTGATGACCCTGCTAACGCTGCCAGCGTGCGATTCAGCCGGAGCGACCTCACCGTCTCCGGCGTGCCCCGCGCTCCCACCAGTCACCCGGTGGCTCGTCCCGGGTTATTCGCGCCGAGATCTCGATGTTCCCGAGGCTGCAGAACTTCCAGAGCTCCTTAGCTCCGGGAGTACTGAAAGATGAGATCGTCGACTTCGAACTCGTCGAGGTCACCGGCCTGGAAACCTTCAACGGCTATCCGGACGTGATGCACGAGCTCCCCCAGTTGCTCCTCGTGATAGGCCGCAACTGCCTCGCGAGCGGCTCGACGATCTGACTTGGCGGACACAGACCGAGGCTAGACCGAACACGTCGCGGCAGCGCAGCTCGCACCGTGGGCCGCTTGAAGCGGACAGCGACAGCCGATAGGCGGCTAGACGCAGCGCGGCTCCGCAGTCGCCGCGCAGCTACGCGGCAGAGCTGAACAGCGGGGAGGGCAGGGCGGCGGCGTACCCCTCGATCGGTCTGCTCAGCCCACAGTGTGTGACAACCGTTCAACCGCGTCGGCGACCCTGGAGCCGAACATGACGGGGTCGTTGTGATCGGCCTCCGCGAGCACCACCCGCTCGGCCAGGGAGGGGGCCTGGTCAGCGACACGCGCACTGAGTTCCGAGGGGACCACCGAGTCGCGCAGCCCGTAGATGACCGTGACGGGCACGTCGCTGGCAGCGAGGTGGTCCACGACGGGGAACCGGTCGCGAATCAGCGCACGCACGGGCAGCCATGGATAGTGGTGGGCGCCGACGTCAGCCAACTCGGTGAACGGCGAGCGGAGCACAAGCCCCGCCGGGGGGTGGCGAGCCTGGAGTGCCGCCACGACGCCCGAGCCCAGCGACTCGCCGAAGTAGATGGTGCGGTGCGGGGGGTAGCCGACCTCCTGGAGTGCCGCCACGGCGGCATCGGCGTCGGCGGCCAGGCCGTCCTCGCTGGGGCTCCCCGGGTTGCCACCGTAGCCGCGGTAATCCATGAGGAGCACGGCAAGCCCGCGGTCGCTCAACTCCTCGGCGAGTCCCGCTCGGCCTGCCCGGTTACCACCGTTGCCGGGCGCGAACAGCACCGCCATCCCGGTGTCGGACGTAGGGTCCGCCGGTACGAACCATGCGCCGAGCTCCAACCCGTCGGACGTGTGAAGCATGACGTCACTGGCACCGGCGATGACGTCAGCTGCCGGAGGCAACGGTGTGGAGTCGGGGAAGTAGATCAGTTGACGTTGCAGCGCCCACAGCATCGCCACCACCGCCCCCGCCAGAAGCACTAGGACCAACAGCCCACGCCCGAGCCTCCTGCCAAGCGACCGGGCCATCCCACATGCTTGCCCGCGCCTCCGCGCACTGCAACCGGGAGGGCCCCCTCGATCGGCGGAGGGTCCTCATCCCCAACCGGAGGCCCCGAGCCCAGGCCGGCGACAACGGCGAGCTCGCAAGTTCCATCGCGGCGGTGTGACGCTCATCGGCCCGAGCGCACATCGCGGCATGAGAGTGCGCTTGCGGACGGGTGGTAGAAGACCGAATCACGGCCAAGGACCTTCCTCGACGTGGTCAGTTCATTGGGAACCGGCCAGCCGTCGCAACTGAGCGGCGGCGTCTAGCTGGACGGGGGGACCGTGGCCGCAGAGGATGACCTCGGGCTCCAAAGCGGCGAGTTTGCGGACCGACTCTTCGGCTTTCGGCATGTTTACGCTGACCTCAGACATCGGGCCAAGCAGCCCGTCGATGGTGCTGGTAAGCGCGTCTCCGGCGACGAGCACCCCCGAGCCGGCATCGAAGACGGCGATATGGCCAGGCGTGTGGCCGGGTGTGTCGATCACCTGCAGACCGAACACCTCCTCGTCGTCTGTCACCGGGCGCAGCTGCAGCCACCCGCTGGCCATCCCTACCATCTCCATCTCCGCCTCGCCAGCGTGGAGGGTCGCGCCCGGCGCCCGAGCCGCGACCTCCTTCAAGCCGCCTACGTGGTCGTAGTGTGCGTGGCTGATCAGCACGTGGCGCACGCGATCCCACCCGGTACCAGCGGCGCCGAGCACCGCTCCGATTTCGTCCACGCGGCTGCCGAGGCCGCAGTCAACCAACGCCGCCTCGCGCCCGCGCACGAGCACGTAGGCCGACACATAGGCGAAGTCGGCTCGCCACCAGTCCAACCCGGCGGCGGACCCGCTGTGGCCCGGGCCGCTGGCAACATCCGTCTCGCCGTCACTGGCACTGCAGGCCTCCGCGAGCCCAAGCACCGCAAACCCGAGGACGCCCTTGCTTGCCTGCACAAGGAACCACCGCCGCGCCACGGCGCTCGCCGCGGTCCCTGTCATACCCGGAGCGTGCTGCCACGGTGGACGGCAGTCAATGCGCGAGGCGGTTCGTCCCAAGCAGGTCCAGACATACAGCGCGATTCCGCAGAGCGACCACTTCGTCTCCCATCACTTCCGCTCATCGGCTAGGAGAGTGCGTCTGGAACGCGGTGTGACGCAGCGCCTCATTGCTGTGGGGCGGGTCGTTCGCGCAGTGTGATCGCCCACTGACCTCGCGGGTCCCGCTGTGAAGATGCAGCGACGCGGCTCGCCTGGGTGCACCGGCGATGAGCCAACGGTCAGGCGCGCATGAACCACCGGTACGGAAGCTCCTGATCCTCCACGTCGACGGCGACCAGACCCCGTTCACGAGGGCCTGGATGCTCTCCGCTTCCTGGGGCAGGCATCGAAATATGGCGGGCGCCGCCCCCCACGCGGTCACCCAGGACTCCACCTCCCTCACCACGGCGACGGCCGTTGGCCGTCCATGAGCGTCATCTATGAGCCAGAAGGTCGCGATCGCTGCGTTCGACATGCGACGAGGTAAACCGACGAGGCGCGTCCCTGTCCGCCGCTGGAACGCGGTGAGCGGGCGCAAGTAGACACACCCCAACTCGCGGTCACGGGCCACGTTGAGGAGCGAGTAGGCGAAAGCGACCCCGGCGTCGTGCTCCGCCTCGTGCGTCGCGATCAGGGTTAGATTCTCAGCCATCGTGAACCCATCAATCGGCCATCGGCCCGCACTGTGCCGACGGATCGCATCCGGACTGTCGATGTAGGCGACCGTGTCGAGGGCAGCCAGCTTGCTCGTTAGCGGTTCGATGTTGACCTCACCCCGCCACACCGGAGGCGCTGGCCACGATGCGTCTTGGTGCGTCACAGCTTCCATTGTGTCGAGCGTCTGCTCCCGTTGAGGCAACACTTCACGCTGGCGGCGGTCCCGGTCCGACCCTTGTCCGCGGCGAAGCGTCGTCCTCGTGCGGCGTGGCCCAGGATCCGGTAGCAATTCGTGCCGACGACTCGCACCGCCATGACCCCGGGTTCATGTCGGACGACTGGTCGTGACATGGTTTGGGACCTGGTCTGCCATGTCGATCGGCACTCTCTTCTCCTTCCCGCACGTCAACTCGGCTCCTACTGCTGCGGGCCCGAGCGATGCCAAGTCGCCGCTAGCCTTCAACGGCGGGCAACCATGCTTCCTGCGGCTCACCAGTGGCGACCCACTGGAGGCTGACGCACAGAGCCGCCTGGCCGAGACCCGGCGGCTCTGCCGATACCAAGGAACGCCCCGGGCCCTTGCATGGGCCCAGGGCGAAGTCCGGTCTTATCGCGCCATGTTGTCGATGAGGTTGCGATCGGACAGAGCCTGTTCGTTCAGCTCCATCGCGCAGATGACCCCGTCTAGAGAGCCCGTGGCGGCGTCGATCCGCTGGCGCAGTTCGCTGTTGGCGGGGACGAGGTGGTAGGTCGGTGGGCAGTTGCCGTCCACCGCTGCGCCCGAGGACGCGGCGGCGGCACCAGCCCCTCCGGTGGCAACGAGGACAACAACGGCGAATGCGCCCAGGACGGCCCGGGCAATCACGTGCTTCATCTGAACTCCTTCATGGTCGGGACTACCCCACAGCCTCGACGCATCAGGGCCACACGCACATTCGTCATTGCGCGAATCGTTGACGCAACCCGGCGCTTCTCTCCTCCGCCACCGTGGCGCAACCGACAGTCCCGGTCGCGCAGCCGACGAACCAAACGTCGGAAGCTGGACCCGCGCTACTCGACGAGGTGAAAATCTGACAGACAATTGGACGTAGACGTACCCGATCTTCTCCGCGGTTGTGGCGCTGGGCGGCGGTGGCGGCTCGGCCATAGGCGCCATCCACCCCGGCGGGAACCTGCTCGACCTATCGCCAATCGGCGAGCCTGGAGAGTCCTCAAGGGCGTTCGCGTACGGCCAGCGCGGCGGCCGTGCGGTTGGTGACCCCGAGCTTGCGGTAGGCATTCTCGAGGTGCTTTCGCACGGTGTGCACGGTGACCACGAGCTCTTCGGCGACCTCACGGTTCGACGCACCGGTCGAGACCAGACTGAGCACCTTGCGCTCCGACTTCGACAGCGGACTCGAGCACTGCGGCTGACCGCAGCCGCGGACCAGTCGCCGGATCGCTGGTTCGACCATCATGAGCACGGCGATGTCCTGCTCGGTGAAGTGGCGTCGGCGCCGGTCGTAGTTGAGCTGGATCACAGTTCCGGCGCCTGTCGCGAAGCCCAACCAGAGGATGTCGCACAGACCGGACATGGGCGAGGCCCGGTCCTCGTACGGCTGGGCGGCATCGTGAACGAGACCCCTCGGCAACGGTCCGTCACAGACCTGGGGGTCCTGAGGGCCCGGGTCCGGGAAATATGTGACGCGCAAGAGGCACCCGGTGTCGTCAGCCTCACCCACTCCGAAAAGGTCGGCACCGATCATGTCGCCCAGTGCATCGATCGCATCCGAGGGCAAGATCGCACCAGGTTCGGGCTCGGCCATCAGCAGTCGGCGGATCGCGGACTGGGTTCGATGCGCAAGAAGAACGGTGATCTTGACCTCCCAACGTGCCGAAGGCGGTGTGATTCATGGTGCGGCTCACCGGAGCGAAAGCGCTAGTCCTTTGATTCAGACACCTCCCTTCAGGTCCACCAATCTTTCATCAACGAAGGTTCGTAGGCTCACGCCAGACCCGTGGAGGCGGCCGCCGCCCGATGACGTAGCGCTGCGCGAGATGCGTCTAAGTGGGCGGTGTGACGCTTCCCCACCCGCCGCAGATGTGCAGTCTGCGTGCAGAGGCTCAGCATTTGCTGGTTCGTGCATGCCGTCTGACCTGCATGGTTGCCGGTGGCGGCGCTCGTTCTCTCAAGGCGGTAGCGCCGGTTCGAATCCGGTCGGGGGTACAGGTAGTACAGGTACGAGAGGGGCCCTGACCAGCGGAACGTGGACAGGGCCCCTTCCTCGTTCGGAGCTTCGGATGTCGTGGGCAACACGGGGGCAACACCAGGATGAGAAGGCGTTCCCCCAAACCCGTTCACGGCCTGTTCGGCGGCCCGCGCGGCCGTCTCGCGTCCGCCACTTCGTCGAGGATCTCGATGAGCAGGTGCGGGGCTGATCAGCGAGCACGTGCTCCTGCGGCCTCGCCCCGACGGCGCCTCAGTCCGGGCACGAGCCACCGGTGCGCTCGTAGACTGCCTTGACACCGGCCGACAGCCGCTCGACACGTGGCCCCTCGACCTCGAGGCCGATGACCATCATGCAGCGGCCCTGGGTCCAGTAGACGTGGCCGATCGCATTGCCGTGCTGGTCGGGTCCGGTCCATCCGTGGGCACCTGGGACGTCGGGGACCAGGAACCGCTCGATCTTCGCACCGGGGATCTGGTGCCGGATCGCCTCGTCGCTCATCTCGTAGGCCATCCAGTCGCGCGCCCCGGCCTCTGACTCGAACAGAACAATGCTGCTGACGCCGGCGCCGCGGTCGCCTCCGGCGGGCTGGTAGGTCGTCGAGATGTAGCCACTGTGCTCAAGCAGTTCGGCGCCGTCCTCCGGCATGGGGTGGAACGGCGGCCCCGAGTCTGTCTGCGGCGACAACATCGGCACCAGGCCTGGGACTTCGTCAGCTTGCAGGAGGTACTGCTCGAGGGTGGACGCCGCGGGGGTCGTGGCCGCATCGGCCGTGCTCGCCTTCGGGTCGGAGTCATCGGCGCAACCGGTGATGAGCACGCAGAGGAGTCCTGCGAGTGGAAGCAGGGAGGTGCGCCCGGCCCCGTCTGGTGCTCTGCCTCGACGCGCTCCGTCACCAGCACCCTGAAAACGCCAGCGGCTTGCGCGAGCGCGGCCCGTGCCCTCCTTGCCTGCTCGTGACCACGTGACACGCATCGCTGCCACCACCCCTTCTCGCGGGAGAGCTTGAACGCTCTTGACCTTCGACACCCGCGCGATCCTCGACATGACAGATCGCGCCTGAGTCGGTCGGGACGGAGCGATGCTGCACTCGGCCTCGGATGGGCCGGGGGGTGGCGGACACAAAACCCCCCGCCGTGAGCTGCCGTGGGTCGGTGCGCTTACATGCCGCCAGCGGGTGTCGAGGACTGCTGCGCCCAGCACCCCGGCGGCTGCAACGGAAACGACGAGCCAGATGACGAGGCTCGACCGCCAGTCACCGCCGAGGGCCACGGTCCTGGTGTACGGGAAGAGCGGCAGCCGCTGCGGAAACGGCCGGGCGATCGCCCAGAAGGTCACGGTGGGCACGATCCCGGCGGCTATCACGGCGCCGGGTGTGGCCGCCCCGCCGGAGCGTCGCCACGTCGCCCAGGCGAAGGCCGCCGCCGACGCGACGACTCCCTGGAGGCCGACCTCCACCGGGTGCTCGAAGAGGCTGTCCTGGGCAAGGGCGACCGACAGCACCCAGGCGCCGAGCAGCAGGGCGACTCCCAGCAGGCGGGCCGTCGTCCGCCACAGCAGCGTTCTCGGTGCGCTGTCGACCATGGCTGCTGCCGGTTCGTCGCAGCACCAGGCCGCTCCGGCGGCCACCAGTCCGACGGCGCAGCCCTCGAGCGGCCACATGTTCCACGGCCAACGGCGCACGACTTCCATGAGCACCAGCACCACGGTGGCGACGGTGACGAGCAGCGGCCAGGGCAGAGCTCGGATGGCGTAGCGGACCATCAGTGGCCGCCATAGACGATCGTCGAGCCGACTCCTTCGGTGATGGCGAAGAAGCAGCACACGGCAGCCAGGACGACGATCACGCCGAGGAGCCGCACCAGGCGCTGGCGGGGCCGCTGGTCGTCTCGGAGAAGTGCGACGACCAGGGCGCCCGCGCAGAGGAGCACCAGGTAGACCCCCCACCAGTACGGCGATCCGGTCATGACCACCTGGCTGCCGGCGTCGGCGCCCATCTGTCCCGCGAAGTGTGTCCAGGGCATGAAGAGTCGGATGGCGCGGACGGGCTCGAAAACGCCCTGCATCAGCATCACGGCGAGCACCAGCACGACCACCGCGATGGGGACCGCCCCGCGTTGGGGCAGCCACCGCGCCAGCATCAGCCCGAGAATCGGCCCGCCGACCGCCGGGATGACTCCTTGGGTGAAGAGCACGGCATACACCCACCCGTTGCCGACCTCGTCGACCGGGATGCCGTCGGCCGCCGGTGGCCAGCGGTGGAATCCCCAGACCAGATAGCCGTAGTGGATCAAGGCGACGGCGAGGGGTACGACGACGGCGGACGCCAGCGCCAGGGTGCGGGCGGCCTGGGACGTGGGAACCGTCCCGGCGGCCTCCGCCGCGCGGTCGGAGGCCGCGGTGAGTCGGCCCATGATGATCATCCCGAAGACGCCGAGCAATGCCGCCGGCACGATCGGGAACAGGATCGTCGAGGTGCCGGCGTCGGCCGAGTCGGCATCCGGAGGGTTGATCGCAGTGAGTGGCAGCAGCACGAGGCTGACGAGGAACAACGGGTGGAGGGCGTAGCGGACCATCTCCTTGCGCGCCAGCTGGGGCAACGCCGACTGACCGAGCGTGTCCTCCGCGAGCGTTGTCATGTCGACGCTCCTGCGGGGCGATGCTGCTGGGCACGCAACAGCAGGTAGGCGTCCTCGACGGTCGGCTCGACCAGTTCTGCGTCCGCGCCGGGAGTCCCTCCGACCGAGCGCACGCTCCCGGTTCCGGTGCGCCACGAGGACAGGGCGCCGGGGACCTCCTGCGCTGCGACATGCACGCGCCCGCGGGCGACCTCGATGAGCTCGGCGACCGTGCCGTCGAACCGGATGCGGCCGGCGTCGAGCACGACGACGCGGTCACACAGCGCGGCGACGTCCTCGGTCTGGTGGGTGGAGAGGAGCACGGTGCCGGTCCTCGCCAGCCCGGAGAGGATGCCGCGCAGGGAGGCCCGCTGCTCCGGGTCGAGTCCGGTGGTGGGCTCGTCGAGGATGACCAGCTGGGGGTCGCCCATCAGCGCCTGCGCGATGGCGAGCCGACGCCGCTGGCCTCCGGAGAGGGAGGACACCCGGTTGGTGCTGAGGTCCTCGAGGTCGACGAGCTGGAGGACGCGCCGTACCTCACGATGGCGTTGGTCGGTGCGCTTCCACTCCTTGAGGACGGCGATGTAGTCGAGGAACCCGAAGGCCGTCATCCCACGCGGGAAGGTGACCTCTTGGGGCAGGTAGCCCAGGCGGCGTCTGGCGGCGACCCGGTCGGCCATGGACTCGGTGACCTCGTACCCGGCCACGCGGATGCGCCCGGAGGTGGGCGGGATCGCGGTGGCGAACAGCCGCAGCATGGTCGTCTTGCCGGCGCCGTTGGGCCCGAGGAGTCCGACGACGCCTGGCGTCAGGACCAGGTCGACCGGGTGCAGCGCCGGGCTCCTCCTCCCGAAGACCTTCGAGACGCCGTGGAGGACGGCGACCTCCCGACGCGCTCCAGGTTCCACCGAGCCGGTCACGAGTACCCCCCTTGGAGACGGGTGGATGAGGTCCGCAGCCAGAACAGGAGACCGAGCACGACGGCACAACCGAGGAAAGCGCTTTGTGCCGCAGTCGAGCTGAGGACCACCGACGCCTGGTCGCCGGTGATGGCAAGGACGCCGACGACCCAGACCCCCGCGACCGTTGCCGTGGCGATCGGCGCGGTCAGCCGGGTCAACAGCAGCAGCGACGCCAGCGTGAGGGCCAACGAGGGCAGCAGCCACGCGAATGCGAGCCCGCCCAAGCCTGGGACGAGGAGGCCCAGTCCGAGCGTGACGGGGACCGCGGCAGCCAGCGCGACCGAAGCGCGCAGCAGAGCGATGCGCAGCTTGCTGAGCGGAGTCGGCCCGACGACCTCCCGCAGCGGATCCGTGGTGTCGTACGCCGCGGCGACCGCCAGCACCGGGACGAGCGGGGCGAGGACGAGAAAGGAGCTCGTGCCGTGTGGCTCGGGCAGGACTGCGGCCAGCACGGCGCAGACCAGCGCGGCGCAGACGGAGACCACCCACGGCAGGTACAGGGCCGTCGATGCGCGGACCACGACCGCGTCCTCGTCGGGAAGGCCGAAGGCGACGGCGAGTCGCCCGAGCCGGGTCGGGCGAGGCCGGGCGATCGCGGTCGCGACGCCCTCCCACAGGGTGGCTACCTCAACCGACGGGATGGTCGCAGCCGCCGAGTAACGGCACACCGCACACGACGTCAGATGTGTCTCCACCGACGCCTCCGCGACAGCGTCCAGCTCGCCGGCGGCGTACCGCTCCCGTACGGCGACGCTCAGGTGCCAGGGTTCGGCGGTCATCACAGTCTTCCTTCTCTCAAGGGAACCAGTTGTTCGCGCAGCTGGGCTCGGGCAGTGCGGGCCCGGCTCTTGACAGTTCCGGCCGGAATGCCGAGGAGGTATGCCGCCTCACGGGTGGTGAGCCCGTCCAGGACCGTGGCCTGCAGGACCGCACGCAGCTCCGGCGACAGCCGCCGCAAGGCGGACCCGACATCCCCGTGCTCGACGGCCACCAGCAGCTCGTCCTCGGCGCTGCGCACAAGGGGCGAGACGGAGTCGATGAAGGCGCGGTCCGCAGGGACCGGAGAGGGGCGGCGTCGCAGGCGGGTGATCAGCTGGCGGATGGCGATCCCCCACAGCCACGCGCCCACGTCGCCCTCACCGCGGAACTGCGAGGCCGAGCGCCACACGGCGACGAATGTGTCCTGCAACGCCTCGGCCACGAGCTCCTCGTCCCCCGTGCGGCGACGCAGCCGAAGCCTCAGCCATCCCGCATGGCGCTCCACAAGGGCCCGGAGCGCAGCCTCGTCGCCTTCAGCGACACAGCGCAGAAGGTCAGCGTCGACAGGCTCGCTGCTCACACCATCACTGTCGCGACGCAGGACCTGAACGGATCACGGCGAGTACGGCTCCTGGGTGCCAGGAGCCTGCAGGGGTCGTTCCCGCAGACCATCCATCTGTCGATGATGCGCCCTATCGAAGCTGGCTGACACCCCCAGGCACGAACCAATGATCCATTCGCGCACGACGACGCGACAGAGATGTGAACGGCGGGGATGGAGGCACACCGCGCGCCGTTCCACCCAGGTGAAGGAGCACGACGACATGACCCGAGTGATCTCTTCGGGAGTAGGCAGGCGGACCAACGTGCTGGCGCAGGATCGATGGAGCCGCCTTTTCGAGGCCCTGACCTTCAGCACTGCTCACCTGGAGATCACCTGCGCTCTGGCCTGGTACGCCAGCCACCCTGAGCTCCGCCGGGCGGTCACAGCGTCGCAGCCCACTGGCTATCGCGGGGGCCGAGGCGACCCGCGCTGGGGGGAAGGGAACGGCCACGCGCCGTACTTCGCCAACCGAGGGACGCAGAGAGTGAGAACCAGAGCGAACAGGTCGCGCGGGATCCTCGCCCTCCTGGTACTTGCGGGCTCGATCGGGCTGGGCCTCGGGGTGGCCACCGGCGTGAGCGCCGATCCGAGGCACGGGGTGCTCCCGCTCGAGTGTGACGAGCTCGGATCGCTCGAGATCGCGGTCCCCGGCAACGGCTTCACACCCGGTCCGGTGGGCGCCAGCGCCCAGGTGGGGTTCCCCTACGCCATCACACTCGCCGGGAGCATCCCGGTCGGCGAGCCCGAGCCGATCCTCGACGTCTTCGAGCGGCGGGCGACGGCACACGACCGGCTCGACCACTGCTCCTTCCACCAAGAGGGTGTCGACGAGCTCGGGTCCTTCCTGCTCGACGGTGACGTCTGGATCTCCTACACGCCCACACACTGACCGTCACCGACCATCACTGACCGACGGAGGAACAACGCGATGTCGAAGGGCAACGCACTCCACAGCCTCGGGCTGCTCTTCTCGATCCCGGCGACCGCGCTCGCCCTGATGTCGTGCGCCGAAGGAGGTAGTGGCTCCGCGGGCGGCGGCGGGACCTCGTCACCGGGGGTTTCGCCCGCTTCCGGCGAGCCCCTCATCCTCTGGCCGGCGCCCGGCGACCCGGAGGCGTTGGCACGCGAGGCGGGCGTGACGTTCGAGGTGATCGAGCGCCTGAAATACCATGTCCACGCCCACCTCGACGTCTTCGTCGATGGCCAGCCGGTCCTGGTGCCGCCCGGCGTCGGCATCGACATCGAGAATCCTGCTGTGCGTGAGTTCTCCGGGCCGCTTGGCCCGGGGTACGGCGGCATCGAGCCGCCCGGCTGCGAGCGACCCTGCATCTCCGAGCTGCACACCCATGATCCCGATGGCGTGCTGCACACCGAGTCGCTCACCGATGAGGTGCACACCCTCGGTCAGTTCTTCGTCGAGTGGGACGTCGACCTCACAGGGGAATGCGTCGCGGACTACTGCGCGCCCGACACCGCGATCGAGTTCTACGTCGACGGCGAGCTCTTCGAGGGTGATCCCGCTTCGATCGAGATCACCGACCACCGAGAGATCGCTGTCGTCATCGGCGCACCCCCCGACGAGATTCCGGACGAGTTCGACGTGCCTTCAATGTGACCGCGCGGTCCCACTCGACACCCACCGCCGTCGTCGGGCGCCGGCACCTCAATCCAGCCAGCGCTTCGCGACACCATCGAGGCCCGCCCGGCACCCAGGCGGGCGGGCCTCGCGCGCGTAGCACCGCTCAGTTGCACCAGTTGGCGTTCCCGGTGCTCGGCGAGGATGCTCGCTGTGTTCTCGAGGGAGATGAGCAGCCGCGGAACGTCCCTCTCCAGAAGCCGCCCGCATCGAAGCCCACCTCCACAGCACGAGCGATTGCGGGCCAGACCTCGTTGGCGAACCACGTCGGGAGAAGAGAACCTGAGGTCGCCTGAAGCCAGCCCTGCGGCACGTGCGGTACGAGGGACGGCTGGCGGACGCCCGAGTGGCGGACGGACCGGAGGTTCGCCGCCCACGTGCAGGTCGTCGCCCATGCCACCGTCCATGCAGGCCAGCCTGCCAACGCTTGCCCGGCGGCGTCGATCACAGGATTCTGGTATTGCGAATGTGGCCGTGAGGGTGGTGGCGATGAACTTACGGGTGTGGGACCGGATGCGGCGAGATCTCGACGAGCTGGTCGGGGCGCGTCTGGACGTCGCTACGTTCTGTGCCGAAGCCGGCCCACAACTCGCGCGGGTTGTGCCCTCGTGCGCCGGCGCGGCTGAGTTGCAGACCTGGTACGCGCTCGACCCATGCTCCCTTCTCGTCACTGGCGTGTACGGACCGGAGTGTGAGATCGATACCGCGGCGCAGATGCGCTGGGAGTACGTCGATGAGGACGTGAACATATCCGTGGACGTCGTCCGGAACCTCAGGTCGCCGAGCTCGTCCTGCGCGGGCATGCCACTCAGCGAATCGCTCGACGGCTCCGTGTCTCGCCGTGCACGGTCCAAGAGCACCTCCGCCACATCATCGCCAAGGTGGGCGTCGCCAGCCGCGGCGAGCTTGTGGCATCACTGTTCTTCGAACGAGACGAGTAGCGGTGGATGAGGGCGAGGACGCCCAAGCCCGGGCAAGGCAGGCCTACGGAGCACAGGACTGGAGTGCCGCGGCGGATGCATTCGGTGCGGTCGCGCCGGATCGACTCACGGCCGATGACCTCGCCCAGTACGCCGATGCGGTGTGGTGGCTGGGCCGCATCGAGGACTGTCTGCGGCTCAACGTCGCCGCGTGCGACGCCTTCCTGTCCGACTCCCGTCCAGTCGACGCTGCGGGGGTCGCCTTCCGCATCGGCGTCTTCCACGTGGCCAGAGGCGACCAGCCGCAGGGTATGGGCTGGCTGAGCCGCTCAGGGCGCCTGCTCGAGGGAGTCCCGGAGTGCCGTGTCCACGGGCTCCTGCTGTCGTTGACCGGGATGGATGCCAACCTGATGGCCGGCCAGCCGACAGTGGCGCTGGAAGTGGCGCGCGAGATCCGTGACCTCGGCAGCCGACTGAACGATCCGGGCCTGGTGGCGGTGGGCGTGAATGGCGAAGGTCGCGCGCTGGCGATGTCGGGCAAGGTTGCGGACGGGTTGGCGCTGCTCGATGAGGCGATGGTGACGGTCCTGGAGGGCAGGCTGGATCCGTTCATGACCGGCGTCCTCTACTGCCACACCATCGCGGCCTGCCGGGAGGTTGGCGACGTACGCAGGATGACCCGGTGGACGGATCTGGCCGAGGAGTGGCTGAGCACGGTGCCCACTGAGGCTGTGTTCGGGGCCATGTGTGCGGTGCACCGGGTCCAGCTGCGGCTGCTGCGTGGGGAATGGGACCGGGCCGAGCTGGAAGCGCAAAGGTTGACTGCGCGCCTTGATGCCAATCGGGTCGACTACGCCGCGCACGCCTGGTACGTCATCGGCGAGGCCCGTCGGTTGCGCGGTCAGCCAGGTGCGGCCGAGGCGTACGCCGAGGCGCACGCCCGGGGATTGGACCCGCAGCCAGGTCGGGCGCTGCTCCAGCTCACCGATGGGCACCCCGAGGGTGCGCTGGTCTCGGTTCGCTCGGCCGTCGCAGCGGCAGGGACCGATCCGTTGCGTCGTGCCCCGCTGCTTGCAGCAATGGTCGAGATCGCGATCGCTGCAGCGCACCTGCCGGACGCGGTGGCTGCCGCTTCCGAGCTCGAGCAGACGGCATCCACCTGTCCCACCTCAGGCCTGGAGGCGACGGCGGCGACCGCGCGCGGCGTCGTGTTTCTGGCTGAAGGCGCCCTTGAGGAAGCCCTGCCGGTGCTCCGCGACGCCTGTCGACGCTGGTACGAACTTGGATCGGACTACGAGGCCGCCGGGGTCTGCGTCCGACTCGCCGAGGCATACCGGGCGCTCGGCGACACCGCAGCCGCAGCCGCGGAGTTGGCGCGGGCTGAGGCAATCTTCGAGCGGTTGGGTGCGCGTCGGGCACAGAGTGAGTTGCCCGATGGCCTGTCCCCGCGCGAGTACGAGGTGCTGGCCCTCGTGGCCGACGGCCGCTCCAACCGCGAGATCGGTGCCGCGCTGTTCATCAGCGACCGGACGGTTGCCCGGCATCTGACGAACATCTACAACAAGATCGGTGTCACTTCGCGGACGCAGGCCGCCCGCTACGCCAACGACCATCAGGGGTCGGCTCGCCGATAGTCGGCGGCGACTAAGCAGAACCGCGTAGCTGCGCACGAGCAGGTTGGTCAACCGAGCCGATGCCCGCTCCCGGCCGTGATTCCTAGTGTCGCGACAGATGCCGAACACCGGCACCCCGACGCAAGGAGCGAGTCATGACTGAGCACGTTCAGGTCGCCATTTCGGCCGACGGCACCGAGATTGTCGGACGGGTTCGCGGACAGGGCCAGCCGCTGGTTCTGGTCCACGGGGGATGGGGGGATGGGGAGGTTGCCTACGAGGCACTGGTGCCCCACCTGGCCGACCGGTTCACCTGCTACACGCCAAGCACGCGGGGTCGAGGTCTCTCCGGCGACAGCCCGGACCACGCAGTCCACCACCTGGTCGAGGACGTCGTGGCGTTCATCGACACCATCGGTGAGCCGGTCTGCCTGGTGGGCTGGTCGGGCATTGAGCCTCCGCTCGGCGCGGCCGCGCAGAGCGGCGCCGTGGCTGCCGTGGCGCTCTTCGAGGGCTACGTACCGACAGTCGCGGAACCGGACGACCTCGCCGCACTCGGCGCAGCCCTCGACCGCACAGGCGCGGCTGCGGCAGACGGACGCCTCGCCGACGCGGCCCGGGCCTTTGCTCCCTACGTCATCACGGACGCGGAACTTGGCGCGCTTGACGAGAGCTTCTTCGAGCGTTGGGGACGCAGCATCCCCGCCATGTTCCAGTACTTCCAACAGAACATGTCCGCGGAGGGGCCCAAGGCCTATGACGCCGACCAGCTTGCGCGGATCTCGGTGCCGGTCCTCGCCCTGTGGGGCACCGAGACGACCCACCGCGCATTTGTCTCGAAGTCGGCACAGCACCTGGCCCGGCACGCCGCCGGACACGTCCGCGAACTGGCCGGCGTGGGGCACTTTGCCCCGTTGGTCGCGCCTGAGCTCCTGGCCAAGGAGCTGGCGTCCTTCTTCGAGTCTGTCCGGTAGGGAGGCCCCTGCGGACGATTCGCCGGAACCTGTGCGGCCTTGCCCGGCTCACGAGCTTGGCGGCGAGACCGAGGTCGCTGACCCGCCGATGAAGGCCGTGACATCGGCGGCGACTCGCTCGGGCTGCTCCCACAGCACCAGGTGCCCAGTGCCCTCGTAGGTCCTGACAGTGACCTCGTCGATGGCCGCTCTGAGCGTGTCGAGTTGCTCGGCGGGGAGAACCTCCTCTGCGCCTCCCCATAGGAGCAGGGTCGGTCTGGAGATCCGACCCTGGCGGATCGGAGGCTCGGCGGCGACGAGCTCTGCCAGCCACTCCCTCCAGACGCGCGATGGGATCGTCAGAGCGGCGGTGTCCATGTCGTCGAGGAAGTCGGCCGGGATCCGGTCCTGACCGCCGAGCATCGTGTTGAGTCGCCCGATGTCGTCGCGGTTCACGGGGTCGTGGAACGAGTCCAGTGCTTCCGCTAGCGCCACCGGAAGGGGCCTCTGCAGGTCTGCCGGTGATCCGATCAGGACGAGTCCGCGGACCCGCGAGGGATGATCGACGGCGACCTGCTGTGCTACGTACCCACCGCTGGACGTGCCGACGAGCCAGGCGGAGTGCAGGCCCAGGGCGTCCAGAAGGCCGATGGTGTCCGCGGCGAAATCGGTGAGTGCGTAGCCGCTGTCTGGGTGGGCGCTGTCACCAACACCGCGTTGGTCGGGCACGATCACGTGCCAGGTCCGCGGCAGGAGCGGCACGAGTCGCTGGAAACTGCGATGGGTCTCGCTCCAAGCGTGCAGCAGTAGCACTGGCTCGCCGGCGCCGAACTCGTGGACAGCCAACTCGATGCCGGTCGCCAGCGGGATCCTTCGCACACCCGGATCGTCTGTCGCGGGTCCCGCGCCAGTCAACGGCGCGGCTCCGCGCTCGGCAGGCGGCTGAAGCCGGCGAAGGGTTCACGAATGGTGACGGCGTCCGTCCTTCCCTGCGACGCTCCGGCGACCGTCTGGGCCAGTTCGTCGGAGATGGTGCCGTAGATCTGCATGGTGCTCTCCGGCTCGAGGTAGTCGGCGTACGCCTCGGTGATGTGAAGTGGCCCTGGCCAGCAGAGATGCTTGCCGAGGCCCGTTCGTCGTTGGGGCCGGGGAGGCCTCGGGCAACACTGGTCACCGCGCCGCGAGCCGGCGACGCAACCGGTCGCGGTCGGCTCGGAGCCGACGTACTTCCTCCTCCAGGACGAGCACCTGGGCGATGCCCGCGAGGTTCAGCCCGTCGGCGAGCAGCTTGCGGATCCGGTGGAGGCGTGAGACGTCGTCGTTGCTGTAGAGCCGGGTCCCGCCGGGGGTGCGGTCGGGGTCGACCAGCCCGCGCCGCTCGTAGACGCGCAGGTTCTGGATCTGAAGGGAGGTCATCTCGGCGGCGACCGAGATGGCGTAGACACCGCGTGACCGCTCGTCCTTCATGCCAGGCTCCTTGCATTTTCCTAACGGCTGAGTTACAAAGAATCTGTAACCAATGATAGAGGTTACCTAGATCAATACATCACACTAGCCGCAATCCGAGGAGGGAACCGTGATGTTGCTCCGAACCGCCGACCCGTTCCGCGACCTGGACCGTCTCACCGCGCAGCTGCTGGGCTCGACAGGGACGACCAACCGCCCCGCCGTGATGCCGGTGGACGCCTGGCGCGAGGCTGACACCTTCGTCCTCGAGTTCGACCTGCCCGGCGTGAGCGCCGAGTCGATCGACCTCGACGTCGAGCGCAACGTGCTGACGGTGCGTGCCGAGCGCGTCGGCCGCAACGGGGACTGGGAGATGCTGGCCTCCGAGCGGCCGCGCGGCGTCTTCAGCCGTCAGCTGGTGCTCGGAGACAACCTCGACCTCGAGCGCATCGAGGCGGCGTACGACGCGGGCGTGCTGCGTCTGACCGTGCCGGTCGCGGAGAAGGCGAAGCCGCGCAGGATCGAGATCGCCTCCGGCGCGGAGCGCACCGCGATCGAGGCCTGAACCACCGGGACGGAGCCCCCGGGTCACAGACTCGGGGGCTCTGGCGCATCACGCCGCTCATGGGGTGGGCGCGCGGCGCCTCGATGCTTGACCGCCGTCTGCTCGGGTACCGCCTGGACACATCCTCATCGAGCCGGGAGCCATCCATGTCCACTGACGCCATCGTGCTGCTCAAGAACGACCACCAGGAGATCCGCCGCACCTTCGACGCGTTCGAGAAGGCGGGTGAGAATGCTGCCGCTACCAAGCAGCGACTGGTCGACAAGATGATCGAGCTGCTGACCGTGCACACCTACCTCGAGAACGAGGTGATGTATCCCCGGGTGCGCGAGCTGCTTCCCGACCTGGAGGACGACATCCTGGAGTCCTACGAGGAGCACCACGTCGCCGACGTGCTTGTGGTGGAGCTGAGCGGGATGAAGCCTGACGACGAGCGGTTCACCGCCAAGACCACGGTGCTCATCGAGAACGTGAGGCACCACATGGGCGAGGAGGAAAAGGAGTGGTTCCCCCAGGTCCGGGCCGGGCTCGGCCGCAAGGTGCTGCAGGAGATCGGCGCTGAGATGGAGGCGCTCCGCAAGAAGGCACCGAAGCGACCGTCGCAGCCGAGCGCGTTGAAGAAGACCGTCGACGCCGTGCTGTCCTGAGCAGCTGATCGACGTGACGACGGTCGCGTGACGTCCGTCGTCGACGAGGCGACTGCGGCCGGGCCCTGAGGCCCGGCCGCAGCCGCATGGACCAGACGCGTCGATCAGGAGGCGGTCGGTGACGATCCGGTCTCCGAGCGTGTCGACGAGGAGGCCTCGCCCTTGACGCGATCGGCGGACTGCTGCGCAGCGTCCTTGACCTCCGCGGCCGCCTGCTGACCGCTCTGCTTCATCTGCTCGCCGACCTCGCTGGCTGCGGACCTGGCCGCCTCCGCCACGGGCTGACCCTTGTCCTGGGCGACCTCCTTGACCTTCGCAGCCGCCTGCGCCTCCTTCTGGGTGGCGGGGGCGAGACCGGCGACGACCAGACCGATCCCGAACGCGACCAGACCAGCGCCCAGGGGGCTGCCCTCGACGCGTTGCTCGAGACTGCCCGCAGCGTTCGAGACGGTGGTGGATGCACTGCCCGTGGTGCTTCTGGCGCTCCCCACGGCGTTCTGCCCGGACCCCATGACGCGGTCCTTGAGGTCGTGGAGGCGGCCGGTCGCAGCGGCCTTGCGGCGTGCGACGACAGCGCTGGGACTCACGCGCTCCTGGAGGGCGTCCACGTTGTAGGCGAGGTCCTCCCGGTTCGCCGCGATCTGCTGGTTCAGCTCTTCTGTGCTCTGGCCCATTGCGCATCCTCCTTGAGTGATTGTTGCGTCTTCGGCAGCTGCGGGTTTGCCTCTCGGATCGCCTTGCGACCGGACGAGGCCAGGACCGCCGCGACCACACCCCATAGAGCGCCTGTGACGAGGGCGGCCGCCTCGACGGGCATCCAGTTGTCGAGCAGCCAGGTCAGGGCGAGAGACAGGAACATCAGCAGCAGCAGCGCGGCCACTGCGGCGCCGGCCAACATGCCGGCGCCCTTGCCTGCCTGTGAGGCCTCTTCGCGCAGCTCGGTCTTGGCCAGGTCCAGCTCGTTGCGGACCAGCGCGCTGAGGTCCTTGCCGATGTCGCCGACGATCTGTCCGACGCTGCGGTTGTCCTCCGCCCCGGCGGCGCGGACCTGGTCGGGGGCCTGGCTCATGTCGCGCTCCCTGCGGGCCGATCGAGGCTGGATCCCCCCGACCTGCCGGGCTCACCCGGGAACGGGTCGGTGAGCGGGTCGCTCCCACTGGCGAAACCGCGGTCTGTGGGGAGACCCGCCGCCGTGGGGGTGCCGGAGAGGTACGTCTCGCTGGTCACCGGCTCGTCGTTGAAGCCACCGGATGCACCCCCCGCGGACGTCATGTCGACGTCGGTCGTGGGGTTGCTCGACGCCTCGCGGGCTCCGCGAAGGAACCGACCGGCGACCACGCCGGCGGCGAGGGATCCGAGCAGGAACATGCCGGGTCGGCGGCGGGCAACCGCGCGGAGGTCCTCGAGCAGGTCCTGCGGCTCCCGGCCGTCGATGGACTCCGACAGGCTCCGGGCCCGCTGGGCCACCTGGCGGACGACGTCGCCGGCCGGCCCGTCCCTCCGCTGCGCTGCCATCTCGTCGAGGTCGTCACTGACGTTGCGCAGCAGCCCGACGAGACTGTCCCGTTGGCTGCGCGACTGGTCCTCGATCTGGGTCCGGAGCTCGCCGGCGAGGTTGCGGGCCTGGGCCTTGGCCTCGCCGCCGACGCGCTGGGCTTCTTCGGCGGCCGTGCCGGCCACCTGCTTGACGTCGGTTGCCTGGCTGTCGGGCGCCTGCCCGTGGGTGGTCGCCGACCCGTCGAATCCGGTCGATCCGGACGTGGACGTGGGTGTCGTGGTCATGGGTCACCTCCTGTGGTGGATGAGCCACTCGTACCCATCAAGGGCCTCGAAAACCCATATGTAGCAAGGGGTTCTGCGACTTCACCCCGAGGGATGAACCGATATGGGTGAGGCGAGGCGCCCGCGCTCGAGGTCAGGACGTACGTGCAGCGCGAGCCCGCTGAGAACGACGATTGCGGGTGCGGAGTGCTCCGACCGACGAGAGGTGGCGCCCGGATGGACCCCAGGAAGACCGCTCAGCTGGGATGGGTCCGCTTCACCCGTCGCCGGAGCTGGAGGATGCGCAGGCTTCCCGCCAGCGTTGCCAGCGCGAGCCCCGCGGCGGCGGCGATCAACAAGGCCGCGGCGAGCGGAGCCGTCCCACTCCACGCCAGGAAGGTGATCTCCACTGCCTGCGTGTTCTGGAGCACGAACACCGCCAGCAGCACGATGAGCACCAGGAGCCCGACGACGGCGACCCAGAAGCCGCTGGTGCGCGACCCACGAAGGGGGTCCGGACTCGTTGGCGCCGACGGGTCAACCGGTCCAACGGATGTGCCGTTGCCCTCGGGCTCGGCTGGGTCGGAAACGGTCACGTGGTTCTCCCGAGAGAAGGGGGTGTCGCGGACATCCTCAGTGTGTCAGCAACCAGGCTGCCTGAGGGATTGATGCGTGGGGGATTGATGCGTGGAGCCTTCAGCCGACGCTCGCGCCCGCGGCCACCACCTGTCGCACCACCTCTGCGGCAGTGGCGCTCAGCTCCGTCGCCGCGACCGCGGGATCGAGGGCCTCGGCGACGGGACGTGGCCGACCGTGAACGGGGAAGAGGGTGTCGATCACGTCGAGGCGGGCCACTCGACCCGGCCGCCGAGCGCGACGACCAGTGCGCCGGCACCTGGCCAGGCGGGCGACGCCGGCCTGGGCTTGCCCACGGCGGTCTGCGCGTCCACGGAGCCCCGGCCGGTGAGGACGAGGTCGGCCGCGGCGACGGCGCGGTCGAGCCCGCTGGCGTGCGCGACCTCGTCGAAGCCAGGGAGCAGCGCGGCCCCGCAGGCGAGCAAAGCGCCCTCCAGCTCGGCACTCTCGGCGGCGACGCAGCCGTGGTGGGCCTGACGTGGCTCGTGGTCGACCACGAGTTCGCCCCGATGCGGTGACCTCAAGCTGCGCGGTTGAGTTGGTGAGGCAGACGGCTTCACCGAGCTCGGTGTTCGTCGCGGCCGCCGCGGCCGGGCGGGACGCCCGGCCGCAGCAGGCTTCGATCACGCGCAGACGCTCAGCGGAAGCGGTGGAGCTTGGTCACCGAACCCCGACGCCGAGGCCTCGTCCTGAACCCGGTCGGCGGACTGCAGCGCGGCGTCCTCGACGTCCGCGGCGGCGTTGACCGCTCAACTGCTCACCCGCATGGCCGGCCGCGAGGTCATCGGCACCGGGACGGCTCGGTGCTTCCCTGTCAGAAGGTGCTGTAGGGGCCGTAGTAGTCGCCGTGCTGGCTACGCGTGTCGTCATCCCAGCGGTCGGCGTCGTAGTCGGGCGCGTCCTTGATCTGCTCCTTGGTCATCGCCACGTAGACCTTCTTGTCGGCGTGCTCGACAGAGGAGATCGCCCCGGCAGGGACGAGGCGCTTCTTGCCGAAGATCCAGAATCCGGTGTCCACGACAACATAGGCATTCGACACATCGTTCGTCGCCCTGTCGACGTTGCCGATCGAGCCATCGGACGCCTCGACGTCGTACCCGGTCAGGTCACGACCGTCCGTCCACGTCGAGTCTCGGTAGTCCCACATGCTCATGAGCTTCCCCTCCTCACCCCGTCCGGGTGCTTCCCGGACATCTCTCGACGCTAGGCAGCGCCGTAACGGTTCGCTCCACCCCCAAGTAGACGTCGCCCGCCTCATTCGCCCCATCTGTCACACGGTCGACTTTGGTCTCGACCCGTCGTCAGGGGAGGGGCGCGGCACTAGACTTTCGTCAACCGTGGCGGCCGGTCACCATCCGAGAGAGGGTGCGACGTCACACACGGCACGAGCCCCGGGAATGAGTCCCGGGGCTCGTCTCCGGGTGGGCGTGATCGGCCCGACCGCTGGGTGCCTAGTCAGGACGGCGGCGTGATGTACGCCGCCCTCGCTGTTGGTCGGGCAACGGCGCGCAACTGACGGCCAAGGCAACCAGGATCAGGATGGCGAGCACGACAGAGGTGATCATGATCCTCGCTCGCTCACGCGCGATGCCGCCGCTCTTCGACAACCGTGGTCTGGCTGCGCTGCCGACTTGCGACGAGGGAGACGACAATGGCCAGCACCCCGGCCCCCACGAGAATCCAGCCCAGCGTGGTCGTGTCGACGGCACTGGAGTCGACGTTGATGACGTCCAGGACGAAGACCAGTCCGAGTACTAGCAGCAGGGTGCCGAGACCGATGGCCACCATGGATCCTTTCGTCGATGAACTGACGTGCAGCCAGCTCCTTGGCGACTTACGTACCCCTCCTCGACCTGTCACAGACGCAGGGGACATGGAATTTGCCTTCGGGCCGGATGTCACACGATGTCGCGGGGAGGCGCTGACCGGCGCACCGCACGCCTCCGGTTGACGGTGGGAGGTTGTGGGTACGTCCGTCCACGTGACGTCATCAACCCAGCAGCTCGCGCCTGCTCTCGACATCGACGCCAGCCTCACCGACGTCGAGCGCAGCGTGAACCTGCTGCTCAACGTCACGCCGGTCAATGCGACCGAGGCATGGGCGGACTTCGAGAGCAGTGACTTCGCGACGACCCCCACTCTCCGGCTCAGACAGCTCGAGTTCGACCCGGACCTGGTGCGACGTGACCTCTACGACCTGAAGATCGAGGACGTTGCCGACCCTGCGCTGCACGCACTCTTCCGGGCCAAGCGAGACGAGATAGCACGGCAGGTCACCGTCTTGGAGGATCGCGACACCGCACGGTTCGTGTACGGAACGCTGCAGCTCTACGGCGGGACCACCCCGCCTCTCGTGGCCGCCGCGAAGGAGCTGCTCGAGATCATCCCGGCGCAAGCTCCCAGCACGAGCAGCGTCACGGCCGGGGTGTTCGCGGACGCGGCTCGCGCGGAGATCGATCGGTACCGGGTCGTGTATCCGGAGTTCCCGTCGCACATCGACGTGCGCGACGACATCTCCGAGCTCATGGTGTCCTTCGGCCGACTGCTCATCCCCGAAGCCGCCACCATCAGGGCGGATCGCGTCGAGGCCTTGCTGCATCACGAGGTCGGCACCCATGTGGTGACCTACCAGAACGGCGCCAGGCAACCTCTGCAGCTGATGACGGTCGGCCTTCCTGGCTACGACGAGACCCAGGAAGGCCTCGCCGTGCTCGCGGAGTACCTCATCGGCGGGCTCGACCCCCGACGTCTCCGCGTGCTCGCGGCGAGAGTCGTTGCCATCGACGAGCTGCTCGACGGCGCCGGCTTCCTGGACATCTTCGGAGCGCTTCGGAACGAGTATCGGATTCCGACGAGGACAGCGTGGTCCATCGCCATCCGGGCCGTCGTGGGGGGCGGCTCGGTGAAGGACGCGATCTACCTGCGGGGGATCAGCCGCATCCTCGAAGCCCTTGCGGAAGGCATCAGCCTCGACGTCCTGTTCGTCGGCAAGCTCGCGTTGGACCACGTCCCGTTGATCCAGGACCTGCTCGACCGCGAGGTGCTTACTCCACCGTGGGTCCGTCCACGCTGGCTGGACGTGCCGGGCGCTCAGGAGCGCCTCGCCAGACTGCGCGAGGGCGCGTCGGTGACGGATCTCTACGAAGGAGAGCTGTCGGCATGAGGCTTGCCTTCTTCGTCAACGACGTCGCCACCGAGATCGACGAGTACACGACCACGCGGCTGGCGAGGGCAGCGGCCCAGCGCGGGCACCAGGTCTGGTACGTCGGGGTCGAGGACCTCGAGCTCGGGTGGAGCGATGGGCAAATGCTGGCCCGAGCTCGTGCTGCAGAGTTCAAGAAGCGCGACTCCCTCGAGGGCTTCATGGAGCGCATCAAGGATCACGACTCCGAACAGATCGTCATGGACGACCTCGATGCGCTGTTCCTACGCAACGAGTCGATCGACGACTGGCAGGAACGCCCGTGGGCAGGCCAGCTGGGTGCGGTGTTCGGCCAGCGGCTCCAGGCTCGCGGCGTCACGGTGGTCAACGACCCGATGTCCCTGGCTCGAGCCACGAGCAAGCTCTACCTCGAGGAGTTCCCCGAGAGGATCCGGCCGCGGTCGCTGGTGACCTGCGACCCGGAGGCGATCGAGCGGTTCGTTGCCGAGGTCGGTCACAGCGTCATCAAGCCGCTGTACGGGGCCAAGGGCCGCAACGTGTTCGTGATCGAGGACGAGGGCGAGGCAAACCTCGCGCAGATGACGGAGGCGGTGCTAGAGGACGGCTACGCGATCGTTCAACAGTATGTCGACGGCGCGGAGAACGGCGACGCCCGCATCTTCCTGCTCGACGGGCAGATCCTCGAGCGGGACGGGAGTCTGGCGGCCTTCCGCCGAGTGCCCACGGGCAACGACCCGCGGGCCAACATCAGCAAGGGCGGACGCCCGGTTCCTCTCGAGATCGGAGACGTAGAACGTGGCATCGTCGAGGCGATGAGCGAGAAGCTCGTGGCCGACGGCATGTACTTCGTCGGCATCGACGTGATCGGAGACAAGGTGCTGGAGATCAACGCCGAGAGCCCCGGCGGGATACAAGCCGTGGAAAGGCTCTACGAGGTCGACGTCTGCCTCACCGTCATCGAAGCGCTCGAGCGCCGCACCGACTCGACGTCCTGAGTCCTGGCGGCCCCTCGTCCAAGCCGGCGAAGCCCCACAGCGGGTTCGCCGTGTCGGAGGTGACGTCGGCGCCGAGAGCACGGAGCATCCCCGTTCCGCCGTCGGTGCTCGCGCTGCCACCCAGCCCCACCAGCACCCGTCCCGAGGTGTCGGCCAGCGCCTGCGCGAGATGCACGCCGAGCCCGGCCGACGAGGCGATCGGGGGCACCGAGGAGTCCACGGTGCCGAGCAGTCCCAGGCCGATGGTGCGGGCGGCCTCCACGGCCGCGGTGCCGTCCGGGAGCACGACGTACGCCGAGGTGAGCGGCCGGCCGAGGGCGTCGACCGCGGCCACCGGGACCTATGTCGAGGGCAGCGCCGCCGCAAGGGCGTCGAGGGCGGCCCCCGCCGCCGTCCGCCACCGCAACGACCCGCACCGTCGCGGAAGGGCTCGCGAAGAGCACGCCCCGGCGGACCGCCTCGCCCGCGGCCAGGCTGTCCAGCGAGCCCTTGAACGAGTCGAGGCGGCGACGACCCGCAGGCTCACCGGGGCCGGACCCAGGCGTACCCCCACGGCCCGAGGGTCAGCGGTGCCACATCGCTGGTGCGCAGCACGTCGACTCCGACGACGGTGGGCAGCGTGATCGTCTCGCCGGTCACGTTGGTGACGCAGAGCAGCTCGTCGCTGCTGCCCACCCCGCGACGTACTGCGAAGACCCGGTCGTCGAGCTTCTCGACCTGCTGGCTGCCGAAGGGGGAGAAGGCCTCGTGTCGGCGGCGCACGTCGAGGAGGCGCCGCATCCCGGTGAACACCGCCCGGCGTCGCGGGTCGTCGCGCAGCTCGTCGGCCAACCGGTCGGCGTCGAGCACGGCACGGTTGATCCTTCGGTTGATCCGGCTGGTGACCATCCCCTCCAGGTCGGGGGGCGACCCGACGAACGAGTGGTAGTAGACCGCGGGCACTCCGAGGAAGGCGAACAGGATGCTGTGGGCCGCGAGCGCCTTGGCGGCGAGGACCTCCGGGTCGCGGGCCTCCTCGACCGTGCAGAGGGCGTCGAGATAGCTGAGGTTGAGCTCGTAGACCCGCCGCGAGCCGTCGGGCCGGCTGGCCCAGGACACGCGCCCGCCGTGGGCGTGGGTCCGCTCGACCAGCGTGCCGCGCTCGTGGTCGTCGAGGATCCCTTCCGTGGCGCGCATCCCGATGCCGTCGTGGCTGGCCAGGAAGTTGAACCAGGTGGCCGTGTCGCTCACCGGCCCGACGCCGGCGGCCCAGTCGGCGAGCCGCGCGGTCGAGCCGGCGACGAAGGAGTGCAGCACCAGCGGCGGCAGCGCGAACTGGTAGACCAGGTTGGCTTCGTCGTGGCCGTCGCCGAAGTAGGAGATGTTCTCGGCGTGCGGCACGTTGGTCTCGGTGAGCAGCCGGGTGCCGGGCGCGACCTCGTCGAAGAGAGCGCGCCACAGCTTGATCACTGCGTGGGTCTGCGGCAGGTGGAGGCAGGTGGTGCCGGACTCCTTCCACAGGAACCCGATCGCGTCCAGCCGAACCGCCGAGGCACCGCGGACGAGGTAGCCGAGCAGCACGTCGGTCAGCTCGAGAAGGGTCCGCGGCTGGCGGACGTCGACGTCTACCTGGTCCTCCCCGAAGGTGGTCCACGCCCACGCCTTGGTGCCGTCGGGGCGCGGGAACGGGTGGTGGAGGGGTGTGGTCCGGGGCCGGACCACGCGGGACTCGTCGAAGTCCGGGTCCTGCTCGACGTAGAAGCCGGCGTACGCCGGGTCACCGGCCAGCCAGCCGAGGAACCACTGGCTGTGGCTCGAGGTGTGGTTGGCGACGAAGTCGAACATCACCGCGTGCTCGGCCGCCAGCTCGGCCACGTCGGCCCAGCTGCCCAGGGCGGGGTTGACGGCGCGGTGGTCGACCACGGCGAAGCCGTCGTCGGAGGTCCACGGGAACATCGGCAGCAGGTGCACGTCGCTGAGCAGGTCGCCGACGTGGTCGTGCAGGAACGCCGCCAGCGTGTGCAGCGGTGCCTCGCCGGCCCGGCGGAAGCCGTCGCCGTAGGTGATCAGGCAGGCGGTCCGCTGCGTGGGAGACGCGACCTCGCGGCCGGGCAGCGCCGCGGCGTACTGCTGGGCCATGTCCACGAGCGACCGGACCACCTCGCCGTCGTCGTCGGGGTAGAGCAGCTCGACGTACGGCGCGATCCGGTCCGTCAGTCCTGTCGGGTCCAGCATGGTCACGCCGACCCCTCGGCCTGGGCGAGCTCGGCACCCTCGCGCACCCGGTCAGGCGGGAGGGGTGCGGCGGAGCCGCCCTGGGCCAGCATCCCTCGGACCGTGGCGAGACCCCAGTCGTCCAGGTCCGCGACCCGGTCGGAGAACGACGCCAGCCCACCGAACCTCGCTGCCTCGGTGGCCCAACGCTCGCGCAGGCGGTACGACGGGCGAGCCACCACGCAGTCGGCGTCGTTGACCCAGAGCCTGCCCTGCATCCACGCCCGGGCGGCCAGGGGCATCAGCCCCCGCAGTCCGGCCGAGCCGTCCTCGGCTCCCTCGTGGAACGTGTCGGGCGAGACGCGCATCGCGTCCACCAGGCCGACGCTGGGCAGCAGCGGTGCGCCGCAGCCCACGAGGTAGACGTCGGGGCCGACCGCGTCGCGCACCAGCGCCAGCCCGGCGCGGTAGGCCGCCACGTCGTCCACGTCCGCCCGCCGGGGACCGGGCACGGCACCGCCGTAGAGGAAGTCGAGCTTGAGGTAGTCCACGCCCAGTGCCACCAGCCGACCCAGCACGTCGTGCAGCAGGTCCTGCACGCCGGGATGGGTGAGGTCCAGGCCGGCGAGGTCCTGGCCCCAGTTGCGACCGGCCGGGCCCACCAGCCAGTCGGGGTGCTCCCTGGCCAGCGTGGTCCGCACACCGACCAGGAACGGCGCCAGCCACAGCCCGGCCCGTCGGCCCGAGGCTCGGATCGCGCCGACCAGCCCCGGCAGCGACCCGAAGTCGGGGGCGGGCACCAGGCCTTCGCCGAGCCCGGGGCTCCAGCCGTCGTCGATCTGCACGACGTCGACCGGCAGGTCGAGCGCGTCGATCGCGCGCAGGTTCTCCTCGATGTCGGCGGCCGTGACCTGCTCGAAGTAGTGGTACCAGGAGCACCACACGGTCGGCGGGTCGGCGAGGGGCAGCACCTGTCGGGCAGCGGCGTACTCGTTGCCGAACGCCTGCAGCGCCGCTTCGCCTCCGCCGGGATGCTGCGTCACGCCGACCGCTCCGGTGGCGCGGATCGTCACGGTGTCGCCCTCGACGGTCGCCCGCACGGTCGGGACGTCCACCGGGCCCACCGGGGCATAGCGCCGGGCCGGCTCGTCGGTGCCCGGGTCGACCACGAGCAGCCCCTCGGCCTGCAGCGCACCGGCGGTCAGCGGTGTCCCCGGTCGGAACCGCATCAGGTGCTGCCACTCCTCGTCCGGGACCCGCCCCTGCGCACCGATCGGGTACCAGGTGGCGGGACTCCAGCTCTGCCAGCCCTCGGCGTACACGCGACCGCGCGCAAGGTCGACCGGCACCTCGTCCACGACCTCGGCCGGCGCGGTCACGACGCCACCTCCACGGGGACCGGTACGCCGCCCTGCTCGGCCGAGGCGCGGGCAGCCAGCACCAGCGCGACCGATCGCTCCGCGTCGGCGGCGGAGTTCTCCGGCTGCCGGTCCTCGGCCACCGCGCACATCAGCTCGCCCATCGCCGCGGCGAAGCCGTCGACGAACCAGGCGCCGTGCAACGGCACGGAGCTGCGCGTGGAGCCGTCGTCGACCTCGAGCCGGTCGGAGTCCAGCAGCACGCTGCCGCGCAGCGTGCCGGTCGTGCCGTGCACCCAGAACGGGCAGCCCGGCTCCGATGCCACCACGTTGCCCGCGATCCGCAGGGTGGCGGTCGCCCCCGAGGTGGTCGCCATCGACAGCGTCGCCGACCACGGGTTGCGAGCCTCCGCCGGCTGCCCCGGCACCCGGGAGTCGCTGGCCTGCACGGTGGTCACCGGCCCGGCTCCACCGTCGTGCAGCCACGAGCGGGTGATGTCGACCCAGTGCAGGAGGTAGTCGGTGAGCAGCATGTGCGGCACGTCGTCGAAGGGGGTGCCGGTCAGCGGCGGCAGCGCCTTGTCGTGCAGGTGGGTGACCCCGACGACCTTGCCGATCGCTCCGTCGCGGACGAGCACGGTCGCCGCCCGCCACGGCGGGGCCCAGCGACCGTTGTGGTTCACGGCCACGCGCACCCCTGCCGCGTCGGCGCGGGCCAGCAGCCCGGGCAGCCGGGCCAGGTCCTCGGCCGACAGGGTGAGCGGCTTCTGGGCCAGCACGTGCTTGCCGGCGGCCACCGCCGCCTCGATCCAGTCCAGCCGGACCTCCGGGCTGGTGGCGATGTCGACGTAGCGCACGGCCGGATCGGCCAGCAGGTCCTCGGCGGTGGCGTAGACCCGGCCGACGAAGGGGAACCGCTCCAGCACGTCGGCGGTGGTCTCCTCCCGCCGGCTCCACACGCCGGCCACCCCGACGCCGTGCTGCCCGTACGCCGGCAGGTGGGCGGACTGAGCGATCGTCCCGCAGCCGAGGACCGCGACGCCGTCGCGGTCGGCCGGGAACCTCGGGGCGGTGTCGACGATCACCGAGCCCCCGGGGCCGCGGGGAACCGGAGCACAGCCTGGATGATCGCCGGGTCGCCGCGGTCGAGGCGCTCGAAGATCGCCGCCACGTCGGCGGCGTCGACCACGTCCGTGACCAGCGAAACGGCGTCGACCCGGCCATGGCGGACCTGGTCCATGAACGTGCGCACCAGACGCGGCTGGTCCCAGCGCGGGCCGAGCGCGACCGGCGTACCGCCGATCTGGCTCGCCACGATCCGGACCCGGTTGTGGTGGAACTCCTCGCCGAGCCGCAGGTGCTCCGCGCCACCCTGGTAGAAGCCCGAGGCCACGACGGTCCCGTCGACCACGACCGAGCGCACCGCCTCGTGCAGCGCCCGGTCGTTGCCGCTGAGCTCGATCGCGGAGTCGACGCCGCAGCCCGACCAGGCTCGGATGGCGGCCCCCGCGCCGCCGTCGACGACCGCGGCCACCACCTCGGCGGCTCCCATCGCGCGAGCGGCCGTCAGCCGTTCGGGGATCCCGTCCACGGCAACGACGTCGGCTCCGCTGAGCCCGGCCAACCGGGTGGCCAGCAGACCGATCACACCCTGTCCGAAGATCGCGACCCGGTCGCCGAGCCGGGTCTCCGCGGCCAGCACGGCGTTCAGCGCGATGGAGCCGACCCGGGCGAAGGTGCCGGAGATCGCGTCGTCGGCGGTCCAGACCCGGTCGCGGACCGCGGCGGCCGGGACCACGGCGTCGCTGCGGTGGCCCCAGATGCCGTGCACCACATCGCCGACGGCGGGTGCCTCGACGTCGTCGGCGACCTCGACGACCTCCCCGACCTCGGAGTAGCCCCAGCCCTGCACCGGATAGGCGAAGGTCGGCTCGCCGGCCACGAACAACCGGCGCTCGACGTCCCAGGTGCGGGTCAGGTAGGGGTTCGAGCCGCGGTACGCGGTCAGCTCGGTGCCGGCGGAGATGCCGGAGTACCACGTGCGCAACCGCACCGAGCCCGGCACGAGAGTCTGCGGGTCGCACGCGACCAGTGCCACGTCGTAGGGCGCGGCGAACGAGACGACCTCGGGCACGGATGACCTCCTGGATTGCGGTGGTGGTGGAACGGCGGGCGTCAGCCCTTCTCCGCCCCCGCGGTGAGTCCTCCGGCCAACCAGCGCTCGCTGAGGAAGAAGAGGACGATGATCGGCAGGGTCAGGATCACCGAGCCCGCCATCAGCACCGTCGTCGGCACCTCGATGCTGCCGGCGAGCTGGGAGAGGCCCAGGGAGACCGTCCAGTTGTCCCGCCGCTCCACCAGGAACAGCAGCGCGAAGAGGAACTCGTTCCACGCGATCATGAAGACGAACAGGGCATTCGACGCGATCGCGGGCATCGCCAGCGGCAGGCTGACGTGCCGCATCGCCTGGAGTCGCGTGCACCCGTCGATGGCCGCAGCCTCCTCGAGGCTGGCCGGGATGGTGTCGAAGTAGTTGCGCAGCATGTAGATCGAGACCGCGGCGACCTGGGCGACGTAGACGACCAGCAGTCCGGTCAGCGTGCCGCGCTGACCCAGCCGGGTGAACAGGACGAACAGCGGGATCGCCAGCAGGATCGAGGGGAAGAAGTAGACGCCGAGGAACACCGCGCTGATCTGCCGCCGGCCGAAGAACTCCAGACGGCTGACCGCATAGGCGCCGGGGATCGCCACGAGCAGGCTGATCACCACCGTGCCGATCGCCACCAGCATGCTGTTCTTGATGAAGTTCAAGAAGCCCTGCCCGCCGTCGTCGGCGGAGGCGAGCACGTTCTTGTAGGTGTCGAAGTCGACCTCGCCGAGGTCCGGCCAGAGCGCGCCGGGGTCCTGCAGGACGGCGTCGAGCGGGCGGAAGGACAGCAGCACCATGTAGTAGAAGGGGAACAGGCTGATGACCAGGAGGAAGACGATGAACGCCGGCCGGATCACGGCGAGGAGCCGACGCTCCACGGCGTCGCGGCTGATGGCAGGGCTGGCGGTGCTCATGCGACCTCCTCGGAACGACCGAACAGCTTGAGGTAGACGGTCACCAGGACGGCGAGGATCGCGGCCAGGACGAGAGCCTGGGCGGCTGCTGCCCCGATGTCACCGCGGTTGATGAGGTAGTCGTAGACCCGCACCGCGACGACCTGCGTCCCTGCCCCGCCTCCGGTGAGCAGGTAGATGTCGTCGAAGTTGTTGAACGTCCAGATGAACCGCAGCACGGTGAGCACCGCGATGGTGGGCAGCAGCTGGGGCAGCACGATGTGGCGGAAACGCTGGGTCGGCGTCGCGCCGTCCACGGTCGCGGCTTCCTCCAGCGACTCCGGGATCGCCTGGATCCGTGCGGTGAGGAACAGGAAGGCGAACGGGAACGAGCGCCAGGCCTCGAAGAGCACGCAGCTGAAGAGGGCGACGCTCACGTGGGTCTCGAAGCCGAAGATCGAGACCGGCTCGGCCGAGCTGAGGAAGGCGATCGGCTCGTTCCAGCCCAGCAGCGAGGTGCCGTAGTGGTTGATGATGCCGAACTGGGGGTTGAGCATCGTGGACCACACGAAGGTCGCCGCCACCACGGGGGCGACGTACGGCACGAGCATGCAGGCGCGGACGAGCCCGCGGCCGCGGAAGGGCCGGCGCAGAGCGAGGGCGGCCAGGAGGCCGAGCCCGATCGCGCCGGCCGTTCCGGCGACGGAGTAGACGAGCGTCGTCAGCAGTGCGTCGACGAACCCCGACGAGCCGAGGACGTTCCTGAAGTTCTCCAGGCTGTAGTCCCCGATGAACCCGGCGCTGCGCAGGTTGAGCAGCCGGATCTGCTGGAAGCCCAGGGAGATCGTCCACAGGATCGGCAGCACCACCATCGTGAAGACGATGATCACCGTGGGGGAGATCAGCAGGTAGCCCGTGCGGCGGTCCTCGCGGGCTCGCGCGGACCCGCCACGCCGGGGCGAAGGAGGGCCGGAGTCCCCCTCCTTCGTCACCAGGATCGGCGCGTCGGGGCCGGCCAGGCTCACTGGACGGACTCCGCAGCCTCACTGATCGCGTCGGCGGCCTGCTGAGCGGCCTCCTCGGCCGGAGTGCCGTTGGCCACCTGGTTGACGGCGTTCGCCACCGGCTGCTCGCCCTGGATGGCGCCGAGCACGTCACCCTGCCCCTGCGGGATCGCCCAGCGCTGCAGCGAGTCGGTGCCGGCGGTCAGCGCATCGATGACGTCCTGGCCGTAGAAGTCCGACAGCGGCGCCTTGGTGTCCACGCCGACGTCCATCTGCGCCCAGGCGTCCGAGAAGTTGGTCGCTCCCGCCGAGTCACCGGCCCGCACCGGGATCTTGCCCTCGGGGGCGATGGCGATCCACGGCTCGTAGCCGTCGCCCATCATGTACTCGACGAGCTGCTGGGCCGGGTCGGTCGCCGAGTCCGCGGTGATCGTCCAGGACGTGACCTCGCCGAAGGTCGCCGGCTCCGAGCCCGACGGCCCCTGGATCGAGGTGACCACGCCGCTGTTCTCCGCGAGGAACGCCGGGTTGTCCTTGCACTCCGGGCACGTCGGCAGCGCGTCGTCGCGCAGTCCCGCCATCTCGTCGAGGATGAAGCTGGACCAGATGATCATCGCGGCCTGGCCGGCGAAGTACGACGCCCGCGTGGTGTCCACGTCCTGCGCACCGCTCACGGAGTAGTCCTGCTGGAGGGTCCCGTAGAACTCGAGACCCTCGACGCACTCGGCGCTGTCGAAGGTGACCTCACCCTCCTCGTCGATCAGCTCGCAGGCGTTGCCCAGACCGATCTCCTCGAAGGTCTGAGCGGTGAAGGCGTCACCGGCGACGTTGGCGCCGACGAAGCCGGCCACGTCAGGGCTGTCCAGCTCAGCGGCGGCGGCCAGGACATCGTCGTAGGTCGTGGGTGCGGCCAGCCCGGCCGCGTCGAACAGGTCCTGGCGGTACACCAGCAGCTGGACCCACGACTCGCTGGGAACCCCGAGCTGGTCGTCGCCGTCCGCGGCCAGCGACAGGGCGCTCTCGCTGAACGTCCCGGCGTCGAGGTTGTCCACGACGTCGGCGACCGCGTCGGTGTCGATGAGCTCGTTCGTCGAGAGGGTGCGCAGCGCGCCGAGCGGCAACGCCCCGATCACGTCGGGCAGGTCGCCCGCGGCGGCGTTGGAGGTGAGCACCTGGTTGAACTGGTCCTCGGCGACCGCGACGAGCTCGACGTCGACCCCGCTGGCCGCGGTGAAGTCGTCGACGATGGCCTGGGTCGCGTCGACGCGATCCGGCAGGTCCTCGACGATCCAGACCGTGATGGCGTCGGCATCACCACCCCCACCACCACCCCCGTCGTCGTCGGAGCCGCACGCGGTGAGCGAGGCGACCACGACGGTCGCGAGAACGGCGGCTGCGCTGGCGCGGCGGCGGTGGATGGTCATGGAGCCTCCGTAAGAGTGAGCACTTTTGCTCAAACATTCGACCTATGTCATCTAGTTGTCAAGCATTAGATGTCCAATGGCTATACTCTGGCCCGACTTCGGCCGCCCCGGCCGGAGACCGGCGCGAGGGGGGTGGCCACCGGTGCCCACCGGACCCGGCGACATCCTGGACCTGATCCGGCACGGTCGCGCGTCCACGCGGGGTGACGTCCTCGAGGCGACCGGGCTGTCCCGGATGACCGTGGCGCAGCGGCTCGACGCGCTGCTCGGCGCCGAGATGATCGTCGAGGGGGACACGACCGAGGCGACCGGCGGTCGGCGGCGGCGTCGGCTGGCCTTCAACACCTCCCAGTCGCGCGTCCTCGTCGCCGCGGTCGACACCACGCACACCAGGATCGCCGTCACCGACCTCGGGGGAACCGTGCTGGCCGAGGACCACATCGACGTCTCCGTCGAGACAGGTCCCAGCGACGTCCTGAACCGCATCGCCGCCGGTTTGGACGTCCTGATCGGCAAGAACGACCTCACTCCCGACGACGTCTGCGGCATGGGGCTCAGCCTCCCCGGCCCTGTCGACCCCTACTCCGGGCGGCCCAGCCAGCCGCCGATCCTGCCGGGCTGGGACGCCTACCCGGTGGCGGAGCACTTCCAGGCGGGCCTGCCCGGCGTTCCCGTGCTGGTGGCCAACGATGCCGACGCGGCCGCGATGGGGGAGTACGCCGCGGGCTTCTCCCACGTCCGGTCGCTGTGCCTGGTCAAGGCGTCGACCGGCATCGGAACCGGCATCGTCATCGACGGGCGCTCCTACACCGGTGCCGACGGCGGCGCCGGCGACATCGGCCACGTCCGGGTCTCGAACAGCGCGGACGCCCTGTGCCAGTGCGGCGCCCACGGCTGCCTCGCGGCCCTGGCCAGCGGACGCGCGATCGCCCGCGAGCTGACCGCCCTGGGCATCCCCGCGACCTCCGGCCACGACGTCGGCGAGCTGCTGCGGGCGGGCAATGCCCACGCCGCCCGGCTCACCCAGGACGCGGGTCGCCGGATCGGCGAGGTGATGGCCACGGTCGTCTGCCTGCTCAACCCCGAGGTCGTGCTCATCGGCGGCGCCCTCGCCTCGGCCCCGCTCCTCGCCGGCATCCGCGAGACCCTCTACCGGTTGTCACTACCCAGGGCCACCCGACACATGGCCCTCCAGCTCGGCACGCTCGGCGACGACGCCGCGGTGGTGGGCCTGACTCGGCTCGTGGTCGACCACGAGTTCGCCCCCGACGCGGTGAACATCAAGCTGCGCGGCTGAGCGGAGGCGGCCCGTCCCCGTCCGCGACAGGTCCGGGGTCGCTCACCTCGGGGCGGTCGCCGCGACTCAGTCGAGGCAGAACTCGTTGCCCTCGACGTCCTGCATCACCAGGCAGGACTCGTTCTCGTCATCGGCAAGCAGCAGGCGCACGCGAACCGCTCCGAGCGGGAGAAGTCGTGCGCACTCGGCCTCGAGGGCGGCCAGGCGTTCCTCACCCACGAGCCCGGTGCCGACCCGTACGTCGAGGTGCAGCCGGTTCTTGACGACCTTGCCTTCGGGCACGCGCTGGAAGAACAGCCGCGGGCCGACACCTGTGGGATCGACGACGGCGAACGCGGAGCCCTGGCTCTCGGGCGGCAGCGAGCGATCGAACTCGTCCCAGCTGGCAAACCCCTCAGGTGGTGGAGGAACGACGTACCCCAACACCTCGCACCAGAAGCGTGCGACGCGCTCGGGCTCAGCGCAGTCGAAGGTGACCTGGATCTGCTTGACCGACGGCATCGGCCCACCCTAGAAGAGCGACCCCGTGACCGTGCAACGCGATTGCCGAGCGCCGGGCGGGACAGGACGGTCGCGGCTCGTAGACTGGGATCCTCAGAAGCGCCGACGCCGTCGCGGGGCGCCGCGAGGACCGGTGGTGCATCGACGGGAGGTGACTCTCCGTGGTTCGTGGTGTGCGGCCGCTCATGACGAGCCGCCTTCTCTTCTGTGCGGCTGCCCTGGCGACGGTTCTGCCAGCGACACCCGCTGTCGCAGGCTCGCGACCGACCAACGCGGCGGTGGCGGCACGCATCGCTGCGCAGCTCGGCTGCCGGGAGTTCGCGTACCACCCCGGCGCCAGCTCGGCATCCGGAAGCAGGGGGCAGCTGGACTGCCAGCTGCGGCGGCAGGACTTCACCGTGTACGTCTTCTCGAGCAACCGGCAACGTGCCCAGGGGATTGCGCACCTGAAGCTGTGGAGCGGTCCCGACGACATCTACCACTTCGCTCTGGACGAGCGAGCGGTGCTGGTGCCACGAGGCGCCTTCCCGAAGCCCGCCTTCACCAAGAAGTGGGCGACGATCGCGGCGACGCGCACGGGCGGTGCTGTCTTCAGCGGCTGAGCGCCCGCTCAGGCGAGACGAGGCGCGTCGGATCTCCCAGGGCCCGCCTGCGCCATCGCCTGCCGGACGTCGCTCCAGGGCGGGTTGGTCAGCCAGCGTCCGGCGACGTGGACGGTGGGACTGATCTCGTTTCCGTCGTTCACCTGTCGTACCCGCATCGCCCCTTCCTCGTCGTCGCGAAAGCGGACGGGGCGGAACGGCACTCCGTGGAGCAGGAGGGACAGTCTCAAGCGGATGCCGAACGGACAGCCGGGCTTGTAGTAGACCGTGGCGGGCGCCATGGCTCTCACTCCATTCATCATAGTGAAACTATGATGAGAAGACTGATACTATCACCGTGTGTCTGTCAAGAGCACCGGTGGACATCGCGAGCGCCAGGCCGACGCGACCAAGAGCCAGATCGCCAGAGCGGCCCGGGCGCTCTTCGCCGAGCACGGGTACGCCGGCACCACGATCGCCGCGATCTCGGCAGCCGCCGACATCCCCGTCCAGACGGTGTACTCCTCACTCGGGAGCAAGGCGAAGATCCTCGAGCGGATCACGCAGTCGTGGATGGAAGAGGCGCAGACGGTCAGCCTCGCGCAGGCCTCGCTGCAGGAGACCGACGCGCGGCAGCAGCTGCGCCTGCTGGCCGAGCTCAACCGCCGCCAGCTCGAGGTGGGGTCCGACGTCGTCGCCATCTACCAGGAGGCCGCGCGCGCAGACCCCCGGATGGCGAGCACGCTGCAGCACGTCCTGGCCGCACGAGAACGGGAGATCCGCAAGCTGCTGAGAACCACCGCACCTCACCACAGGTCGGGCCTGACCCTGGACGGAGCCCTCGACATCACGCTGGCACTGACCCTGGTGGAGGTCTATCGGACACTCGTGATCGAGCGCGGCTGGAGCGCGCGCCGCTACGAGGGATGGCTCGGCGACAGCCTGATCGCCCAACTACTCCACGAACCAGTGCTCGAAGATCCAGCGGGACGCGGTCGTTGACGCAGCCACGGCCCAAGGTGCTGGCGGCTGGGTTCCTGCCAATTCTCCAGACTGGGACGTGTCGTCCCAAGGTTTGAGCGCGTGCGCCCTACATTGCTGCCATGGCAGACATCGTCCTGGGCCTCCTCGCGATCCTGGCCGGAGGCGTCATGCTCTTCGCAGGCCAGCTCGTCCTTCGGTTCGTGCTACCCATCTGGGGCTTCTTCGCCGGGTTCGCCTTCGGCGCCGGACTCGTTGCCGAGCTCGCCGATGAGCGCTTCCTCGGGACCGTCCTCGGTTGGGTTCTGGGACTGGTCTTCGCGCTGGTCTTCGCGGTCCTGGCCTACCTCTACTTCGCCGTCGCCGTCATCCTCGCCATGGCCGCCTTCGGTTTCGCGATCGGCTCGGGCCTCGTGGTCGCCCTCGGGATCGACTGGAACTGGGTGGCCGTCCTGGTCGGGCTTGTCGTCGGCGTGGTCGTCGGCGTGCTCTCGGTCATCGCCAACATGCCGATGATCGTGCTCGTCGTCTTCAGCTCCTTCGCTGGTGCCGTCGGCGTGGTCGCCGGCCTGATGCTGCTGGTGGGCTCACTGAACTCCGCCGACTTCGCCCAGGGCGCATTCGCGGACGCGGTGGACGACAGCTGGGGCTGGTACCTGACCCTGCTGGTGCTGGCCTTCGTCGGCATCACGGTCCAAGCCATGCAGAGGGTCATCATGCGCAGCACGATCGAGGAAGTCTGGTACGCCGAGAGTCGCTGACTGGATCATCTCGGGGTGCGCCGCACCTCGACAAGTCCGGGACAGCAACAACTCTGGTACGGGTGCGCCGGCGCCGCATGGGGGAGAGCCGCCATCCTCGTCACCCAGCCGTCGTGCGGAAGGTGTCGGTCCAGCCCCATGCGAGCGCTGGACCGTGCACGGCAGGGTCGGTGTCGCGACGCCACACCGGCGTCGCCCACCTGCGAGGAGAACCCGATGAACGCCGCCACCATGGCCGGGATCGCCTCCACCCTGGTGTTCCTGGCCAGCAACCTGCCCATGGTGGTCAGGGCGGCCCGTACCCGCGACCTGTCCTCCTACAGCCGCGGGAACCTGGTCATGGTGAACGCCGGCAACGCGGCCTACACCCTCTACGTGATCAGTCTGCCCGTCGGTCCGATCTGGGTGCTGCACCTGGTGTACTCCGCGGCGTCCGCCTTCATGCTCGCCGCCCACCTGTGCTGGGCCGACACACGGCCTGCTGGGGCACCGTCAGGGCGAAGCCAGGCTCAGTCCGCGGTCGCAGCCTCCGAGGCGAAGAGGTTCAACCCGAGCCGTTCGGCCAGGTACTTGGTCACGAGCTGACCGCGGACGCTGTTCCCGGCCGCGTCCAGAGGCGGCGAGAAGGTGGCCAGCCCACCCTTGCCGGGCGACACGGTGACGATGCCGCCGCTGACGCCGCTCTTGCCCGGCATCCCGATCTCGTAGAGCCAGTCGCCCGACAGCTCGTAGAGGCCGGCGGTGGCCATCACCGCCAACACGCGCCGGCAGACTCCCGGAACGATGACCCTGTCGCCCGTCATCGGGTTCACGCCGCCGTTGGCCAGCGTGGCAGCCATCACCGCGAGGTCGTGGACGGTCACCTCCAGCGAGCACTGACGCGTGTAGACGTCGGTGGACTGGTCCGGGTCGAAGTAGAGGCGGCCGTAGCTCTCCAGGAGGTGCGCGATGCCCTGGTTGCGCAGGTTGGTGGCGGACTCGGAGGCGTAGACCTCCTCGCTCACCGTGAGCTGACGGCCGGCGAACCGCGACAGCCCGTCCTGGATGCGGTCCCACTTCTCGTCCGCGGTGGCTCCCGGGACCAGGCTCGTGGTGGCCATCGCGCCCGCGTTGACCAGCGGGTTCATCGTCCGGTCGACATTCAGCTCGACCGCCATCAGCGAGTCGAACGGGAAGCCCGTGCTGTTGACGCCGAGCCGACGCCGCGCCTCGCCGTACCCGATCGCCTCGCAGACCAGCGCGAACACGAACGGCTTGGAGACGCTCTGGATCGAGAACGCCGTCTCGACGTCCCCGATCTCGATCGACCTGCCCCTGGCACCGACCACGGAGATCCCGAACCACTCGGGCGATGCGCCCGCGAGCGCCGGGATGTAGTCGGCCACGGCCCCCTCACCATTGGTGCGATAGCGCTCGTACGCCTCGGTGACCACACCCCGGACCTCGTCGACCTGGGGCAGCTCACCGGTCGAGACCGGAGGGGGTGTCGTCTCCTCGTCGAAGGGGAGCCGCTCGTGCATGGACAGCTTGGTCATGGCATGCCTTCACTGCGGATAGCGAGTTGGGGGAAGTCTGGGGCACCAGGATGCCGCCACGGAGGCGGGGTCCGCCTCGCACTGTGCCGAGCGGGCTAGACAACAGCCCTCCTGCCCTGGCCACCGTGGAGTCGAGGGACGAGCATGGCCTCCGTCGAGGACGTCGAAGGGAGCGACCGTGGTCTTCATCTTGTGGGGGTTCGCCGTCATGCTGGTGATGAGCGGACTCACGATGATGGTGCGCGGGCAGGTCCTGTGGGGGATCGGGATCGTGGTCACCGGATTCCTGGTCGGCCCCATCGGAGTCAGCCTCTTCACCTGACCCCGACAGCGCGAAGGCTCCGTCCCGTCGGACGGGGCCTTCGCTGAGCCTCGAGGTGAGGCGATCAGGTGGTCGGCATCGGCTTGGCACGGATCGTGTGCTTCGTCTTCGCCTCGGAGACGAACGCGTCGCCGGAGTTCGAGTGCCCAGTCGGTGCGGAACGTCGCGGCGGCGGCCACGGGCACGGTCACCGGGTCCTGTGTGTCGCCACTCGGACAGACGTCGTCCCCACGAGCACGGACAGTCATGGCATCACGACACGGGTACGACGTGGGGGCCGTGTCACGCAGGGGAAAGGCGCCGAGATGGCAGGAAAGAGCAACGCGACCGAGCCGCGCATGAGGTGGGTCCACGTGCCCACCGAAAGCGGCGGCTTCCGTGCCGAGTTGCGCTGGATCCCAGCGCCGACCAAGGCGATCCGGCTGCCGGTCACCGACCTCGCACAGCCCGAGGCGGGCACCGCGGCCTGAGCGGGGATCCAGGCTGACGTGTCGGCCTCGTGACGACTTCGTGACGATCCGGTTGATGACGTGCCCCACTTGGACCCGTGCCGCATCATCGGCCAGGAGCGTCAGCACAGGAGGGGACCAGTGGCGTACGTCGGCATCAGGGGCACACCTCCGTCAGCGACCGTCGAGGTCGACGGACCGCTCGACCAAGCGGGCGCGTACGACCTGCGCCGGGCCGTCCAGCACGTCATCCGCGACGGGTGCCAGCGCGTCCACCTCGATCTCAGCCGGGTCGGCCGCGTCGACGATGCGGCGCTCGACGTGCTCGTGTGGTGCTTCGAGCATGCGGCCGTCGAGGGCGTCGACCTGAAGGTCTCGTCGCTGAGCGCACCGGCCGCCCGCTCGAGGGCGTTGACGACCCTGGCCCAGCGACACCCGGTCGAGCGGCGGCCACCGGCCTGACGTCAGCACGGCGGGTCAACCCGGCAGCGACGTGTCGGCCACCTGGCGCCACCTGGCGACCGACGTGGCGTCGTACTCCTCGGCAGCGCGGCTCTCACGCTCGATGAGGGCCCCTGCGACGAGCGCGGCGGCCGGGTGGAGCGCTGGGTGAGAGGGGTCGGTCAGGGCGTGGAGGTACGTCCGGGTGACGACGGTGTCCTGCAGCTTCCCCAACGCCGACTGCAGCTTCTGGAGCCGCTTGGCGAGGGTCCGCGCTGACCGGGGGTAGACGGGGCGCAACGACTCGACGGCGTAGCGCGCCCGCTTTGCCGCCTTTCGGGCCTCGTGAAGCGCGGCGGTCCGCTCCTGTGGGCTCAGAGCAGGGTCGAGGGCCGACTTCATGCGCCTGCGCAGGCGGCGCAGCTCGTGCCGCACCCGGCGCCGGTAGGCGCCGCGGATCCGCTTGTCGGCACGCTCCGACCATGGCGGGTCCGCGACCACGCCTCTCAGGACGTCGAGCAGCCTGGCGTACCGATCACTCCCCAGGACCTCGTCGAGCGCCGCGAGGGCAGAGTCGTGACGCTCGACGAGCGGCGGCCACAGCGCCGTGCGCACCTCGTCGGGGTGCCAGTCCGCCTCGGGCCGCTCCTCGACCAGGGCGTCGACGGCCTTGTCGAGACGCGACCGCATCACCTCGGCGTCGCGCGCCTCCCCCAAGGCGTCGGCCAGCCAGGAGAGCTCGTCGCGCAGCGGGTCGGTCACCGTCCGGTCGAGGAAGGGCCTGAACGTCGCCAGCGCCGAGCGCAGCCGTCGCGTCGCCACGCGCATCTTGTGCACGCCCTCCGGCAGGCGCTCGCGCACGAGCGGGTCCCGTGACCGCAGCCGCGCCACCTGGGCGCCGAGGTAGTGCTGCGCGAGCTGCTTGACGGGGTCCTTGCCCCTCACAGGGGCGACCAGTCCGCGCTTACCTCCGCCGAGCAGCTCCGCGACCTTGGACCTGCGGCTGCTCCGGCTCGCTCCCGCCGTCGTCAGCCGCTCGCCCACCGCCTCGAGCAGCACCGCCGGCCCGTCGACGAGCTCGACCTCGAGCTCTCGCCACGGCACCGGATCCGACGCATCGCTCCCGCCTCCGTCGCCGGGTGGGAGAAGGACGCCTTCCACTCGGTCGTCGGCGAGCTCGGCCAGCACACGGCCGTCCTCGGCCAGCAGGGTGCGGACGCCTCGCTGGGTGGTGAGGACGGCGACCGGGACCAGCGGCTGCCCGCCCGCCACGCCGGAGAGCGTGGTGCGGAAGCGCTTGGGGACGGTGCGCACGGCCCGGCCGAGCCCGAGCTGCAGCTCATGTCGGGCCGAAGGGTCGAGGGCAGAAGGCAGCGTCAGGTGCCAGCCCTCGTCCGCGCCCCCCTGGCGACGGCGCACGCTGATGCCGAGGGCCTCCAGTCGATGGTCGGGTGTGTCGAAGTACGTCGCCTCGAGGCGGAGCTCCCGGGGACCGGCCACCCCGGCAACGCCCTCGATCCCGCCCAGGTCGGGGGCGACGAGGTCGGAGGGGGCGTCGTACGTGATCTCCTTCTCCGGCACCCTCCAGACCTACCACCCGGCCAGCGGTCAGGCGAGCGCGCTCAGCAGGTCGGCCTTCGACTTCCGGGAGTAGCCGGCGACCCCGCGCGAGCGGGCCTCGGCACGGAGCGCGGTGACCGTCCAGGTCTCGTCGGGGGTCGAGTCTGCCGCCGCGACCGGCGCGACCGGCTCCTGCGCTTGGGGCACGATCGCAACGGCGGCTGGATCGGGGGCCGCCGCCGGTGCCTCCCGGCGCGACTTCTCCAGCTTCTTCTCCAGCTTCGCGACCTTCGCCTGCGACTCCGCTGCGGCCGCCTGGTCCTGCTTGGCCCGCTTCTTCCAGCGAGCCGCCTTGGCGCCAGCGGCCTCGACCTCCGCCTCGAGCTTCTTGACGGCTCGCTTGAGCTTCTTCTTCGAGGCCTTCACGGCCTTCTTCTTGGTCACACGCCACCTCCGGGGGTCGTCAACGGCCCATCTTGCCGGGCCGGCCGAACAAAGTCGCGGACCCGGACGCCGCTGCTCGGGTGGTGAACATCGGTGAACGCTGTCGGCGCACGCCCGTACGGGCGGGCAACGCATCCCACGCCGCCGGTAGGTTCGCCCACCCGACGGCCTCGCCGGGCGCCGGACGACCTCGGCCACCTCGGCGAACCGCTTGTCGTCGACCCGCTCGACGTCGACGCCGACCCGCGCGCCGAGGCTCACGGCAACCACGAGGACACCCGTCGACCGGCTGATGCTCACGTGGACGTCGGCCAGCCCTGGCAGGAACGGTCGTCCGTGCTGGTCGCTTCCGCACGGGGGACACGCACGCGCGACGGGTGCAGCGGGCCGAGCCACTGCGCGGCGACGGCCAGAGCCGACGGCAGTGAGTCGGCCGCCGCGACGACGCTCACGGCGCGACGTCAGTGCAACCATCGCCGCGCGCGGGTGGTCACCCGTCGCCACAGGGTGGGGAACTCCTCGGCCACGGCGTCGGCCTCGCTCGCGGCCGTCCCGTCGGGAGCCCCGGCTCCGACGAGGAGCTCGTGGGTCAGCGTCGCGTCGTGGTGGTCGCCGAGACGCTGCTGGAACTTCGTCACGCGCCGACGGAGCCGCGCGGCGTCGGCACCGGCGACGGCGCGGCCGGCTTCGAGCAGGTACTGCAGGCGCTTGGCGGACTTGCGAACCTCGTGCAGGTGCTCCGGGAAGGCGCCGTCATCCGGCGCCGGCAGTGCGGTGACGCGATCTCGGACGCGTCGCCAGTCCTTGTGGGCGCCGGCCCGCACCAGCTCCTCGGCGGGAGCCTGTGCCGCCTCGGTGAAGGGTGGATCGGCGGCGAGCGCGTCCAGTCGGGCCAGCAGGGCGGCGTACCGCGGCTCGTCCATGCCCTCGAGCAGGTGTGCTCGTGCCTCTTGGTGCTGGACGCCGAGCCGGGCCTGCAGCGTGCCCGCCTCGTGGCCGAGCTCGGTGAGCCGTTGCGCCTGCACCTCGGAGTCGCGCACGTCGCCGAGCCGGGCGCCGAACCATTGCAGCTCGCGCCGGATGGGCTCGGTCTCGCTGGCGACGAACGCCGGGGCGTACGAGCCCAGGGTGCTCCGCAGCCGCCGGATGGTCACCCGCAGGTCGTGCACCGAGTCGTCGGCGCCCGAGCGGACCAGCGGGTCGAGCGCGTGGACACTCGCGACGAGCTCGCGCAGCCGCTCGCGCAGCATCTCCGCTCCGCTCAGCGATCGCTCGCCTGAGTGCGCCTGCGGGTCCTCCACCTGTCCGTTCTAGCGCACCGTGGCGAACGCCGCGGGCCTCTTGGCTCCGTCGCGAAGCGCACGCAGGATCTGCCCCGTGCAAGTCCCCGGCCCGCCGGGGACTTGCACGCTTCTCGGCCATCACAACGCCCGAGAAGCGCAGAACCCCCCGGCCCGCCGGGGACTTGCACGCTTCTCGGCCATCACAACGCCCGAGAAGCGCAGAACTCCCCGGCCCGCCGGGGACTTGCACGGGGCCTCGGCGGCCCCTCGGCGGCGCTCAGTCGCCGACGGCGTTCTTGCCGCGCTGCACGATCAGCGGGTCCGGTCTCCCGACGACGTCGACGTCCTTGCCGTCGTACTCGAACCGCGTGAGGAAGGCGCGCATCGCGTTGACCCGGGCCCGCTTCTTGTCGTTGCTCTTGATGGTGGTCCAGGGTGCCCACTTGGTGTCCGTGCGCCGGATCATGTCCTCCTTGGCCTCGGTGTAGGCGTCCCACTTGTCGAGCGACTCGAGGTCGATGGGGGAGAGCTTCCACTGCCGTACGGGGTCGACCTGGCGGATGATGAAGCGGGTCCGCTGCTCGGCCCGGGTGACGGAGAACCAGAACTTCGTGAGCGAGATGCCGCTGTCGATCAGCATCCGCTCGAAGACGGGAGCGTGCGCGATGAACTGCTCACACTCCGGCTTGCTGGCAAAGCCCATCACCCGCTCGACGCCGGCCCGGTTGTACCAGGACCGGTCGAAGAGGACCATCTCGCCGGCCGTGGGCAGGTAGCCGACGTAGCGCTGGAAGTACCACTGGTTCTGCTCGCGGTCGCTGGGCTTGGTGAGAGCGACCGTGCGGGCGTAGCGCGGGTTGAGGTGCTCCATGAACCGCTTGATGGTGCCGCCCTTGCCGGCGGCGTCACGACCCTCGAACAGCAGTACGTGCTTGGTCTGGGTGTCCGTGGCCCAGGTCTGGAACTTGAGCAGCTCGACCTGGAGCAGGTACTTCTGCTCGTCGTACTCCTCGCGCGGCATCCGCTCGTCGTAGGGGTAGTTCTCCCGCCAGGTGTCGACCGCACGACCGTCGGTGTCGATGAGGATCGGGTCGTCGTCGTGGTCCTCGCCGATGGTGTGGCCGTCGATGTGCAGTCGGTCGATGTACTCACGGACGTCCTTCAGCATGGTCGCCCATCCTGCCAGCGACCGCGCGGCCACCGCGTGAACGGCGCGTGAAGTCCGGGCCGACCCATCAAGTTGAGAGTTTGACTAGCCGTGATCCTGACGTGCACCTAGGCTCACCCGCGTGGGTGGGACACTCGACGACTTCGTCCGTGCTCGGATCGAGGAGGAGGTCGCGCACGCCAGCCGGCGCAGCGCACGTCACACGGCGACCGACGGCGAGGACTGGGTCGGTGCCTTCACCGACGCCCTCGACAAGCGCGAGCTCCTCGAGCAGGCCGCGACGGCCGACTTCGACGGCCGCGGTGAGTACGCCGACGTGATCCGCCGTCGCCTGGCCGCGTCGTACCGGAGCCACCCGGACTACCGCGACGACTTCTCCGGCTAGGTCGGGCCGATCCTCACCGCTGGGCTGCGGCAGCATCCCTCAGGTGCTGGATCAGGGCCGTGATCGGGAAGTAGGCGCGGAGAGCGACGATCGAGCCGTCGGACACGTCGTAGGAGACGGAGTAGGGGAGCCGGACCTCGGCACCGGTCGCCGGTACGCCGGCGAAGTCCGCGATGTGCCTCCCCACGAAGACCGCCTCGAGCGCTGCGACGCCGTCGGCGAACGTGAGGTTCCCGAACTCGGGAGCGGCGGCAAACAGCTGGCTGTGCAGCGCGACGATGAAGTCCACGACTGCTTGACGACCGTGGATCTCGTCACCGTTCTCCATGGTGGTCCACACGACGTCGTCGGCGAGATAGGCGGCGAAGTCGCCACCGGTCTGCAGGGCGTCGAGGTACTCGCGGATCGTGCGTTCGGTCTCTTCGACTGGCATGTCGTCCTCCTCGGATCGAGGTGCCGCGGCGACGTGCCGCGACAGCGGCTGTGCAGGCTTGGGCCACCGAGCTGCGGCCCACTGTCCAGCGAACCACGGAACCGACCCGGAGCGAAGACCCACCGGCTGGTCGGTGCCTCCGTCGCGGGCTGCGCGCGGGCAGTACGGTCCCTGGTGTGAGAGCGATCGTCCAGGACGCGTACGGCGCGATCGACGAGCTCAGCCTGCGCGAGGTGCCACGCCCGGAACCCGCCGCTGACGAGGTGTTGGTCAGGGTGGTGGCGGCATCGGTGCACCCTGACGTCTGGCACGTGGTGACCGGCCGGCCGGCGGTGCTCCGCGTGATGGGCTCCGGCGTCCGGCGACCCAAGGACCGGGTGCCGGGGACCGACGTGGCCGGCGTGGTCGAGTCGGTCGGCTCCGCGGTGACGCGGTTCCGCGTGGGGGACGCCGTGTTCGGGGAGACGATCCGGGGCGTGCAATGGCGCAACGGCGGGGCCTTCGCCGAGTACGCCACCGCGCCGGAGGAAGGCGTGGCGCCCAAGCCGCCCGGAGTCTCCTTCGAGGAGGCCGCCGCGGTGCCGACCGTCGGTCTCATCGCCCTGAACAACCTTCCCCAGCGCCGCGTGGCGCCGGGAGATCGGGTGCTCGTGAACGGCGCCGCCGGGGGAGTCGGCATGATCGCGGTCCAGCTCGCCAAGGCCTACGGCGCGCATGTCACCGGCGTCGACCACCCGCGCAAGCTTGCGCTCCTGCGGTCGCTGGGCGTGCACCGGGTCATCGACTACACGAGTGAGGACTACACCCGTGCCGGCGAGCGGTGGGACCTGGTCTTCGACGTGCCCGGCAACCACTCCCTCTCCGCCAACCGCCGGGCCGTCGAGCCGGGCGGTGGCTACGTGCTGATCGGGCACGACGCCTTCGGGGCCACCGGACACGACTGGCTCGGGAGCATCCCGCGCATGCTCGGGCTGATGGCGCGCTCGGCGGTGGTCCCGGAGCTGCGCGGCGGCTCGCTTGCCTCGCCCGACAAACGTCAGCTCATGACCACGCTGACCGGGCTCCTGGCGACGGGGCAGCTCCGCATCGTGATCGACCGGACCTACCCGCTGGCAGAGGCGGCCGCAGCGCTGCGCCACCTCGTGTCCGGCAACCCCGTCGGACGCGTCGTCGTGGTGGTCGGCGAGTGAGTGCCTGACCCGGTCGTCCTGCTGGGTCAGCCGGCGATGCCGACCAGCACGGGCACGGCCTCGGCCGGCGACGGCAGGTCGTCCATCGCGGCCGCGATGCGGCGGGCCGAGGCGGCGTACGCCGCGCCCTCGACCAGCCGGGGGACCTCGGCGGCCGCACGCGTGACAGCGCCCGGACCCATCTCCACGGTGACGCCGGCCCCCACGGCTGCGACGTGCTGACCGTTGACGACCTGGTCGAAGCTGAAGAGCGGCGCGACCGCCTGGGGCACACCCGCGGCGAGGGCGCCCATGGTCGTGCCGAAGCCGCCGTGCCCGAGCATCGCCGCGGCGTCGGCCAGCACGGCGGCCTGGGGCCACCACTGGGTGACGTGGGCGTTCGCAGGCAGCGGCCCGAGTGCGGCCGGGTCGAGCTTGCGCCCGACGGTCATCAGCACGCGGGCGTCGACCTCGGCGAGCGCGTCCAACGCCTCACGGAAGGTTCCGGTGAGATGGGGCAGCGAGCCGGTGACCGAGCCGAGCGTGACGTAGACCAGCGGCGCCTCCCGATCGCCCCAGTCCGGCAGTGGCCGGCTGACGGCCGGCGGTGGCTCGTTGAAGCGGAGGAAGGCTGCCGCTCGAGGCGGCACCTCGCCCGCTGCATGGTCGAGAACCTCGGGCACCAGGCTCAGCACAGTCTCGTCGGCGAGCGCCGACGGCAACCTGCCCTCGCCGAGGCCGGCAAGGACACCCAGCTCGTCGAGCGGGTCGACGATCGCCTCGGCGAACCGGGTGGCGACCTCGTGCATGCCGATGCAGACGTGCAGGTGCGGAACGCCGGCGCGCTCGGCAGCGGCGAGTGACGCGAGCTCGGCGGACTCGCGAAGCACGACGTCCGGACGCCAGCCCTCCACGGTCTCGACGAGCGACGGGAGCCCGGCCTGGGCATCGATCCGACCGAACACCTCGCGGATCACGAGCTCGTCGGCCTCTTCGAACCCGAGCGTCGGCAGCCTCGCCATCAGCGGACCCACCAGCTCCGGTGGGGCGTCGGCGAACGGCTCGTGGGGGAACCCGGCACGCTCCACCGCCGCGGCGTACGACGCAGGAGCGGCCACCCGCACCTCGTGCCCCGCTGTCGCGCAGGCCCGCGCGAACGGCAGCAGCGGCCCGAAGTGGCCGTCGTTCGCCGTGGTCGCACACAGCACGCGCACCCTGCGAGGGTGGCACTCCGAGCCCTGTCGGGGAAGGGGCGTCTACGGCGTCGACGGGCCTCTGCGCGCCGCCCGCTTCGCATCGGCCGCGTCGCGCTGCTCGACGAACCGCGTCGCCTGCTCGTCCAGCTCCGCGATCGCCGCGGCGAGCTCCTCACGCGCTCGCTCACCCTCCTCGTCCAGGCCCTCGAGCTCGAAGAGCCGCCACTGCCGTACCAACGGCATGACGATGTCGTCGTGGTGGATGCGCAGGTCGTAGATCCCGGCGCGAGCCATCTGCACGGCCTTCCGGGCGAAGCCGGGGATCACGGCGCCGGGCATCTCGAAGCCGATCACCTCGTCGGCGATCGCCCGCATCGTCGGCCCGGGCGCGATCTGCAGAGCCGCGTCGACGATGTTGCGGTAGAAGATCATGTGCAGGTTCTCGTCCTTCGCCACGCGGGTGAGCAGTCGTTCAGCGACGGGGTCCTCGGTGATCTTGCCGGTGTTGCGGTGCGAGACCCGGGTCGCCAGCTCCTGGAACGACACGTAGGCACACACGTGCAGGAGCTCCTTCTCACCGGAGTCGAAGCCGGTCTCCATCGTCTGCATCCGCGCCCGTTCGAGCTCGTCGGGGTCGACGCCTCGCGTGACCAGCAGGTAGTCACGGATGCAGAAGGCGTGCCGGCCCTCCTCGGCCGTCCATCGGTTCACCCACTCGCCCCAGGCGCTCTCGCGGCCGAACGCCCGCTCGACCTCGCGGTGATAGCTGGGCAGGTTGTCCTCGGTGAGGAGGTTCACCTCCAGCGCCGTCCGGGCGATCGGTGAGAGCGTCGACTGCTCCACCGACCACGGCTCACCGTCGAGCATGGCGAAGTTGCGGCCCTCGGCCCACGGGACGTACTCGTGGGGCATCCACTCCTGCGCCACCCCCAGGTGCCGGTTGAGGTTGTCCTCGACGGTCGGTGCAAGCTCCTTCAGGAGCGTGGGGGTGTCCATGTCTCGGCTTAGCACCTCCATGGGGTCGGGGGATAGGGCCAGAACCATCCTTGGCCGCATGTGACGTGGGTGAAGTGCTTCATGTTTGTTCACTTCCTGTTCAGAGTCAGCGGGTCTCGCAGACACCGACGCTCCCTAGCGTCGCTGGTGTCACTAGGACAGCTGGGCGCCGCAATCGGTGGCGCCCTCACCTGGAAAGGCCAGCCCCTGTGAAGCGAAAGACCCAACTCTTCCTCGCGCCCGTCGCGATGGTCACCGTGCTCGCCCTGGCCGCCTGCGGCGGTGCCAACGCCGGTGAGGGCGACGGCGGCGACGGCGGCGACGGCGGTGCCAGCGGCCAGGTCGTCGTCGACGGCTCGTCGACCGTCTTCCCGATGAGCACGGCCGCCCAAGAGCTCCTGAACGAGGAGAACCCCGATGTGCAGGTGACGGTCTCCGAGGCCGGCACCGGTGGTGGCTTCGAGCGCTTCTGCGCCGACGAGACCGACATCTCCGACGCCTCCCGCCCCATCGAGGACGAGGAGATCGCGGCGTGTGAGGAGACCGGGATCGAGTACACCGAGCTCCAGGTCGCCACCGACGCGCTGACCGTCGTCGTCCACCCCGACCTCGCTGTCGACTGCCTGACCGTCGACCAGCTCAAGGAGCTGTGGGGTCCCGACTCCGACGTCACCAACTGGAACCAGCTCGACCCGAGCTTTCCCGACCAGGAGATCTCGCTGTTCGGTCCCGGCACCGACTCGGGCACCTACGACTACATGGCCAACGACGTGATCGAGTCGGAGACCGAGGCCACCCGTGACGACTACGAGGCTTCCGAGGACGACAACGTCCTGGTCCAGGGCGTCGCCGGCACCGAGGGCGCGACCGGCTACTTCGGCTACACCTACTACGAGGAGAACTCCGAAACGCTCAAGGCGGTGGGCATCGACAGTGGCAACGGCTGCATCGAGCCGTCGGCCGAGACGGCTCAGGCAGGGGAGTACACCCCGCTGGCCCGTCCGCTGTTCATCTACGTCAACAACGCGAAGTACAACGACAACGCTGCCGTCAAGGAGTACGTCGACTTCTACATCGAGAACCTGGCGGACATCGCCGAGATCGGTCAGTTCATCCCGCTGAGCGACGAGCTCTACACCGAGACGCAGTCGAACCTCGAGGGCATCGCGTCCTGAGTGCCCAGCACACCTCGAAGAAGGGCTCCTGACTCTGCCATGAGCAGCATCAGCAGCGTCGTTGCGGGTCCGCCCTCCGGGGCGGGCCCGCTCCCGGCGCCCAACCTCGGTCGCCGGGCCCGCCCGGGCGAGTCGGTCATCAAGACCGTCCTCATGCTCTCGGCCTTCCTCTCGGTGGCCATCACCCTCGGGATCATCGTGGCTCTCATCGAGCCGGTCATCCACTTCTTCGGCGAGGTCTCGTTCGGCGAGTTCTTCGCCACCGAGGGGCGGTACGCCGTCATCCCGCTGGTCACCGGCACCCTGATGGTCACGCTGATCGCCCTGCTGGTCGCGGTGCCCCTGGGCCTCGGGGCCGCGATGTACCTCTCGGAGTACGCCTCACGCCGAGCGCGCAAGTACCTCAAGCCCACGGTCGAGCTGCTCGCCGGCGTGCCGTCGGTGGTCTACGGCTTCTTCGCCCTGACCTTCGTGACACCGACCCTGTTGCAGGACATCTTGAACATGACGGTCGGCTTCACCAACGTCCTGGCTGCCGGCCTGGTGCTCGGGGTCATGATCATCCCGACCGTCGCCTCCCTGGCGGAGGACGCCATGTCGGCGGTGCCGCAGGCGATGCGGCAGGGCTCGTTCGCCATGGGCGCCAACCGGATGCAGACCACGCTGCGCGTCGTCTTCCCCGCTGCCCTGTCAGGCATCGCCGCAGCGATCGTGCTCGGTCTCTCGCGCGCCGTCGGCGAGACGATGATCGTCGCCCTGGCGGCCGGAGCACTCAAGAACATGAGCCTCGACCCGCGCGAGGGCATGCAGACCATGACGGGCTACATCGCACAGACCGCCGGCGGGGAGAACCCGGTCGGGTCCGTCGAGTACAACTCGCTCTTCGCGGTCGGCTTGCTGCTGTTCCTGATCACGCTGGTGATCAACATCGTCAGCATCGCCCTCGTCCGCCGATACAGGCAGGTCTACTGATGAGCACGATCTCCGCCACCAGCCGCGACGTCACGACGAGCGTCATCGCCACCGGCAAGAGCCGGGACAACACGCCGAGGTCGCTGATCTTCCTCTGCATGCTCTGGTTCGCCCTGTTCTTCGGGGTCATGGTCCTCGTCGTCCTCATCGTCGACACGGCGATCGAAGGAGCCGGCCGCTTCGACGCGAACCTGATCACCAACTACGCCTCGCGGATCCGGCCCGAGGAGACCGGATTCCGGGCCGGCATCCTGGGCTCCCTGTGGCTGATGTTCTTCACCGCTCTGCTGGCCGTGCCCCTGGGCATCGGCGCCGCGCTCTACCTCGAGGAGTTCGCCGACAAGGAGCGCTGGTACAACCGCTTCATCGAGCTGAACCTGCAGAACCTGGCCGCCGTGCCGTCCATCGTCTACGGCCTGCTGGCCGTGGCGGCGATGGCGGTGCTGGGCTTCCAGCAGACCGGCATCGTGCTCGGGGGCGCGCTGGCCCTGGCGCTGCTGATCCTTCCGGTCATCATCATCACGACCCGAGAGGCGGTGCGGGCGGTGCCGATCGAGATCCGCCACGGCTCCCTCGCCCTCGGTGCGACCGTGTGGCAGACGACGTGGAAGCAGACGCTGCCGTCGGCGATCCCGGGCATCGCCACCGGCACGATCCTCGGCCTGTCCCGGGCGATCGGCGAGGCGGCCCCCCTGGTCGTCGTCGGCCTGGCCGGCTCGGTGCTGTTCAGCCCCACGGGGGTGTTGAGCCCGATCACGGCGCTCCCGATGCAGATCTACTCGCTGACGTCGCAGTCGCAAGAGGCGTTCCGCGAGGCGGCGTCCGCCGCCATCATCGTCCTGCTGGTGATGATCCTGGGCCTCAACGGCCTGGCCATCTTCATCCGCAACAAGTTCCAGCGAACCTGGTAAGGAGAGCTCGTGGCAACCAACGCTGCGACATTCAGCACGCGCAAGTCGCAGACCGACTCAGATCTGATGATGTCGGTCTCCGACGAGACCACGCACGAGTCGCCGGACATCCCCCCGGACCCGGTCATGGAGGCCGACCGCCTCAACGTCTACTACGGCGACTTCCACGCCGTCCACGACGTGAACCTCCGGTTCGGCAGGAACGAGATCACCGCGCTCATCGGCCCGTCCGGGTGCGGCAAGTCCACGGTGCTGCGCTGCCTGAACCGGATGAACGACCTGATCACGGGCGCGCGCGTCGAGGGGCAGGTGACCTACCACGGCAAGAACATCTACGACAAGGGCGTCGACCCGATCGCCGTGCGCACCCACATCGGCATGGTGTTCCAGAAGCCGAACCCGTTCCCGAAGTCGATCTACGACAACATCGCCTACGGGCCGAGGGTCACGGGCATGAAGGTCGACAGCATGGACGACCTGGTCGAGCAGGCCCTGCACGGCGCCGCGTTGTGGGACGAGGTCAAGGACAAGCTGAAGCAGTCGGCGTACGGCCTGTCCGGCGGACAGCAGCAGCGCCTCTGCATCGCCCGCACCATCGCCACCCGGCCGGACGTGATCTTGATGGACGAGCCGTGCTCGGCGCTCGACCCGATCGCGACCTCGCGGATCGAGGACCTGATGCTCGAGCTGCGCAACGACTACACGATCATCATCGTCACGCACAACATGCAGCAGGCCGCGCGGGTCTCGGACAGGACGGCCTTCTTCACCGCGAAGGCGGACGAGACGACCGGCAACCGGACGGGCCTCCTGGTGGAGTTCGACCGCACCAAGTCGATCTTCTCCTCGCCCCAGGACTCGCGGACCGAGGACTACATCTCGGGTCGCTTCGGCTGAGACATCATGAGTGGAGCACTCGGGCCTGATTCGTTCCCCTCGTCCCCGCCAGCCTCCTCGTCCCGGCAAGCCGGACTCCGGACCGCGGGGGGTCCCCGAATGGCCCGGCTGCGCATGCGTCGGTGGGTCGAGGCGACGGGCGCCCACCTGCTGGTGGTCGACCCCGCCGTCGAGGGAGACGACCTGGTCTCGTTCATGGCGAGCCGCGGCGTGCACGTCACGATGGCCGTCTCGACCGTGGACGCGCTGGTCGAGTTCGGTCGCACCCATGCTGCCGCGGTCGTCGTGGCGCCGGACGCGGCGGGGCTCACCCCCGCGGAGTTCGTGCAGGCGATCCGCCGGTTCGGGACGCCGTACGTCATCGCAGTGGTCGACCCGGCAAGGGGTGCCAACGGCATCGAGCCAATACCCGACGACTGCGGCGTGGTCGAGCGTCCCTACGACGCGGCGTCGGTCTGGGACCTGCTGCAGAGCTCGGGCCACGCCATGGAGGACCACGCCATGGTCGCCTTCGGGCCGATCGAGCTCGACGCCCGTGCGTTCACCGTCAGGGTGCGGGGCGAGCGGATCCAGGACCTCCCGCTCAAGGAGTTCGAGCTGCTGCGGGCGCTGATGCACCAGGCCCCGGAGATCATGTCGAACGACGAGCTGCGGGTCTCGTTGTGGGGCCCCGAGGGCACCCAGATCCTCGACAACACCCTTGCCGTGCACGTGGCCAGGCTGCGCAACAGGTTGCAGGGCATCGCGCGGATCCGGCGCATCCGCGGCCGGGGCTACTCGCTCACCCTCGACTGAGCACACGGCGTCACTGGTCTAGGGCTCGATCAGGGGCTTCGCTGCGCGCCGGCGGTCGCGGGTCATCTTCGGGGCGGTGGGACCCGGAAGAGGCCGGCAGCTCACCACCAAGGCGACGACGATCAAGATGGCCAGTACTGCGGAGCCGAGCATCGCGGCGTGCCTCTTCCCATTCCCCCAGGGCACCCATCGGATGCGCGCTTGTCATAGACAAGTACCCGTCGAGTCGCGCGCCATGCCCGGCCTGCACGGGCGTCAGGCGTTGTCGTCCGCTGCGGGGGACTCGTCTGGCTGGCCGTCGGCCTCCTGGCAGCGACTGATGACCTCGACGTACCCACCGGAGCCGCCGCAGGCGACCGGCCGGGTCCTCGAGGCAGCACCCGAACGTGGGGAAGTACTTTGAGCGGGTGACCAAAGTCCAGGACGTCCAGACCCTGGCCATGATGCGGACCCTGTTGGACCGTGCGCACCTGGCGACTCCGGGCGAGCTGGCCGACGTGGTGGCGGGGGCGGCGCAGGAGCTCGGCTGGACGGCGCGGATGTATCTCGTCGACTACGAGCAGGAGTTCCTGGTGCTCGTGCCCATGCGGGGGAGCGCGCCGAGCCAGCCCGGGGCCCCACGGCTCGGCATCGACAGCTCGATCGCCGGACGCTGCTTTCGCGACGTGGAGCCGGTGCTGGCCGCCGGTGGCGTCGCGTGGGTGCCCCTGGTCGACGGTGTCGAACGTCTCGGCGCCCTCGAGATCGACACCGGCGGTCGCGAGGCCTTCGAGGACTCGCGCTTCCAGGAGCGGATCCGCTTCCTGGGTCACCTGACCGGTCACCTCATCGCCGCCAAGCGTCCGTACGGCGACGACCTCGCCCGCATCGTGAGCCGGCAGCCGCGCATCGTCGCGTCCGAGCTGCTGCACCGGTTGCTGCCACCCCTCACCTTCGCCTGCAAGGGACTGGTCGTCTCCGGTCTGCTGCAGCCCTACTACGACGTCGCGGCCGACGCGTTCGACTACAGCGTGATCGACGACACGGCGCACCTGATGATCCTCGACGCCACCGGGCACGACCTGGAAGGGACGCTGCTGGCGGCGGTCGCCCTGTCCGCCTGCCGGAGCAGCCGCCGGCAGAAGCACGGCATCCTCGCCACCGCCCAGGCGATCGACGACCACGTCGACGGGTACGGCGAGCCGTGGCGGTTCGCCAGTGGCATCCTCGGCGAGCTCCACCTGCCCACCGGCCGCTTCCGCTACCTCAATGCCGGACACCCGGCGCCCCTGCTGCTGCGCCACGGCAAGGTGGTCAAGGAGCTGACCGGTGGTCACCGGATCCTCTTCGGCGTCGGGGACGGTCAGGGAACGGTCGCCGAGGAGTGGCTGGAGCCGGGGGACCGGCTCGTGTTCTACACCGACGGCATCACGGAGGCCCGGACGCCGAGCGGAGAGCTCTTCGGCGTGCAGCGACTGATCGACCACCTCGAGCGGGCTGCGTCCCACCAGCCCGCTCCCGAGACGCTGCGGCGCATCAGCCACGATGTCCGTGCTCACCAAGGTGAGCGGCTCCGGGACGACGCCACCCTGCTCATCGCCGAGTGGGCCACGGGCGACGAGAACAGCCTGATCTCCTCGTCCGACGACAGCCTGCGCGCCGAACAGCTCGCGCCTCCGGTGGCCCAGGCGCACGACCCGTCACTGTGACGGGGCGAGCTCCTCGCGCAGCGTGTTCAGGGTGCGGGTCAGCAAGCGCGAGACCTGTGTCTGCGTGACGCCGACCTCCTCGCCGATCTCGGCTTGCGAGCGGTCCTCGTAGAACCGGAGATAGACGATGCGGCGCTCCCTGTCACTCAGCTTGCGCAGCAGCGGCTCGACCATCGCGCGCGCCTCGACGGCATCGTGCTCGTCGGACTCGTCGGCCAGGCTGTCGCCCACGGACGTGGTCGACCACTCGGTGACGGGCTGGTCCAGGGACGACGGCTGGAAGCAGCCGTTCGCCGCCGCGGCCTCGTCGTACAGGTCCGCAGTCAGGTCGAGGTGCTTCATGATCTCGTCGCGCTGAGCAGGCCGGCCCAGCTCGTGGGCCAGCTCTTCCCTGGCGCGGACGATCTGCCACTGAGCCTCTTGCACCGCTCGGGTGGGACGGACCATCCACCCGTGGTCACGGAAGTGCCGGCGCAGCTCGCCCTTGATGGTGGGCACGGCGTACGACAAGAGCTCGCGCTCCTGCGACGGGTCGAACCGGTGCACGGCCTTGATAAGCGCCTCGTACGCGACCTGCGTGAGGTCGTCGTCGTCGATGCCTCGGTTGCGGAAGCGGCGGGCCAGGGACTCGGCGACCGGGCGATTCGCCAGGACCACCTGATGGAGCAAGGACTCCTGCTCGTCTCCGGTCGCATCGCTCGCCCGGGCCAGCAGGTCGGACGTCGTCCGGGACCGACAGGAGTCGTTGCGCGACGAGCGACGACGGGCTGCTTGTTCTCCTGCGGCGATCACGAACGTCCCCCTGACACCAGCCTCGTCGGCGCCACGCTCGCGGATTGCCAACGTGGATGCTCGAAGCCTCGCCGCCCCGTCCGCCGGGTCGCTACGCCCCAAGGGGTGAATCGGCGTAGCGTGTCCTCTCCCGGGGTACCCCTGGAACGAGACGGCGGACGTCTGCCGCGGCGAGGAGGAAGGCGCATGGCCCCCGGAGAGCTCAGCGGGTTCGAGGACCCGCGCGACCTCACGGTGGGGGCGCCAGGCGCCGCCAGGGACGCCTTCGACCGGCTCCCGATGGGCGTGGCCACGCTCACGGAGCCGGACGGTGTCCTGGAGACCGCCAACGCGGCCTTCCGCACGTTCGCCGGGCGCGACGACCTGGTCGGTCTGCTGTCTGCCGAAATCCTTCCGATCGCCGTACGGGACCGCATCCTGACGCTCTGTGCTCAGGCTCGGGCGAGCGGCACGGAGGAGACCGTGCTCGGCCTCCAGGTGGCGCCGGGCACCTCGCCGTACGCCGGCGACTGCGTGGACATCCGCGCCATCCCGCTCTTCGCCAACAGCCGGCTCACCGGCCTCAGCCTCGTTGTCCAGCGTGCCTCTGGAGATCCGGGAGGTGAGAACACCATGACCGACGAATCCGGCCAGACCTGGTGGGAGGAGCTGTACGACGTCCTGCTGCCCCGCGGCGTTGCGGTCCTGCCCGGCCTCGAGCTGGCGGCCACCTGCCTGGTGCCGGCGATCGGCGACGCGCGACGCGGGGACTGGTTCGACAGCTTCGCGCTCGGCGAAGGCCGCGCGGCCCTGGTGGTGGGCGACGTCCCGGGGCAGGGGCTGTCAGCCGCCGTCACGATGAGCCAGGTGCGCAGCGTCCTGGGAGCCGCGCTCAAGGAGACCGGTGACCCCGCTCTCGCTCTGGAGCGGCTGGACCGGTGGGTCCAGGACCGTCCCGAGGCCCACGCCACGACCGTGGTCGCCGCTGTCGTCGACGCGCCCGCGGGCGAGCTCGTCTACTGCACGGCCGGACATCCGGCGCCCTTGCTCGTGCCCGCGGCCGGGCGCGACTCCTACTACCTGTCCGGCTCCACGTCCGGCAGCCTGGGCAGCGGAGCGGCGTACGAGCACCAGACCCATCGCCTCGAGGCCGGCGACGTCGTGCTGCTCTACAGCGACGGCCTGATCGAACGCCCGGGCACCCCCCGATCCCGGGGGACCGTCGAGGTGGCCGAGGCCGCGCTGCACGTGCTGGCTCCCGACGGCATGGGCCTGGACCACGAGTCCCGGGTGGAGCGGATCGTTCGTCGGTTGCCGGCCCGACTCATCGAGGGCAACGGTGCCGCCGATGACGTCGTCGTCCTCGGCGTGGAGCTCAAGGCGGAGTCGGCGAGACCGCTGCGGCTCGAGCTGCCGCCGGTCGCCGAGAGCCTGCTGGACCTGCGAGCAGACCTCGACCTGTGGCTGGACGAGATCTGCCTCTCGATGACCGACGCGATGGCCCTGCACCATGCGACCGCGGAGCTGGTCGCCAACAGTGTCTGGCACGCCTACCGTGACGACGATGTGGAGGCGCGGCCGGTGTCGGTGCGCGCCGACGTGACCGACTCCGGGCACGTCGTGGTGGAGGTTGTCGACCAGGGTCGATGGCGCGAACCCGAGACGGTCGAGCAGCCGCTGACCGGAGGACGCGGGCTGAGCCTGGCGAGACTGCTGACCGACCAGCTCACCGTCGAGAAGCGCCCACTCGGCACGACCGTCCGCCTTTCTTTCGCGCCGGTCCGGCCGGTGAGCCTCTTCACGACGAACCCGACGCGCCGCGGCGACCGGTCCCCGGCTGCCTTCGACCTCGTCGAGCAAGCGGACGGCCTGGCGGTGACGGGTCCGATGGACCTCGGTCAGGCGGAGACGATGAGGTTCGCCCTCGCCCGGGCGACGCGAGGCGGGACGCGCGGGACGGTCGTCGACCTGACGGAGGCGTCCCACCTCGACAGCACGGGGGTCCAGGTGCTCCTTGACGCGCAGAAGGCCTGCCGGCGGAACGGCAGCCGGCTCGACCTCGTGGCCCGTCCCGGGACTCCGGCCCAGCTGGTGCTCGAGGCCGTGGGGCTCAGCTATCGCACCGACGTGGCCCCCGGCTGAGCGAATGTCCCCGGGCTGACGTCACGCTCCTACCGGGCGAGGTCCGCCCACACCGTCTTGAAGCCGGCGTGTGACGAGTCGATCCCCCACGATGTTGCGACGGCAGCCACGATCAGGAGGCCGCGCCCGGATATGGCTCCGGGCCCGCTGGCCCTCGGCTCGGGAGTCCCGGGGCCGCTGTCGCGAACCGAGATCCGGACGGTGGCCGGAGACACCAGCACGCTCACCCGATAGTCGGACTCTGCGTGGGTGATCGCGTTCGCCGCCAGCTCGCTGACCACCAGGAAGGCCTCGTCGGTCAGGTCGTGGGCGAGGCTGCTCACGAGGGCGTCGCGGACGAAGCGGCGGGCGTCAGCGACGCTGGCCAGGTCGCACGGCAGGTGGATCCCACCGGTCGCTGAGAGGGGTGCGGCCACGGACTCGAGGACGCCGACGAGCACGGTCAGCTCGGCGTCCTTGAGCACGTAGCCGTCCGAACGGTCCTGGTACCAGGCCCGGTCTTCTCGGTCGGCCCCGGAGAAGATGACGATCCTGCTCGCCGGACGAACAGCTCGGATCCGGGTCAGCACCTCACGCCCGTCGAGATCCGGCAGCCCCAGGTCCAGGAGCACGATGTCGGGGTCGGTCGAGCCGACGAGGCGCACGGCACCGACGCCGTCCTCGGCCTCTCCCACCACCTCGAACCCGCCATGGAGACGCAGGGCCGTCCGCAGCATCACCCGGACCTCCTCGTGGTCGTCGACGAGGAGGACGCGGATGGGCTGCGCGGTGGTCACGAGGGTTCCGCAGCCGGCAGCCGGATGACGAACGCGCCGTCCTCCGGCCGGTAGACCACGTCGCCCTCGTGGGCTCGGGCGAGCTCGCGCACGATGTAGAGACCGAGACCGGTCCCGCCCTGCCCGGACGTCGCGAAGCGCTCGAAGAGGCGCTCCTGCATGGCCGCCCCGACGCCCTCTCCCGCGTCGATGACGGCGATCTCGACCGTGGCGCCCGATCGGCTCACCGCCACGGTCGCGGGCGCGACGCCGTGCTGGGCGGCGTTCGACAACAGGTTCTCCAGCATCTGGGAGAACCGGTCCGGGTCCGCGTTCACGCGTACGTCGGGGACGTCGACCAGACGGATCTCGAAGTCGAGCGTGCGCTCCATCAGGCGCACCGTCCTCGTCAGCTGGGCGCGCAGGTCCACGGGCATGGGACGGAACTCGATCGCGGTGCCGTGGACGCGGGCCGCGGCCAGCAGGTCGTCGACGAGACGTCGAAGCCGACCTGCCGCGGCGGCGATGCCCTCGACGAGCTCCGACGCCTCGTCCTCCGAGAGCTGGTGCCGATGCCCGACGAGCAGATCGGCGGAGCCGGCCACGACGCCGACGGGAGACCGGAGCTCGTGCGCGGTGACGGCAAGGAAGTGCGCCTGGTCGTCGGCTGCGTCGGAGAGTCGGACGTTGGCTTCGGCGAGCCGGGCATTCGCGGCAGCAAGGGCAGCGGCGGACTGCTCCTGGGCTTGCTGGGAGCGCAGGCGCTCACTGATGTCACGCGTCACCTTGGCGAAGCCGACCAGCTCCTGGTCCTCGTCGCGGAGGGCCGTGATCGTCACCTGCGCCCAGAACTCGGATCCGTCACGGCGGACCCGCCAGCCTTCCTCCTCGTAGTGTCCGTCCCGCACCGCGGCAGCGAGCTCGTTCTCCGGGTGGCCCTCCGCCTGTCGTTCGGGCGGGTAGAACACGCGGAAGTGGCGGCCCACGATCTCGGCCGCGGTCCACCCCTTGATGCGCTGCGCGCCGGCGTTCCAGCTGACGATGTGACCCTCGGGGTCGAGCATGAAGATCGCGTAGTCCTGCACGGCCTCCACGAGGAGCTTGAACCGCTGCTCGCTGCGGCGCAGCTGCTCCTCCACCTCTCGTTGCGCGGTCACGTCCTGGACCTGCAGGAACAGGTAGAGCGGGTGGCCGGCTGCGTCCCGCACCGCCGACAACGTGGTCAGCAGCCGCCGATCCGGGTCGGACCTGACGCCGTGCTCCAGCTGGAACACGTCCCGACTGCCGGAGGCCACCTTGTCGACGGCCTGGGTGACGGCGAGGGCGTCGTCACCCGCGAGCTCGGCGTACGACGCGGCGACCAGCCTCGCGACGGGTTCGCCGCTCAGACGCGCGAGGCTCGGGTTGGCGCGCACCACGTGACCGGACAGCGTCATGGTCGCCATCCCGATCGCCGCGTCCTCGAAGACCTCGCGGAAGCGCTCGAGGTGCTCGCGCAGTACCGGCTCGACGGACTCGGGGCGGACGCTGCCCGCTGGCACGACGAGAGGAGCGGGTGCCCCTGGCGTCTGCGGCCTCAACAGCGCCAGGAGGTCGTCCGCGAGGCTGTCGAGTGCCGTGGACTTCTCGAAGTACGCCGTCGCGCCCAGCTCCAGCGTGCGCTCGGCAAGGCCCTCTGCTGCGAACCCGCTGTACATCACGACGCGCGTGTCGGGCGACGCCGTGCGGATCAGTGGCAGCGCCTCGAGACCGTCCATGCCGGGCATCGAGACGTCGAGCAGCAGCAGCGTGGGTCGCAACCGGCCGGCGAGCTCGACAGCCTCCTGGCCGGTGGAGCCCTCGCCCACGACGTCGAAGACACCCGACAGCCGCAGCCGGGTGCGCACCAGCGTGCGCACCTCCACGGCGTCGTCGACCACGACGATCGACGGGAGCGTGGTCATCGAGGGCGCTCGCGGCGCGAGGGAGAGCCTTCGGGCAGTTGCGCGACCGTAGTCCGCGGGAGAGCGGTCGAGCGGGATGTCATCGAACCCTCCTGCCGGGCCTGCCAGGCGTCACCCTCGCAGGGTCGCAGTACCCCCGCCGTCTGTCGATCATGCAAAGCCTCGGTTCCGCCCGCCTAGACTGCGCGAGACCGCCCCGCGTCGGGGCGTCGAGTGCGGTGCACCGGCCGGCACCGGCCGGCACCGGCCGACATCGGAGGGAGCCATGTGGGAGACCTTCGCGGCGAGCGGGCGGGTCGGTCGAGACCTTGCCCAGGTCCCGTGGGGCTCGACACCGCTGGGTCCGCCGGACCGCTGGTCACCGAGCCTGCAGGCAGTCGTGCGCCTGCTCCTGACGTCGCGCTACTCGATGTGGATGGCGTGGGGCCCTGACCTGACGTTCCTGTGCAACGACGCCTACCGGCGAGACACGCTGGGCGCCAAGTACCCGTGGGCCCTGGGGCGGCCGGCGGCCGAGGTGTGGTCGGAGATCTGGTCGGACATCGGCCCGAGGATCGAGAGCGTCCTGTCGACCGGCTCGGCCACCTGGGACGAGAGGCTGCTGCTGTTCCTCGAGCGGAGCGGCTACCGCGAGGAGACCTACCACACCTTCTCCTACAGCCCGCTCGCCGACGACGCGGGCGAGGTCGCCGGGATGCTGTGCGTGGTGAGCGAGGACACGAGGGAAGTGATCGCCCATCGCAGGATGGGCACGCTGCGTGACGTGGGCACCCGGTCGATCGCCGAGCTCTCGGAGGCCGAGACGGTGACAGCCTTCAGCCGGGCCCTCGCCGAGAGCTGGCAGGACCTCCCGTTCCATCTGGTCTACCTCTACGACGGCGACGTCGCGCGCCTGGCCGGGACCGGCGGTTTCCAGGGTCCACACCCCGCCGCGCCCGTCGTCCTGCCCACGCACGACGACGAACAGGTGTGGCCGGCGCCGGCCGCCCTCGGCGAGCTGCCGGTCGTCGTCGGCGACCTCGCTCGCCGGTTCGGGGAGCTGCCGTCCGGCGGGTGGCCGGCGCCGCCGACGCGCGCTGCGGTGCTGCCGATCCGCGGCGCCCAAGGGCTTTCGCACGGCTTCCTGGTGGCGGGACTCAATCCGTTCCGCCCCTTCGACGAGACCTATGCCGACTTCCTGTCCCTCGTGGCGGCCCAGCTGGGCGCGGCCATCGGGGACGCTCGTGCCTACGAGTTCGAACGCCGGCGCGCCGAAAGCCTGGCTCGGCTCGACCAGGCCAAGACCGACTTCTTCACCAACATCAGCCACGAGTTCCGGACGCCACTGACGCTCCTGCTGGGCCCTGCGGAGGACGCGCTGGCCGATCGCGCGGACCCGTTGCCCGTGGCCCACCGCGAGCGCATCGACGTCGTACGACGCAACGGGCTACGGCTGCTCAAGCTGGTGAACACGTTGCTGGACTTCTCGCGGCTCGAGGCAGGTCGCAGCATGGCGGAGTTCCAACCGGTCGACCTGGGCGAGTACACCCGCGAGCTGGTCGGGATGTTCCAGGGTGCGGCGGAGCGTCTCGACCTCACGCTGGAGGTGGACTGCCCCGACCTGTCGGAGCGCGTGGTCATCGATCCGGAGCTGTGGAGCAAGCTCGTGCTCAACCTGCTCTCGAACGCGCTCAAGTTCACTCCCAAGGGCGGCGTCACCGTACGCCTGCATGCGGAGCTGGACGAGGCGGTGCTCACCGTCGCCGACACCGGGACAGGGATCCCCGCGGCCGAGCTTCCGCACCTCTTCGAGCGATTCCACCGGCTCCGGAACCCGCAGGCGCGCCTCCACGAGGGGTCCGGCATCGGCCTGGCGCTCGTCGCCCAGGTGGCTGCGCTGCACGGGGGACGGGCTGACGTGAGAAGTGAGCTCGGCGAAGGCAGCGAGTTCGAGATCCGCATCCCCTTCGGCGATCGGCACCTCCCGGCCGGCAGCGTCGTGCCGGCCTCGGACCCGCAAGCCGCCCGCGAGGTCGTCGAAACCTTCTTGGCGGAGACGGATCAGTACCGCAGTGACGTGCAGGCCACGGGAGAGGCAGAGCCGTGGCAGGCGCCCTCGACTCTTCCGCGGGTGCTCGTCGTCGACGACAACGCCGACATCCGGCAGTACGTCGCCGGTCTGCTGGCCGACAGCTGCAACGTCCGGACCGAGGCCGACGGGCTCGCCGGGCTGGAGACTGCTCGGAGCTGGGTTCCTGACCTCGTGCTCACCGACGTGATGATGCCCGGGCTCGACGGGTTCGAGCTGCTGTCCGCACTACGTCGCGACCCGCGCACGGTCGCCATCCCGGTGGTGATGCTCTCGGCTCGCGGGGACGAGGGGGCCACCGCCGAGGGCCTCGAGGCCGGCGCGGACGACTACCTGGTCAAGCCGTTCACGTCGCGCGAGCTGCGTGCGCGCATCGGCGCCAACCTCGAGCTGGACCGCGCGAGACGCACCCGGGAGGAGCTCGAGAGGAGTCAGCTGCTGCTGGACCAGGCCCAGCGCCTCGCGAGGCTGGCGAGCTGGTCGGTCGATCTCGAGTCGGGGGTCCTGCAGGCCTCCGCGGAGCTGTTCCGCATCCTGGACCGAACCCCCGCGGAGGTCGAAGCTGCCGGAGGCCCCGGGACGTTCCTCGCCGCCTTCGCCCACCCGGACGACGAGGCGCTGGTGCGCACCGTCGTAGCTGACGTGCGTGCCGGGGAACAGATCGGCATGGAGGTGCGGCTGGTGCGACCGGACGGTTCCGAGTTCGTCGCCAGCATCCGGGCGGAGGCGCACGAGGACGACACCGGCCGGACGTTGTCGGGGTCGCTCCAGGACATCACCGCCGCTCGGCGTACCGCCGAGTCGCTCACGCTCGCCGAGGCCACCGCCGTCGTCGCTGCTCGAGAGCACGAGATCGCCGAGGAGCTGCAGCGAAGTCTCCTGCCCCAGCGGGAGTTCGACCTGGACGATCTCGAGGTCGCCACGTTCTATCGCTCGGGTGTCGCCGGCACGCAGGTGGGCGGCGACTGGTACGACGTCATCGCGCTCCAGGGCGGCCGGACCGCGCTGGTGGTGGGAGACGTGATGGGGCGCGGGGTCCGTGCAGCGGCTGTGATGGGACAGGTCCGCTCCGCGATCAGGGCCTACGCCCGGTTGGATCTCCCCCCGGCGGAGGTGGTCGCGCTGCTCGACGGTGTCGTGTGCGACCTGTTCCCCGACCAGATCGTGACCTGTGTCTACGCCGTGTTCGATCCGGGCGAGCAGTCCGTCGAGCTCGCCAACGCTGGCCATGTGCCCCCGCTGATCACCTGTCCCGAGTAGCGGGCGTCGCCTCGGCGGCGTACCCAACCCGCCCCTGGGGACGGGCCGGACCCAGGCCGCGAGTGAGACGGTCGAGCTGCCGGTCGGCTCCACGTTGGTGCTCTACACCGACGGCCTGGTGGAGCGCCGTGATCGAGACCCGGACACCGGGATCGACGTGTTGCTGGCCGAGGCCCAGCGCGTGCAGGTCCCGCTGCAGGACCTGCCCGAGGCACTCGTGACAGCTTGTCTCCCGGATGGCCAGGAGGACGACGTGGCGATCCTGGTGGCGCGGCCGACGGCGGCGACAGACGCTCCCTAGCGCAGGGTATGCGGCAGCGCGCAGATCGTCAGCACCCGCTGAGCGACCGTGCCCTTCACCGCGACGAGCGTGATGGAGGTGTCGTTCTGGTCGCCGCTGCGCATGGCGAGGGCGAGCACGCCCACGCCGAGACTCGGGAGGAAGTCCACGTCGCCGAGGTCGATGGTGAGGTCGCGGGTGTAATCGGCTGAGTGCTTCTCGATCGCCTGGCGCAGCTCCGGGCCGGCGGTCTCGTCGATCGACCCGCTCACAGCCAGGGTGTTGCTCTGCTCATCGTGATCGAGAGCAAACGGGCGGAAGTCCACGGCAGGAACAGTACCTGTCTCGGGCCCTTCGACCGTCATGCCGTTCTTTCTCGCGCTGCCGCTGCCAAGGCAAGGCCATGCGGAGTTGCGGCTGCTGCGGCCGGGCGCAAGGCCCGGCCGCAGCAGCGTTCGATCTACGAGAGACGGGTCAGTACGACGCCGTGGGGGAGTCAGTGCGTGACTCCGTCGACGACGCGGCCTCGTCCTTGACCCGGTCAGCGGACTGCTGCGCCGTGTCCTTGACCTCCGCGACGGCCTGCTGGCCGCTCTGCTTCATCTGGTCGGCGACATCGCTCGCCGCGGACTTGGCCGCGTCCGCCAGGGGCTGGCCCTTGTCCTGGGCGACGTCCTTGACCTTCGCGGCCGCCTGCGCCTCCTTCTCGGTGGCGGGGACGAGAGCCGCGACCATCAGGCCGACACCGAACGCGACGAGGCCGGCGCCCAGAGGGCTTCCCTCCACGCGCTGCTCGACCGTGCTCGCGGCATTGGAGACTGTGTCCGTCGCGCTGCCTGCCCTGTCCTTCCCGCTTCCGACAGCGCTCTGGCTGGACCCCATGACGCGGTCCTTGAGATCGTGGAGGCGGCCGGTCGCGGCGGCCTTGCGGCGCGCCACGACGGCGCTCGGGCTGACCTTGTCCTGCAGCGCGTCGACGTCGTAGGCGAGGTTCTCCCGGTCCGCCGCGATCTGCTGGTTCAACTCTTCTGTGCTCTGGCCCATTGCGCATCCTCCTTGAGTGATTGTTGAGTCTTCGGCAGCTGCGGGTTGGCTTCTCGGATCGCCTTGCGACCCGCCGACGCCAGCACCGCGGCAACCACGCCCCACAGGGCGGCTGTGATGAGGGCGGCTGCCTCGATCGGCAGCCAGTCGTCGAGCAGCCAGGTCAGCGCGAGCGACAGGAACATGAGCAGCAGCAGTGCTGCCACGCCCGCGCCGGCCAGGAGACCGGCGCCCTTGCCCGCCTGCGAGGCTTCCTGGCGCAGCTCGGTCTTGGCGAGGTCCAGTTCGTTGCGCACCAAGGAGCTGAGGTTCTTGCCGATGTCGCCGACGATCTGCCCGAGGCTGCGGCTGTCCTCCGTTTCGGCGTTGATCTGGTCGGAGGTATGGCTCATGTCGCGCTCCCGGTGGGCCGACCGAGGCTGGATCCGTTGCCGGGCTCGCCGGGGAACGGGTCGGTGAGCGGGTCGGTCCCGGCCGCGAAGCCCGGGTCGTTCGGAAGGGTCGCGGAGCCAGGAGTGCCGGCGAGGTACGCCTCGCTGGTCAGCTGCTCGTCGTAGGGGCTCGTGGTCGGGCCACTGGGGGACGTCGCCTGGACGCCCGTGGTGGAGTCGCTCGACGCTTCGCGGGCTCCGCGAAGGAACCGACCGGCGACAACGCCGGCCGCGAGCGATCCGAGCAGGAACATGCCGGGCCGGCGGCGGGCAACCGCGCGCAGGTCCTCGAGCAGGTCCTGCGGCTCCCGGCCGTCGATGGACTCGGACAGGCTCCTGGCTCGCTGTGCGACCTGGCGGACGACGTCTCCTGCAGGCCCGTCGCTGCGCTGCGCGGCCATCTCGTCGAGGTCGTCGCTGACGCTGCGCAGCAGCCCGACGAGGCTGTCCCGCTGGGTGCGCGACTGGTCCTCGACCTGGGTGCGGAGCTCGCCGACGAGGTTGCGGGCCTGTCCCTTGGCCTCGCCTGCCACGCGCTGCGCCTCCTCTGCGGCCGTGCCGGCCACTTGCTTGGCCTGGTCGGTGGCCTGGCTGCTGTCCTGTGCCTGCTGCTGGTTGGCCAGCTCCTGGTTGGTGGTCGACTGGTCGTATCCGGTCGATCCGGACGTGGACATGGGTGTCGTGGTCATGGGTCACCTCCTGTGGTGGTGACCTCTCTTGTACCCAGCATCGGCCGCGAAAGCCCTTATGCAGCCAGGGTTTCTGTGACTTCACCTCGAAGGATTCACCCAGAAGGGTGGCGCTGTGAGCGCACTGGGCAGGTCAAGGCGAACGTGACGCGCGACACCTTGGACGGGTGCATCGCCCACCCCGCCCGGGGTACGTGGAGCGGGTCGGCAGCAGTTGCTGCCTCAGGGGGCACTCTGCCGCCTGGCCTCCATCGATCCGAGGAGGCTGACGATCCCACTGTTCAGGAGATTTTCGATGTCGAGCTCTGCCACCTACACCAACGACGACAGCCGCCGCGCGGACCACCGCGTCGACAGCACCCGCCGTCTCAGCACCGAGACGAAGTCCTCCTTCAAGACCTCAGAGATGGTGGCCTACCTGGCCGCGGTCGTGGGCGTTCTCGTCGCCGCGGCCGTCACGGACACCAGCGACTTCGGCACCCAGGAGGCCTGGTTCTACGTCACGCTGCTCACCATCGGGTACATGATCAGCCGCGGGCTGGCCAAGGCGGGCTCGCGCGACTTCTACGACGACGACACTCGCGAGGCGTGAGCTACGTCTACGCGCGATCCTGTCGCGAGGCCACCCGCCTCCTGACGATCGCAGCCGGGGCTGGGCTCGCCATGCTCCGTGCATCGCCGAACCCGCGGTAGCGCGCGACTGACGACCCCCGCTCTCCCCCAGGGAGGGCGGGGGTCGCTGCGTTCCTCCGTTGCCCCACTGGCTGTTCGCCCCTGCGGGACAGTGCCCGGGATCGGTTGGGGCCCGGTGAGAACGGCGATTCCGGGTACGTAGGGCTTCCGACCGACGAGAGGCCCCGGATGGACCCCAAGAAGACCGCCAAGAAGACCGCTAGGAAGACGGCCAAGAAGGGCGGGAAGGCAGCTCGCACGGTCGCGAAGAAGGCAGCCGAGATGATGGAGTCGACAGTTCCGGGCGCGCCCGGCGTCGAGCCCCCCGCCCTGGCGGAGCCGACCGAGCCCCGCGACCCGCTGCCGCCCAAGCCCGACCAGCGTGCCCCCGAGACCCGCACCCCCACCGGGGCGGAGACGGGCGCGCCGACGGAGGCGAACGCCCAGCAAGGTCCCTGGCTCACCACGGCCACCGGCGTGAAGGTCTCCGACACCGACCACTCACTGCGCGTCGGAGAACGTGGTCCGACCCTGCTGCAGGATCACCATCTGCGCGAGAAGATCATGCACTTCGACCACGAGCGCATCCCCGAGCGCGTCGTGCATGCCCGCGGCGCCGGCGCCCACGGCACGTTCGTGGCCAACGGCGCCGCCACCTCGGTGTGCCGCGCCGCCTTCCTCGGCGAGGATGAGGAGACGCCGGTCTTCGTCCGCTTCTCGACCGTGCTCGGGTCGCGGGGCTCGGCCGACACCGTGCGCGACACCCGAGGCTTCGCCACGAAGTTCTACACCTCCGAAGGAAACTACGACCTGGTCGGCAACAACATGCCTGTCTTCTTCATCCAGGACGGCATCAAGTTCCCCGACATCATCCACGCCGGCAAACCGCACCCGGACCGCGAGATCCCGCAGGCGCAGAGTGCTCACGACACCTTCTGGGACTTCGTGTCCCTGCACACCGAGGCTCAACATCACACCATCTGGAACATGTCCGACCGGGGCATCCCGCGTTCGTACCGCACGATGGAGGGCTTCGGGGTCCACACCTTCCGGCTGACCAACCCCGACGGCCAGACCTCACTGGTGAAGTTCCACTGGAAGCCGGTGCTCGGCGTCCACTCGCTCACCTGGGAGGAGGCTCAGGTGATCGGGGGTCTCGATCCCGACTTCCACCGGCGTGACCTCTACGACGCCATCGAGTCCGGCGCCTATCCGGAATGGGACCTCGGCATCCAGGTCTTCGAGGACACCCCGGAGCAGGAGTTCGAGGGCATCGACCTGCTCGACCCGACCAAGCTCGTCCCGGAAGAGCTCGCGCCCGTGCAGGTGGTGGGCCGGCTCCGGCTCGACGCCAACCCGACCAACTTCTTCGCCGAGAGTGAGCAGGTCGCCTTCCACACCGGCCACCTGGTGCCGGGCATCGACGCCACCGACGACCCGTTGCTTGCCGCGCGCAACTTCTCCTACCTCGACACCCAGCTCACCCGGTTGGGTGGCCCGAACTTCAACCAGATCCCGGTGAACCGCCCGCATGCCCCCGTCAACGACAACCACCGCGACGGATTCATGCAGCAAGCCGTCCACGCCGGGGTGGCGCCGTACCGTCCTCACTCCCTCGACGGGGGCTGCCCGTTCATCGCAGGCGAGGACCTGGCCTTCGTCGAGGCGCCGGTCACCGTGACCGAGGGTCGCAAGGAGCGGACTGCGCCCGCGTCGTTCGCCGACCACTACAGCCAGGTGCAGATGTTCTGGCGCAGCATGACCGCGGTCGAGCAGGACCACATCGTGCAGGCCTACACCTTCGAGCTGGGCAAGTGCTACGAGCAGGTGATCAAGGAGCGTCAGCTCGCGTGCCTCGCCGAGGTCGACGCGGACCTCTGCGCTCGGGTCGCCCAGGGCCTCGGCTTACCGGTGCCGGAGGCCGGGTCGAAGGTCGCCTCCCGCGATCCCAGCCCGAGCCTCTCGCAGCTGGGGGAGGATCCGTGGCCGGTCGCGGGCCGGATCGTCGGCATCGTCGTCGACCACGAGGGCGATCTCGGCGACGTGGAAGCCGCCCGGCAGGCCGTGCTCGGCCAGGACGCGCTCCCGCTCGTGATCGCCGCGCACGGCGGCGTCCTCGACGGGGGTCTGGTCGTGCAGCGCACCTTCCTCACCGGTCGCTCCTTCGAGCTCGACGCAGTCCTGCTCGCAGGCTGCCCGACTCCTGCGCCCGACGCTGCGCCGAGCACGGATGCCAAGGCCGGCGCGGCGAACTCGCCCACGCTCGACCCCCGGATCGCCCTGCTGCTCCAGGAGGCCTGGCGACACGCCAAGTCGATCGGTGCCTGGGGAGCCGGCGCCTCGGCACTCGAAGCCGCCGGCATCCCGGACGACGGCGCCGGAGTGGTGCGGGGCGAGGACGCGGGCGCAGTCGCCAACGAGGTGCTGACCCTGTTGTCCGCGCATCGGGTCTGGGATCGCTTTGCACCCGTTGGCTGATGCCCAGGGCGCCTCTGTTGCCCGTGGCTCCGGTGGAGTTCTCGACGCGGCGTCGAACGGAGGCGGGCTGCTGTTGGCGGCGACCGCCTCCGTGATGGCGCTTGTCCGTCGGCCGGCCAAGCCGTTGCACCCGCGCGGTGTTGTCTGCCGCGGCACACTGCATCGTGACGGCGGAGGCGACTCGGGCGTCCCGTTCCTCGACACGGCGGGTCGCGACGAGGTCGTCGTACGTCGGTCGCGGGCCGCGGGCCTGCCGCGTTGGCTCCCCGACGTGCACGGCCTCGCGATCAGGGTGCCCGTCGGCGACGGCCACGGCGACCTCCTGCTCGCCACCACGGGACTGGGCCGCGTCGGCCGGTTCGTGCTCACCTTCGCCCGAGCGCCGGACTCGCGCCCGATGACCACGCTGCTGCCGTACCGGTCGCCGACCGGGCCGCTCCTCCTGGCAGCCGAGGCGCTGGGGCCGTACCGGTACCGGCTGTCATGGGCTCACGGCACGGGCCCTTGGCTCGTCTTCGGCCACCTGGTCGTCGAGGCCGGTCATGGTGACGGCGAGATCACCTTCGACCCGGTCGTCAACCACCTCCCTGGGCTGGCGCCGTACGGGTGGGCCGCGCTCCTGCGTGAGCCGGCGTACCGCGCGGCTCGGCGCGGGCGGTCCACTACCCTCACGGCTGTTCCGGCACAGCCCCGCGTGTGACGTAGGGGAGTCCGCAGATAGCGAGGATCCGGTGCGACAGCGAGGCCTCGGCGGTCGTCAGCGTGATGGTCTGCGCGTGGTCGCGGGCCTGACGCAGCGCGCCCGCGAGGACGCCGATACCGACGCTGGGAAGGAAGTTGACGCCAGCGAGATCGACGGTGAGGTCCTGGCTGTAGCCGCTCGAGCAGCTCGTCAGAGCGGCCCTGAGCACGTCGACGTTGAGCTCGTCGATGGAGCCGCGCACGACGAGGGTTCTCGACTCGCCGTCGAAGCTGCAGGTGAGCGGCTCGAACCCCACGAGCGAACCGTAGCCCGCTCCCTGGGGGCGCGCATCGGGGAAGCTGACGGCCCGAGATCTGGGCGGGGATCTGGTCGCGGGGGCCGCGGCCTGCGCACGGGTACTGTGCCGACATGGACGTAGCCGCGCGCTCCAACGTGAGCGTGACCGGGCTGGAGGGGGCTCGCCCGGTCGTCTTCGCCCACGGGTTCGGTTGTGACCAGTCCATGTGGCGTCTCGTGGCTCCGGGGTTCGCCACCGATCACCGCGTGGTCCTCTACGACCTCGCGGGGTCGGGCGGCTCCGACCTTGTCGGCGTTCGACCGCCAGCGGTACGCCTCCCTGGAGGGGTACGCCGACGACCTGCTGGCGCTGCTGCACGAGCTGGAGCTGACGGACGTCGTCTTCGTCGGTCACTCGGTGGCCGCGATGATCGGGGTGCTGGCTCAGATTGCCGAGCCCGAGCGCTTCGCCGCTCTGGTGCTGGTCGGCCCGTCCGCGCGCTACATCGACGATGGCGGCTACGTCGGCGGATTCAGCGAGGACGACATCCGCGAGCTCCTCGAGCTGATGGACAGCAACCACCTGGGCTGGCAGGCTCCGCTGGCTGGCATGGTGATGGCCAACCCGGAGCGTCCGGAGCTCACGCGTGAGCTGGAGGCGAGCTTCTGCCGCATCCGTCCCGACATCGCCGGGAACTTCGCCCGGACGACCTTCCTGGGTGACAACCGGCTGGACCTGTGCCGCGTGAGCGCCCCGACCCTGGTCCTGCAGACGAGCCACGACTCGATCGCGCCCGTGACGGCCGGCGAGTTCGTCCGCGACCACATCGCCGACAGTCGGATGGTGCTCATCGAGGGCCAGGGTCACTGCCCGCACCTGAGTGCGCCGGGGGAGACGACGGCCGCGATCCGGGCCTTCCTCGCGGCGTGAGCGAGGACGCGCGGGACCTCGTCGAGAACGCCCCGTGCGGGCTGGCAGTGCTCGACAGGTTCGGGCTCATCCTCGAGGCCAACGCCGAGCTGCTGCGACTGCTCGGCCTGGATCGCGGCGACGTGATCGGCCGGCGCAGCCTGCCCAGCTTGGTCTCCGTGGGCGGTCGTATCTACTTCGACACCCACATCTTCCCGCTGCTCCATCTGCAGGGCGCGGTCCAGGAGATAGCTCTCGAGGTGGTCCGTCCCGACGGAACCCGCGTGCCGGTCCTGTTCAACGCCAACCTGGTCGTGTCCCCGGACACGGACACGGACACGGACCCGGACCCCGACGCGACGCGGGTGCGCGTCGCGCTGTTGGAGGCCCGTGACCGCCGGCGCTACGAGGCCGACCTGTTGCGGGCTGTCCGGTCCGCCGAGGAGGCCCGTCAGGCCGCCGCCGAGATGGCAACGGTGCTGCAGCAGACCTTGATCCCGCCTCGGCCACCGGACATCGACGGGCTCACGGTGGCCGCGGCGTACCGTCCCGCAGGTGACGGCAGCGAGGTCGGTGGCGACTTCTACGACGTGTTCCAGGTGGCGGAACAGCAGTGGGTCGTCGTGATCGGCGACGTGCTCGGGAAGGGCGTGGGAGCGGCAACGGTCACGGCCTTCGTACGCCACACCGTGCGCGACCTGGCCATGCAGGTGTCGGATCCGGCGGAGCTGCTGCGGCGCCTCGACGTGGCCGTGGCCAGCGACGTGACCGAGAAGTTCTGCTCGTTGGTCGTCGCCCGCATCTCCCGCGATGACCTCACCAACGGCTGGAGCATCGTGGGCAGTGTCGGCGGGCACCCGCTGCCACTCGTCCGGCATCCCGACGGCAGCGTCTCGGAGCTCGGCACCCCGGGATCCCTCGTCGGCCTGTTCGCCGATCCCGTCTTCGTCACCTTCGAGCACCTGTTGCACGACGACGTCGTCCTCTTCTACACCGACGGCGTCATCGAGGCTCAGAGTGAGACGGAGCTCTTCGGAGAGCAGCGGCTGGTCACCCTGTTGTCGGAGGGCGAGCACGACGCGTTCGCGCTGACCGAGGACGTGGTGCGGACCGTGCTGTCCTTCCAGAAAGGCGACGCTCGCGACGACGTTGCCGTGCTGGCCGTCCAACGCACTGTCCGCCACTGACGCGACAAGCACCTGTGGGGCGCATCGCTTCCGGGGAGCGGGGTACGGGGTGGGCGCGCCGCAGGCGCCCCAGACGCGGCGGCGGGTGGGCTGTCCCCATGCCCCCGCCCGTCGTCGTCAGGCGTTTCGTCGTGACCTGATCGGGTCACGCCACGCGTGCGACGCGCTCGCCTCGACGGTCCGGTGCTCGTTCATCCGCTCGAGGATCGCCACAGGCGTCGGGAGACCTGGGTCTGGCTGATGCCGATCAGATCGCTGCTTCCTCACCACGGGACATGTGACCGTGACACCTCTCGGCATCCCGGCTGGCGGACATCGGACGTCGCCGCGACGTATCGGCGCATCGTGCGTCAGCTGCGGCTAGATCGGTCGGTCGTCGGTGCGGTCGGTGCCCTCGAGCCAGGCCAGAACGGCGAGGACGCGCCGGTTGTCGTCGGCCGCCTGGGGCAGGTCGAGCTTGGTGAAGATCGCGTTGGTGTGCTTGCCGACGGCCTTCTCGGAGACGAAGAGGCGTGCGGCGATCGCGGCGTTGCTGCGCCCCTCGGCGATGAGCGCGAGCACCTCGCGCTCCCGGTCGGTCAGCCGATGCAGGGGCGTGGTGTGCTCGGCGCGGGTGAGGATCGACGACACGACGAGCGGGTCGAGCACGGTGCCGCCGGCATGGACGGAGCGCACGTCGCCGACGAAGGTCGCGACGTCGGTGACGCGGTCCTTGAGCAGGTAGCCCACAGACCCCTCCCCACTGGCCAGCAGCTCGCGGGCGTAGACGGTCTCGACGTACTGGCTCAGCACGAGCACGGGGAAGCCCGGTCGCGCCTCGCGAGCCCGGATGGCGGCGACCAGCCCCTCGTTGGAGTACGACGGCGGCAGCCGCACATCGAGCACGGCCAGGTCGACCGTCGGGTCGGCCAGCGCCCGGTCGAGCTCGGGGGCGTTGTCGACCGCGGCGACGACCTCGATCCCGTTGGCGGTGAGCAGCCGGGTGAGGCCGTCGCGCAGCAGGGCGAGGTCCTCCGCCAGGACTACTCGCACGGCAGCTCCAAGGTCACGACGGTCGGCCCTCCAACTGGTGAGGAGACTCCCATCGTGCCGTCGAAGGCCGCCAGCCGCCGCGCCACGCCCGACAGACCGGACCCGGCGGGGTCGGCCCCACCGCGTCCGTCGTCGCCGACCTCGATCACGACGAGGCCCTCGTGTCGGGACATCCGCACCCACGCGCGCTTCGCGCCGGCGTGCTTGACGGTGTTGGCGAAGCACTCCGCGACGGCGAAGTAGGCAGCCGTCTCGAGGGGCGCCGGCAGTGCGCCCAGGCTCTCGACCGTCAGGGTGACGGGCAGCGGGAGATCGGCGGCGAGTGCCTCGACGCCGCCGACCAGGCCACGGTCGGCCAACGCCGGCGGGTGGATCCCCCGGACGACGGTGCGCAGGTCGGACAGCGCGGTCACGGTCGACTCCCGGGCCTCGCGCATGAGCTCGGCGGCGGCCCCGGGGTCGGTCGTCACCAGCTGCTCGGCCAGGCCGAGGTTGATCCCGACCGACACGATCCGCGCCTGGGCGCCGTCGTGCAGGTCCCGCTCGATCCGCCGGATCTCGGCTGCCGAGTGGTCGAGGGTCTCCGACCGGCTCGCCGTCACCTCGCTGACGCGGCGCTCGAGCACCTCCGTCGCGGGCGGCCCGAGGATCGCCCGGTCGGCAACGGCCCGGGCGCGGATCAGGGCCGGTGTGATGAGCCACCACGCGAGCAGCAACGGCCCGCTGAGCACCACGACGAACAGCGCCCAGCCCCAGCTCTGCTCGATCAGGAAGATCACGATCCAGGTGATCCACGACGAGAGCAGCGCGGCCGGCAGCAGCGACATCACCGCGCCGCCGGTGGCCGCGAACGCGAGCCACGCGACGTCGCGCCAGCGCGCCTCGTCGCGGATCCACACGACGGGGCGGATGAGCACGTTGCGGTCGCCGTCCGCGGCGTACCACGTCGGCATCGGCTCGCCCAGGATCCCGCTCGCCAGCATCCGCGGTACCCGCGTGAGCTGCGCTGTCGCGGGAACGACCAGCGCAGCGATCAGGATCCCGGCCCCGGCGACGAGCGTCAGCGGGATGCTCAGCAGGGTCAGCACCATCAGCGGGATCGCGGCGGCGAGCAGCAGGCCCTCGCCGAGCCCGACGGCGGTGAGCAGCAACCGGTCTCGCAGGGTCGTCGGGTTCACGGCGACCAGGGGCTCGATCGTCTCGATGCGCAGGTCCATCGTGGTCCAGTCTGTCGTTCGCGTGGTCATGCCGCGACCGCCTGCCGGCCCGCGTGGGTCGGCGCGTCGGCCGCGAGGGTACGCCGCGTGGCGACCGCCCCGGTGCCGACCAGCAGCACCAGTGCCAACCCAGCGGCGACGGCGATCACCCAGAGCTGGCCGTCGGGCAGCAGGCCCTCGTCGCGCGCGACGGCGTACGGAACGGCGGTCGCCGCGGCGGCCAGGCAGCCGAGGACGACCCCGAGGATCGTCACCAGCACGCCCTCGGTGTGCACCAGCCGGCGTACCTGGCCTGGCTCGGCCCCGGCCAGGCGCAGCCGCCGGAACTCCGCGCCGCGCACGCTGGTCGCGGCCACGAGGGCGTTGACCACCATGATGGCCGCGAAGACCGCGATCATCCCGGTGACGACGTAGTTGAGGAGCGTGATGGTGTCGGCCTCCTGCGCGTCGGGCGCGATGGCGTCGAGGGTGCGGCCGTCGATGCCGACCATCAGGTAGGTGCCGACGGTCGTGGCGACGAAGACGACCACCGGGCCGAGCACGCCGGCGAGGGCGCCCGGCCGGCGCGCCGCGCCCTCGGTCGCCAGCATCGCGGCGGCCCCGCGCCCGAGGGTCGGCCGCAGCACGTGGGCGCCCCGTCGCAGCAAGGCCGGCGCGAGCAGCGCCAACCCGACCGACACGATGATCCCGGCCGAGCCGGAGGTCTGCATCGGCGCGTAGGGGTCGTCGGAGTCACGCATCACGGTGACGGTGAGGATGCCGGCGGCGACGCCGTAGGCCACCAGCAGCAGCCCCGCTGCGACCCGCCACCAGCGCATCGTGCTCACGCCCGTGGCGGCGTCGACCAGGACGAGTCGCACCGGAGCCCGGGTCGCGCGGCGGCCTGCGATGAATGCCGCCACCTGGGCGACCATGACGAGCGCGAACGCGGTGACTCCGACCCCGACGAACCCGCCGGTCGTGTCGACCGTGCCGATCAGGCCGCCCTCGCGGATGAGCGCCAGCAGCGCACGTCCGCCGGCCAGGGCGAGCGCGCCGCCGACCAGGACCCCGACGAGGGAGACGACGAGCGTCTCGCGTCGCACGAGACGGCGTACCTGCGCCGGGGTCGCGCCGACGACGCGGAGCAGCCCGACCTCCGCGTCGCGGTGCCGGATGGTCAGGCCAACGGTCGAGGCGAGCGAGAAGAGGGCGATCACGGCGCCCCAGGAGCCGACGACGGCGCCCATGATGACGAGCGTCTCCTGGTCGGCACCGGACGCGTCCAGCCCAGCCTCGAAGAGGATGGCGAACGACCCGATCAGCGCCGTCGCGAGCACGATCGACAGGAACGTCGCGGCGAAGGCCGTGCGCCGGTGCGCCAGCGAGCGCAGGGCCAGGCCGGTCAGCGCGGGCATCACGCGGCTCCCGCCCGGACGTCGAGCCGCGCGAGCTCAGCTGCGACCGCGTCGGCGGTCGGGTTCGTCATCCGCGCCGAGGCCTGGCCGTCGACGAGGAACACCACGGCGTCGGCGTACGACGCCGCGACCGGGTCGTGCGTGACCATCACCAGCGTCTGGCCCGTGGTGTCGACGAGCGAGCGCATCAGCGCGAGGACGGAGCGCGCGGTCTGCTGGTCGAGCGCGCCGGTCGGCTCGTCGGCCAGCAGCACGTCGGGCTCGGACACCAGGGCGCGGGCGATGGCGACGCGCTGCTGCTGGCCGCCCGACATGGTGGCCGGCAGCTGGTCGCCTCGGTCGCCGAGCCCGACCCGGTCGAGCAGGCGCCGCACGTCCTGGCCGTCCGGCCTCTGCCCGGCCAGCCGGAGGGGGAGCGCGACGTTCTGCTCGGCGGTCAGGTAGTCGAGCAGACCGAAGCTCTGGAGCACGAGCCCGACGTGGTCGCGCCTGAGGCGGGCTCGTTCGGTCTCCGTGCGGCCGGTGAGGTCCTCGCCGGCCAGCCGGACCGTGCCCGTCGTCGGCACGTCGATGCCGGCGGCGCAGGCGAGCAGTGTGGACTTGCCCGAGCCCGAGGGGCCCATGACGGCGGTGAACGTGCCGCGCCCGAAGGCGAGGCTGAGACCACGGAGGGCGGCGATCTCGCCGGCTCCGCTGCCGTAGGTGCGCGAGAGCTCGACGACCTCGAGCGCTGGACTGTGGAGGATCTTCATGCCTCGACGCTAGGAGCTCCCACGGGGTCACCACGAGGAGTCTGAGCCGCCGATGAGGGTAGGGTTTCCCCTACCCGGCGGGTCGCTGAGCGCACCAGTGGCCGTGTCCGAATCCCGCTAGTACGACGCGAGGTGACCGGGCAGGATGGTCCCATGAGCCCGACCGTCGACCAGCTGGACCATGAGTCCTGCTACTCCGCCGTGAAGTCGCGCGACCGTCGCTTCGACGGCGTGTTCTACACGGCGGTGCACACCACGGGCATCTACTGCCGGCCCAGCTGCCCGGCGCGCACCCCGGCGTTCAAGAACGTCACCTTCTTCCCGACGGCAGCAGCCGCGCAGGCCGCGGGCTTCCGGGCCTGCAAGCGCTGCCTTCCCGACGCCACTCCTGGCAGTCCCGACTGGGACGTCGCCGCCGACGCCGCCGGCCGCGCGATGCGGCTGATCGGCGACGGCGTCGTCGATCGCGAGGGCGTCGAGGGTCTGGCACACCGGGTGGGCTACACCTCGCGCCACCTGACGCGGCTCCTCACCGCACAGCTGGGGGCCGGCCCGCTGGCGCTGGCCCGCGCGAAGCGCGCACAGACCGCGCGGACCCTGGTGGAGACCACCGATCTGCCGCTGTCGGACGTGGCGTTCGCGGCCGGCTTCTCGAGCATCCGGCAGTTCAACGAGACCGTTCGCGAGGTCTACGCCATGTCACCGAGCGAGCTGCGCGGCCGACGTCGTGGCGGCGCCAAGCCAGCGACCGGGCAGCTCGAGCTGCGCCTGGCCGTGCGCACGCCGTTCGCCGGCGACGCGCTGCTGGCCTTCCTCGCCTATCACGTGGTTCCGGGGGTCGAGACAGCCGGACCGGGCTGGTACGCCCGGACTCTCGACCTGCCGCACGGGCCCGGCACCGTCCGCCTCGCGCTCCCGCAGGTCGACCGGGTGGGCGAGACCGCCTTCGTGGCCGCGACCTTCACCCTCACCGACGTCCGCGACACCGCGGCCGCGGTCGAGCGGGCCCGCCGGCTGGTCGACGCCGACTGCGACCCGGTCGCGGTCGACGACCACTTCGCGGGGGACCCCGTGGTCGGGCCGCTCGCGCGGCGTACACCGGGCCTGCGCGTGCCGGGTCAGGTCGACGGCGACGAGGTCGCCCTGCGCACCGTCATCGGCCAGCAGGTCAGCGTCGTCGGCGCCTCCACCGTGACGGGCCGGCTCGTGGCTGCCCACGGCCGTCCGGTGGAGACCGACATCCCCGGCCTCACCCATCTCTTCCCCGACGCGGCGACGATCGCGGCGCTCGACCCGGAGACGCTGCCGATGCCGCGAGCCCGGGGGCGCGCCCTGGTCGGGCTCGGCGCCGCGCTGGCCTCGGGGGACGTCGCGCTCGACCGCGGCCCCGACCGCGACGACGTGCGCCGGCGCCTGCTCGAGCTGCCCGGCGTCGGCCCCTGGACCGCCGACTACGTGGCGATGCGCGCGCTCGGCCACCCCGACGTCTTCCTGCCGACGGACCTGGGCGTCCGGAACGCTCTCGCCGGCCTCGGCCACGCGACGGAACAGGACTCCGGTGCGTGGTCACCCTGGCGCTCCTACGCGCTGATGCACCTGTGGAACACGCTGATGCCACCCAGCCCGACCAGCCCTATCGAGGAGAACTGACATGTGGACCGTGATGAGCTCGCCGACCGGCGACCTGCGCATCGTCGAGCACGACGGCGCCGTGACCGCGATCGAGTTCTCGCCGTTCCGGCAGAGCAGCTCGGGCCGGCCGCTCGGCGACCGCGCCGACGACCACCCCCTGCTCGCGGAGACGGTGGCACAGCTGACGGCGTACTTCGCCCGCGACCGCAAGGACTTCGACCTGCCCCTCGCGCCACGCGGCACCGCCTTCCAGCAGACCGTCTGGAACGCGTTGCTCGGGGTCGGCTACGGCGAGACGGCGACGTACGGCGAGATCGCGCACCGGATCGGCAAGACCAACGCCGCCTCGCGCGCGGTCGGGTTGGCCAACGGCCAGAACCCGATCCCCATCGTGATCCCGTGCCACCGCATCATCGGCGCCAACGGCACTCTGACCGGCTACGCCGGCGGCCTCGAGCGCAAGCAGCTGCTCCTGGAGATCGAGCAGGACGCGCTGTTCTGAGACGAGACCAAGGACACTAGCCGCTCTGCGGGTCGAACTGGCTGGCCGTGAACACGGCGCCCTGCGGATCACGGACGATGGCGTCGCGGGTCCAGTCGGAGTCGCCGGCCGACAGGATCGTCGCGCCGAGCGACTCGGCACGCGCGGCCACCCGGTCGCGGTCGTCGACCGCGATCGCCACGTGCCACTGGGGTGGGATCACCTCGGTCGGCTCGGCCATCCAGCCGATGGCGTCGGCGAAGCCGGGCGGTACGCCGACGCCTGACTGCCGCTCGTGGATTCCGGGGTCGGTCGTGGCGGCCAGGTGGTCGCCGTACCCGGCCACCCGGATCATGACGGCGAAGCCGAGGTCGTCGAAGGCCCAGTCGAAGACCTCGCCGTAGAACTGCTCGGCCGTCGCGCGGTCGGCGGTGTGCAGGTTGCTGAAGTTCCACGTGCCGGGTGCGTTCGTGAGCTGCGCGCCGAGGAGCCGCCCCGCCTCCCAGAGGCGGATCTCGAGACCCTGGGGGTCGGTGCACGTGGCGGTCCGGCCCGACGGGCCGACATCGGTCGGACCGTCGACCACGCGGCCGCCCGCCGCGACGATCCGCGAGCCCGCGGCGTTCGCGTCGTCCACGGCGACGTAGGTGTTCCACCGTGGCGCGCCGGGCGCTGGAGAGCCCAGCCCGGCGACCTCCTGGCCGTCCAGCGTGGCGATCAGGTAGCGAGACGGCGCACCCGGGTCCGTCATCTCGATGACGTCCCAGCCGAGGAGGCCGCGGTAGAAGTCCGCGGCGGCCTCGACATCGGGCTGCTCGACATCGATCCAGGACGTGACGCCGGCGGGATAGGTTCGATGTTGCTCGACCATGACCTCATCCTCACCCACGCCGCCGACGCTCCTCAACGCCTCCGACGCGAGAAGCGGCGAGCCGACAGGTTCTCGTGGGCCAGCCGTCGCAGGGTCAGCAGCACCGGCTCGATGAGGACAGTCAGCACGACGGCGTCCCGCGCGGCCCCCTCGCGTGAGGACGCCGGGAAGTGTGCGAACTCGCGCTCGGCGATGCCGTTCGCTGTGAGGGCGTAGGAGTCGAGACCCTCGTCGGTCAGGGGCGCGTCGAGCTCGGCGAGGGTGTCGAGCGCTCGCGCGAGGGCCGTCGCGTGTGCGCCCGTGGCGTCGATGCGCCAACGCCGCCGCTTGGCCAGCGCAGCGACCCTGGCGCGCGCCGGCGCCGACGGCTCGCCCTGGCCGGCCGACAGCCGGGAGTGAGCGCTCGAGAGGACGTCGTGCAGCGACAGGGCTTCGTCGTCCACTGCCTCCAGCACGCGGCGTACATCGTCGAGGCGCAGCCCGCCGACCTCGGCGAGCGCCCTGACCAGCCGCAGCCGTCGCACGTGCGACTCGTCGTAGCGCGCCCTCGTCGCGCCCGTCGCCTCGCCGCCGGGCAGCAGCCCCACGCGCAGGTAGTACTTGACCGTCGCGACCGGGACGCCGCTCCGCTCCGACAGCTCAGCCATCCACATGACAGGAGTTTGACATTGGATAGCGTCGCTATCCAAGATGGAGAGTACAACTATCCAATTGAGAGATGGGGAGTGACAGATGGACACCGCACTGCTCTCCGAGACGTCCAGGACGATGGCGGGGATCCTCTTCCTGGCCCTCGTCACGGTCGAGACCGGCGGGTTGTACCTGGTCCGCATCGTCACCGGCCGCGAGGACGTCACACCGTTCCAGGAGAAGTTCGCGCGAGCGGGTCACGCGCACGCGGGTGTGCTGCTGGTGCTGGCCCTGGTCTGCCAGCCGTTCGCCGACGCGGCGGACCTGGCCGGCGCGTGGGGCTGGCTCGCGCGCGGCGGCGTCGCCGTCGCTGCCCTGGTGATGCCGGGCGGGTTCTTCTTCTGCTCGATGGGCAAGGGGCGTACGACGCCCAACCGGCTGATCGGCCTGGTCTTCGCCGGCGGCGCGCTTCTCGCGGTCAGCCTGACCACGCTGGGCGTCGGCCTGCTGGCCGCTTAGGGAGAGGCGCCGGCGGGCCGGACGGTCAGACCGTCCGGCCCGCTGTCGCCTGGCCGAGCGCCCCGCCCACCACAGCGGGCGCGACGACCAGGCCGATCGTGAAGGGGAGCAACCCCAGGTCGTGCACGAACAGCTCCCACGCCGACATCGACGCGTCCGCCTCGGTGATGGCGAGCCCGACCGCCCACCCGAGTGCCACGACGACGCCGGTGGCGACCCAGATGACGGCGACGTCGGCGAACCGACGACGCGAGCCGTCGACGAACGCCCACACGCCGCTCACCACCACGAGCAGGGCGAACGCCAGCAGTCCGGCACCGATCGCGGCACCGGCGTCGCCGGTCTCGTCGGGAACGACGTGGGGGACCAGCAGGTAGTACGCACCGATCCCGACCAGCAAGGTCGTGGCCCGGACGAGGAGCGCCGGAGTGGTGGGGGACACAGGCGTGGGGGACTGGGACAGATCCATCCTGGAAGGCACCCAGGTGGCCGTCATGGGGACGCGTACTCACGTCACACCATGATGGGGACGTGACCGACTGGCAGACCCACGCATCCCGGACCGTCTACGAGAACCCCTGGCTGCGGCTGCGCGAGCACGACGTGACCAAGCCCGACGGCGGACCCGGGCGGTACGGGGTCGTCGAGATGGTGAACGCGTCGGTGTTCGTCGTGGCGCTCACCGACCACGACGAGGTGGTGCTCGTCGACCTCTTCCGCTACACGACGCAGTCGATGTCGACGGAGGTGCCGGCCGGCGGCACGGATGGCGAGGACCCGTTGGCGGCCGCCAAGCGGGAGCTCCGCGAGGAGACGGGGCTCGAGGCGGACACCTGGACGGAGCTGACACGCATGTATGCGCTCAACGGCGTCTGCAACGCCCCCGAGCACGTGTTCCTGGCCCGTGGCCTGCGCGAGGTCGAGGGTGCTGCCCTCGAGGAGGAGGGCATCAGCGCCGTACGACGCGTGCCCTGGTCCGAGACGATGCGGATGGTGCGCGACGGCGAGATCAGTGACTCCGAGTCGTTGGCCGCGCTGCTGTGCACGGCCGTCGAGCTGGGCAGGGTGGGCTAGTGTCCTGTCAGGCCGATCCATGCGCATATTCGCACCCCGAGCGCGCACCTCGCTGCGTTGGCGTTCGCTTGAGTTGACGCTGCCAGTCCGGCGCTCCGCCGCCTGGCGAGGCACGCACTCGGAGCACGACTTTGCGTACGCATCAACCTGACAGGACACGAGGGAGACACGCCCTCGCGCTACTCAGCGGCCGCGCGACGCAGGCTCTCCGAGAGCCGTTCGGCGGCGGCGAGGACGGCGGGTGCGTGCATGCGTCCCGGCTGGCGCGAGAGCCGCTCGAGCGGGCCGGACACCGAGACCGCGGCGAGGATCTTCCCCCCTGGAGAGCGCACCGGCGCCGAGACCGAGGCGACGCCCTGCTCGCGCTCGCCCACCGACTGGGCCCAGCCACGTCGACGGATGCCCGACAGCGCCGTGGCCGAGAAGGCGGCGTTCTGCAGGCCGCGGTGCATGCGCTCGGGGTCCTCCCAGGCGAGCAGCACCTGCGCTGCCGAGCCGGCGCGCATCGTGAGCTGGGACCCGACGGGGATGGTGTCGCGCAGGCCCGAGGGCCGCTCGGCGGCTGCCACGCAGACGCGGTGGTCGCCCTGGCGGCGCCACAGCTGAGCGGACTCGCCCGTGATGTCGCGCAGTCGCGCGAGGATCGGCCCGGCCGCGGCGAGCAGCCGGTCCTCGCCGGCGGCCGCGGAGAGCTCGGAGAGCCGCGGCCCGAGGACGAACCGGCCCTGCATGTCACGGGCCACGAGACGGTGGTGCTCGAGGGCGACGGCGAGGCGGTGCGCGGTGGGCCGCGCCAGTCCGGTGCCCGCGACCAGGCCGGCCAGGGTGGCCGGTCCGGACTCGAGAGCAGAGAGCACGAGGGCGGCCTTGTCGAGTACGCCGACACCCGATCCGTTGTCCATATGCCGATACTCCCATCTCAGATCATGGGATGCAAGAGTTAGTGTTGATCGACCCGACGGGGAGTGGAGGAGGCATCGTGGGCAGGACGCTGGCGGAGAAGGTGTGGGACGAGCACGTGGTCCGGAGCGCCGAGGGCGAGCCCGACCTCCTCTACATCGACCTCCACCTCATCCACGAGGTCACCAGCCCGCAGGCGTTCGACGGGCTGCGCCTGGCCGGCCGCACCGTACGCCGCCCCGACCTGACCCTCGCGACCGAGGATCACAACGTCCCCACGATCGACCAGGACAAGCCGATCGCCGACCCGGTGAGCCGCACCCAGGTCGAGACCCTGCGCCGCAACGCCGAGGAGTTCGGCGTCCGGCTGCACCCGCTCGGTGACATCGAGCAGGGGATCGTGCACATCATCGGTCCGCAGCTCGGCCTGTCCCAACCCGGCATGACGATCGTGTGCGGCGACAGCCACACCAGCACGCACGGTGCGTTCGGGGCGCTGGCCTTCGGCATCGGCACCTCCGAGGTCGAGCACGTGCTCGCCACCCAGACCCTGATGCAGGACAGGCCCAAGACGATGGCGGTCACCGTCAACGGCAGCCTGCCCCACGGCGTCACCGCCAAGGACCTCGTGCTCGCCCTGATCGCGCACACCGGGACCGGGGGCGGTCAGGGGTACGTCGTGGAGTACCGCGGCCAGGCCATCGAGGAGCTCTCGATGGAGGCTCGGATGACGGTCTGCAACATGAGCATCGAGTGGGGGGCCAAGGCCGGGCTCATCGGCCCGGACCAGACGACGTACGACTATCTCGAGGGCCGCGCCGAGGCACCCAAGGGCGCCGACTGGGAGGCCGCCGTCGCCCACTGGCAGACGTTGCGCAGCGACGACGACGCAGAGTACGACGACGAGATCGTGCTGGACGCCGCGACGATGACGCCGTTCGTCACCTGGGGGACCAACCCCGGGCAGGGCGTCCCGCTCGGCGGGTCCGTCCCGAGCCCCGACGAGTTCGACGACGCGACCGACAAGATCGCGACCGAGCGGGCCCTGACCTACATGGGCCTCACCGCCGGCACGCCGATGCGCGAGATCAAGGTCGACACCGTCTTCGTCGGCTCCTGCACCAACGGCCGCATCGAGGACCTGCGCGCGGCCGCCGAGATCGTCAAGGGGCGCAAGGTCGCCGCCGACACCCGGCTGCTCGTCGTGCCCGGCTCCGTGCGCGTGCGGCTGCAGGCCGAGGAGGAGGGCCTCGACGTGGTCTTCAAGGAGGCGGGCGCCGAGTGGCGTGGCGCGGGTTGCTCCATGTGTCTCGGTATGAACCCCGACCAGCTCGCCCCCGGCGAGCGCAGCGCGTCGACGTCCAACCGCAACTTCGAGGGTCGGCAGGGCAAGGGAGGGCGCACGCACCTGGTGTCGGTCCCGGTGGCGGCCGCCACCGCCATCCGCGGCACGCTGTCGTCGCCGGCCGACCTCGACGCGCCGCTGGTTGAGGAGGGCCGCCAGGCCCGTCTCGAAGCCAAGGCAACCGAGGAGGCCTGAGCTCGATGGAGAAGTTCACCAGCCACACCGGTGTGGGAGTCCCGCTGCGGCGCAGCAACGTCGACACCGACCAGATCATCCCGGCGGTCTACCTGAAGCGGGTCACCCGCAGCGGGTTCGAGGACGGCCTGTTCGCGGCCTGGCGAAACGACGAGAGCTTCGTGCTCAACAACCCCGCGTACGCCGGGGGATCCGTCCTCGTCGCCGGTCCGGACTTCGGCACCGGCTCGTCGCGCGAGCACGCCGTCTGGGCCCTGCAGAACTACGGGTTCAAGGCCGTCGTCTCCTCGCGCTTCGGCGACATCTTCCGCGGCAACTCCGGCAAGTCCGGGCTCCTGGCCGCCAAAGTCGACGAGAAGGTCGTGCAGAGGTTGTGGGACCTCCTCGAGGAGCAGCCGGGCACCGAGGTGACCCTCGACCTCGAGTCGCGCACCGTGCGGGCCGGCGACGGGCCCGACGTTGTCGAGGACAGCTTCGACATCGACGACTACACGCGCTGGCGCCTGCTCGAGGGGCTCGACGACGTCAGCATCACGCTCTCGCACGACGCGGACATCGCGGCTTTCGAGGCCACGAGGCCGTCGTACCGTCCTCGCACGATGGCCTGATAGGCCCGAAACGGGCGAAAACCCGTCCAAATAAGGAAAAACTCCCGCTCCGACGGAGTGTGGTGATTGTGGCCGCGCCCGCAAATGCCTAGCGTGCAAGGGAAAGCCGGGCAGGGGCCCGGCTCAAACACTCTTCACTGGAAGGGAAGCTAGTGAACAAGTCACAACTGGTCGATGCGCTGGCCGCACGATACGAGGGCAACCGGAAGGCAGCGGCACACGCGCTGGAGTCCGTCCTCGACACCATCACTCGAGAGGTCGCGAAGGGCGAGAAGGTCGCGATCACGGGCTTCGGCTCGTTCGAGAAGCGCGTCCGGGCTGCCGGCTTCGCTCGCAACCCTGCTACGGGGGAGCGGATCCGCACCAAGAGGAAGGCCGTCCCGAAGTTCACTCCGGGACAGGACCTGAAGAACGTCGTCTCCGGCGCCAAGAAGCTGCCGAAGCTGACGCTCGCGGCGGTGACGCCGGCGAAGAAGGTCGGCTCCGGCGAAGAAGGCGGCTCCGGCCAAGAAGGCCACGGCCGCGAAGAAGGCTCCTGCGAAGAAGGCGGCAGCCGCGAAGAAGGCTCCGGCCAAGAAGACGAGCACGGCCAAGGCCGCGCCCGCCAAGAAGGCGCCTGCCAAGAAGGCGCCGGCGAAGAAGGCCCCGGCGGCCAAGTCGGTGGCGAAGAAGACCACCACCGCGAAGACGGCGGCCAAGAAGGCTCCCGCCAAGAAGGCGGCGGCCAAGAAGGCGCCGGCGAAGAAGGCACCGGCCAAGAAGGCCCCGGCCAAGAAGACCGCCAAGAAGTCCTGACGCACCACCACGAGATGGCGGGTCCCCTCGGGGGCCCGCCATCTCGTCGTCCCCGGGCCCGGTCCGGGATCTCCTAGCCGCGGCAGGGCAAGGAGATCCCGTCCAACGCGGCTGTCGTGTGGGGGCCGAGGATGCCGCGCTCGGCCAGGTAGAGGAGGTCGTCGACGGTGTCGACGTCGTGCCGCAGGGTCGGCAGGTCACCGACGACGGCTACCGCACCGGCCGCCTCGTGGGCGGCCGAGGAGCCAGGTCCGAACCTCGGGTCGAACATCTCGACCGGTCCGGCATAGCAGGTCGTGCCGGTGCCGTGGCGGTCGGCTGCGTAGCACGACGAGGCCGTCCGCACCTGGGCCAGCGCGTCGGCGAGGTCGTCGGGCCGCAGCGCCGGCAGGTCCGCGCAGACGGCCACGAGCACGCCGCCGTACGCCGCGGCCGCAGCGCGGAGGCTCCCGTTCAGGTTCCCGGTGTCGGGCGCGACGAGGCAGCCCCGACGACGGGCCTGCACAGCCACCTCGGCATCGGCGGTGACCACGACCGTCGAGGCGACCCCGGGCGTCGCGCACACCGCGTCGAGGGTGTCGAGGGCGAAGGCGAGGGCAAGGGCACGTCGTCCGGTGGCGGGCACGCCGACGAGCCGCGACTTGCCGCGCTCGGACGACTTCACGGGCACGAGCCCCACGAACTGTGTCTGCATCGCCGTCGATCCTTCCACGCGGGTAGCCTGCTCACCGACACAGCAGCGTCGACGGAAGGCAGGGGTCGCGTGCGGGTGCGCAAACTGAGCCAGGACCGTCCGTGGACATTCCTGGTGGGTGCCACGATCCTCAAGCCCATGCTGATCCCGTTGGCCTCGCGGAGCTGGATCGACGGCGACAAGATCCCCGCCACCGGCGGCTGCATCGTGGTGGCCAACCACATCTCCCATCTCGATCCGCTGACGATGGCGCACTTCGTCTACGACCACGGGCGGGTGCCTCGCTACCTGGCCAAGGCGAGCCTGTTCAGCAACAAGCTGCTCGGCGGCTTCCTGAGGTCGGCGGGCCAGATCCCGGTCGAGCGCCTCAGCCGGAACGCCGGCGGTGCCTACGCTGCCGCAGTCGCAGCCGTGAACGACGGCGAGTGCGTGGTGATCTACCCCGAGGGGACCTTGACCCGCGACCCGGAGCTGTGGCCGATGACGGGCAAGTCCGGTGCGGCCCGCATCGCGCTGGCCACCGGGTGCCCGGTCATCCCGGTGGGGCAGTGGGGTGCGCAGGACATCTTGCCGCCGTACTCGAAGAGGCCTGACGTCCTCCCCCGAAAGCACCTCACCCTGAAGGCGGGTGACCCGGTCGTGCTCGACGACCTGCTGGCCGTGCCGGTCACCTCGGAGGTCGTTGCCAAGACCACCGAGCGGATCATGGCGGCCATCACCGAGATCGTGGTCGAGCTGCGGGGCGAGCCCGCCCCGACCGCTCGCTTCGACCAGAGCGCCTCGGGCAAGCAGCAGATCGGCAACCCCAACGGCGCGCCCAACGGCGGGCCCGGCGGCAGGAACGGCAGCAGGAACGGCAGGGAGCAGCAATGACCAAGGTGGCAGTCTTCAGCGCCGGATCCTGGGGAACGGCGTTCTCGATCGTCCTCGCCGACGCGGGCAACGACGTGGTGCTGTGGGCACGACGCGAGGAGCTTGCCGAGTCGATCAACGCGACGCACCAGAACCCCGACTACCAGCCGGGCATCCAGCTGCCGCCGACGGTGTCCGCGACCCACGATGTCGAGAAGGCGCTGCGCGGAGCCGACGTCGTCGTCCTCGCCACGCCCTCGCAGACGTTGCGCGGAAACCTGACGGAGTGGGCGCCGTACGTCGAGCCGGACGCGGTGCTGCTGTCACTCATGAAGGGCGTCGAGCTCGGCAGCCTCAAACGGATGAGCGAGGTGATCGCCGAGGTGACCGGCGCCGGACCCGAGCGCATCGCGGTGCTCAGTGGCCCGAACCTCTCTCCGGAGATCGCTCGTCGCGAGCCCGCGGCGTCCGTGGTCGCCTGTGCGGACGAGGAGGTGGCCAAACGGATCCAGGACCTGTGCCACTCGCCGGCGTTCCGTCCCTACACGTCGGTCGACGTGCTCGGGTGCGAGCTCGGCGGGGCCTACAAGAACGTCGTGGGCCTCGCCGTCGGCATGGCCGTCGGGCTCGGCTTCGGAGACAACACGACGGCCTCGGTCATCACCCGCGGTCTCGCGGAGACGGCGCGGCTGGCGATGGCGTTGGACGCCAACCCGATGACCCTGATGGGCTTGGCCGGCCTGGGCGACCTGGTCGCCACGTGCTCGTCCCCGCTCTCACGCAACCGGTCCTTCGGCGAGAAGCTCGGCAAGGGGATGACCACCGAGGAGATCTACGCCTCCACCCGTCAGGTGGCGGAGGGCGCGAAGTCCTGCTCGTCGCTGCTCGCGCTGGCTCAGCGCACGGGCGTCGACGCGCCGATCGCCGAGCACGTCGAGGCCGTCGTGGCCGGCAAGCAGACGGCCAAGGACATGATGGAGGCGTTCATCGCCCGCGACACCAAGGCCGAGACGGACTGATCGATCCTGCACGCCGGCTGAGCAGGGTCAGGGTGGCGTCGGCTTCAGGGCTCGGAGCTTCCTGATCAGCGTCATGCGGTCGGTGCCCTTGAGGTCGCGCACGCTGGCGGCAGCCTCGGTTGCCTCCAGGAGCCTGGCGTAGTCAGCGTCGTCGAGCGAAGGCGCGAGCGCCAGCCCGGCCTTCAGGGCGTGGTACTGCTCGAAGGCCGACCGGGACTCGACGATGCCGGAGACGATGATGTCGAGCGAGGCGAGCTCCGGCCGGGCGTCGATGGCGCCGAGCGCCATGACGCGACGACCGTCGTGGCCGCTGGCCCAGAGGGACTGGACCTTCTCGGCGGTGAGGCGCCCGCTGCGGGCGAGGTCGCCGGCGCGCCTGACCACTCGCCCCATCTCGCGGGTGCGGTCCCAGCCTGACTGGTCGGGTGCTCCGCAGGCGGTCGTACTCCTGGGCCGGGCCCACGCGATCCTCGAGCACCTCGACGCCGCCGACCGTGCTGCGCGAGACCCGCCCTGCTCCACGAGCTCGTCGATCAGGGGCACGGCGACCTCCGGTCTCAGCCCGGTCTCGGCGAGGACCTGCGACATCTCCACCGCCTCGACCTGCAGGGTGTCGAGCACCAGGTCGCGGCGGGTCACCTTCAACGCCTCGGTCAGGTCGAGGACGCGGGGTGCATCGTGGCGCCAGTGGTGCGCGCGGTGCTCGATCAGGACGCGGCGTACGTCGTCGGCATCCTGACCGCGGTCGGTCGCCCAGACCAGGATCGCCGCCGCAGCGGCGTTGAGGGCAGCCACCGAGGTTCCCTGGATGGTGAGGTCACCCAACAGCTGGCTCACGGCGCTCGCGGTCGCCTGGCCATCGGTGTAGAGGTCCGGCTTGCGGTCCGCGGCGAAGTACGGGGAGTACGCCGCAGGGGCACCGTCCCTCGAGAGCGCCGACGGCCAGCACGCCGGGGAGCCACGCGGGATACGTCGGTGTCTGGGAGTTGCCCCCGGCGGCGATGACGAGCCGCCCGGCATCGACCAGGTCACGGGTGGTCTGCTCGATCCCTGCGTCGACCTCCGTGCTGCCGAAGTCGAGGACGACGACGTCGGCGTCGGCGGCCTGCTCCATCCAGCGCGACGATGTCCGCCGGAGTCGGCGACGCCCTCGCCGAACGCGGAGGGCAGCGACATGAGCTCGCCGAGGGACGACGCCGAGTCGCCGGACCTCGGAGGCCACCACGCGCCCGGACACCCAGTGCTCGGCCGCGAGCCGCGTCACTGCCCGGCTGAACTCGGCCTGCCGGCCCTCGGTGTGCGTGCCGGCCACGGCGACCCGGAGCGCACGCCGAGTGCCGGCAAGCCGGCTTGAGTCGGGGCTCTGCGGGCGTCAGGGCCGGCTGGGTCGCCACGTCGCCGCCGAAGACGGGCGGCGGTGCCGGTCTCTCCCGGACCAGGCAGGCGGGCAGGCGACCCGCGTCGACCAGGTCGGGAAGATCGCCGGCGACGGCGTTGCCGACTCCCTCCAGCTCGGTGGCCAGCTGCTCCCACTGCTCGAGATGGCTGAGGTCGGAGAAGAAGCCTCGCGAGGTCCTCCTCGCGGTAGCTCGTCAGCACCGGCAGGTTGCGCCGGATCCACTGCCAGACCTCGGGCCACGACAGGGCCTGCAGCTGGATGCGCCGTACCTCGTTGCCCGGACAGGCCGGCGGTCAGGGCTGGCGAGCTCGGACTCGCCGGCGACCGCGACGCGCACCCGAGCTGCGGCGCTGGAGCAAGGGCTGCGAGGGCGGCGACGACCCGGCCGCCCCGCTCGCCCACCAGCTCGTCGGCGTCGTCGATCACGAGGGCCAGCCGGACCTCGGTCAGCTCCTCGAGCAGCCGCTTGTCCCACCAGTCCTGGGAGTCCCGGGCGCCCGCCGTGCGACCCGCCTGAACCTGGCGCGTCAGCAGGAGACCGTGCACCAGGTCGCAGAGCTCGCCGAGCGGCGTCATCCTTCTCGAGCAGCTGGCCGGCGCTCACCGAGAGGATGCAGGACGTCGTCGTCGAGCTCCTCCAGCACCCGGTCGAGGAACGACGACTTGCCCGTGCCCGGGAGGCCCGACGACCTGCAGGAGCCGGGCCGGGACTGCGCTCGGAGAGCACGTCGACGGCTTCGCGAAGCTCGGTGAGCCGCGAGATGAAGCGCAGGTCGCGCTGGCGCACGCCGAGTCGCAGGGCGATCCGCGGCGTGTCGCTTGATCGGCTCCGCCTTGGCAGCTCGGGCTCCGATCACCGGCCCGGGCAGACTGCCGCCGACGAAGAGGGCGGGCACCGACCAGTTCACGAGCGTCGCCGCCGGTGTGCACGTCGTCGGCGACCGCGAGCCGGGCCAGGCGCAGCGCCTCCGCGACGGGCTGGCCGGCGGTCAGCGCCTGGTAGAAGAAGCGGGTGAAGAGCCGCTCGGTGCCGAACGGCAGCACGGCCTGCATGCCGATCACCATCGGGCACGCGTCGCGGACGCAGTGGTCGGCGATCGACAACGGTCCCGGCCAGACGCCTGTCGCCGGGGTCCTGGTGGGCGCGAGCGGTCTCGCAGCCGGCGAAGACGGCGAGCCGAGGTCCGGCATCTGCTGCAGCAGGCGCGCCGAGGCGCTGGCTCTGCGACGAGCGCGCCGCGGCCGTTGGGCTGCTCGAGCCGCAGGCCGGCCGGCTGGGCGTGACCGAGGTAGTGCAGCAGGTGGAAGCCACGTCGCTGCCGGCCGATCCGCTCGCGCAGCCGCTCCATGGTCGGCCGGTCCTCGACCTCGATCCGCAGCAGGCCCTCGCTCCTCGAGCGGCCGCAGCTCGCCCAGCAACGACGCGCTTCTCCTCGTAGAGGTCGAACGGCGCCTCGTCGGCGCCCGAGCCCTCGCGCAACGGGCTCGACATGCACCATCAGCAGGTTGAGCGGCGGCTCGAGCGGCTCGGAGCCGGACGGCGTACGTGCGGGCCCGGCCGGCGCGCACGACGTGGACGTCGCGAGCCATGGTGAGGAACTGCTCGGGCCGCTGGGGGTCGACGATCATCTCCCAGGGCCACGCTGCTCAGGCTCTGCGGGCGCCAGCGAGGAGCCGGAGCAGGACCTGCGCCCCCCGGGAGGCGGCGGCCCCGCGGGTCTGCTGGAAGAGGGCGGCCACGTCGGGGACGCCGAAGACGAGGTCGTGCAGCTGCCGCCCGACGGCGAGGCGCCTCCGTCGCCGGCCTCGCGACGCGCGAGCCGCACGGCCGCGGCGAGCCACGCGGATGGGTCCGGCGTCGGCTCCGCCGAGCGACCAGGTGAGCGACGGTCGCGGGGGACGCCGTACACCGAGCCCTGCGACGAGCTGCGCCGACAGCCAGACGTGGCTGCCGGCGTCGAGGACGCTCAGGTCGAAGACGTCGAGCGGCGCGCCCGGAGGGAGTCGCCACGCCGCTCAGCCGATCGTGGACACGTCGACGACCGCTGACCACGTCGGTGACCGGCATGGGTGCCCGGCGCCGCCGACGGTGACGCGGTAGTCGCCCTCGGGCAGGGCGTCCAGCGCTCGCCTCGAGCCAGCCGTCGGCGGCGGGCACCAGCGGCAGCGGCGACGGGGTCGCCGCCCGGCGAGCGGGTCGAGGGACGCCGGTGAGCGGGCAGGCCGGCGGCGTTGCGGGCCCGCACGACCAGCGGCTCGTCGGTGGTGACGTCCTCGACCTCCAGGGCCACCGACGTGTCGGCCGGCGGGGAAGACGTCGACCGGCGTCGAGCGCGGTGCGCCGCAGCAGCCCACCGACGTGGTCGAGGACCGGGTCGTCGTTCTGCAGGGACGCGTGCCGCTGGCTCATGAACACCGCGTTCGCTGGAAGCCCGTCGAGGAACTCGTGCGGAGACGCCGAGACCTTGGGCGACGGTGCCGTCGCCGCCGTCCTCCCCGGCGGCGCGGGCGAACATCGGCCCGCACCGTGGATGCCGCGCCGGTGCCGGACCGGTGCAGCGCCCACCGGGTGCGCTGGAAGTCGCCGATCGACCGGGCGCACGTCGTAGCCCGGGCGACGTCGGCTGTCGCGAGCCGGGCGTCGACGGGCGCGCGCAGGTCGCGCTGCAGCGTGATCGCCTCGACGAGCCGGTCGCTGGTCGACGCCGCTGCCCGTCCAGTCGACCTCGTCGAGGTTGAGCCAGGCGCCGGCGTCGCCCTGCAGGCAGCGGTACGACGGCAGCAGCTGGTAGACCGAGGTGAAGGACCGGATCGTGTCGGTCAGGTCGATCGTGAACGGCCCCCACCCCTTCTTGAACCCGTTGACGAGGAACTCGGCCGCGTTGACCGAGCCGCTGTAGGGCGTGCCGAGCGTGATCAGCGACGGGTGTAGCGCCATCCCTCGGCCCGTGCCCAGCGGTCCAGCTCGTCGTACGCGCTCTCGAGGAAGAGCCGCGCGACGATGCCGCCCATGGAGTGGCCGATCGAGGACCAGCTTGGCGTCGGCGTTGCCCGATGCGTCGCGCCACTCCCTGCAGCCAGCCGGCCGCACGCCGGGCCAGCGCTCGCGCGGCGACCCGGTTGTCGCGGCGCCAGTCGTAGGGCAGCTCGAAGAAGTTCTGGCCCGGGCACGAGGTCCGAACCGCTGCGACGAGCCTGCTCGGCGAAGCGTCGCCGTAGCCGTCGATCCGCCAGTCCAGGCCGGGCACGACGTGGAAGTCGGGCAGCAGCCGGGTCGCCACGACGCCGTCACCGAGGTCGTCGGCATCCGGGTCGTCGCCGTCGAGCGCGAGCTGCTTGATCGGTGCCGCCCGCGGCTGAGCACGCCGCGCAGGGCGGCTCCGGCGGTGAACGACCAGATCTCCGTCGCCGTCCTTGCTGAGCGCGGATCCCCCGATCCCGGGGATGAGCACGACCACGTCCTTGAAAGTCATCGCGTCCTCCTGTGCCACGTCCCCGAGCCGGGGCAGGCTTCCAGCGTCGCGCCGGGGGCGTGCACGGTCAACGCCAGCCGCGTGCCGGTCTGGTCCGCCCTTGCTAACGTCGGTGGCCTCGTGGACGTCCGCGGACGAGGGAGGCCTCATGGACGTGGTGCTGGTGCCCGGTGCGTGGCTGCACGGCTCGTCGTGGGGTGCCGTCCGAGAACCCCTGGAGGACGCAGGGCCATCGCGTACAGGCCCTGACGCTGCCGGGCATGGAGGGCAAGGACGCCGACCGGTCCGGCGTCCGCCTCGCCGACCAGGTCGCCGCCGTCGTCACGGCGATCGACACGTGCACGGGTCCGGTGCTGCTGGTCGGTCATTCGATCGGCAGCGGCATCGCGCACCAAGCGCTGGACGCACGCCCCGACCGGGTCGCCCGGATCGTCCACGTCGGCGGCTTCCCCTCGGCCGACGGGGAGGCGCTGCTGGCCGGCCTCACCGCCGAGAACGGTGAGGTGGCCATGCCCGACTGGCCGGAGGTCGGCGAGGAGGCGAACGTGCGCGACTTCGACGACGAGCAGCTCGCGCGCTTCTACGCCGACGCGATCCCCGCACCCGAACACGTGCTGACCGACCCGGTGCGCCTGAGCGACGAGCGCCGCTTCGACGTGCCCGCCACCATGGTCTGCCCGGAGTACTCCGTCGCCGACCTCCGCGAGTGGGTCGAGGGCGGCCACCTCCCCGAGGTCGCCGCGCTCCGTGACGTCGAGTACGTCGACATCGGCGGCGGCCACTGGCCCCAGCTCACCCAGCCGGCGAACCTCGCGCGCGTCCTGCTCGAGGCTGCCGACATGGCCGCATCGGAGCCGCCCGCCTAGTGTCCTGTCAGGTTGATGCGCATGGATCGACCTGACAGGACACTAGGGGAGAGCGTCAAGCGCCTGCTCGAGATCGGCCCACAGATCCTCGACGTCCTCGATGCCGACGCTCATCCGGATCAACCCCTCCGGGATGGTGACGGCCTCGGTGCGCCAGCGGCGTCGGCGCTCGAAGGTCGACTCGACGCCGCCCAGCGAGGTGGCGTGCACCCACAGGCGCGTGGTGTGCGTGAGCAGGTCGGCGCGGTCGGCGCCGTCGAGCACGACCGCGACGATGGCACCGAACCCGGGATAGCGCACCTCCTCGACGGCCGGGTGCCTCTCGAGCCGGCTCGACCAGCTCCTGCGCGTTGGTCTGGGCCCGCTCGACACGCAGGTGCAGCGTGCGCAGGCCACGCAGGGCCAGCCAGGCCTCGAGGGTGCCGGGGATGGCGCCGACCATGTCGCGCCGCTGCTTGATCACGGCGTACAGCTCGTCGTTGCGCGTGACGATCGCGCCGAGGACGGCGTCGGAGTGGCCGGCGAGGAACTTGGTCGCCGAGTGCACGACCAGGTCGACGCCGTGGTCGAGGGGGCGCTGGAGCAGCGGTGTGGCAAAGGTGTTGTCGACGGCGACGTACGCCCCTGCGACGTGGGCCGCCTCCGTGATCACCGGGATGTCGGCCAGCTCGAGGGCCGGGTTGGTGGGCGACTCGATCCAGACCAGGGCGGCGTCGTCGCAGGCCTTCACCATCGCATCGGTGTCGGCGGAGTCGACGAGCACGCTGGTCAGGCGGCCACGCGACTCGAGGTCGGCGAGCTGTGCGACGGACCCGTGGTAGGCGTGCCGCGGGGCGACCACCTTCTCGTCCTGGCCGACGAGGTCGAACACGGTGGCCACCGCTGCGAGGCCGGACGAGAATGCGAGGCAGCGTCCGCCCTCGAGGGCACCGAGGGCGTCCTCGAAGGCGGTCCAGGTCGGGTTGGCATAGCGGCCGTACTCCAGGTCGCCGCCGGCGACGTACGTCGACGCCATCGTGATCGGGGTGTTGAGCGGTGCGTCGGGCACGTGCTCGGGGCGGCCGGCCGTGACGGCCGTCGTCGCGGGGGACAGCGGGCGCGGCTCGGCGGTCATGGGACCACTCTATGAACCGGCTAGTGTCGTGGCGATGCCCGCCCCAGACGCCCCCAAGCCCCGCGTCGCCGTCGTCTTCGGCGGACGCTCCAGTGAGCACGCGATCTCGTGCGTCACCGCCGGCAGCGTGCTGCAGGCGATCGACCGGACGGCCTACGACGTCGTGCCGATCGGCATCGCCGCCGACGGCCGCTGGGTGCTCGAGTCGGGCGACACCGACCGGCTCTCCCTGGACGACCCCGACAAGCTTCCGGAGGTCGACGGCGGGCGAGCCTCGGTCTCGCTCGCGCGCGTGCCGACCGGCACCGACCTGGTGGTGTCCGAGCCCGCTGACGCGCCCCGGACCCTGGGGGAGGTCGACGTGGTGTTCCCGCTGCTGCACGGACCCTGGGGCGAGGACGGGACGATCCAGGGGATGCTCGAGATGGCCGGGGTGCGCTACGTCGGCGCCGGTGTGCTCGCCTCGGCGGTCGGGATGGACAAGGCCTACCTGAAGGTCGTGCTCGCCGCGGCCGGCCTACCGGTGCTGTCGTGGGTGACCATCACCGCTCGGGAGTGGCGCCTCGACCCCGTCGGCTGCCGGGCTCGGGTCGAGGCCCTCGGCTATCCGGTGTTCGCCAAGCCCGCTCGCGGTGGCTCGTCGATCGGCATCTCCAAGGTGCACGACGCGACCGAGCTCGACGCCGCCGTCGCCGAGGCGCAGCGGCACGACCCGAAGGTGCTCGTCGAGGTCTCGGCCGAAGGTGCCCGGGAGATCGAGTGCGGCGTCCTCGAGTCCTTCGACGGACCGCCCGAGAGCGAGCGTGCCGGCCGAGATCCGGATCGGCGGCGAGCACGAGTTCTACGACTTCGCCGCCAAGTACCTCCCCGAGGAGCACACCGAGCTCGACGTGCCGGCCGATCTCGACGACGCCACCACCGCGCAGGTGCGCGCGCTGGCGGCCCGGGCGTTCGAGGCGGTGTCGTGCGAGGGCCTGGCCCGGGTCGACTTCTTCCTGATGCCCGACGGCTCGCTGGTGATCAACGAGCTCAACACGATGCCGGGTTTCACCCCGCTGTCGATGTTCCCGCGGATGTGGGCGGCCACCGGGCTCGACTATCCCGCTCTGGTCGACCGGCTGATCAAGCTGGCCCTCTCCCGCGACACCGGCCTTCGTTGAGTCGCGCCTGAGATCCGTCGAGTCGCGCCCCGAGTCCGTCGAGTCGCGGCTTGGTGTTGTCCTCGTCGCGTTGACGCGCGACTTGACGGACCCAAGGCGCGACTCGACGGACCCAAGGCGCGACTCGACGGACCCAAGGCGCGACTCGACGCAGCGACGCCCCGCACCCGGGCGGGCGCGGGGCGTCGGCAGAAGAACGTCAGATGTGGACGACCGGGCAGGTGAGCGTGCGGGTGATGCCGTCGAGGGTCTGCACCTTGGCGACCACCAGCTTGCCGAGCTCGTCGACGTTGCGGGCCTCGGCGCGCACGATCACGTCGTAGGGGCCGGTGACGTCCTCGGCCATCGTGACGCCCTTCACCGCGGCGATGGCCTTGGCCACGTCGGCGGCCTTGCCGACGTCGGTCTGGATCAGGATGTAGGCCTGCACGACCATGGAGGGCTCCTCGGGTGGTCCGGGACTGTGACGCACGCCAACCTACCGCGCCTCGCGCGCGTGCCGGAAGGCGGCCACCGCGCCCGATGGTCCCCCGCCGGTGACTCGTCTGGTGGGATGGACGCATGGCGAACCCCTCCGACCACAGCCTGGATCCGACCGTCGATCCGACCGTGGGCCAGACGTTGGGCGACACCGGCGAGTTCGGCCTCATCGCCGCCCTCACCCGGGTCTTCGACCAGGGTGAGCACGTGCTGGTCGGGCCGGGGGACGACGCCGCCGTGCTACGGGTGCGCACCGGTCACGTGGTGGTCTCCACCGACGTTCTCGTCGAAGGCCGGCACTTCCGGCGCGACTGGGCCTCCGCGGCCGACATCGGCCACCGGGCGGCCGCGGCCAACCTCTCCGACGTCAACGCGATGGGCGGGCGGGCGAGCTCGCTGACCATCGGCCTGGCCGCCCCGGCGGACCTCCCCGTGGCCTGGGCTCTCGAGTTCGCCCAGGGATTCGCCGAGGAGGCCTCCTTAGTCGGCGCCAGCGTGGTGGGTGGCGACCTGACGCAGTCCGACCAGGTCGTCATCGCGGTCACCGTCCTGGGCGCCTGCACCGTCTCGCCGGTGCTGCGCTCGGGTGCCGAGGTGGGCGACGTCGTCGCGCTGGTGGGCCGGCAGGGCTGGGCTGCGGGCGGTCTGGCCGTGCTGGGTCGCGGCTTCCGGTCGCCCCGCGTCCTGGTCGAGGCCTACCGTCGGCCCGAGCCGCCGTACGACGCCGGACCGGCCGCCGCCGACGCCGGCGCCACCGCGATGATCGACGTCTCCGACGGGCTCGTCGCCGACGCCGGCCACATCGCGACCGCGTCGGGCGTCGCCATCGACCTGCACCGCGCGGCGTTCACGATCCCCGAGCCCCTGGAGGCCGTCGGGGCCGCACTCGGGGCCGACCCGGTGCGCTTCATCCTCGGCGGCGGCGACGACCACGCGCTGCTGGCCACCTTCCCCGGGGTCGGGTCGGTGCCGGAGGGCTGGCTGGTCGTCGGCGAGGTACGCGCGGGCGAGGGCGTCACGCTGGACGGGGAGGAGTACGACGGCCCCGCGGGCTGGACGCACTACTGAGACGGGCGCATCGAGACCCGGTGACCGGTCAGACGGCCGGGCCGACTATCGAGCGGCGCGAGTGACCTTGCCGGCCTTGAGGCAGGAGGTGCACACGTTGAGCCGCTTCGGGCTGCCGTTCACCGTGGCGCGGACGCGCTGGATGTTGGGGTCGAAACGACGCTTGGTGATCTTGCGCGACCAGGGTCGGTTGTTGCCGAACATGGGCTTCTTCGCGCAGATGTCGCAGACGGCAGCCACCGTGCACTCCTGACAGGTCGGGATCTGAGATCGAGGGCCCGCACTCTCCCGGACGGGCGAGCGGGCAACCGCCCAAGAGTATCCGAACCCCCGCCTGGCGAGAAATTCCGAGCGCGGCAGGATCGCGACGGAGGAGCGAGCCTGCCACCGGCACACGCACTACCCTGTGACGCCATGCCCGGGCACCGTGTCTCGCTCGACGTCGTCGCGCGCTTCGTCGACGTCGCCGTCGACGCGCTCGGCGCCGCGCGCGAGGAGATCGACGCGCTGAACGTCTACCCGGTCCCCGACGGCGACACCGGTACGAACATGTTCCTCACGGTCTCGGCCGCGCGTGACGCGCTGCGCGAGGCCACCGCCGGCGGCGCCGACGCCGAGGCGGCGCTCGCCGCCTTCGCCAAGGGCGCGCTCCTGGGAGCACGGGGCAACTCCGGCGTCATCCTCAGCCAGATGCTGGGAGCCATCGCCCACAGCATCGCGGTGGCCGATCCGGACGAGCGCAACGCCAGGGTGATGGCCGTCGCGCTCGAGCGCGCCACCGACGCGGCGTACGACGCCGTCGGCACGCCGGTCGAGGGCACGATGCTGACGGTCGCCAGGGGCGCGGCCGACGCCGCCCTGGCCCACGCTTCGACGCCGGGAGCCCGGGCCCGGCACGTGTTCGCCGAGGCTGCCCGCGGTGCCCGGGAGGCCCTGGCGCGCACGCCCGAACAGCTCCAGGTGCTCGCCGACGCCGGTGTCGTCGACGCCGGCGGCCGCGGTCTCAGCGTCGTCCTGGACGCCGCCGAGACGGTGCTCACGGGGCGGCGGCCGACGCCGGTCACCGCACCCCTCGGCACCCACCACATCCCGACCCCGGTGGCGGCCGGAGCCGGGACGCACGCGCTGGTCGAGGGCGGGCCGGCGTACGAGGTGATGTACCTCCTCGACGCGCCCGACGTCAGCGTGCCTGGGCTCAAGGCGGCACTGTCCGGCCTCGGCGACTCGCTGGTGGTGGTCGGTGGCGAGGGACTGTGGAACGTCCACGTGCACGTCGACGACGTCGGCGCGGCCGTCGAGGCCGGCATCGGGGCCGGCCGTCCGCACCGGATCCGGGTCACCCACTTCGCCGAGCAGGCGGAGGCGGCTCGCGCGCGCCAGCCCGAGCGCAGCGGACGGCGGATCGTCACCGTCGCCGCCGGCCCCGGGCTGCGCGAGCTGTTCGAGGAGGCCGGGGCCACGGTCGTCGACGGGGGTCCCGGCAACCGGCCTTCGGCCGGCATGCTGCTCGACGCCATCACGGCGTGCGGCGCGGCAGAGATCGTCGTGCTGCCGAACGACGCCGACTCGGTGCGGGCCGCCGAGATCGCCGCTCGCACCGCGGAGTCGGACCACGGGCTGCGGGTCGCGGTGATCCCGACCGTGGCGCAGGTCCAGGGACTCGCCGCGCTGGCGGTCCACGAGCCGGGCCGCGGCTTCGACTCCGACGTGCTCGAGATGACCGCCACCGCGCGGCACGCACGCCACGGCGCGGTCACGGTCGCCGCCCGCGCGGCGATGACGATGGCCGGCCCGTGCGAGCCCGGCGACGTGCTGGGGGTCCTGGAGGGCGACTTCGTGGTCGTCGGGACGGACCAGTTCGCCGTCGCCACCGACGTCCTGACCCGCCTCCTCGGGGGCGGCGGCGAGCTCGTCACCATCGTGGGCGGGTCCGAGGAGGGAGCAGCCGAGCTCGCCCGCCGCTGCGGCGCGTTCGTCGAGGAGGGGCACCCCCTTGTCGACGTCGTGGTGTACGACGGTGGCCAGGAGCGGTACCCGTTGCTGGTCAGCGTCGAGTGACCACGACGCACGGGCCGGACGGAAGGAGCGTCAGGTGATCACCCTCGACTCGCCCATCGCCACGCTGATCCCCGAGCAGGGGAAGAAGCGCACGAAGGTCGTCGACGGCCTCGGCCTGCGAACCGTGGGCGACTTGTTGAGGCACTTCCCGCGCCGCTACCTCAAGACGGCCGAGCTCACCACGGTGGGCGACCTCAAGGAGGGTCAGCTCCTGACCGTGGTGGGGGAGATCAGCCACTGCGAGACCAAGGCCTACAAGGACCGTCGCACCAACCGGATGGCCTACCGCGTCGAGACCGTGCTGCGCACCGACGGACCCAGCCTGCGGATGTCGTACTTCTCGCAGAAGCAGCACATCGCGGCCTTCCACGCTCGACAGCTCGCGGTCGGCACCACGGGCGTCTTCACCGGCGCGGTGAGCCGTTTCCGCGACCAGTGGCAGCTGACCAACCCCAAGATGCTGGTCCTCGGCGCCAGCGCCGAGCAGGACTCCGAGGCGCGCGAGCTCCAGGAGAGCATCCGCGGGCTGTTCCCGATCTACCCACTGACCAAGGGCGTCGACTCGTGGGACCTCCAGCGAGCCATCACCTTCGCGCGCAGCGTCCTGGACGACGTCCCCGACGTCGTGCCCGAGGAGCTGCGGCGCAAACACCGTCTGCCCGACTCCCGCACGGCCCTGGACTGGATCCACGCGCCCGAGGACTACGCGCAGGTGACCAGCGCTCGTCAGCACTTCCGCTACGAGGAGGCCCTGGTGACCCAGCTCGTGCTCGCCCGTCGCCGGGCGTTCTACCGGCAGCTGGGCGGCCGCCCCAGCGCCGGTGACCAGGGCGGGCTGCTGGCGGCGTTCGACGAGCGACTGCCGTGGCCGCTCACCGACGGCCAGCGTGAGGTGAGCGAGACGGTCTTCGCCGAGCTCGCCCGGTCCTGGCCGATGAACCGGCTGCTCCAGGGCGAGGTCGGCTCGGGCAAGACCGTGGTCGCGGTCCGCGCCATGCTCCGCGTCATCGACTCGGGCGGTCAGGCGGCGCTGCTCGCCCCCACCGAGGTCCTCGCCCAACAGCACCACCGGTCGATCACGGCGCTGCTCGGCGACCTGGCCGCCGGCGGCATGCTGGGCGGCGCCGAGGAGTCCACCACGGTGACGTTGCTGACGGGGTCGATGTCGAAGGCGCAGCGCGCCCAGGCGATGCTCGACATCGCCTCGGGCCAGGCCGGCATCGTGGTCGGCACCCACGCGCTGCTCCAGGAGAAGGTCTCCTTCGCCGACCTGGGCCTCGTGGTCGTCGACGAGCAGCACCGGTTCGGGGTCGAGCAGCGGGCCGCACTCGCCGACAAGGCACTGATGCCGCCCCACGTGCTCGTGATGACGGCGACCCCCATCCCACGCACGGTCGCCATGACGGTGTTCGGCGACCTCGAGGTCTCCACGCTGACCGAGCTGCCGGCGGGCCGGGCGCCGATCCAGACCACCGTGGTGCCGCTCGCGGAGCAGCCGTCGTGGATCACCCGGGTGTGGGGGCGCGTGCGGGAGGAGGTCGAGAAGGGGCACCAGGTCTACGTCGTCTGCCCGCGGATCGCGGGCGACCAGGCCGAGCAGGGCGAGCATGATGCGGTCTACGTCGACGAGGACGGCACCATCATCGCCGTCACCGGCAGCCTGTCCGCCGTCACCGACGTCGCGGTCGCTCTCCACGAGGGCCCCTTGCAGGGGCTACGTGTCGCCGTCCTCCACGGCCAGCTCGGCGCCGAGGAGAAGGAGCGCACGATGCGGGCCTTCGGCGACGGCGAGATCGACGTCCTGGTCTCGACGACCGTGATCGAGGTCGGCGTCGACGTCGCCAACGCGACCGGCATGGTGCTGCTCGATGCCGATCGCTTCGGGGTCAGCCAGCTCCACCAGCTGCGCGGACGGGTGGGCCGCGGCGGACTCCCGGGGCTGTGCCTGTTGGTGACCCAGGCCGAGGCCGGCAGTCCCGCCCGGGCGCGCCTCGAGGCGGTGGCGGCGACCAGCGACGGCTTCGAGCTCTCCCGGGTCGACCTCGAGCTTCGGCGCGAGGGCGACGTCCTCGGGGCCACCCAGTCCGGCTTCAGGAGCGGGCTGCAGAACCTCCGGGTGCTGCGCGACGAGGACACGATCGTCGCTGCGCGCGAGGACGCCGTAGCCCTGCTGGAGGCCGACCCCGACCTCGGCAAGCACGGGTTGCTACGTGAGGCGGTGGACGACTTGGAGCATTCCAGACAGTCTGGATTCATGGAGAAGTCATGAAGCGGCCGTGGGGGACCCGGCCGGCATGACGCGGATCATCGGGGGAACGGCCGGCGGGCGGCGCATCGCCGTGCCCCGAGGCGCCGCGACCCGACCCACCAGCGACCGGGTTCGGGAGGCTCTGTTCTCCGCGATCGAGGCCTGGTGCGGCTCGCTGTCCGGGCTCCGCTTCCTCGACCTGTACGCCGGCTCCGGGGCCGTCGGTCTCGAGGCGTGGTCGCGCGGAGCCGGTGTCGTCTCACTGGTCGAGCAGGACCGGCGTACCGCGACCCTCATCGAGTCCAACGCCAAGTCGCTCGGCTTCCACAAGGCCGACGTCCGGGCCACCTCGGTGCTCACGACGCTGGGTCGGCACCCGACGGCCCCCTACGACGTGGCCTACCTGGACCCGCCCTACCCGACCCCCGACACCGACGTGCTCGCCGATCTCGAGGCACTGCTGCGCAACCGCTGGCTCGTGCCCGGGGCGCTCGTCGTGGTGGAGCGCTCGGCGCGGGGTCCGGCGCTGGTGTGGCCGGACGGCTACACGTCAGAGAAGGACCGTAGCTACGGCGACACCGCGCTCTGGTTCGGTCACGCGGCCGACAGCCGCGCGGCCGATGCGACGGCCTAGACCAGGAGCGCCGCTACGCTCGACGCACGTCCGTCGACCCGACGACGAGGCGACCCGACACGAGGAGCCGAGCGATGCGCCGAGCGGTGTGCCCGGGGACCTTCGACCCGGTGACCAACGGGCACGTCGACATCGTGACGCGGGCCGCGCGGCTCTTCGACGAGGTCGTGGTGGCCATCGGCGTCAACGCCTCGAAGAGCCGGCTCTTCGACGTCGAGGAGCGGCTCGCGATGCTCAGGCGGGCCACCGAGCACCTCGACAACGTGCGCGTGGACGGCTTCACCGGCCTGCTGACCACCTACTGCGTCGACAACGACGTCCGGGCCATCGTCAAGGGACTCCGCTCGGGGGGTGACTTCGACTACGAGCTGCAGATGGCCCAGATGAACGCGGGGCTGGCCCCGGGAGTCGAGACCGTCTTCCTGCCGGCCAGCCCGACGCAGGGGTTCGTGTCGTCCTCGCTGGTCAAGGAGGTCGCGGCGTACGGCGGCGACGTGTCGCCCCACGTGCCCGGCTTCGTGCTCGACCTGCTCACCGAGCGGCTGGCCACCCGCGGCTGAATCTCGAGACGGCTCGCCCGCACGCGCTACCGCGCTCCGGCGGGCTCAGAGTTTTGGCGCGGCGGGGACCGACAGATACCCTGGTCCGGATCTGTTGTGCCCGCACGCCGGAAGTGATCCACCTGAACAGCTTGGACCCGAGAGCGCCGCTCGTGCTCGACACCCGCGAGCTCGGCCGCCGCCCGGGGTCCCAGCGTCAGGTGACACGGTCGGTGGACGCGCCGGCAGATCTCGGTATCGAAGTCCTCCAGGTCCCCGAAGGGTCACAGGTCGAGCTAGACCTGCGCCTCGAGTCGGTCATGGAGGGTGTGCTGGTGACGGGGACGGCCACGGTCGGGCTCGTCGGGGAGTGCGCGCGGTGCCTGGAGGCGATCGAGGACGAGGTCACGGTCGATCTGCAGGAGCTGTTCGTGTACGACGACCAGCAGGCTTCGGCTCGTGATCACGGTGATGACGAGCTCGAGGACGAGACCGGGCGACTCGAGGGCGACCTGCTCGACCTCGAGCCGCTGCTGCGGGACGCGGTGGTGCTCGCACTGCCGTTCCAGCCGTTGTGCCGAGACGACTGTCCCGGGTTGTGCGTCGAGTGCGGCGCCCGGCTCGCGGACGACCCTGATCATGGTCACGAGGCGGCGATCGACCCGCGGTGGCAGGCCCTGCAGCAGCTGGACGAGCAGAGCACCTGAGCAAGACACCGGCACCACCCCGAGCAAGGAGAGAACAGTGGCAGTCCCGAAGCGGAAGATGTCGCGCAGCAACACGCGTCACCGTCGCTCGCAGTGGAAGGCCGTCGCGCCGACCCTCGTGACGTGCGCCAACCCTGCGTGTGGTGCCAAGCACCTGCCGCACCGCGCCTGCGGCACGTGCGGCCAGTACGGCGCCCGCGCCGATCGTCGCCAGGTCCTCTGACGCCGGCCACGGTCCGCTGACCGACTACGGGGAACTCCGCAAGCAGCTCGGCGATCCCGTCCTGGATCCTGGGCTGCTGGACCGCGCCCTCACGCACCGTTCCTACGCCTACGAGAACGGGGGGCTGCCGACCAACGAGCGCCTCGAGTTCCTCGGCGACTCGGTGCTCGGCGTGGTCGTCACCGAGACGCTCTACCGCTCGCACCCCGACCTGTCCGAGGGGCGGCTGGCCAAGCTCCGGGCCGCCGTCGTCAACGCGCGGGCCCTCGCCGAGGTCGCGCGGGGCATCGGTCTGGGTGACCACGTCATGCTCGGGCGCGGCGAGGAGACCACCGGTGGCCGGGCGAAGGCCTCGATCCTCTCCGACACCGTCGAGGCGGTCATCGGGGCCATCCACCTCAGCGGCGGTTTCGACGCCTCCGCGCCGGTCGTCCACCTGCTCTTCGACCCGCTGATGGCGGCGGCCGCCAAGCTCGGCGCCGGACTGGACTGGAAGACCTCGCTCCAGGAGCTCTCGGCCATGCGCGGGCTCGGCGTGCCCGACTACCTCATCGAGTCCGAGGGCCCCGACCACATGAAGACGTTCACCGCCCAGGTGCGTGTCGGCGACCAGCTCTACGGGCACGGCATCGGCCGGTCGAAGAAGGAGGCCGAGCAGCTCGCGGCCGAGACGGCGTACGGCGAGATCTTCGCCGACGTCTCCGACCCGGCCGCGGCCGCCATGGCCGACGAGGTCAACAAGGAGATGTTCGCCCGAGCTGCCGACGAGGCTGCCGACGACCAGTCGGCGGGCTGAGCACCAGCCTCGTGCCCGAGCTTCCCGAGGTCGAGGTCGTGCGCGCCGGCCTGGCCCGGCACGTTGTCGGCGCGACCATCCGCACGGTCGAGGTGCTGCATCCCCGGCCGGTGCGCCGCGACCCGCGGGGGTCGACGGGCTTCGCCGCCGCTCTCGTGGGACGCAGGTTCGAGGCCGCGCGCCGCCGCGGCAAGTACTTCTGGCTGGCCCTCGACAACGACGACGCACTGCTCGGCCATCTCGGGATGAGCGGCCAGGTGCTGCTGCAGCACCCCGGAACCCCCGACGAGGGGCACCTGCGGGTGCGGTTCGTGCTCGACGGTCCCGCGCCGGAGGCCGAGACCCTGGAGATGCGGTTCGTCGACCAGCGGATGTTCGGTGGGCTGCTCGTCTCGACCGGCGGCGCGGAGCTGCCGTCGGAGATCGCCCACATCGCCCGCGACCCGCTCGACCCGGAGTTCGACGACGCCGCCTTCGTGGCGAGGGTGCGCCGCCGCCCGTCGGGCATCAAGCGCCAGCTCCTCGACCAGACCCTCATCTCAGGTGTCGGCAACATCTACGCCGACGAGGCGCTGTGGCACGCGAAGGTGCACGGTGACCGGCCCGGCACCCGACTGACGCGGCCGCAGGTGAGCGCCGTGCTCGGCCACGCGCGGGCCGTGATGACGGCTGCGCTCGCGCAGGGCGGGACGTCCTTCGACGCGCTCTACGTCAACGTCAACGGTGAGTCCGGGTACTTCGACCGGTCGTTGCACGCCTACGGCCGCGAAGGTCTGCCCTGCGACCGATGCGGTGCCCCGATCCGGCGTACCTCGTTCATGAACCGCTCGTCGTTCTTCTGCGCTCGCTGCCAGCCCGTCCCGCGGATCCGGCGGCGCCGCACAGTTTTGGCCGGGCCGGATTGACCAGGCCGGGATCTGGTGGGACTCTTGAAGGTGCCCACGTTCCTGGGCTTCCCCCGACTTCCGGAAGGCTTCACTACATGGCCAAGGCGCTGATCGGATACCTGGACAGCGACCTGCGCATCCCCACCCGGCACTCCGTCGACAACAGTCGGCTGCGCGCCCGGGTGGCCGAGCTCGAGTCTCTCGTCCTGCGACTGCAGGAGGAGAACGACAGGCTCACCGCGGCCCATGCGGCCGCGCTGATCGAGCTCGAGACGGCGTCGTTGAGCGCATCGATGCAGGAGATGCAACCCGCCTGATCCGCGGTGTTGCCCCCGCGACCGTGCCAGGTCGACGGAGGGTCGTCGAACGACGCCGGTCCTGGTCACGCCGTCACGGGACGATGGTCATCGTCGGATCCCGCGTCCAGGCACGGCGACTCGGAGCCGAGCCACAGGTCGCCCGCGGTGATCGATCGCTCTGCCAGGCGTAGTAGGGCCCCGGGTCCGTGATCTGAGATCGACGGGTGCGAAGAACGTGCCGTTTCCGGCGTGCACGAAGGAGACCGGCGCTGCGGCGGTCGTCGAGCACTGATCGTCGCTGCCTGTCCTTCGGCACTGTCATAGGGACCGAAGAGCGTGACGGTCCATTGACCGGCGCCGAGAACGGCACTCCCGACACGGTGACCTGGACCGGGACGTTGTCGCCCACCCTGCGCGGTGGGCTGGGCTCTGCGACCGTCGTCGTGGTGCGGGCCCGGACCTTGGTGACGGCGCCGCACGCAGCCACCGGCAGGCTGGTGGCGGTGCCGTCGACGCGACCCGCCAGGCGTAGAAGCCCCCGGCCGAGGGCATGAGCGCGGGCAGCGCGATAGCTCCCGTCACCGGTCACGGTCGCGGTCGTGGTGCCCGCGGACGGGCCGGAGCAGGTGGCCGCGGACGCGGAGGCGAACGGCCCGTGCAGCGTGGCCGTGGCCGCGCGCGGGCTGCCGTCGCCCGCGACCACGGCGGTGACGGCGGCCTGCTCGCCCACCGTCAGCGTTGTCCGGGGTGGCTTGCAGCGTCAACGTCTGCGGACCCCGCACGGCGGCGAGGGTGCTGGCGGTCACGGTGCGCCGGACGCCTCCTTCGGCGGCTGCGGCCTGTGTCCGCTTGACCGGCTCGCGGACGAGGAGGTGGTGCTCGGGCACCTCGCCGACGCTGGCCGTGACCTCATGCCAGCCGCGCTGGGACGCCGGGAAGCGGGCCACGGCCCGGCCGTCGTCACCGGTCACTCCTTCGACCGGTGCGAGCCCGGGCATGCTGAGGGTCACCGGGAGCCCGGCTGCGGGCCGGTCGTGGCCGCCCGTGACCGTCACCGTCGCCTCGATGGTGCCGCCCACGTCCGCGCTCGTGGCCGACATCGTCGCCCGGTAGGCGCCGGCGAACTTGTGCGACTGGTCCAGCATGATCCTGGCGAACCTGCGCACCGACGCAGGGTCGCTGCAGTGCCGGATCCGAGCCGCCCCGCGGGCGCGCCCGATCCGCCAGCGACCGCCCACGAGAAGGTGGTAGACGACAGCATCGACAGCGGCTGCCTGGAGCGCGTCCCGGTAGCCGCCGTACTTGGAGAGCACCCAGGCCGCCCGCGCGGTCGCCCCGCGCGACGGTCCTCGGGACTCGCGGAAGTCCGCGACGCCGTGCGCCGCCGCGTAGCCCTTTCGGTTCGGGCGCTTGGTCGGCGTGACCACGAACACGGGTGTGTCCCCGACCAGGTAGCCGCCCATCCAGCGGCCGTCGGCGTTGCCGTTGGGGGGGATGCGGTAGCCCGACCACCGCTGGGCCTTCTCTCCGGCGTACGACGCGGCGACCGGTGCGGCGTCGGCGGCGCGGGTCACGATCAGCAGACCTGCCGTGACGAGCAGGAGCGCGACGAACAGTGACGGCCCCCGCAGGTGGGACGCTCTGGTGTTCTCGGACATGGTCGGCCTCCTCACCCCACCGGGGGCGGTGCCACCGTGCCGGGGTCGGTGGGCTGTCCGGTGGGGCTGGGCTGTGGGCTGGGTTGTGGGCTGGGAGTGGGTTGAGGGGTGGGGCTGGGCTGTGGGCTGGGCTGTGGGTCGGGGCTGGGTGGGTCGGGGCTGGGTTCGGGGCTGGGGTCGGGGCTGGGTTCGGGGCTGGGGTCGGGGCTGGGGTCGGGGCTGGGGTCGGGGGTGGGCTGGGGCGTCGGGCTGGGCTGCGGGCTGGGCCGTGGCGGCGGGGCGGCATCCGCGGTGGGCGAGGGCGTGGGGGAGGGAGAGGAAGGCGGCGGGACCCACACCCGGCCGGACACGGGATCGACGTCCGGCGACGTGGCCTTCCATTGGGACCAGCCGGCGGGCAGGCCGTCCAGGACGACCCGACGGCCGTCGCTGCTCGTCACCGTGAGGGTCCGGACGATGAGGGGACCCGTGGCGCTCCTGACCGTGAGCTGGATCGGCGCCGGCAGGGACGACGCACTCACGGTGAACCGGGCCACGCCGGGAAGAACCCCGGCCGGCTGGACGCTGAGCTGCTGACCGAGCCGGTCGAGATGCTTCGATGAGCCATTGAGGCCGGCGTTCAGGTCCATCGGTGCCGTCGTCCGCGCGATGGCCTCCGGACCACTCCCGTTTCGATCCAGGCCGCCCATGGCGACCACGAGGGACACGGCGAGCAGCAGGACCGCCGCGCCGACCAGCCCGGCGAGGACACGGGCGTTGCCCCCGGTCGCGGGTTCCTCCGGAGCCGGACCGTGGGTCGGCATGCCGGCGACGTCGGGCTGGACGGTCGACTCCCGGGTCGTTGGCGCCGGCGTGGGCTCCGGTGGAGGCGGCAGCGGCGGCGAGGGTGGCGGCGGAACGGGCGGCGGAGGCGGCGGCCCCAGCTGCGCGGGGGAGGCATCGTCGACACCCGTCGTCCCGACGGCGGACTGGACCAGCGCGAGGATCCGGTCGGACGGAGCGACCCCCACGTGGTCCCAGGTGGCTTCGCGATAGCGACGGAACTCCGCCACCACGCCGGCGAGGTCCCCTCGTGCCAGGTGGGCTCGAAGGGCGACCTCGCAGGCTGCCTCCGAGTGGGGCTCGATGTCGGTGGCGCACCGGGCGGCCTCGATGGCGAGCACCAGGTTGCCGCGGTCCAGCCCCTGCCGCGAGATCCGGTCGAGGGCACGCAGGCGCAGCTGCGCCAGAGTCTCGCGCTCGGCGAGGACCCAGTCGTCGTACCAGCCGGGCAGAAGCTCGTCACCGCTGAGCAGCGTGAGCAGGCGCGACTGCTCTTCGCGTGACTCCGGCAGCTCGGAGACCCCGGCTGCCTGACGGACCTCCCCCACGTCGACCTCGATGTCCGGGTCCAGCCCGACGAAGGCGCGGTCGACGCGCAACAGACCCGGACGAGCGTGCTGGGTCTGCATCACGGCCCGGCGCAGGCTGGCGAGAGCGCGCTCGTCGGTGCTGTCGGGCCACAGCTGACCGGCGACGTGGGGTCGCGCCCGCTCGCCGCTCAGTCCCAGGAAGGCGGTCAGCCGCTGCTCCCGGTGGCTCAGCCGCAGGTCGGACCCGTCGACGACGAGCTGCCAACCCCCGAGAAGGCGCAGGCAGGCGCGAGGGCGAGACACACTCTCGCGCTCCGGCATGACCAGCCTCCCCCGACGCTCGTCCCCCTCCCGGTTGGAGACCACGCAGTCAGCTGATCGATCGATCGCCGACAGGGTGGACCTGCAGCCGGCAGGGATGAGCCTCCCATCATCGCCACATCCGCGTGACCAGGGCCCGGCGGTCTAGACCGCCGGCGTGATCGGAGCAGGTTGTCACGCTGGCGTCACGCCCCTGGTGGGTTCCATGTCCTCTTGCACACCGCATCACGGGGGGAGGTGAACACCATGCGGGAAATCAACTTCACCGAGCTCGAGGCCGAGCACACCGAGCTGCTTCCGACCCGGGAGACGCTCAACTTCGGCTTCGGCAACAACAACTGGGCCGCGATCTACGCGACCAACTCGTCGCTGGCAGTCAACGCAGTGTCGCTGGGATCGCTGGCCAACAGCTCCGCTGTCCAGGCGATCGTCGTCACGCAGGGCTGATCCGTCGCGCGTGGCCCCCCAGCTGCGGGGGCCACGCCTCGACGGCCGAACTCCGGAGAAAGGGGGTGAACGGAAATGATCCGACCCGAGGTATCCCTAGCTGACCTCGACGCCCAGACGGCCGTGGCGCTGCCACGTCGCGAGACGTTGAGCTGTCAGTTCGCGTGCGTGAACGTCGTCAACGTCGTAGGCGTCAACCTCGCCATCTCCGTGAACGCCGCCAGCATCAACTCGCAGGCCAACGCCATCGCGATGCAGTACCTCGCCGGGGTCCAGATGCCCTGATCGAGATCCGGCGGCGGGTGTGTTGCTCTGGCGCGCCCGCCGCCCTTCGCTCCGACACCCAGAGCACACCAGAGCGATGAACCCCAATACTGCAGATCACCGCGCCGCCTCGTCGCAGGCCGACGAGGCTCGATGGCGGCAGGCCTTCGGCCTCGAGCTGCTCGGGCAGGTCCAGGGCTCGGGCATGCGCGACCCGACGTACCTGGTCCGGCGCGCCGACGACCAGGTGGTCCAGCTGTCAGAGCTGCTCCACCTCGTCGTCATCCACGTCGACCCGTCCCGGCCAGCGGCCGACGTCGCCGCGGCCGTCAGCGCGAGATACGGCCGGACACTCACGACCGACGGGCTGGACCACCTCGTCAGGACCCGTCTCGAGCCGCTCGGACTGGTGCTGCCGGACGAGGCGGACGAGCCGACCCGCCCGGTGCGGGCGCGTCCGCTGCTGGCCCTCACTCTCAAGGCCACCCTCCTCCCGTCCGACCGGACTCAGGCTGTGGCCAGGATCCTGCGGCCGCTGTTCTGGCCACCGGTCGTCGTCGCCGCTCTGGTGGCGCTCGTGGTCGCTGACGTTGCCCTGGTCGTGGGCGGCGACTTCTGGCAAGCCGTGACCCAGGTGTTCGCCACGCCGACCACGGCCCTGATCATCTACGGCCTGCTGGTCGTGTCAGCGGTGGTGCACGAGCTCGGCCACGCGGCGGCCTGCCGCTACGGCGGCGCCGAGCCCGGCGAGATCGGGGTCGGCATCTACATCGTCTTCCCCGCCTTCTACACCGACGTGACCGACTCCTACCGGCTGGGACGCGCCGGCCGGGTGCGCACCGATCTCGGCGGCCTCTACTTCAACGTGATCACCGTCGTGGCGTTCGCGCTCCTCTACGTCGCCACAGGCAGCGGCCTGTGGCTGCTGACCGCGCTGGGCCTGCAGCTGCAGATGCTGCAGCAGCTCATCCCGGTGGTCCGGTTCGACGGCTACTACGTCCTGTCCGACCTGGCCGGCGTGCCTGACCTCTTCGCCAGGGTGGGACCGGTGCTGCGCTCGCTCCGGCCGGGGCAGCCTCCCGATCCACGCGTCACCGAGCTGAGGCCCCAGGCGCGCCGGTTCGTGACCGGCTGGGTGCTGGTCGTCGTGCCCCTGCTCACGGCTGCTCTGCTGTGGGCCATCTGGAACCTGCCGGACTTCGTCGCCGCCGGCCGCGAAGGCATCCAGCTGCAGCAACTGGTCTTCGACCTGGCCTGGCAGCGCCGCGACTGGGCAGCCATGGCGCTGGCCGTCGTGTCGATCGCACTGATCCTGGTCCCGCTGGCAGGCATGACGGTCGTGTTGTGGCGTACGGCCGGCACGCTCGTCGCGCTTGTGCGCGGGCGGGCCGCGGCGGCCCAAGCCAGCGGGAAGGAGCACAGCATGAGCACCGAAGATCCTGACGCCCAACGCCTCGCGGCCGTGCCACCCGCCGTCCTGTCCGCTGCGGACTTCACCGACGCCATCATGTACGCCCCGCCGGTCCCCGTGCCCAGCAGGGGCTGGCGGCGTGCCGTGTACCAGAGCAGCGGCCACCTCCTCAATCCAGGCCCGAGCCTGGCGGAGGAGCGACGCGCGGAGCTCGAGCGCCGGTTGCGCACCCCGATCTCGGGATCGCGACGCGTTGTCGTGATGAGCCGGAAGGGCGGGGTGGGCAAGACGACGATCTCGTTGGCGTTGGGGAGCACCTTCGCCATGCTCCGCGGGGACCGTGTCATCGCTGTCGACGCGAACCCCGATGCGGGCAACCTCGCCCATCGGGTGGCACCGCCTCATGACAGGACCATCACCGACGTGCTGCGCGACCTGGAGCAGATCACCAACTACGCCACCCTGCGTTCCTACACGTCGCAGGCGGCCGAGTCGCGCCTGGAGGTCCTCGCATCCGACGACGACCCGCGCATCGGGATGGCGCTGGACCAGGAGGACTACCACCGGCTGGTCGTCCTGCTCGACCAGTTCTACAACCTGATCCTCCTCGACACGGGGACGGGGATCCTGGACAGCGCCAACCAGGGGTTGCTCACCGAGGCCGACCAGGTCGTGCTGGTGGTCCGCTCGGGCCTGGACGGCGGCCGCGCGGGCGCTCTCACCCTGGACTGGATGGATGCCCATGGCTTCGACGACCTCGTCGCTCGTGCGGTCGTCGTCGTCAACGCGCAGCGCCGCGGCGCCGCGCCGCCGGACCTGATGCGGCGGCACTTCGAGAAGCGGTGCCAGCACGTGGTGACCGTCCCCTGGGACGACGCCCTGGAGCAAGGAGCCCTCACCGATATGTCCTCGCTGCGCCGCGCGACCCGAGACAGCCTCGTCGACATCGCTGCCGCCGTCGCCGACAACTTCGTCCAGATGGGTGATTCGCCATGAAGCTTCGCTCGGTTGCGCCGTACGTCGTCGTCGTCGCTGTCCTGCTCGTCGCCAGCCTCGAGTCGGCGTCACCCGGCGCGCACCCGGACCCCGACCCGCGCAACCTCGACCTCCTGGCGAGCGCCCAGCCGACCACGGCCCAGACCGTCGTCAGCGACGCGGCCTTCGACGAGGTCAAGACACGTGACTGGGACGTGAAGTCCGATGCCGCGGCCACCACGTCCGCGGACTGCGATGGATGCGTCGGCGAGAGCACCGCGCTGCAGATCGTCTACGCGTCGCGTGCCGGCGGCCTGGCTCGGCTCGACAACTCCGCGGTCGCCTGGACGCAGAACTGCCATGGCTGCACTGGCTCGGCACTCTCCGTCCAGGTGATTGTGCTGTCCGGCCAGTCCGAGGTTCGCCCCAACAACCGGTCCATGGCGGTGACAGCCGGCTGCACCGGCTGCCGGACGGCTGCCGCAGCGTTCCAGGTCGTCGTCGTCGCCGACCGGGCACGCCGCCTGTCGCGCGAGTCGCTGACCGTACTGAAGACCTGGTTCGCCGAGCAGGCAGCCGCGCTGCGCGCCTCGGTGGCTCTGCCGAGCCCCGAGCCGTCGCCGGTCCCCGACCCGACCACCCCGACGGCTTCTCCGACCGAGCCCACCGATGGCACCAATCCGCCGACCGAGCCGAACGACCCGCTGGGCCGTCCGTACGCCGGGCGCCGGGCCAAGCGCGCATCGACCGACGCGCTGGCCGCGCTCGAGGGCCTCGTGACGGTCGGTCTGGACGCCGACGCGATCGTCTCCGACGTGGATCTCGGCCGTTGACGCTCCAGGCATCGGGGCCTGCCTGCATGGTTCGATGAGCGCATGGGCGCTCTCGCGGACGCAGTGTCGACCCTGGCGGCATCCCTGCCTGCTGGCGTCGTGCTCACCGATCAAGACGCGGTCGAGAAGTATCGGTACGACTGGTCCCGGGACGCCGCCGCCGGAGTGCCGGTGGCCGTCGTCCGCGCGGACGATGCCCGGCACGTGCAGACGGCGGTCCGCTGGGCGGGCGAGCACGGCGTGCCGGTCGTCCCCCGCGGCGCCGGCAGCGGCCTGTCGGGAGGGTCGACGGCGGTCGACGGCGGCATCGTGGTCTCGCTGGAGCGGATGCGTGCGGTCGGGATCGACCCGGACTGCCAGGTCGCCGTCGTCGAGCCGGGAGCCTTCAATGCCGAGGTGAAGGCGGCAGCGGCGAAGGTGGGGCTGTGGTATCCGCCCGACCCGTCGTCCTTCGAGATCTGCTCGATCGGCGGCAACATCGCCACCAACGCAGGCGGCCTGTGCTGTGTGAAGTACGGCGTGACCACTGACTACGTGCTCGGGCTCGATGTCGTGCTGGCCGATGGCACGCTGGTGACCCTCGGCGGCAAGCGGATCAAGGACGTCGCCGGACTGTCACTGGTCAAGCTCTTCGTCGGCAGCGAGGGGACGCTCGGCATCGTGACCCGCGCGATCCTGAGACTGGTGCCCGCGCAGGGTGCTCGCTCGACCCTGGTGGCGACGTTCCCCTCCATGGTGGCGGCCGGCGAGGCGGTCGTCGGCGTACGCCGGCGCCTGCGCCCGTCGATGCTGGAGCTGATGGACCGATGGTCGGTCAACGCCGTCGAGGACCACCGGCCGATGGGCCTCGACCGCGAGGCAGGAGCGCTGCTGGTCGCCCAGTCCGACGCGCCGGGGACCTCGCGCGGCGAGGAGGTGGCGATCATGGAGAAGGCGTGCGCAGCGGCGGGTGCGACGGAGGTGTTCGTGACCGACGACGCCGAGGAGGGCGAGATGTTCGTGGCCGCGCGACGGGCGGCGTTCCCCGCGACCGAGGCGAAGGGCTCGCTCCTGCTGGAGGACGTCGGTGTCCCGGTGCCGCTTCTGCCCGACCTGCTGGCCGAGGTCGAGGCGATCGCCTCCCGGCACTCCGTCGACATCCCGGTCGTCGCCCACGCGGGCGACGGCAATACCCACCCGATCATCGTCTACCCACCGGGCGACCCGGCCGCCGAGGCGCGGGCCCGCGCGGCCTTCGACGACATCATGGCCGCCGCGATCCGGCTCGGCGGCACGATCACCGGCGAGCACGGCGTCGGCCGCGCCAAGAAGGCCGCCCTGCCCGACCAGCTCGGCCCCGACGTCATGGCCCTGACCCGTCGCATCAAGGACGCCCTCGACCCCCAGGGCATCCTCAACCCCGGCGCCATCCTCTAAGTCCCGCCACATTTGGGATAGTCCCTGACGTTTGGGTTGCAAAACGCCCGTCCGTGCAACCCAAACGTCAGGGACTATCCCAACGTGGCGGGCGAGTGGGTCAGTCGGGTGGGTACGGCCCGGGGTCGTCGAGGTCGCGGGGGAGGGCGCGGGCGGCGTACTTCTGCCAGTTGCCCTCCAGGGCCTCCATCAGCTGGGTGACCATCAGCGGAGAGAGGTTGATCCGGGCGACGACCTGGCCGGCGTGCCCGCCCTCGCCGGTCGGATGCGCGAAGTCGAGCCGGACGAAGTCGATCGTGAACTCGTACGGCGAGTGCGAGACGGTCGCGAAGTTGGCCCACACGCCCGCCGACACCCCCTCGGGCACGGAGATCTGGAAGTTCTGGCTTCGCGGTGTCTCGGCCATGAGCCCACGCTAGCGGCCGTCTCCGGAGGCTCGTCGGGGTCTGCGCGGCCCGGGAGGGTGCAGACCGTCGACGAACCCCGGAGACGACCTCTCGGGGCCGACACGCTGCCCGGACCACGGTCCTGGCGACCCGCCACCGTAGGCTGGGCGGGCTGCCTTCCCCCGGCGACGTGTCTGAGACGATGCGCGCGCCCGCCAGCGCCCTGGATTTACCAGTTGGGCCTCACCACGTGGGCCTCACCACGTGGCCCCGAGCACGTGGGGGTGGGGCTGTGACCGTCGGAGAAGGAGCTGCGTTGTACCTGAAGAGCCTGACCCTCAAGGGGTTCAAGTCCTTCGCCTCCTCGACGACGATGCAGCTCGAGCCGGGCATCACCTGCATCGTCGGGCCGAACGGCTCGGGCAAGTCCAACGTCGTCGACGCCCTTGCCTGGGTGATGGGTGAGCAGGGCGCCAAGAGCCTGCGCGGCGGCAAGATGGAGGACGTCATCTTCGCGGGCACGTCGGGGCGCCCGCCGCTCGGTCGCGCAGAGGTGCTGCTCACGATCGACAACTCCGACGGAGCGCTGCCGATCGAGTACGCCGAGGTCACGATCAGCCGCACGATGTTCCGCTCGGGCGGGTCGGAGTACGCCATCAACGGAACGACCTGCCGGCTGCTCGACGTCCAGGAGCTGCTCAGCGACTCCGGCATCGGCCGCGAGATGCACGTGATCGTCGGCCAGGGCCAGCTCGACCAGATCCTGCACGCGACGCCGGAGGACCGGCGCGGGTTCATCGAGGAGGCCGCCGGCGTCCTCAAGCACCGCAAGCGCAAGGAGAAGGCACTCCGCAAGCTCGACTCCACGGACGGCAACCTGACCCGGCTCCAGGACCTGCTCTCCGAGATCCGCCGCCAGCTCAAGCCCCTGGGGCGCCAGGCCGAGGTCGCCCGCAAGGCAGCAGGAGTCCAGGCGACCGTGCGCGACGCCCGCGCCCGGTTGATGGCCGACGACCTCGTCACCGCCAGGACCGCGCTCGAGCAGGAGCTGGCCGACGAGACGATCCTCGTCGAGCGACGCACAGAGGTCGAGACCGCGCTGGCCAGGGCCCGCGAGAAGGAGGCGGCCCTCGAGGAGGCCCTGCGCGAGGACCTGCCGGCGCTGAGCCGAGCCCAGGAGACGTGGTTCGCGCTCTCCGGCCTGCGCGAGCGGCTGCGCGGCACCCAGTCGCTGGCCCACGAGCGGGTCCGCAACGCAGCCGGCACCCATGAGGTCGAGACGGCCGGCGGGCGCGACCCCGAGGCGCTCGAGGCCGAAGCCGTCCGGGTTCGCGAGCAGGAGCAGGCCATCGGCGTGGAGGTCGAGGGTCTGCGCACCGCGCTGGAACAGGCCCTGGCCGGCAAGCGCGCGGCAGAGGACGCCGCCGCCGAGGAGGAGCGCCGGGTCTCCGGCCTGCTGAGGGCCGCGGCCGACCGCCGCGAGGGCCTCGCCCGGCTCCACGGACAGGTGAACGCGCTGCGGTCCCGGTCTGCCGCGGCTGCCGACGAGGTCGGGCGCCTGAGCCAGGCTCGCCAGGAGGCCGTCGCCCGCGCCGAGCGCGCCCAGCGCGACTTCACGGCCCTCGAGACCCGCGTGGCCGGCCTCGATGCCGGTGAGGAGGGTCTCGACGCCGAGCACGAGGCTGCGGTCGCGGCGCTCGACGATCTCGAGGCACGCCTGCTCAAGCTCCGTGAGGAGGCCCAGCAGGCAGACCGCGACCGGGCCTCGCTCGCGGCCCGTCGCGACGCCCTCGAGCTGGGACTCAGCCGCAAGGACGGCGCGGCTGCCCTGCTGGCCGCGTCCGACGACCTGTCCGGCCTGCTCGGGTCGGTCGCCGCCCTGCTCACGGTCCGCCCGGGCTACGAGACGGCGGTCGCCGGTGCCCTCGGCAACGCCGCCGACGCCGTCGCCGTCCGCGACGGAGCCGCGGCGGTCGACGCCTTGGAGCATCTCAAGACCGCCGACCTCGGGCGCGCAGACCTCCTGCTCGGCGGTGCGCCGGCCGACGGGCGCGACTGGCCGGGCCTGCCCGCAGGTGCGACGTACGCCGTCGACGTGGTCGATGCCCCGGCCGAGCTCGACGGGGCGCTGGGCCGCCTGCTCTTCAAGGTCGCCGTCGTCGCCGACCTCGACACCGCTCGCCGTCTGGTCGCCGAGCTGCCCGACGTCACCGCGGTCACGCGCGACGGCGATGTGCTGGGCACCCACTTCGCCCACGGCGGATCGTCCAGCCAGCCGAGCCTGATCGAGGTCCAGGCCGCTCACGACGAGTCGGTGGCCGCCCTGGCCGAGGCCGTCGCGTCCGCCGAGCGGCTGACCTTCGAGACCTCGCGGGTCGAGGCCGAGCGCCTGGACGCGCAGAAGCGTGCCGACGTCGCTCTCGCCCGCCTGCACGAGTCGGACGCCACGTTGGCGGCCGTGGCCGAGGAGCTCGGCCAGTACGGCTCCCAGGCCCGCGCCGCGCGAGCCGAGGCCGCGCGCGTGACCGACGCGATCACGGCGGCCGAGGAGGCGCGTGACCGCGACCTGGCCGGCCTGGCCGAGCTCGAGAACCGCCTCAGCACGGCCGAGGACGCGCCCGACGAGGAGCCCGACACCACCCGCCGCGAGGAGCTCGTCGAGGCCGCCCGGTCATCGCGGCAGTCGGAGATGGAGGCCCGCCTCGCGCTGCGTACCTCCGAGGAGCGCGCCAGGGCCCTGCACGGCCGCGCCGACCAGCTCGATCGCAGTGCCGCCGCCGAGCGGGAGGCCCGCGCGAAGGCCGCCGAGCGGCGTGAGCGACTGATCCGCGAGGGTCGCGCCGCCGAGGCGGTGCTGACCGCCAGCCGGGTGGTGCTCGCGGCTCTGGACCGGTCGGTCGACCGCGCCACCGCGGCGCGCGCCGAGGTCGAGCAGGCCCGCTCGGGCCGCGAGGAGCAGCTGCTCGCCGTCCGTGCCGCGCTGCGCGAGCTCGCCCGCGAGCACGACGAGCTGGTCAACTCCGTCCACCGCGACGAGATGGCCCGCACCCAGCAGAAGATGCGCATCGAGCAGCTCGAGGACCGCGCCCTCGAGGAGCTCGGCCTCGAGCCGGACGGGCTCGTCGCCGACTACGGGCCGGAGCTGCCCGTGCCCTTCACCGGCACGCTCGCCGAGGGGGAGGCCGAGCCGGAGCCCACGGCGTACGTCCGCGAGGAGCAGCAGAAGCGGCTGCGGGCGGCCGAGCGCGACCTCGCCCTTCTGGGCCGGGTCAACCCGCTCGCGTTGGAGGAGTTCACGGCGATGGAGGAGCGGCACAAGTTCCTCACCGAGCAGCTCGAGGACCTCAAGAAGACGCGCAAGGACCTCCTCGACATCGTCAAGGACGTCGACGCGCGGGTGCTGGAGGTCTTCACCCAGGCGTACGCCGACGTGTCGAGCGCCTTCGACCAGACCTTCGCCCGGCTGTTCCCGGGTGGCGAGGGACGGCTGGTCCTCACCGACCCGGCTGACCTGCTCAACACCGGCGTCGAGGTCGAGGCCCGCCCACCCGGCAAGAAGATCAAGCGGCTCTCGCTGCTGAGCGGTGGCGAGCGGTCGCTGGTCGCGGTGGCCTTCCTGGTCGCGCTGTTCAAGGCGCGTCCGTCGCCGTTCTACATCCTCGACGAGGTCGAGGCCGCGCTCGACGACACCAACCTCGGCCGCCTGCTGGAGATCTACGAGGAGCTCCGCGAGAACTCCCAGCTGCTCGTCATCACCCACCAGAAGCGCACGATGGAGGTCGGCGACGCGCTCTACGGCGTCACGATGCGGGGCGACGGCGTCTCGACGGTGATCTCGCAGCGCCTTCGCGACTCCGCGTCCGCCTGAGCGGCGGGCGGCGGTGGTCGGCGAGGTCTCGGGCCGGGAGCTCTGCCGGGCCTTCTACGTCCAGCACGTCGCTCCCGCGCTCGAGCGCCGCCTCCCGGGGCTGCCGCACGCCGCGGCGCTGCTCGGGCGGGGGTCGGAGGTCCTGGGGTTCGACGACGAGATGTCGCGCGACCACAACCTCGAGGCGCGGGTCGTGCTCTTCCTCCGCGCCGACGACGGACGCCGCGGCGAGGTCACCGCGGTCCTGGAGGACGTGCTTCCAGAGCTGTTCGAGGGTCGGCGCACGGAGGTCTCCGTCACCACGATCCGCGACTACGTCCGCGACCTCCTGGGCCTCGACCCGGGCGTCGACCTCGCCGCCGGCCTCACTGCGCGGGACTGGCTCTCGCTGCCCGAGCAGGCCTTGGTGATGCTCACCTCCGGCGAGGTCTTCCACGACGACATCGGTCTGGAGCGGCTGCGCGACCGGTTCTCCTACTACCCGCGCGATGTCTGGCTCTACCTGATGGCCGCTGCCTGGGGGCAGCTGCACCCCGAGGGCAACCTCGTCGGCCGGATCGGCCACGCGGGCGATGAGCTCGGGTCCGCACTGCTCGGGGCCCGGCTGGTGGAGAGCGCCATGCGTCTGGCCTTCCTCATGGAGCGCACCTACGCGCCGTACGTGAAGTGGTTCGGGACGGCGTTCGCCCGGCTCCCCTGCGCCGGAGACCTGACCCCGGCGCTGAGCCGGGTGCTGCGGGCCGAGCGCTGGCCGACACGGGAGGCGGCGCTCGCGGAGGTGTACCTCCTGCTCGCCGCTCGGCACGACCGGCTCGGAGTCACCGCTCCGGTCCCCGTCGAGGACGTCCGCATGTGGGACCGGCCGTTCGCCGTTCCGTGGGGCGACTTCCCCGAAGCGCTGGTCGCGCAGGTGACCGACGCCGAGGTCCGCGCGCTCGCCACGGCGTGGCCGTTCGGCGGCGTCGACCGAGTGCGCGACATCCTGTGGACTCCCTCCTCGCGGCCCGCCCTGCTGCGCCTCCTGGAGTGACACGCCGCGCGACCTCGACGTTTGGCGGTGCCTCGCGGGCCTGTGCCAGGGTGGGGAAGACCCCCGACGTCGTTCTCAGGAGACTCTCGTGACCAGCATCGTCGTCGCGATGATCGTGATCGTCGCGGTTGCTGCCGTTGTCGTCGTCTACGTCGCCTTCCCCCACCGCGGTGAGCGGCTGCCCGTCGTCCCCGCGCTCGGCGACGCGATGCGCAGGTCCGTCGACGCCCTGCCGACGGTGCCCCCGGAGGCCGCCGACCTGCTGCCCGTCGACGAGCTGTCCGGCCCGGCGCCGGCAGATCGCGAGGCAGGTCCGCGGCCCGTGGGCCGACACGCCGCCGACGTCGGCTGACGTCCTCCCCGCGAATCGGGCCGCCGCCGCGGCCCGTGGTTGGATTCCCGCATGGCTGGTGAGACCCTCGCGCTGATCATCGGCATCGCCGTCGTGGCGATCGCCCTGGTGGCCGGGCTGCTGACGTCAGGTCGCCGTCGTACCCCGTCCGTCGAGGGCCGCAGCACCGATGTCATCACCCCGCCTCGTCCTGAGCCCGGCGCGGACGCCGACATGGCAGTCGAGGCTCCGGCCGCGACGGTGGAGGCCGCACCGGCTCCCGCGCTCGAGAAACCGGAGGGCACCGCCTCACGGCTGGTCCGGCTGCGGCAGCGGCTGGCCGGATCGCAGGGCTCCCTGGGCCGAGGACTCCTGGCGCTGCTCTCGCGCGAGCGACTCGACGAGGACACCTGGGAGTCGATCGAGGACACCCTGCTCACCGCCGACCTGGGGGTCGCGCCCACCCAGCAGGTGGTCGACAACCTGCGCACCCGGCTGCGCGTCGAGGGCGAGCGCCCCGACGTCCGCGCGGTGCTGCGCGAGGAGCTGGTCGCGCTCGTCGACCCGTCCATGGACCGCCGCCTGGCGGTGACCGGCGATGGTCTGCCCGGCGTGCTGCTGGTCGTCGGGGTCAACGGCTCGGGCAAGACCACGACCGTCGGCAAGATCGCCCGCATCCTGGTCGCGGAGGACCGCACGGTCGTCCTCGGCGCGGCCGACACGTTCCGCGCCGCCGCCGTCGACCAGCTCGCGACCTGGGCCGAGCGGGTCGGCGTCGAGGTGGTCCGCGGGGCGGAGGCCACCGACCCGGCCAGCGTCGCGTTCGACGCGGTCAAGGAAGGCGTCGAGCGCGGCGCCGACACGGTCATCATCGACACCGCAGGGCGCCTGCAGAACAAGGCGGGTCTCATGGACGAGCTGGGCAAGGTCAAGCGCGTCATCGAGAAGCAGGCGCCCGTCACCGAGGTGCTGCTGGTCCTCGACGCGACCACCGGTCAGAACGGCCTGGTCCAGGCCAAGGTCTTCTCCGAGGTCGTCGACGTCACGGGCGTGGTCCTCACCAAGCTCGACGGATCGGCCAAGGGCGGGATCGTCGTCGCCGTCCAGCAGCAGCTCGGCGTACCCGTCAAGCTGGTCGGCCTCGGCGAGGGGCCCGACGACCTGGCGCCGTTCGACCCCGGTGCGTTCGTCGACGCGCTGCTCGGCTGACAGCCTCGGTCCGGCCCCTGTCGGTTTACCCGGCCGCCCGGGGAAGCTTGCGGTTGTCGGCCAATACTTCGGCCGACAACCGAGGGTTTACCCGGGCAGCCGGGTAAACCGACGGAGGGCCCCGTTCACACAGCCGTAACAAACGGCGCCCACTCGTTGCGTCGTCGCAACACGGAGCGGCGTGCGACGAAACCTCGCCGGTCGAGTGTTCTGCCAACGGGTGGGCCGCGATCGACAACGACGTCAGCCAGTCGCGGGAACCACCTCCCAGAACTACTCCTGGAGGTTCCATGGACTACGGCTATCACGCCTGGATGCTGGTGGCAGCGTCCCTGGTCATCATGATGACCACGCCGGCCCTGGCACTCTTCTACGGCGGCATGAGCCGTTCCAAGTCGGTGCTGAACATGATGATGATGTCGTTCGGAACGATCGGGATCGGAGGCATCGTCTACGTCCTGTGGGGCTGGTCGATGTCGTTCGGCTCCGAGGACATCGGCATGGTCATCAACAACCCGTTCGAGACCTTCGGGCTCAACGGGCTCGCGGGTCAGGACTACATCTTCGTCGGCTTCCAGCTGACCTTCGCCGTCATCACGGCGGCGCTGGTCAGCGGCGCGGTCGCGGACCGGATGAAGTTCTCGGCCTGGATGTTGTTCGTGCCGCTGTGGCTCACGCTGTCGTACTTCCCGATCGCCCACATGGTGTGGGGTGGCGGCTTCCTCGGCACCGCCGCCAACGGCATCAGCGGGCTGCTCTTCGACGGTGACCCGCTGCCGATCGACTACGCCGGCGGCACGGTCGTCCACATCAACGCCGGCGTCGCGGGCCTGGTGCTCGCGCTCATGCTGGGCAAGCGGATCGGGTTCCTCAAGGAGCCGATGCGCCCGCACAACCTGACGCTGACGATGATCGGCGCGGGTCTGCTCTGGATGGGCTGGTACGGCTTCAACGTCGGCTCGATCGTCTTCACCGGCGCCAGCGCGGAGGCCGACGCCGAGCAGTTCCTCAACGAGACCAGCCTGGTCTGGCTCAACACCACCGTCGCCACCTGCGCCGCGATCCTCGGCTGGCTCGCGGTGGAGAAGATCCGTCACGGCAAGGGCACCTCGCTGGGTGCGGCCTCCGGCGTCGTCGCCGGTCTGGTCGCGATCACCCCGGCCTGTGGCGCGGTGTCGCCGGTCGGCGCGATCTTCCTCGGCCTGGTCGCCGGTGCGGCCTGCGCCCTCGCCGTCGGGCTCAAGTACCGCTTCGGGTACGACGACGCGCTCGACGTCGTCGGCGTCCACCTGGTCGGTGGCATCGTCGGCACCATCGGCGTCGGCTTGCTGAGCACCAGCACCGGCCTGTTCTACGGTGGCGGTGCAGCGCAGCTCGTCGTCCAGGTGCTCGTGGTGATCGTCGCCATGATCTGGTCGGGAGCCGCGACGTTCATCGTGGCCAGCATCGTCAAGGTCATCGTCGGCCTGCGGGTCGACGAGGAGGACGAGATCGACGGCATCGACTTCGCCGAGCACGGCGAGTCGGCGTACGAGATCGGCCCGGGCAGCGCTCGTCGCACGGTCATGGTCGGGGGAGCCGGCGCGACGGCCGCCGCGCCGGTGAGCGCAGCCGAAGGGACCGCCAACGAGAACGAGGGAGCGAACGCATGAAGCTGATCACCGCGGTCATCAAGCCGCACAAGTGGGAGGACGTCAGGGAAGCCCTGGAGACCTTCGGCGTCACCGGGATGACGGTCTCCGAGGTGAGTGGCTACGGCCGGCAGAAGGGGCACACCGAGGTCTACCGCGGTGCGGAGTACGACATCGCCCTGGTCCCCAAGATCCGCATCGAGATCGTCGTCGACGACGGGGACGCCGAGGACATCACCGGCATCATCGTCAAGACCGCGCAGACCGGGCGGATCGGCGACGGCAAGGTCTGGGTCAGCCCCGTCGAGACCGTCGTGCGGGTGCGCACCGGCGACCGCGACGGAGCCGCGATCTAGGTCGACAGGTTCAGCAGCACACCGGTGTGCCCGGCCGCGCCACTCGTGGCGGCCGGGCACACTCATGTCGTCAGGAGGGCCGATGAAGCTCGCTACGGGCGTTGAGGCGCGACTCGACGAAGGCCTGGGCGCCCGATGACGGCCGCCCAGCGCGCGAGCCGAACAGATGCCGCCGACACCGTGTGCGTGGCGGCGTACGACGGCGCCGGAGGCCCCGACCACGGTGTCGCCTTCGTCGCGGTCGGAGGCTTCGGTCGCCGCGAGCTGTCGCCGTACTCCGACCTGGACCTGGTGCTGGTCCACGACGACCATCTCGAGCCCGGGGCCCTGGCCGAGAAGGTCTGGTACCCGCTCTGGGACGCCGGGGTGCGCCTCGATCACTCCGTGCGGTCGCTCTCCCAGATGGTGACGACGTCGGAGGAGGACCTGCGGGTCGCGCTGGGCTTGCTCGACGTACGCCACCTCGCCGGCGACCCGAACCTCACGCTCCGGCTGCGGACGACGATGCTGGCCGCATGGCGGCGGCATGCGCCGGAGCGACTCCCCGCCCTGCGCGAGCTGGTGCGGTCGCGGCACGAGCGGGTCGGGGAGCTGGCGCACCTCTCGGTGCCCGACCTCAAGGAGGCCGAGGGAGGCCTGCGCGACACCACGGTGCTCAAGGCCCTGGTCGCCACGTGGCTGGTGGACGTGCCGCACGCGGACCTCGAGCGGTCGCGCCAGGCGCTGCTCGACGTCCGCGACCTGCTCCACGAGACCTCCGGGCGGCCCACCGACCGGATCGGGCCGGAGTCGTGGGCGGACCTGGCCGAGCCGCTCGGACTCGGCGACGCCGTCGAGGTGCAGACACACGTCCGCGAGCTGGGACGGCGGATCACCCACCTCTCGCGACTGACCTGGCGTCGCGTCGACGCCTACCGCGCCCGCCCGGCCGCACGGCCGGGCGACCGCGGCCCCGGGCTGGTCCCTGTGGCCGCCGGTGTCGCACTGGCCTCCGGGGAGGTGGTGCTGGACGCGGGCGCCCGTCCCGACCAGGACCCGGTGCTCCTCCTACGCGCTGCGGCCGAGGCAGCCGAGCGGGACGTGGTCCTGGCTCCTGCGACGGCCGCCCGGCTGGTGCGGGAGGCGGTGCCGCTGCCGGAGCCGTGGCCGGACGAGGCTCGACAGCTGCTCGTGCGGCTGCTGGCGGCCGGCCCAGGGCTGCTGCCCGTCTGGGAGACGTTGGAGGAGACCGGCGCCCTCGGCCTCGTGCTTCCCGAGTGGGAGCGGATCCGGTTGCTCCCACATGCGTCGCCGATCCACCGCTTCACGGTCGACCGGCACGTGGTGGAGACCTGTCGCGAGGCCTCCGCGCTGATCCGGTCGGTACGACGCCCCGACGTGCTGATGGTCGCGGCGCTGCTGCACGACATCGGCAAGGGCGGGCTCACCGAGCACAGCGTCGCCGGCGAGCCGATCGCGCGCCGGATCGCGGCGCGGATGGGCTTCGACGACGAGGGGGTGGAGCTCATCTCGCTGCTCGTCCGCTGGCACCTGCTGCTCTCCGAGACGGCCACCACGCGCGACCCGGACGATCCCGCCACCCTCCTGCGCATCACCTCGCGTCTCGGCACGGCCGAGGCGGTCTCCCAGCTGGTCGCACTGACCGAGGCCGACGCCCGGGCCACCGCGCCACAGGCGTGGTCGCGCTGGCGGGCGGGGCTCATCCTCCAGGTGGGGCGCGCCGCGCTCGCGACGCTCGGGCCAGGGGCGGCGCCCCTGACAGCCGCGCCGGCGGTGTCCCCGCCCGTCGAGGTGAAGATCCCACGAGCGGTCCGCAAGGGCGGCGTCAGCATCGAGGTCGACGAGACCGAGCGAGGCTCGCGCGTCACCGTGATCGCCCGCGACCGCGTCGGGCTCCTCGCCGACGGCGCCGCGATGCTCGCGCTGCAACGATCCTCGGTGCGCGCGGGCCGCTCGTGGCTCCAGGGGGAGCACGGCGTCGCCGTCTGGGAGGTCGACGACGAGGGCCTCGACGCACGGGTGCTGCATCAGCGCTTCGACGCGATCGTCCACGGCCGGCTGGACGCCCGGGCCCGCCTCTCGCGTATCGCGGCCGAGGGTCTCGCCCCCAGCGTCGCCGTACGCCCCGAGGAGGCCACCTCCGCCACGGTGCTCGAGGTGCGCGCAGCCGACCGCCCGGGCGTCCTCTACCTGGTGCTCTCGACGCTGGCCGACCTCGACATCACCGTGCGTTCGGCTCACCTGGACACCCTCGGTCCGCAGGCCGTGGACGTCTTCTACGTGCAGGAGGCGCACGCCGGCGCGCTGTCCGACGACCGCGCCGCCGAGGCCGCCCACGCGGTCCGCGCGGCGCTCGGCGGCTGAACCAGGGCGTTGGCTGCAAGCCCGCGCAGGTCGGCCGGTTAGGCTGAACGCTCCGCCCGTACGACGTACCCGAGGATCTCCCACTTTGTTCGCCACGCTCTCCGACCGGCTCGCCGACACCTTCAAGAACCTTCGCGGCAAGGGTCGCCTCTCCGAGGCCGACATCGACGCGACCGCGCGCGAGATCCGCATCGCCCTGCTCGAGGCCGACGTGGCGCTGCCGGTCGTCAAGGAGTTCGTCGCCGCGGTCAAGGAGCGCGCGGCCACCGAGGAGGTCAGCCAGGCGCTCAACCCGGCCCAGCAGATCGTCAAGATCGTCAACGACGAGCTCGTCGAGATCCTGGGCGGCGAGACCCGGCGCCTCCGCTTCGCCAAGAGTGGCCCGACCGTCATCATGCTCGCCGGCCTCCAGGGCGCCGGCAAGACGACGCTGGCCGCCAAGCTCGCGCTCTGGCTCAAGGAGCAGGGCAGGACCCCCCTCCTGGTGGCGGCCGACCTGCAGCGGCCCAACGCCGTCAACCAGCTCCAGGTCAACGGCGAGCGCGCCGGCGTACCCGTCTTCGCCCCCGAGCCCGGCAACGGCGTCGGTGACCCGGTCGCGGTCGCCCGGGCGTCGGTCGAGGAGGCCAAGCGCAAGCTCTACGACGTCGTCATCGTCGACACGGCCGGTCGCCTGGGCGTCGACGCCGAGCTGATGCAGCAGGCGGCCGATATCCGCGACGCGGTCGAGCCCGACGAGGTGCTCTTCGTCGTCGACGCGATGATCGGTCAGGACGCCGTCACCACGGCCCAGGCCTTCCTCGAGGGAGTCGGCTTCGACGGCGTCGTGCTGACCAAGCTCGACGGCGACGCCCGCGGAGGAGCCGCGCTCTCGATCCGCTCGGTGACCGGCCGACCGGTGATGTTCGCCTCCGCCGGCGAGAAGCTCACCGACTTCGACCTCTTCCACCCCGACCGGATGGCCGGCCGGATCCTCGACATGGGCGACATGCTCACCCTGATCGAGCAGGCCGAGAAGACCTTCGACCAGGAGCAGGCGCTCAAGGCCGCCGAGAAGCTCACCGGCAAGGGTGGCGACTTCACCCTCGACGACTTCCTGCAGCAGATGCAGCAGGTCCGCAAGCTCGGCTCGATGTCGAAGATCATGGGGATGCTGCCCGGCATGGGCCAGTTCCGCGACCAGCTCGCCGACTTCGACGAGCGCGAGATCGACCGGATCCAGGCGGTCATCCAGTCGATGACCCCCGCCGAGCGGGCCGACCCGAAGATCATCGACGGTTCTCGTCGCTCCCGCATCGCGAAGGGCTCCGGGCGCACCGTCACCGACGTGAACCAGCTCGTCGACCGCTTCTTCGAGGCGCGCAAGATGATGATGCAGTTCGCCAAGGGCGGCATGCCCGGTCTCCCGGGCATGCCCGGCGTGGCCGCCGCCGGCGGTCGCAAGAACAAGGCCAAGCAGAAGCCCGCCAAGGGGCGCCGCGTCTCCGGCAATCCCGCCAAGGCCGCGCAGCAGGCCAAGGAGGCCGAGGAGAAGGCCGCCAAGCCTGCCGCCAGCCCGTTCGGGAGCCCTGAGGGCGAGGAGGTCGACTACGAGAAGGCGGCCGCGGCCCTCAACCTGCCGAAGGACTTCTCGAAGTACCTCAGCTAGTGGTCATCCCCAGAAGTGCGTCGGGGTCTGCGCGGCCCAGGCACGCGCATCGCTTCGTTCTCGTCGGTCGACGTGGCGCTGCCACGCCTTCCCTCCTCGGCCTCGCGCTGCACGCACCTGGACCACGCATACCCTCGACGAACTTCCGGGGGTGACCACAGTGCGCTCCCTCCTCGTCGTCGACGGCGCCAACGTCGTGGGCGCTCGTCCCGAGGGGGAGTGGTGGAAGGACCGTCCCGGTGCCGCCGCGCGGCTGCACGAGGAGCTGATGACGGCCGACACGACGTACGACGAGGTGGTGCTGGTCCTCGAGGGCCAGGCCAAGCAGGGCGTGCCGGCAGGCAAGGACGCACACGTGCGCACGGTGCACGCGCCGGGCAACGGCGACGACGCGATCGTGCGCGCCGCGCGGCTGGGCGTGGAGAAGGGCGGCCGGGTCGCGGTCGTGACGGCCGACCGCAGGCTCAAGGACCGCGTGCACGCGGTCGGCGCCACGACACTCGGCCCGACCTGGCTCCTCGAGCGGCTCTGATCCACCCCGACCCACCCACCGGTCCCGGGCCGGCAGGGGCCGGCCCGGGACCGGGGCAGGGGACTCGGTGAGACCCGTCGGGTCAGCCGAGACCGGCCGGGCGCGCGCGCGGCCGGCCCCGGCGAACGGGACCGTACGCGCATGGGGTCGCGCACGGTCCGCTCAGGACGCGGGGCTGCTGGCCCCCGCGAGTCCCGGGTGCTCGTCCTCCGGTGTCAGGGGCACCGGCGACGAGAGGAAGCTGGGTGAGGCTCGTGTGGGGGACGACGGATACCGTTGTCAGGCTGCGCCTGCGCAACGAGTTCGCGGACATGTCACCCCTCCCAGGTCACGAACCAGTTGTCAGGGGGACGAAAGCATGATGCCGAGTCCATCCGCCGGAGTCCAGCCCCGATCTAGACCGATCAGCGGACGCCGCGCCCCGAGCCGGTCGCGGCGCCCGCTCGCGGGTCAGCCGACCGGCACCTTGATCACCGTGCCGCCGCCCGCGCACACGGCGCAGGTCGTGAGGTAGGCGTCGTGGTCGTGGAACGCGACGCCGTACGGCGCGAACGCCTGCGTGATCGTCTCGTGGCTCCCGCCGGTGTCGACGCGGACGAGCTGGCCGAGACCGCCCTGCAGGATGCCGATCTGGACGGCGTAGAGCTCGCCGTCGTGCCACGCCAGGTCGGTGACGTTGGTGAGACCGGTGGCGTAGACCGTCGGGGCCTGGCCGGGCACCACCCGGTGGATGCGCGCGAAGCCGGGCACGAACGGGAAGCCGGTCAGCTCGCTGACGTAGTAGGCACCGTCCGGGCCGACGGCCACCGAGGTCGGCACCGGCTGCACGTCGATCTCGAACGGCGGGAACGGCACCGGCGCCGTGCCCGGAGAGTCGAAGACGGCGATCGTCGACACGTGTCCGCCCTGGACCTTGAGCAGCGAGTTCCCGCCGGAGTCGGTGAGCACGTAGCCGCCACCCTGCGCGATGATCCCGGTCGGGTTGGTGTCCGGCACGCCGCCGTCGGGGTCGACCGCCGCTTCGTAGGCGCCGATGTCGGCGGCGATCCGAGGCCCAGCGTTGGGGAACGCGCCGCTCAGGACCGTGCCGAGCAGCTGGGCGCCGTCCTGCTCGATCTCGTCGCGGACTGCCGGGTCGGCGCCGAGGCCGTTGGTGACGACGTACTTGTTCTGCCCGGTGACCAGGACGTCGGCCGGGCCGATCGCGCCGTCGCCGCCGGGGGCGGCCATCGAGGCGAGGCCGGTGAGGATGCGGGTCTGGACGTCGCCGCGCACGCGGGTGACCGAGCCGGAGAGGCCGAAGCAGACGTCCTCGCCCTCGGGCCCGGGCACGCAGGTCCCGTCGCCGCCGGTGCCGGCCTCGGCGACGTAGAGGGTGTCGCCGGTGAACGACAGCTGTCTCGGGTTGTTGAGTCCCGAGGCCACGACCTCGGGCTCGGCGGCCGACGCAGGCGGCATCAGGACCGCCCCGGCGCAGACGAGCGACGCGGCCGCGGCGCCGGTGCGGACGAGACGTGACGAGACGATGAGCATGAGATCCTCCCATTGACGCTCCAAAGTCGGGGGGACCAACCGACTATCGCCGGTGGTCGGGGCAGGGGTCCAGGCCGACTAGACCGCTGACCGGACCGGCGCCGGAGCGGGCAGATAGGTTCGGTCGGGTGAGCGTGCTGAGGTTCTCCGGGCCGGTGCTGCCCGACGGCGAGCCGGGTGTGCTGTACGTCGTCGACGGCCGCATCACCAGGGAGCCGCACGCCGGGGCGGAGCCGGCGGGCGAGGGCTGGATCGTGCCGGGCCTGGTCGACGCCCACTGCCACCTCGGGCTGGGCGACGACGGCGCCGTGGACGACGCGGAGACCGAGCAGCAGGCCATCCAGGACCGTGACGGTGGCGCCCTGCTCATCCGCGACGCCGGCAGCGCCGCCGACACCCGCTGGATCCACGAGCGTGACGACCTGCCGCGCCTGATCCGCGCCGGGCGGCACGTGGGACGCACCAAGCGCTACATCCGCGGCTACGCCCACGAGGTCGAGCCGGACGAGCTCGCCCGGACGGTGGCAGGGGAGGCGAGGTCAGGCGACGGCTGGGTCAAGCTCGTCGGCGACTGGATCTCGCGCGATGTCGGCGACCTGGCGCCGAGCTTCCCGCCCGACGCGTTCGCCGCTGCGATCGCTGCGGCCCACGAGAACGGCGCCCGGGTGACCGCCCACTGCTTCGGCACCGAGGTGCTGCCGGGTCTGATCGAGGCGGGCATCGACTGCATCGAGCACGGCACCGGGCTCACCACCGACCTCATCGACCAGATGGTGGCCGGGGAGACCGCGCTGGTGCCGACGGTGATGCAGCTGGCCAAGTTTCCGGAGTACGCCGCCGCCGCGACCCGCTTCCCGGCCTACTCGGCCACCATGACCGACCTGCACCTGCGCACCCGCGACACGCTGATGGCTGCCTACGAGGCGGGGGTCGCGCTCTACGCCGGGTCCGACGGCGGAGGGATCAGCAAGCACGGCAACCTGGCCGGCGAGGTGCTCGCCATGGCCGGGCTCGGGATGCCCGCGGCGTACGCCCTCGGCGCGGCCTCCTGGCGCGCCCGTCAGTGGCTCGGCTGGAACGCCACCCTCGACGAGGGCGCTCCGGCCGACTTCGTGGTCTATCCGCGCGACCCGCTCGCCGACCTCTCGGTGCTCCGCGAGCCGTCCCGGATCGTGCTGCGCGGTCGCGTCGTCGCCTAGGGCGGTCGGGCGCGGTCAGTGCTCGCTCCCGGGGAGTGGTCGCCCCGAGTGCGTGAAGCCGATGGCGCGCAGCTGCGGCCGCGCGGATCCGGTCGCCCGGAGGTCCACGGCGTACTGCAGGAACCGCCCGGCCCGCCGCAGCGGGGCGTCCACGTCGGCGGTCCGCCACGACGACCAGGTGCCGTCGGGCACCGGCGTGCTTCCGGTCCGCACCGAGACGACCAGCCGGGCGCCGGCCGGGACGTCGGCGTCCAGCACCAGCCGCCGCCAGACCACCTTCAACCCCGAGTCCAGCACCCGGGAGAGGTAGCGGCCCGCTCCCGAGCCTCGCACCGTCAGCGACCCGAGTCCGGCGCCGCTGACGGCGGCGCCTCCGCTGGTCCGGCCGGTGCGCAGCTCCTCTGCCGTCTGCATGGCCAGCCCTGCGGCGCCGGTGCGCAGCCTCGCGGCGCGCACCGCGGCGGCGTTGCCGGCTGCGTCGCTCGAGCCGATGCGCAGCCCGTAGGCGCGATGTGCGGCCAGCCCGGTCAGCACGACGGTGTGGTGCCGCGTGAGCTTCCCGTCGAGACGTACGCGTGTGGGAGCGGTGCCGACCCGGCCGAACCGCACCACCGAGGTGGCGGGCTCGCTGGTCCGCCAGCTGACGCGGGCAGTGCCGTCGGGGAGCGCGAAGGTGCGGAGCTCGCTGATGACCGGGGCGCGGCCGTCACGGGCCGACGTGGTGAACGTCGCGGGCGGCCGGTCGGCCGCGGGCCACAGCCGCCAGGTGCCGTCGGGGCCACGCGAGCGGACCCGGTAGTGGTAGCGGGTGGCGGGCCGCAGTCCGGTCAGCGCGGCCCGGTGCTCCTCGGTGCGCTCGGCCACCGCCACCTCGGTGGCGAGCTCGTCAGCGCTCGTGCCGAGCTCGACGACGGTCGTCGCCGGACGTGTGGTCCGCCAGGTGACCGTCGCGGTGTCTGCGGTGACGTCCTGCGCGGTCACGCCGTTGACGGCCGCCGCGCCGCCGGCGCCGTACGACGCCCGGTAGGTGCCGCCGACCGCCGGGAACACGGCGTACTGCTGCCCCTTGACCGTCATCGTCGTGACCGCGACCGAGGTGCTGCCACGGGTGAGCGAGGTCAGCGTCGAGCCGCCCGGCCCGGTCGAGGGCAGCATCGCGGTCAGGTTGGTCGCGCCCGCGCCCACCCCGATGGTGAAGCCGAGCCCGGAGCCGTCCCAGGCCAGGTTGCCGAACGACGAGCCGTTGCGGCCGTCGGTCCAGGTGAGGAGCTGACGGGCAGTGATGACGGGGACGTCGCGCTCCTGCGCCGACGCCAGCACCTGGGTGTCCTCGAAGATGGTCGCGCTGTCGGTGTGCAGGTTGGCGGTGAACGCGCCGTAGTAGCCCAGGGGCCCGAGCGCCCGGTCGAGCAACGTGTCCGGCGTGAAGGGGAAGCTCTGCTCCGACTCGTCGGTCATCGACGTGTTGGCCTGGTAGACGTCGATCATCGAGCCGTCGGTGTCGGTGAAGCGCATCGGCATGCCCGAGCCGTTCATGAAGCCGGGCCGGTCGGCCAGCCAGGATCCCGGGTAGTAGTAGTAGTTCGTGTCCAGCCGGATGCCCGAGGCCAGCTCGGCCTTCGGCTGCGAGACCCAGTCGCTCCACACGATGCAGTGGAAGCGGCTCGTCGTCGGTGCCGCCAGGCTCGTGTACTTCGCCCGCCACGTGGCCAGCTGGGTGGTGTAGGTGTTGGCGATGTCGTCGTAGGACTCGAAGTTGCGGCACCCGTTCTCGGGGTGCAGGCCGATCTCGAAGCCCTGGGCCTGGAAGCTCGCCGCCTGGCTGTTGGTCAGTGGGGTGCTCGGGTAGACGTAGGAGGTGAACCGCGGGCACTCCCACAGCGCTACCGAGCAACCCGAGGGGCTGGCCGCGGCGTAGGTGCTCAGCCGCCCGGCCGTGCCACCGGTCGCGTGGTCGTCACCGGTGGCGACGATCGCAGCCTTGTGGGTGCCGGGGAAGTACCAGAACCGCGGGAGCGGCAGCCGGTCGCGCACCATCACCGTGAGGAGGTTGGCGAGCAGGCGCTGCTGCTCGTCGGCCTGCGGCACGTGCACCTTGTTGAGGTTGACCCAGTCGGTCGAGGACCCGCCGAAGAAGAGGTCGTTCGACCGGTTCGGTGTCTGCCCGTCGCGGTTCTGGCCGGCCCAGGCGAGGTTGCCCTGCCGGGTGGCGATCACCGAGCGGGCGAGGTCGAAGGCGAAGGTGGCGACCTGGCCGCCGCTGGTGCCCACGCTGCGCAGGGTGACGGCGGGCAGGCCGGTGTCCGCGGTCGCGGTGGTGTAGAGCCCGGCCACCGAGGTCGCGCCGGCGAGGGCGTAGCGGCTGGCCGTGCCGTGGAACTGCATGGTCTCGGTGGTGATGCCCGCCGCCGGCTCGCTCGCCGGGTTCAGCGCGACGTATCCGTCGGCAACGGTGCCCGACTGCGCGCTGATGCCGGCCAGGGAGTAGAGCCGCGCGTCCGGCCGCATGGCGACGAGGTTGCCGCCGGCGTTGACCCAGGTGGTCAGCGCAGCCACCTGTGCGTCGCTGAGCGAGACGTCGCCCAGCACGACCATGGAGTACGGCGCCAGGCTCGCGGCCGTCAGCGACGCCACCCGCAGGTTGGCGAACTCGTTGAGGCCCTCGGCCCGGAGGATCTCGGAGAGGTAGGAGGACGACGGGTTGCCGCTGCTGGTCACGACGGCGATCGGCCCGCCGGGGCCGTCGTCGATGCCGGGCGGCGGCGGCGCCGAGGTCTGGAAGCTCCACGAGACCGGCGCCATCGTGTTCCCACTGGGATCGCGGGCCCCGCTGACATTGACGGTGTAGCTCGACGAGTAGCCGAGGTCGGCCTGCGGCGCGAAGGTCGCAGTGACGGTCGCGGCGTCGTACGCCGTGGTGCCGGCGACCACCTGGTTGGCCGCGTTGCGCAGCTCCATGACCACCGACGAGCCGGTCACGGGCTCGCTGAACGACACCGACGGCCGGATGCCGACGGGCACGCCGGTGGCGCCCACCGCCGGCGATCGGCCGGTCACCGTGGGCGGCAGGTCGTCCTGGGCGCTCTCGGCGAAGACGACGTCCACCCAGTAGTTCTCCGCGTTGTAGCTGCTGTTGGGGAACGCGCCCGCGGTGGAGGTGTAGCGGTAGACGCCGTTGCCGCCGTCTGTGCCGTTCTGCAAGGCCGTGAGCGGGCCGCGGGTCGTCGCTGCGCTCGCGAAGAAGCCGCCGTTGACGGCGTAGCGACCCGGCGTGAAGTAGGACGCGACGTACGTCGCGCCCGCGGTGACGGGGATCGGCGAGGCGAACGTGGCCTGCTGCCAGCCGCTGGCGCTCTCGTTGGTGAACGTCACGTTGCCCAGCCTGGTGCCGGTCGAGGTCCACAGGCTGCCGATGTGCGTGCCCGTCGTCTGAGTCGGCTTGTAGTAGCGGATGCCCGTGACGAACCCGCTGACGCTGGCGCGGAACTTCACGCCGAGCTCGACGGAGCTGGTGTCGGGATCGGTGCCAGCGGGTGTCGCGGTGCTCGGCCAGATCGTGCACGGGCAGTTGAGGGTGCTCGCCGTGGTGGTGAAGGTCCAGCTGACCGGGGCCATCTGGTTGCCGGCGGTGTCGCGGGCGCCGCTGACGGTGGCGGTGTAGGTGGTGTTGGTGGCGAGGGTGGCGTTGGGGTCGAGGGTGGCGGTGCGGGTGGCGGCGTCGTACGACGTCGCAGCGGGGACCAGGGTGCTGCCGGGTCCGCGGAGCTCGGCGGCGATGGTGGCCTGTTGGACGGCTTCGCTGAAGACCGCGGTGGTGTTGGCGCCGACGGCCACGCCGGTGGCGCCGGGTGCGGGGGTGCGGTTGGTCAGGGTGGGCGCGGTGGTGTCGGGGGCCTCGGTGGTGAAGGTCCAGCTGACCGGGGCCATCTGGTTGCCGGCGGTGTCGCGGGCGCCGCTGACGGTGGCGGTGTAGGTGGTGTTGGTGGCGAGGTTGGCGTTGGGGTCGAGGGTGGCGGTGCGGGTGGCGGCGTCGTACGACGTCGCAGCGGGGACCAGGGTGCTGCCGGGTCCGCGGAGCTCGGCGGCGATGGTGGCCTGTTGGACGGCTTCGCTGAAGACCGCGGTGGTGTTGGCGCCGACGGCCACGCCGGTGGCGCCGGGTGCGGGGGTGCGGTTGGTCAGGGTGGGCGCGGTGGTGTCGTTGACGCTCTCGGTGAAGACGACATCGACCCAGTAGTTCTCGCTGTTGTAGGTGTTGTTCGGGAACGCGCCCGCTGTCGAGGTGTAGCGGAAGACCCCGTTCCCGCCGTCGGTGCCGTTCTGGAGCGCCGTGAGGGGACCGCGCACCGTCGGCGCGCTCGCGAAGTAGGCGCCGGAGACGGAGTAGCGGGCCGGGGTGAAGTACGACGCGACGTACGTCGTGTTGGCGGTCACCGCGACCGGTGTGGCGAAGCTGGCCTGCTGCCACCCGCTGGCGGTCTCGTTGGTGAAGGTGACGTTCGCGAGCCGCGTGCCGGTCGAGGACCACAGGCTGCCGACGTGCTGGCCGTTCGACGCGCTGGGCTTGTAGTAGCGGACTCCGGTGATGAAGCCGGCGCTGCTCGTCCGGAACTTCACGCCGAGCTCGACGGGGCTGGTGTCCGGGTCGGTGGCGGCTGGCGTCGCGGTGCTGGGCCAGATCGTGCACGGGCAGGTGGCCGGCGCGGAGCCGACGGTCACCTGGGTGCCGGCGGACGGCGCGCCGATGTTGGCGCTGTCGTCGGTGGCCCGGCTGCGCAGGGTGATGCTGCCCGAGCTGGTCGGGGTGAAGGTGTAGGTCCAGGTCTCGCGGCCGGTCGCCCGCCGCCAGGTGGTGCCGTTGTCGGTCGAGACCTCGACGCCGCCGACCCGCCCGCCGGTGTCGGCCGCGGTGCCGGTGACGGTCACGGGCGCGCCGACCGGGACGGTGGCGCCCGCTGTCGGTGAGGTGATGGCGGAGGTCGCGCCGGTGGTGTCGGTCGACGCGGTCGCCGCCACCAGCCCCGGGCGCAGGGTCGTCGGCTGCACCCCCATGTCGGCCAACAGGTTGACGGTCGCCTGCTGCGCGGCAGTGTCGGCTGCTGCCGACCCGCGGTCGTGCTCGCTGTCGAGAGCCCAGGCCCACTGGATCGTGCCGGCGCCGAAGACCAGCGCACCGCTGGCGTGCTTGTAGAGCGTCATCGAGTGCGTGGCCGCGCCCTGCGCGTAGTTCGTGCCGTAGTCGGTGATCCGGTCTCCGGTGCCGCCCGTCTGGGAGACCCGGAACGCCCCGGGTGGCCGGCTGCCGTTGTCGAGGTCCTCGTCCCACTCGTAGCCGATCACGTTGCTGCCGATCGTGGTCGTCGCGTTCGTGCCGAGCGTCGCCACACGGGTGTTGCGCCAGAAGCGCATCCGCCCGTCGGCCTGACCGACGACCATGTTGATCGCGCAGCAGTTGATCGTGAAGATCTGGCCGGTCAGCGCGTTCTCAGGCCGGTTGCCGTCGGCAGGCGGGCTGAAGCGCGGGTCGCGCCAGGTGCCGGTCCACACGTCGGGCAGCGGGTCGATCTTCGCGTCGGCGTGGGTCTCCTTGTAGGTCACCAGGGTCCGGTACGGCGTGCCAGACCCGTCGATGCTGTTCTCCCAGCGGGTCTTCCAGAAGACCTCGTTGCCGCTGAAGAACGCCAGGTCTACGCCGGCGGCCCGCGCCGCCTCGACGTTGGCGCGCTGGGCGCCGGACCAGTACTCGTCGTGGCCGACGGAGAGGAAGGCCTCGTGCTCCAGCAGCTCGGCGCCGCGACGGTCGGTGTCGACGCCGGTGGAGTAGCTGACGTCGTACCCGTTGGACTCGAGGAAGCGCACCATCGGGTACTCCGCGTTGAACACCCAGTCCTCGGGGGCGTTGCCGCGGGTGGTGAACGGCCGGTTGTAGCTGACCTTGTAGGCCCGCCCGGCCGGCTGGCCGGTGTAGAGGCTGTTGCCGCCGTAGGCGTTGTAGGCCTGCCAGGTGGTGTCGGACGTCTGGAAGAGCAGGTCGGAGCCGCCGTCGTCGTCGCGCACCACGAAGAAGACGTGGCTCTCGCCTGCGGTCGCGTCGGTGCGCACCAGGTGCGCGAAGTAGATGCCGGACACCGCCGTCGCCGGGACGGCCCACGAGGCGTTCTGGGTCCAGTTGCCGCAGTCGACCAGCCCGGTGTCGACGCCGGTGACGCAGTTCGGTTGGTTGTTGAGCACGTTCGGCAGCACGGTGGCCACCCGCCGCGCGCCGTCGCCGTCGTAGTAGCCCATCCGGTAGATGTCGAGGCGGTACGACGATGCGCTGGTGTCGATCTTGAATCCGACGGTCTCGCCCTGGTCGACGCTGATCTGCGTGGCGAAGCCCTGGATGCTCGTGGACCCGGCGCCGCTGATGCCCCACTCGCTCTCGGGGTTGCCGGGCAGCGTGTTCTCGCACGCGACCGGGCTCACGATCGGTGCGTCGCACGGTGCCGCCACCGCGGGCGCGCTGGTGGTCACGACCCCCAGCCCCGCGAGGATCAGGATCAGGACGGACAGCAGCGACAGACGACGTGGCTCGAGCACGGTGACACCCCCGGGGTCTCGTCGGGACCGTCTGTCCCGTCCGAGACGTCCCAGCGTCTCGGGCCTGGCTCCGCGCGTCATACCCGAATGAGGGCAACTGGCGCTCAGTCTCTGGACGTTCACGCACCGCCGCCCCCGCTCAGCGAACCTCGACCCGGTCGGCGAGACTGGGCCGGTGACGAACATCTCCGACGTACTGCCGATGCTGGGCCTGCGCATCAGCGCCGGCCGGATCGAGCTGCGCGGCATCTCCGACGACGATCTGGTGACGCTCTCCGACCTGGCCGTGCGGGGCGTGCACAGCCCGGACCGGATGCCGTTCACCTTCCCGTGGACCGACGCTCCGGCGTCCGAGCTGCCGTTGCGGTTCGCGCAGTACCACTGGCGGATGCGCGCCGAGTTCGCGCCCGACGCCTGGGTGCTCAACCTGGGCGTCTGGTACGACGGGGAGCTGGTCGGCGTCCAGGGCCTCAACACCAGCCACTACCTGGTCACGCGGACCGGCGAGACGGGCTCCTGGCTCGGGCTGGAGCACCAGGGCCGCGGCGTCGGCACCGCGATGCGGCAGGTCATGTGCGCCTTCGTCTTCGACCACCTCGACGCGGTCGAGGTCACCTCCGGCGCCTTCACCGACAACCCGGCCTCGCTCGCGGTGTCCCGGAAGGTCGGCTACGTCGAGAACGGCCGGATCCGGCGCGAGCGGCGTCCCGGCGAGGCGGCGACCACCATCGAGCTGCTCCTGACGCCCGAGGCGTTCGTGCGCGGTGAGCACCCGCTCGAGGTGAGCGGCGTGGAGGCGTTCCGGCGCTCGATCGGGCTGGATTCGGACTGACGTCGCAGGTCTGGCAGAATCATCCCTTGTGTCCTGCGCGTCCGGACCCTCTCATCCGGACGACGTACGGCCCTTCGAGTCCCTGTACCTGGTCCCCACCTGGTCGCGGGGCCTCATCACACGCTACTCATCCGAGGAGACACCACCGACGTGTCCGTCAAGATCCGTTTGAAGCGCCTGGGCAAGATCCGGGTGCCGCAGTACCGCATCGTCGTCGTCGACTCCCGCAAGAAGCGGGACGGCCGCGTGATCGAGGAGATCGGCAAGTACCACCCCAAGGAGGAGCCCTCGTTCATCGAGGTCACCTCCGACCGGGCGCAGTACTGGCTCGGCGTCGGCGCGCAGCCGTCCGAGCCGGTGGCCAAGCTCCTCAAGATCACCGGCGACTGGCAGAAGTTCAAGGGCGAGCCGGGCACCGAAGGCACCTTGCGGGTCAAGGAGCCGAAGCGGTCCAAGCTCGACATCTTCAACGAGGCCCTCAAGGACTCCGCCAACGAGCCCAAGGGTGAGGCCGTGACCAAGCGGGCCGCCAAGAAGGCCGCGCCGGCCGCCGAGAAGGCCGACCGAGGCAAGGCCGACGCCAAGGCCGAGGCCAAGGTCGAGGAGCCGGTGGTCGAGGCTGCCCGTCGCCGAGGCGCCCGCCGAGGTGCCCGCCTCCGAGACGCCTGAGGGCGCCGCGGAGGAGGCGGAGGCCGCTGAGACGGTCACCGCCGAGGACGCCGGCAAGAGCGAGGCCTGAGCATGCTCGCCGACGCTCTCGAGCACCTGGTGCGCGGCATCGTCGAGCACCCCGACGAGGTGTCGGTCAAGGACCGCGCGCTTCGTCGCGGCTCGATCCTGGAGGTCCGGGTGCACCCCGACGACCTCGGCAAGGTCATCGGCCGCAACGGTCGCACGGCCACGGCCTTCCGCACCGTGATCTCGGCCCTCGCGGGCCGGGGCGGGGCGCGGATCGACTTCGTGGACGTCGACCGCCGCCGCTGACCTTCGCTCATCGCTGGTCGAGCTCAGTCGAGACCCGGGCGTCACCCCTGCGGGGTGGCGCCCGGTTCGCCATTTCTAGAACCGCGTCAACCCGGCGCACGCGTCCCGCCGGACGGCGCGTCGAGCCGCGCAGGCCACGTCACTGCCGACGGCGTGACCTCCACGTACGACGACGTGCTCTACCGGAGTTCCTCGACGACGACGCCTTCGTGGACCGTGTCTGCCGGGCGACGTCGTGCCGGGCGGCGACCGGCGGCTGAGCACTCCCGGGGCATCACTCCTAGGCTGACCCCGTGGAGGACATCGAGGTCGTGGTCGGCCGGATCGGCAAGCCGCACGGCCTCCGGGGCGAGGTGACCATCGACGTCCGCACCGACGAGCCGGATCGCCGGTTCGCCGACGGTGTGGTCCTGGCAGCCCGGCCGCCGGCCGGCTCCGCGTCGCCGCTGCGCGCGGTGACCGTCGAGAGCACCCGATGGCACCAGCAGGTCCTCCTCGCGCGCTTCGCCGAGATCGGCGACCGCAACTCGGCGGAGGCCGCGCGCGGGATCGTCCTGCACGCCACCCTCACGCCGGGCGAGTCCCCGGAGGACCCCGAGGAGTTCTACGACCACCAGCTGGTCGGCCTGGCGGCCTACGACGAGGGCGGCGAGCGTCTCGGCGAGCTGACCGCCGTCACCCACGGCGCGGCCCAGGACCTGCTGACGATCCGCACGCCCGACGGGCGCGACACGTTGGTGCCGTTCGTTGTCGCCCTCGTGCCCGAGGTCGACGTCGCCGGCGGCCGGATCGTCATCGCCGACCGGCCGGGCCTCGTGGCGCCGTACCCCGACACCGATCCGGCGGAGTGACCGTGCTCGTCGACGTGGTCACCATCTTCCCGGCGTACCTCGACCCGCTGACCCTCTCGCTGCCGGGCAAGGCCCGCGAGCGGGGGCTGCTCGACGTTCGCGTGCACGACCTGCGGCAGTGGGCCCACGACCGGCACCGGACCGTCGACGACACGCCGTACGGCGGCGGGGCCGGCATGGTGATGAAGCCCGAGCCCTGGGGCGAGGCGTTCGACGCCCTTGCCGGCCCGGAGACCACCCTCGTGGTGCCGACCCCGGCCGGACGGCCGTTCACGCAGGTCCTGGCCCGCGAGCTCGCGACCCGGCCGCACCTGCTGGTGGCGTGCGGGCGCTACGAGGGGATCGACCAGCGCGTGCTGGACCACGCGGCGACCCGGCCCGACGTCGTGGAGGTGCTGGAGGTCTCGCTGGGCGACTACGTGGTCAACGGCGGAGAGGTCGCGGCGCTGGCGATCATCGAGGCCGTGGCCCGGCTGCTCCCGGGCTTCCTGGGCAACGCGGCGTCGCTGGAGGAGGAGTCGCACGCGCACGGCCTGCTGGAGTATCCCGTCTTCACCAAGCCGCCGTCGTGGCGCGACCTCGAGGTGCCCGACGTGCTGCTCTCGGGCGACCACGGCGCGATCGCCGCAGTGGCGGCACGACCGGGCCGTCGAGCGCACCGCCGAGAGGCGCCCCGACCTGCTGCACCCCTCGCAGGACCTCGACGGCTTCCTGGTCCTGCGCGTCGAGCCCGCCGACGCGGGCGAGCTGCTCACCCTCCAGCGCGCGTGCTGGGTGCAGGAGCAGCACGACAACCCGAGGGTGCACGTTCCTGCGCTGCACGAGTCGCTGGCCGATGTGGAGGCCTGGGTCGCCCGCGACACCGTGCTGGTGGTCCGCAGCGCCGAGCGGCTGGTGGCCGCGGTGCGGGCGTCGCGCGAGGGGGACGAGTGGCACATCGGCCGGCTGATGGTCGCTCCCGACCTCCAGGGCCGCGGGCTCGGGCGCTGGCTGCTCGCGCGGATCGAGGAGGAGGCACCGCCGGGCGTGACGACGTACACCCTCTTCACCGGCGCTGGCTCCAAGCGCAACCAACGCCTCTACAAGCGGGCCGGCTACCGCCTCCGCGGTCCGCTGGCCCCCGGCGAACCCGGCGTCGTCCGCCTCACCAAGCCCCGCCCCGACGCCAAGAAATCCGGATAGTCCCTGACGTTTGGGTTGCCGTGACCGGCGTGTCGACAACCCAAACGTCAGGGACTATCCCGAATTTCGCCGCGCAGGGGTGACTCTGGCAGACTTGGCCCTCGGTCCAGTCGGCCGAAGGACAGCTCCGCGAGGTTCGAGCGGAGGGTCCGCGTCGGGCACCTGCCACAGGGGGAGCCTTGCGCCGCCGGCCATCACGACAGGACTCACAAGTGAACGACATCCCAGACTTCCCAGTCCGCGGCTGACCTGTGGCACTCGCGAGGAGAGACATGAGCAACGTGATCGCCGAGCTCGGCGCCACCAGCAAGCGCGACGACGTCCCCGCCTTCCGCGCGGGCGACACCATCAAGGTCCACGTCAAGGTCACCGAGGGCAACCGCTCCCGCGTCCAGATCTTCCAGGGCGTCGTGATCCGGATCCACGGAGCCGGCATCGGCCGCACGTTCACCGTCCGCAAGGTCTCGTTCGGCGTCGGCGTCGAGCGCACCTTCCCGCTCAACTCCCCGATCTTCGAGACCATCGAGGTCGTCACCCGCGGCGACGTGCGTCGCGCCAAGCTCTACTACCTGCGCAACCTGCGCGGCAAGGCCGCCAAGATCAAGGAGCGGCGCGAGGCCTGACGGCCGAGCCAACCGAGCTCTGGTGGTCGCGCCCCCATGTTCGTCGGAGCCTCCGCGGCCCAGGCACGAACATCGCTTCGTTCTCGTCGGTCGACGTGCCGCTGCCACGCCTTCCCTCCTGGGCCTTGCGCTGCGCGCGCCTGGACCACGGACGCCCGCGACGAACCTGCGCGCACAACCACTGGTTAGGCTCACCGAGTGACCTCCCTGGACCGCGACTCGGCGGCGTCCGACTCCCCGGACGACGACGGCGGTCGGCAATCGCGCCCCGACGCGGCCCAGGACAAGAACCTGCCCCTCTGGCAGGAGACGATCCTGCTGCTCGCCATCGCCCTCGGGCTGGCGATCCTGATCAAGGCCGTCCTCGTGCAGGCCTTCTTCATCCCCTCGGAGTCGATGGAGCCCGGCTTGGTCGTCAACGACCGGATCCTGGTGCAGAAGGTCTCCTACTGGGGCGGTGGCAGCCCCGAGCGCGGTGACGTCGTGGTCTTCAAGGACCCCGGCGGCTGGCTCGGCCCCACGGACTCCTCCGGGCCGCGCTCCCTGGTCACCCGCGCGATGTCGAAGATCGGCCTCTACCCCAGCGGCGGCCACCTGGTGAAGCGCGTGATCGGCGTCGAGGGCGACGTCATCGAGTGCTGCGACAAGAAGGGCCGCATCTCGGTCAACGGCCACCCGCTGGACGAGGGCGCCTACGTCAAGGACGCCAACACCAAGTGCAACGGCCCGATGACCGACACCTGCGACTGGTCGACCGGACCGGTGCCACCCGGGCACCTCTTCGTGATGGGCGACAACCGGGGCCGTTCGGCCGACTCGACCGTGCACATGTGCGAGGACGAGCGCACGGGGTGCGTGCCGGGGGAGGAGTTCGTCCCCGTCGACCTCGTGGTCGGCAAGGTCTTCGTGCTGCTCTGGCCGCGCGACCACTTCCGCTGGGTCACCCGCCCGGCCGACTTCGCCGAGATCCCCGACTCGCCAGGCGAATGAGTGAGCTTCCCCGAGGACTGACGGTACGCCGGGACGCCGGCCTCTACGGCTACGAGCGCGCGCTGCGCCGGGTCGGCATCGAGCCGATCGCCGGCGTGGACGAGGCCGGCCGAGGTGCCTGCGCAGGCCCGCTCGTCGCCGGTGCGGCGATCCTGCCGCCGGGCAAGCTCGGGATCGTGCCGGGGCTCGCCGACTCCAAGCTGCTCACCGAGGCCGCTCGCGAACGTTGCTACACCCAGATCGTGCATCGAGCAGTGGCGTGGTCCGTCGTCGTGATCGAGTCCGACGAGTGCGACCGGCTCGGCATGCATGTCGCCAACGTCGAGGCGCTGCGCCGAGCCGTCGCTCTGCTCGAGACCCGGCCCGCCTACGTCCTCACCGACGGGTTCCCCGTCGACGGCTTCGACGTGCCCGGGCTGGCCATGTGGAAGGGCGACCGCGTCGCAGCGTGCATCTCCGCCGCGTCGGTGCTGGCCAAGGTCACCCGCGACCGGATCATGCGCGAGTGGCACGGCCGGCTGCCGGCGTACGACTTCGACGTGCACAAGGGCTACATCACCGATCTGCACAGCGCTCGGCTCACCGAGCACGGCCCGTCGCCGATCCACCGGATGCGGTTCGTGAACGTCCGGCGGGCCGCGGGGTTGGAGCCCCCTCTGATGGAGGAGAGTCCGACAGGGCAGGATGAGCACACGCCGGAGAGGAGCCACGATGAGCGCGGAGGATCTCGAGAAGTACGAAACCGAGATGGAGCTGACGCTCTACCGTGAGTACCGCGACGTCGTCTCGATCTTCAAGTACGTCGTCGAGACCGATCGCCGGTTCTACCTGTGCAACCAGGTCGACGTGAAGGCGCGCACCGAGGCCGGCGACGTGTTCTTCGAGGTCTCGATGACCGATGCGTGGGTCTGGGACATGTACCGCCCCGCCCGGTTCGCGAAGAACGTCAAGGTGCTCACCTTCAAGGACGTGAACGTCGAGGAGCTGGCCCCGGCCGAGATCGACCCCCCCAAGGCGTAGCCAACGAAGGTATGGCTAACCCTGCCAAGGGATACCCAGTCGGTTAAATGACGGGGGTCCCGGGCGGCCAAGACGGCAACTTTCGTCTGGCACCTTCGGACGCCCTCACGCCCCTTCTTTCGGCTCGTCACCATGGTGCCGTCAGGTGACCTGGGGGAAGGCACGCAACGTGATCAGAGGTATGAGGCGCATGCGCACGCAGCGACGTGAGGACGGCGCAGCTGCCGTCGAGTTCGCCCTGGTCGCACCGCTGCTCCTGCTGATCTTCTTCGCCACCATCGCTTTCGGCATGATGTTCGCGCAGAAGCTCGCGTTGGGGAACGGCGCTCGTGAGGCCGCGCGCTACGGCGTCGTCGAGAGCCGCACCTGCTCCCAGGTCACGGCCGCCGCCCAGAACGCCGCGAGCACGATCGGCATGTCGGGCAGCGACGTCGCCGTCACCATCAAGCGGGGAAACACGACCTGGGCCGCTGCGACGAACGCCTGCTCGGGCGGTGGCACGACCCAGCCCTGCAAGGGTTCGACGGTCGGCGACTCGCTGTACGTGAGCGTCACCTTCGACGGCGAGACCGCCGTCCCCGTGCCGGGGATCGGCGACTACTCCCTCGAAGGGCTCGGGATCTTCCGGTGCGAGTTCTCATGAGGCGCGACGAACGGGGCAACGTGGCGGTCATGACCGGCCTGCTCTCGGTCGTGCTCCTGCTCATCGCTGCCTTCTCGGTGGACTTCGGGATGGCCTACGCCTCGAAGCGCCAGCTCCAGACCGCCGCCGACTCCTCGGTGTTGGCAGCAGCCGCTGTCTATGCGAAGTACCCCGGCACCTGCTCGACATTGGTGTTGAACTCGAGCTACAAGACGGAGGCACAGGCTGCAGCCGACAGCATGCGAGCCCAGAACCGACCTGGCTCGGCGGGCTCGACGCTCATCCCTTCGTGCAACGCCCAGGGTGAGCTGCAGCTGACATATGAGGCGTCGGGCGAGACGCCGCTGAGCCTCGGCCGGCTCGCGACCGACGCCGACTCCATCACCACTGCGCGCCAGGCCGGCGCCCAGGTCGATGTCGGAAAGAGCACTGGCGTCGGCGTCCGTCCCTACGCCCTGTGTTCGGCGGACGTACCGGTGGCCGGCTATCCCACCGGTGTCCTGGAGATCAAGCCGCCTGGCCAGGCACACGGTGGTTCCGACTGCGCCGAGGCCGAGGCTGGTGGCAACTGGTGGTTCATCACCTGCGACATCGTGGGGGGAGGGCAGAGTGACGGCTCTCCAAAGGACATGGCAGCCGCGATCGAGCACGGCTGCACCAACACGATCTCGGTCGTGTCGCCTCAGAACCGCACCACACCGGCAACGCTCAGCACGTCACTCACCGTCAACTGCAAGACCGGAAAGCCGCCCACGGCGTCGTGCCTGGACGGCGACACGGGCAACAGCAGCCTGAAGAACAAGGACGGGTACGAGGCGTGGGGCAAGATCCTCGGCCAAACGATCATGCTCCCGGTCTTCTGCTCGGACCCCACGTGTGCGCCCGACACGGTGAGCGGCACCGGCACCAACAGCCGGTACCCCGTCTATGCGATCGCCGGTGTCGTGCTCTGCGGGTATCACATCTACGACAAGGCCTCGGCCGTCAGCAACACCGGCAGCTGCGCAGGCAACACGTTCACCTCGACGTACGTCGATGGCCAGGACAAGAAGGACGTCTACTTCTACTTCAAGTTCGTCAATGTCCTGAGCAGCGGAAGCACGGAGACCAATGACTGCTCCCTCGGCGGGGCCTGCGACGCTGGTCTGCGGCGGGTGTCGCTGTCCCAGTAGCTTGCTTGCCCGGTCTCGTCCGACCTCCGCGAACGGCCTCGCGAGGTCGATTGACGCCCCACCCTGAGCGGCTAGATGGTCCAGACCACCAGACCTTGGGTCGCGGGTGGCCGGCAAAATCTAGGCCTTTCGATCGATGCAAGCCGTCTCGTGGTGCCCATTTCACTTCGCGACGCACTCCTTCCCGCGTACGCTCACCGCCTGATGCCTACTTTCGTATCTGGGGGAGGCTCGGTGAAACGGGGAGATATGCAACAGGGGATGCGCGCTGCGCGGCGCGACGAGCGGGGCGCCTCAACGGTCGAGTTTGCCCTGGTGTCGATCCCCGCCATCATCCTTCTCCTCGGCAGCATGCAGTACGGCTACTACTTCGACAATCTAGATAGCAATGGCGCTCTGACCTGCGGGTTTGGTCCTCGCCGCCGTGCGTTGCCCTCAGATTGCCCTTACGAGAATGGCTCTGGCAGACTGCGTTCAATGACGCACATCCCGGGAGCGGATGCGAGTCGATCCTCTTCCCGGGAGAGATCGGCTGCCGCATCGTTGAGCCGCGTGCCCGATCATGACAGGCAAGAGGGCGGCACGAGCACTAGGGCTGGTCGCCGCGAGCGTAGCTGCAAGCAACGAGCCCCAAGGTCGACGTGGAGGTTTGCAGGAGTCGGCGGCGTGTTCCTCGATGTGTCGACTAGCGACGCGCGTGATCTGGGACATGTACGCCGCGCCAGCTCGCGAAGAACGTGAAGGTTCTCAATGTGCGACGACGCAAACGTCGAGGAGTTCGCCCTCGCCGAGAGCGACTCGCCGAAGGCATGATCGACGTAGGTACGGCTGCCGCTTCCATCAAACCTTACCCGGTTAGTACCGCGGGGGCGGGCGGAGGGCGCGTCCCCGCGTGCAGCTCGCCTCGTCCGGGGTGAATGCTGGGATTCGGGGGACGCGAGAAGGCCATGTGGTCCAGACCACTCGACTCCAGACGGGACACAGGGCAAAATTCTTCCCAGGACAGCTCGGGAAAGGGTCGCTTGCACGCATTCCTCTTCGCGAGCGGACCCTCACCCCGTAGTCTCGCTGCCGGGGGAACACCTACTTTCGTATCTGGCGGGGATCCGTGACACGGGGCATTTGGCGAGGGCACGTCGTGACGAGCGTGGCGCAGCCGCAGTGGAGTTCGCGCTGGTCGTACCGATCTTCTTGCTCCTGGTCTTCGGCGTAATCCAGTATGCGCTCTACTTCTGGTCCATGCAGGCAGGGACGTCGGCCGTGGGCGAGGCCGTGCGAAGGATGACGGTTGGCGAGTGCCAGACAGAGATCGTCCGTTCAAGGCTTCGTCAGGGATCGACTCGGCAGCGCTACGACAGCGAGCACCGACAGTGGGATCGACGTCAGCACGCGCTCCTACACTGCGGCCGACGGCACGACCTCGATGGCGGCGCCCGGTGAGGTCGGCGGCACCGTCAAGCTCACCGTGACGTACCCGAGCCTCGATTTCAACTTCCCGCTCATCCCTGTTCCGAACGACGGCGAAGTCACTCGGTCAGCGACGGCGCGCATCGAAGACACCAATCGTCAGCCGGCGGGATGCTCATGAGGACTCGACCCGCGCGACGAGCGCGGCGCCATCGCCGTGATGTTCGCCCTGGTGCCGGTGCTCCTTCTGATCCTTGCGGCTTTCGGCGTCGACCTGGGTAACGCCTACGCGCACAAGCGCGAGCGTCAGAAGGACGCCGACCATTCCACCCTTGCGGGCACTGGTGTTGGGGGCGCCAACTTGCCGGCCCCGACTTCGGCCGCCACCTGCTCCTATGGGAAAGCGGCTGTCGCTGGCGACCAGGCCGTCAAAGACGTCGCGGCGTACCTGACGAAGCAGCTCGGGTCAACAGTCACGCCGGGCAGCCTCGTCGACTGCCAGGTTGAGCAGAACGGCGAAGTCTTTTACGGGAAGCCCAGCAAGACCAGCACGGGATGGTCGCTCGCCTATGACCAGTACAAGCTCTCACTGGTATCGCCACCTGACACGGTTGAATTCGGCATGGCGAACATCATGGGAGTCGACAGCGTCAACGTTCGAGGTCAGGCAACGGCCGCGATTGGCACGCCCGGCGGCGACAGGACCTTCCCGGCTTTCGCCACTGACGGTTGCGATTGGGGCCAACGCACCGTGTACGCGCCGGCAGGAGCCACGACCGGTCCTTCTTTTACGCCCGGTCCTCGCGGGATCCGACAGATAAGAACTTCACGACGTTCGACCTCACCATAGAAAACCCGTCTCCAGACAGTATCCCTGTTAACCCGTCAAACACTCAAGTGACCATTTACAGGCACCGGACTGGACGCAGTGACGAAGATCGGCTTCTTCCAAGAGGACACCGGAATCGTCCATGAGATCCCTAAGGCACTTTTCGATTCCCAATCGGCGACCGCCATCAAAATTAGCTTGCCTGCGGATCTACGAGCGATCACCGTTGCCCCGGGTCTATGGTGGGTTCGTGTGTTCGCCCCCAAGAACAACCCCTCGGACACGACATCCGAGTGGTCGGAGATCAAGTCCGGCACGACGCTCAAAACCATACCGTTCGAGGTTGGAGAGAGCTTCTTGCGTTGCCGCGGCGTTGCTTCAGGCTCTTTCGGCGACCTGATTCTGCCGCGCAAGGATGTGACAAGTGGCAGCTGGACCGCGATGAATATTGCGGCGGGAGCACAGAAGGAGCCAGAGGAGGACAGGCTTTCCCTTACTACTTACCCTGGAGCTCCGACCTCCGTTTATGGTGCCAGTACCGCCCCGAACTTTTGCTCGACTAGTGACCCGAGAACAGTCTATTCGCCTACCTCTCCCGCCGATCCCAACATCAATACGAACTGCGTTCCTAACGGGACTGGTTTAACGGCCAAGCAGGCCACTGACGGCCTAATCTCTGGGGTTCGACTCAGTCCTAGCAACACGTTCCCCGGACTGCTCCGGAAGCCCGCCACCGACTCGTGCTCGCGACCGACACGGACAGTGATCGTCAACGGACCGTCAGAGACGCCGGGCCCCCCGAGTGCAGGGGCTGTGCAGATCAATGACGATGTACTCACCTGTTTCATGGACCCCGGCGTCACGGTTGGCACAATCGCCGCGAAATCTTATCCCGGAGGCACGGTTATCGGCTGTAAGATCTTCGATTCACCCAGATTCTTCTATCTCCCAATCTTGCAAGTTCGTCCGGCGGGCGGCTCGAACCATTACTCCATTATTGACTTCCGGCCCGCCTTCATCACCGCGCAGAGCCGTGACCGCAACAAATGGCTCGCCTTCCGAGGGAACGAATGGCATCACGGTGACTAGTGGTTCGGTAACGCAAATCGATGTAGTCTTTTTCCACCCGAACGCCCTACCACGCGACTGCCGAAATGGCTTTGGTCCGGTCCTGGGAGGAACGACTGCAAGGGTCACGCGCTTGATCGACTGATCTCCTGCCTGACCCCGTTGTCTCGGCATGACGGAGCGTGCCACTGACCGCCGCTCGTTGGATGCGGGGCTGGCCACTTCGAGACGGAACCGAGTTCGGCGGGCCGCTGAAGTTGTAGGAGGGCGAGGTTGCACTCTGCGAGTCGTTGCTCCGGCAACGCCCTGGACGTGCACGTACTGGAGCCGGCTACTGACGTTGCGCCGGCGGCCATTGTCAGACGAAGAGTTCGCCCCAAAAGAAACTTGGGATCCTCAACTGCATCTAGCAGCGCCTCGGCCTCATGGCGTAGCGAGTCGCACTGATCGAGCACGACGCCCCTGCGATGGGCGGACCAAACGCCCCGCGACGCAACCAGTTGCCATCTGTCGGTGTCAAGCTCGACGCTTGCGCGGTCCAGCCAGGCCGCGGCAGCCGCTCCGAACCGGCGTTTCGCGGACCATTCGGGGCATGAATGCGCCGGATCTGCCCAGACTTCGACGCACGGACCGAGCGCCAAAGCAGCTGGCAGGTCACCGAGCTGCCGGTCTACGACGGCCTCGTCGGCCCGTCGACGAGCCTCGCGCCGGGTACTCACGCGATCCTCCAACCGAGAGCCGCCATCGCGCGGGGGGGGGGGGTGAGGCGCGAGCGCCTCGGCCGCGTGGCGACACTCGGCGGCCTGCCAGGCGGCAGCGTCGCCACTGCAGAATCGCCGTCTCGTAGACGATCAGGACCGCGACGGTGCCTCGAGCGGTGTCATCCCACGCCTGGGCCTGGGGTGATCGCCACAGCTCGCGCCACCTGGCACGCTCGTCCTTGGACCAGGTGCGGCCACGGGGCATCGGCGGCACCGGGAGCTCGCAACCGGCCGCCGGCAGGTCGACGATCGTCGCCTGGGAGGTCAGCTGCGGCGACCGCCGATGTGCGCGAGAGTTCGGCTTCGCTGCGTTGCGCGGTGTGCCCACGTCGGGGCCTCCTTCGTTGATCGGGATCCAGGTCAATTGGGGTCGACCGCTCACTGGGGGTCTCGAGCCACCTCCCCCTCGGTCCTCATGGCCGGGGTCCTGAGGGGATACCCCCCTATAGGTAGGGGGGTGCGGGGGGTGGTGAGCCGGGCGCGCTCGCGCCGCTGGGCGTGCCCGACTCACCGGCTCAGGTGCCCTTCGGCGGCGGGGCAACGCCGTCCGGCGGGTCGCCGCCGGCCGCCACGTGCTTGCCCCGCTCCTGCTCGTAGCCGGCAAGCTGCATGCGGAGCAAAGGCGTCACGCCGCGGTCGAACTTCTGACGGACGTCGAGCCTGTCGCTGTCGCGCAGCGTCCGGAAACGCTCGAGCATCGGCTGCACGGTGAAGCCCTTCGGCTTGCCCGACCAAACCTCGCGGTCCTTCTCGGTGAAGGACCACGGCTGCGACTTGATCGGCTCAGGCCCGAGCTTGTCGGGGCGGTCGAACCCAGCCCCCACGGCCGGCATCGAACCACCCCCAGCCGCTGCGATATTCGCCGTGCTGGCGCGGCGCTCACGCGGCGCCGTCCGGGATCTCGAAGCCAACGCCGTCGCCAAACGCCCGCGGCTCCATTTGCGAACGGCGCCGTGGTAGTCGGAGGCGGGAGCCGGGTGCCGTCGTCGCGCTGAGCGACCTGGCTGCCGCAGTCCGCGCAACGGGTCGACGGCGATGCCCGCCTCGCGGTGGTGCGTGATCTCAAGCGGCGCGGGGGTCGGTGCAGCCGGGCAGGTGGGTGAAGTCCGGCGGTGTCGCCGGCTGGGCGGTACGGGTGCTCATCTGGTGTCTCCTAGTCGCTGGTGCTGGGTTGTGGGTGCTCAGGTGCGCGCGGAAGCGACCACCAGGCGGGTCCCGGCTAGTCGGCGTGCGCCTCGGCTCGCCAGGGCCTGGCGGAAGCGAGCGTGGTGGGCGTGGTGGGCGTGGTGGGCGTCATCCGGGCGTACTCCCGCAATTTCCCGCTCTCTCTCTTCTTTCTTTGATGGAACAGAAGGAAGCCCGGAACACGCCAACCACGCCCACCACAACCACCCCTCTTTCCGTTTCCGCAGGTCGAGGGCGGGTGCGCAGGGGATGGGGGTGGGGCTGGGTCGGGGTGGGCGTGGGGTGGGCGTGGGGGTGGGCGTGGGGCCGGGGCGATGGGCTTCGACGAGACCACGGTTGGCGCCTCGGCCACCGTCATGGTGAAGAGCCCTGGGCTGCGGGTGCTGCCCATGTTCGCCGTCGATGGGTGCGACTACGGCCGTCAGACGCTCACTGACCCGGCGCATGTCCCGGCGGGCAGCGCCGTGCCGCCCCTCGCCTTCGACGCCGAGACCAACCACACCGTGCTGGTCCCGACGTCCGGACTTCTCTACGCCAGCGGCGCCAGCACGACGCCCATCCCCAACCTGACGGTGAACTCGACCGGTAACGAGATCTCCTTCAGCGGGACCAAGTGGAAGGACACCGTCAAGGTGGGGTTCTTCCGCGAGGGACTCGCCGCCCCGATCGAGCAGGATGTGTTCCGGGTGCCGCCCGCAGCCGCCAACGTCTCGCCCTACACGGAGAACAACGCTCGGACGATCCGGCTCCAGATCCCCGACGCGGTCGCTCAGACCGAGGCCCTCTGGTACGCACGGGTGTGGAGTGACATCTCCAACCCCAACACCACCAACGCTTGGTCCGACAAGACCGAGTCGATCCCGTTCCGTGTGGGAGTTCCCGTCCTCGAGTGCGTCGCCGGCTCCGTGGATGGCAACTTCGGCACCCTGCTCTTCCCGCGCACCGACGTCCCGCCCTCTGACAATCTCCCCGTCAACATCATGGAGGGACTTCAGCCGCCTCTCACCCCCGACATCCACCGCACCCCTGCGCCCTCCGGTCTGTGCACCGACGGGGTGAACGGCGCGGTGGAGTCCAGTGAGCCCGACGTCCTACGGCCCAACTCGAACTGCGTCGACACCGACACCGGCCTCACTGCCAACGTGGCCACCCAAGGCTTCATCACCGGAGTTCCCGGCCACACGGGTCTGCTGACGCGAGCTGGCACATACTCGAACTGCTCGCCAGATGGCGACGGCGACGAGCGCAGGGTCGACCTGGGTCCCGGCCCCGACTTCTACCTCAACGACGACCTCCTCAGCTGCTACCTGCTGGCCGGGAAGTCGCTGCTTGACGTGGCGGACGAGACCTACGCAGCCGGGTGCGCCTTCGACAAGGAGCTGATCAACTCTCCACGGTTCATCCAGGTGCCTGTCCTCCAAGTGCAGCCGGACAACGGCGGGTCGAACCGCTACTCGATCATCGACTACCGTCCTGGCTTCATCACCGACGAGACCGTGGCGTCATCGACGGTCAAGGGCACGCACACGGCGACCGCGGACAACGGGCTGACCATCGAGGGAAACGGCATCACCACGATCCGGGTGATCTTCTTCGCCCGGCCGGCTATCGAGTCCTGCGGCGAGGTGCCCCTGATGGACTACCTCGGCGTGGGGCAGAAGATCCCGGTTCTCACCGAAGTGGACTAACCAGCGCAGCCCTGCACGGCCCACCCGGCGTCCACAAGACGTCGGTTGACGCACGTCCTCCACAAGCCTCCGCTGCACCGCCCCCGACTGTCCTCGCCCTCGGCCATCGTGGCCGGTCGAGGAGGTCGCGATGACGCACACGACGGAGACGACGACAGCGAGGGGTGAGAGCACCCACCACCAGGCTCTGGGCCGCTACGGCGAGACCCTGGCGGAGCGGCACCTCGCCGGCCTCGGGATGGTGCTGCTCGACCGCAACTGGCGCTGCCCCGACGGGGAGGCCGACCTGGTGACTGCGGGACGGGGCGCACGCTCGTCGTCTGCGAGGTGAAGACCCGCAGCAACCTCGACCACGGCTCGCCGCACGAGGCGGTCACGCCGGCGAAGGTGGAGCGGATGGGCCGCGTCGCGCAGGCGTGGCTGGCCGCGCACGAGGTGACGCCCACAGGGAGTCCGGTTGGACCTCGTGGCCGTGCTGCGCCCGCGACGCGGCCCTTCTGTCGTCGAGCACGTTCGGGGGCTGAGCTGATGCCGGTCGCGTCGACGCGCACGATCTCGTTGCAGGGCACCGTCGGACATCTGATCGATGTCCAGGCCGACGTCTCTCCCGGAACCGTGGGGACGACCATGGTCGGTCGCCCCGACGTCACCCTGAACGAGGCCAAGGAGCGCTGCCGGATGGCCGTGCTCAACAGCGAGCTGGACTGGCCATCGACGAGGAGGGTCACGATCCTGCTCTCACCGGCCGACCTCATGAAGCGCGGCACGCACTTCGACCTGGCCATCGCGGTGGCGGTGGTCGCCGCGTCCGACAAGGCGCACTGCCTTGCGTTGGCCGACACCGTGATGATCGGCGAGCTCACCCTCACCGGGGGCCTGCGCTCGGTGCCGGGCGTGCTCCCGATGGTGCTGGCGGCGCAGGCGCGCGGGATCCGCCGGGTCATCGTTCCGGAGCCGCAATCCCGGGAGGCCGCGATGGTGCCGGGCATGGAGGTGCTCGGCCTGCGTTCGCTGGCTCAGGTGATCGCCGAGCTCAAGGGTGCCGAGGTCCCCGAGGCGCCGCCCGTCGCGCCGATGTCGGGTCACCGACTGCTGTCCTGGCGCGGCCAGGACCGGCACGAGGAGGTCGACCTCGCCGATCTGCGCGGCATGCACGACGCCCGCTATGCCGTCGAGGTGGCCGCCGCAGGAGGCCACCACGTGATGCTGGCCGGGCCGAAGGGGTCGGGCAAGACCTCGCTCGCGGAGCGGATCAGCGGCATCCTCCCCGATCTCGCCAGCGACGAGGCGCTCGAGCTCACCGCCGTCCATTCCCTGGCGGGTGCGCTCGAGCCGACCGACGATCTACGGGTGCGGCCTCCGTTCGCCGCACCGCACCACTCGTCCAGCAAGGCGGCGCTGCTCGGCGGCGGCAGCGGACGCGTGAGGCCGGGCGAGATCAGCCGATCCCATTGCGGGGTGTTGTTCCTCGACGAGTTCCCCCTGCTCGCCGTCGACGTCATCGAGTCGCTACGCCAACCGCTCGAGAGCGGCGAGGTCACCATCGCCCGCGGCGAGGAGACCGCCACCTTTCCGGCCCGCGCGATGGTCGTCCTCGCGGCCAACCCGTGCCCGTGCGGTGACTTCGCACCCAGCCAGGGCCAGAACCGCTGCCGGTGCAAGGAGACTCATCGGCGCGACTACCAGCGCAAGCTGTCGGGTCCCCTCCTCGACCGCGTGGACATCGTGCGCAACCTCGAGCCGCTCCAGCGCCACGAGGGACGCGACCCCTTCGCCGTCGACGAGTCGACGACCACGGTCCGAGCGCGCGTGACGGCCGCCCGTGCGCGGCAGGCCGTCCGCTTCTCCGGACGGGGCTGGCGGCTCAACTCCCAGGTGCCAGGCCCCCAGCTCTCCGAGCATTGGCCGCTCGCCCCCGAGGCCGCGCGCACGCTCGAGGACGAGCTCTACGACGGAAGGCTCACCTTCCGCGGTGCCGTACGCGTCCATCGACTGGCCTGGACGGTCGCCGACCTGCGCGGTCTGACCCGCCCCGGGCCCTCCGAGCTCCACGTCGCCCTGCAGCTGCGGGCCGGCGAACCGCTGCCTCTGCGGGCCCTGGAGCGGGCCGGATGAGCGCGGCCGAGTCGGAACGGCTCGCCCGGGTCGCGCTGTCCCGCGTCGTCGAGCCCGGTCACGTGCAGATGCTCGCGCTCGTCAGCGAGCTCGGGGCCGTCGCTGTCCACCGTCACCTGCTGGCAGCGGGCGATGGCGGCGACGAGGGTCAGCGGGTCCTGGCCGAGCGGCTCTCGGCGATCGATCCGACCGCCGAGCTCGAGCGCGCGCAGGCCCTGAGGCTCCGCTTCGTCGTGCCGGGCGACGACGAGTGGCCCACCCGCCTCGACGACCTGCGGTTCGTCGACGCGCTCCACGAGCGCGCCGGCGTGCCACTCGGACTCTGGGTCAAGGGCCCGATGCGGCTGGACACTCTCGACGAGTCGGTCTCCGTCGTGGGCGCAAGGTCTGCCTCGACCTACGGTGCCACGGTCTCAGGTGAGATCGCCTGCACCGCGGCCCGGGTGGGCTGGGCGACAGTGTCAGGCGCGGCGTTCGGCATCGACCAGGCGGCCCACCGGGGCGCACTTGCCGGGAGCGGCAGGACCGTCGCCGTCCTCGCCTGCGGAGCAGACAGGATCTACCCGGGAGCGCACCGGGAGCTTCTCGAGCACCTCGGGACGCACCACGCCGTCGTGTCGGAAGCCGCCCCAGGCTGGGCACCCACGCGGATCCGGTTCCTGGCCCGCAACCGACTCATCGCCGCCCTCACGCGGGGCACCGTCGTCGTCGAGGCCGCGCTGCGCAGCGGCGCTCTCAACACGGCGACGTGGGCCGATCGGCTCAGTCGTCCGGTGATGGGAGTGCCGGGACCGGTGACGAGTGCCGTGTCGCAAGGGGTCCACCAGCTGATGCGGCGAGGCGGGGCTGTGGTCACCTCTGGCGCGGACGTGCTCGAGCACCTCGGCGTCTCTGGGGAGCATCTGCAGGAGGTCGAACGCGGTGAGACGCGGCCCCGCGACCAGCTGACGCCCGCGGCGAGCCAGGTGATCGAGGCGGTGCCGAGGAACCAGGCCGCCGGATCGGCCTCGATCGCCAGGATGGCGGGCCTCTCCCAGCTGGAGGTCCATGGCGTCCTGAAGTCGCTGTGCGACCTCGGACTGGTCGAGCAGGCCGAGGGAGGGTGGCGGCTCTCCGAGCTGGGGCGCGGGTGAGCAGTCCACACGTTGACCCCACGACATGCGTCCTCAACGCCGCTCCGGTGCGTCGGCCCTTCCTAGACTCAGGGAGTGACCCACGTCGAGGACGATGCTGCCGCACCGCCGTCCACGGACGCAGGCGCGCTGCCCGAGGCGATGGTCGCGACCCTCGCCGAGTACGAGCGCCACCTCGGAGCCGAACGAGACCTGACACCGCACACGATCCGTGCCTACGTCGGTGACGTCGCTGGCCTGCTCGACCACGCGACCCGCCTCGGCCACCACGACGTCACCGACCTGGACCTGCGGACCCTGCGCAGCTGGCTGGCCAAGCAGCAGACCCTGGGGCGCTCGCGTACGACGCTGGCCCGCCGGGCCACCGCCGCACGGGTCTTCACCGGGTGGCTGGCGCGCACCGGGAGGGCCACTCAGGACGCCGGCGCACTGCTCGGCTCGCCCCGCCCGCACAAGGCGCTGCCACCGGTCCTGCGGGTCGACGAGGCGGCCGACCTCGTGCGTGCGGCCGCCGCCGAAGCCGACGACGGAAGCCCGCTGGGCGTGCGCGACGTGGCGATGCTCGAGCTGCTGTACGCCACCGGCATCCGCGTGGGCGAGCTCGTGGGACTGGACCTCGACGACCTGGACCGGGAGCGCAACGTCGTGCGAGTGATGGGAAAGGGGCGCAAGGAGCGCAGCGCTCCCTTCGGCGCGCCCGCCGCCGCGGCGCTCGACCGATGGCTCGTCGAAGCGCGACCCGTGCTTCGGGTGGACGGCGCCGGCGCCGCGCTGTTCCTGGGCGCACGCGGACGTCGCATCGACCAGCGCGCGGTGAGGGAGATGGTGCACCGCCGCATCGCCGACGTGCCGGGCGCTCCCGACATCGGGCCGCACGGGCTGAGACACACGGCGGCCACCCACCTGCTCGAGGGGGGAGCGGACCTTCGCTCGGTGCAGGAGCTGCTCGGTCACGCGTCCCTGGCCACGACGCAGCTCTACACCCACGTGACGACCGACCGGCTCCGCTCGGCGTACCGGCAGGCGCATCCGCGCGCCTGAACGACGCACCTTGGGCGTCGACCAGGGGCCGACGTCGTCCTCAGGAGAGGAGACCGGGGACGAGCATGACGCGGAACGCCAGGGCAGTGCCGGCCAAGGCTTCGGCGAGCGTGACCGACGGGACCCGCGACCTGCCAGGGGCCACTGCCGGGACCGAGACCGGGGTGGCCCTCCACAGAGGCAGCAGTCGCACCGAACCGCCACCGATCAGGCTCAGCGGGTCCAGATAGGTCTCTCCGCGCAGGAGACCCCAATGGAGGCAGGCGCGGGGCAGGCAGTGCCCCCCAGCGAGGGCGAGCGTCCCGACGGCCTGCCCGGTCGCCACCGGCGCGCCGACGGCGACGGCGGCGTCGACGGGCTCGTACGTCGACCGGGTGTCGCCGTGGTCGACCACCACGACGCCCCGGCCGGCGATCCGTCCGGCGAACCGGACGGTGCCGGCCAGGGCGGCGCGCACGGACTGGCCGGCAGAGCCGGCCAGGTCCACCCCCCGGTGGCCTGCCTCCCACGGTTGACCGGGCGGGTCGAAGCCCGCCAGCACCGTGGGTGCAGGAGTCAGCGGCCAGACCCCGACGAGGTCGGGGACCGGCCCTGGTGCCCGGACAGCTGCGGATGCGTGGCTCGGCACCAGCAGGACCGCCACAGCGAACAGCACCACCGTCGAGGTGCGGGCTGTGTGCTGTCCGGGCATGAGGCAACCTTGACGGCGCGACGGGGACGGAAGGACGCCGGCGCCCGAGCTCCTGTGGACAGTCATCCGGCACGAGCGCCTGTGGACAGAAGCTGGGCCCGAAGGAGTCCCCGGCCACGATTGGGCCACCCGCTGAGCGTGGACTAGGCTGTTTCGAGCGGCCCATCCGTGGGCTGACTTCGCACGCACACAGACCGCGACGGGGCTCCTCCTGGAGGCCCGACCGCCCGCGGGCGACGACCCTCGGTCCCGGCTGACAGCAGCCGGGTCGGGTCGCGCGTGAGCGTCAGGGCCGAGGGCACCCGCCCGAGGCGGCAACTGAAAACCAACCGGCACCACCACGCGGCTCGACCTGTCCTCAAGGCCGGGCACACGCGTGGGCGGGCCAGCAAACCAGGAGAACCCATGGCAGTCGTCACCATGCGCCAGCTGCTCGAGAGCGGCGTGCACTTCGGACACCAGACCCGTCGGTGGAACCCGAAGATGAAGCGCTTCATCATGACCGAGCGCAACGGCATCTACATCATCGACCTGCAGCAGTCGCTGGCCTACATCGACCGCTCCTACGCGTTCATCAAGGAGACCGTCGCCAAGGGCGGCACCGTGATGTTCGTCGGCACGAAGAAGCAGGCGCAGGAGGCGATCGCCGAGCAGGCGAGGCGCGTCGGGATGCCCTTCGTCAACCAGCGCTGGCTCGGTGGCATGCTCACCAACTTCCAGACGGTGCACCAGCGGATCAACCGCCTCAAGGAGCTCGACGAGATCGACTTCGACGACGTCGCGGGCAGCAGCCGCACGAAGAAGGAGCTGCTCCAGATGCGCCGCGAGCGCGACAAGCTCGACAAGTCGCTCGGTGGCATCCGCGAGATGACCCGCCCGCCCGCCGCGGTCTGGATCGTCGACACCAACAAGGAGCACCTGGCCGTCGAGGAGGCGCGCAAGCTGCGCATCCCGATCATCGGGATCCTGGACTCCAACTGCGACCCCGACCTCGTCGACTTCCCGATCCCCGGCAACGACGACGCCATCCGCGCCGTCGGTCTGTTGACCCGCGTCGTCGCGGACGCCGTCGCCGAGGGCCTGATCGCCCGCTCCGGCACCAAGATCGAGGGTGCCGAGCAGGTCGGGGCCGAGGAGCCCCTCGCCGACTGGGAGCGTGAGCTCCTGGGTGGCGACGCCGAGCAGGCCGCCGTCGCCGCCACCGGTGGCGACGTCGCGACCGACGCTCCTGCAGCGGAGGCGACCGGTGCTGCGACCGAGGCTCCCGAGGCCGCCGCTGCAGCCGAGGCGGCTGTCGAGACCACCGAGGCCCCGGCCGAGGCTGCTGTCGAGACCACCGAGGCCCCGGCCGAGGCGGCTGTCGAGGCCACCGAGGCCCCGGCCGAGGCGGCTGTCGAGGCCACCGAGGCCCCGGTCGAGGCGGCTGTCGAGGCCACCGAGGCCCCGGTCGAGACGGCTGTCGAGGCCACCGAGGCCCCGGCTGATGGCGAGTACGGCGCCGACTCGGCCGCGCCGCTCGAGGACGGTGCTGCGCCCGAGGGCTTCGAGGTCAAGGGCAACAAGGGCTCCATGAAGTTCCACGCGTCCTCGAGCCCGTGGTTCGACCGCACCAACGCCGACGTGTGGTTCCGCACCCCCGAGGCCGCCGAGGCCGCGGGCTTCGTGAACGCCGAGGCCAAGGCCGACGAGAAGGCCGACGAAGGCCGACGAGAAGGCCGACGAGAAGGCCTGAGCAAAGCTCACCCGCTCCACCGGTGGCCCCGTCCCGCAGGGGCGGGGCCACCGTCCCGTTCACCAGGGGTCCCACGTGGGATCCCACCGAGATGTTCAAGGAAGAAGGTCGCGACCATGTCGAACTTCACCGCTGCCGACGTCAAGAAGCTCCGTGAGCTCACCGGCGCCGGGATGATGGACTGCAAGAAGGCCCTCGACGAGACCGACGGCGACTTCGAGAAGGCCGTCGAGGTCCTCCGCGTGAAGGGCGCCGCCAAGGCTGCCAAGCGCGGCTCCGAGCGCGATGCGACCGCCGGGCTCGTCGCGCACGCGCCGGGTGTCCTCGTCGAGCTCAAGTGCGAGACCGACTTCGTCGCCAAGGGCGCGGACTTCGTCGCGGCCGCCCAGAAGATCGCCGACGCCGCCTCCGAGGCCGGGGTCGGCGACGCCGACGCGCTGCGCGGCGTCTCGGTGGGTGACCAGACCGTCGGCGAGCTCGTCGACGGCCTCGCCGTCTCGATCGGCGAGAAGATCGAGCTCGGTCGCGTCGTCCACTTCGACGGCCCCGTCGTGGCCTACATGCACAAGCGCGCCGCTGACCTGCCGCCGGCCGTCGGCGTCCTGGTCGAGTACGACGGCGCTGACGCCGACGCCGCACGTGGCGCGGCCATGCAGATCGCCGCGATGCGCCCGCAGTACCTCACCCGCGACGAGGTGCCGGCCGACGTCGTCGCGAAGGAGCGCTCGATCGCCGAGGCGACCTCGCGCGAGGAGGGCAAGCCCGAGCAGGCGATCGCCAAGATCACCGAGGGCCGCCTCAACGGCTTCTTCAAGGACGTCGTCCTGCTGGAGCAGCCGTCGGTCACCGAGAACAAGAAGACCGTCAAGGCAGTGCTCGACGAGGCGGGTGTCACGCTCAAGCGCTTCGCGCGTTTCGAGGTCGGCGCCTGATCGGATAGGTTCGGCAGCCGAGACTAGGACGGTGCTGATGAATCCGCTCTGCTGCGCGCCGCGATGCACGCACGCTGGCTTCGTTGTCGTCACTCGACGGGGCACGCCCCGCCATCGCTCCTCCGCCTCGCCATCGCACGCGCCTCCCGACGCTCGCGACGAGCGGATTCATCAGCACCGTCCTAAGAGGAGGCCGGTTGCGATGACTCAGACACGAGCGTCGCACCCGGCCTTCTCGATTTCCTGACCAGCCGACGAGGGGAACCACCGCGTGACGAAGTACGACCGTGTCCTGCTCAAGCTGTCCGGCGAGGAGTTCGGCGGCGGCAAGCTGGGCGTCGACCCCGACGTCGTGGCCCGCATCGCAGGTGAGATCGCCGCCGTCTCCCGAGCCGGCGTCCAGATCGCGATCGTCATCGGCGGTGGCAACTTCTTCCGCGGCGCCGAGCTGCGCCAGCGCGGCATGGACGGCGTCCGTGCCGACTACATGGGGATGCTCGGCATCGTGATGAACTGCCTGGCCCTCCAGGAGTTCCTCGAGCAGCGCGGGGTGGTCACCCGGGTGCAGACGGCGATCACGATGGGCCAGATCGCGGAGCCCTACATCCCGCTCCGGGCCATCCGGCACCTCGAGAAGGGCCGGGTCGTCATCTTCGGCGCAGGCATGGGGCTGCCGTTCTTCACCACCGACACCGTCGCCGTCCAGCGCGGCCTGGAGACGCACTGCGACGTCATCCTGTTCACCAAGAACGGCGTCGACGGCGTCTACTCCGCCGACCCGAAGATCGACCCGACCGCCACGAAGTACGACGAGCTCACCTACGACGAGGCGATCTCGCGCAACCTGAGGGTCGTCGACCAGACTGCCTTCACCCTGGCCCAGGAGAACAAGCTGCGTCTGGTCGTCTTCGGGCTCAAGCCCGAGGGCAACATTCTCCGGGTCGTGCAGGGTGAGAAGATTGGCACGCTGGTCAGCGCCGGCTGAACCGCACCCACCCACGCACGACCCCAGCACCGAACGCACCAGGAGCCCTCGTGATCAACGACATCCTCAAGGACGCCGACAACAAGATGGACAAGTCGGTGGAGTCCACACGTGAGGAGTTCGCCGCTATCCGCGCGGGCCGGGCCAACCCCAACATGTTCAGCAAGATCACCGTCGACTACTACGGCACACCGACGCCGCTCCAGCAGCTGGCCTCGTTCAGCAGCCCGGAGGCCCGGATCGTGCTCATCTCGCCTTACGACATGAGCCAGATCGGTGCTGTCGAGCGGGCGATCCGCGACTCGGACCTGGGCATCAACCCGGCCAACGACGGGAAGGTTCTGCGCTGTGTGTTCCCCGAGCTGACCGAGGAGCGCCGCAAGGAGTTCATCAAGGTCGCGCGCGCCAAGGCCGAGGACGGTCGCGTCTCCGTGCGCAACATCCGACGGCACGCCAAGCAGGGCCTGGAGAAGCTCGAGAAGGACGGCGAGGTCGGCAAGGACGACGTCACCGGAGCCGAGAAGCGTCTCGACGGCATGACCAAGCAGCACACCGACAAGATCGATGACCTGCTCAAGCACAAGGAAGCCGAGCTGATCGAGGTCTGAGCCCGGCTTGTCTCGACGTACGGGAGGGCTGGTAGCCGCATGACGACCACACCCGCGGCAGGGCCATCCGTCCCGGCCGCGAAGGGGCACGGCCGCGCCGGACGCAACCTGCCGGCCGCCGTCGGCTCGGCCGTCGTGCTGCTCGGCGCCATCGCCGCGTCACTGATCTTCTGGAAGACCGCGTTCATGCTGATCGTCGCGGCCGCGGTGGTCGTCGCGGTGTGGGAGCTGCACAAGGGCTTCGCGGCCAAGGGCATCGACCTGCCGGAGCAGCCCCTGATGCTGGGCGGCGTCGTGATGGTCGTGGTCGCGTACTTCGCCGGCAGCGACGCGCTGGTCACCGCCACCGCCGTCACCGCCCTGGTGGCCATGCTCTGGCTGCTGCGCCGCGGCGTTGACGGCTACGTCATGAACGCCACGGCGTCGGTGTTCACCCTCGTCTACGTGCCCTTCCTCGGCTCGTTCGTCGCACTGATGCTCGCCGAGGGCGGCAGCACGGGCTTCGAGCGGTTCGACGACGGTGTCAAGGGCGTGCTCACCTTCATCCTGGTCACGGTCGCCTCGGACACCGGGGGCTACGTTGCCGGCGTGCTGTTCGGCAAGCACCCGATGGCTCCGGTCATCTCGCCCAAGAAGTCATGGGAGGGCTTCGCGGGCTCACTGGTCTTCTGCGTGGCGGCCGGCGTCGCGCTCGTGGTGCTGCTCCTGGACGGCGACTGGTGGATCGGGGTCGCCCTCGGTCTCATCACCGTGGTGATGGCGACCCTGGGCGACCTCTGCGAGTCGGTGATCAAGCGTGACCTCGGCATCAAGGACATGAGTCAGATCATTCCGGGCCACGGCGGGCTGATGGACCGTCTCGACTCCCTGCTCGCCACCATCGCCCCCATCTGGCTGCTGCTCCACCTCACCGTCTTCTCGTGACCGGCGGGCTCTGGCTGGTGCGGCACGGGCGGCCCCTGATCGACCGGAGCGCACCGGCGCACACCTGGCCACTTGACCCGGCGTACGCCGACGACGTGCGGGCCCTCGCGCGCCTGCTGCCCGTCGGGGGGCGATGGTTCTCCTCCCCGGAGCCGAAGGCGATCGCCACCGCCCGCCTGCTCCACGACGGCCAGGTCACCGTGGTCGACGACCTCCGCGAGCACGAGCGACGGAGCACCGACTGGGTCGAGGACTTCGCCGCAACCGTACGCCGCGCCTTCGACCGACCCGACGAGTCGGCCCACCCCGGCTGGGAGCCGTTGGAGGACTGCCGGCTCCGGGTCGCGGCAGCGGTCGGCCACCTCCGCGCGGCCCACCCGGTGGACGACCTCGTGCTCGTGGGGCACGGCACGGCGTGGACACTGCTGGTGGCCGCCCTGCGCGGTGCGGCGCCGGACCTGGACCGGTGGGCCGGTCTGGACCTCCCCGACCTGATCGTCGTCTGACGCCTCGCCGAGGTGCATGCTGGCGCCCGTGGACCAGCAGAGAGCCAACGGCGTGGCCGTGGCCGGGGGAGTCGTGGCCGGGCTCGTCGGCTTCGGAGTCTGGACGGTGGTGATGGTCGCCGTCACCTACGGAGTGAGCAGCGCCCTGGGCGACAGTGGCGCCACGGCCGTCCTGCTCGCCCTGGTGCTCGTCCCGCTCGCGGCAGCCGTGCTGCTGCTCGCCCTGCCGGGAACCCGTGCCGTCGGCGCGGGCTTCGTCGGCGGTCTGTCCGGCGGGTTCCTCCTGGGCGCGGCCGGGGCGCTCGTGCTCTTCTGGGCGGCCGGCTTCTCCCTCTGAGGGATTCGGCGGGGTTGCCACGCCGGACCCGGTCGGCGACCTAGCATGGTGTCGATGGGCAATCATGACGTCGAGGACCGCGCCCCCACCGACGACGTACGCACGGAGCCACCGCCGGACTGGTGGCACCGAGACCACCCGACCTTCACCGCGCTCGCGGGCTTCTTCAGCGGGATCGCGTTCCTGTGCCTGGTCCCGGCGTTGTACGTCGGCCTCTCGCGCCTGCTCATGTCGGACGAGACCGCCGAGGCCGTGTTCCCGTTCGTCATCGTGCTGCTGGCGGTGCCGATCGGTCTGGTGATCACGGAGAGCACCCGCCGGTTCGGCAAGTACATGCTCCTCGGGATGCTCGTCTGCGCCGTGGTCGTCGTCGGGGTCGCCTCGGTGGTGATCTGGGCCTTGGCCCGCGGCGACCTGTAGCTCCCGGGGACCGGAGAGGATCCGGCCGGGATTCGCAGCCCCTGGCCCGGTGCGCGAGACTGGATCGGTCATGGCAACCCAGCTCCCCCTCGTCTTCGACGCCCCGCGGCGCGGCAAGCCGCCGCGTCACCTCGCCGACCTCACCGTCGACGAGCGCGTTGCGCTGTTGACAGAGAAGGGCCTGCCCGGCTTCCGGGCCAAGCAGCTGTCCGCGCACTACTTCACGCGGTTGGCCGACGATCCCGACCAGATGACCGATCTTCCAGCGGGCCAGCGGCATGAGCTGGTCGAGGCCCTCCTGCCGACGCTGATGACCCCCGTGCGCACGATGGAGGCCGACGGCGGCACCACGCGCAAGACGCTCTGGCGCCTGCATGACGGTGCCCTCGTCGAGTCGGTGCTGATGCGCTACCGCGACCGCACCACCATGTGCGTGTCCTCGCAGGCCGGCTGCGGCATGGCCTGCCCGTTCTGCGCGACCGGCCAGGGCGGCCTGCAACGCAACATGTCGACCGCCGAGATCGTCGAGCAGGTCGTGGCCGGGGCGCGCTCCCTCGCTCGCGACGAGGTGCCAGGTGGTCCGGGCAGGGTCTCCAACGTCGTGTTCATGGGCATGGGCGAGCCGCTGGCCAACTACAACGCCGTCATCGGAGCCGTACGCCGCCTCACCGACCCGACCCCCGCCGGCCTCGGCATGTCAGCTCGTGGCGTCACCGTCTCCACGGTCGGCCTGGTGCCGCGGATGCGCCAGCTCGCCGACGAGGGCATCCCCGTGACCCTGGCACTCTCGCTGCACGCCCCCGACGACGAGCTCCGCGACGAGCTGGTCCCGGTCAACACCCGCTGGAAGGTCGGCGAGGCCGTCGAGGCGGCCTGGAACTACGCCGCGACGACCAAGCGCCGGGTCTCGATCGAGTACGCCATGATGCGCGGCATCAACGACCAGGGCTGGCGAGCCGACCTGCTCGCGGACGTCCTGCAGGCCTATGGCGACTGGGGCTGGGTGCACGTGAACCTCATCCCGCTCAACCCGACGCCGGGCTCGAAGTGGACCGCCTCCGACCCCGCCGACGAGCGCGAGTTCGTCCGGCGGCTCGAGGCCAAGGGCATCCCCACGACCGTGCGGGACACGCGCGGCAGCGACATCGACGGCGCCTGCGGCCAGCTCGCCGCGGTCGAGTAGCCGGCGACGACCGACTCAGCGGGTTGAGAGCTGCTGAAGGGCCTCGTCGCGGCGCGCGCGCATGCTGGCACTCCCGGTGTGCCCCGCGTCCTCGACGATCATCAGCTGCGATCCCGGCCACGCCTTCGCCAGCTCGTGGGCGACGTGGACCGGCCCCCCGAGGTCCCCACGCCCGTGCAGCAGGTATCCCGGGACCCCTTCGAGGCGATGGGCGTTCCTGAGGAGGATGCCTTCCTCCAACCAGGCCGCGCTGGCGAAGTAGTGGGAGCAGATCCGCACCATCGCCTCGCGCGCGGACTCCACACGGGCGCTGTAAGCCCCGGGACTGCCCTGGGACTCCAGCGAGATCACGGCGTCCTCCCAGGCCACCCAGCTCGCAGCGGCTCGTGCACGCACGGCCGCGTCGGGGTCGTCCATGCGTGCGGCGTACGCCGCCAGCACCGGCCGGATGTCACCCTCCTCGACCGATGGCGGCGCCGACGCCTCCGGCACGCCGCCGACGAAGCGCTCCCACTCCCTGGGGAAGAAGCGCCCGACCCCGTGGTAGAGCCACGCGATGTCGACACGACGCGTCATCGTGACTCCGAGCAGCAGGATCCCGGCTACGCGATCAGGGTGCTGCTCGGCGTAGGCAAGGATCAGCGTCGATCCCCAAGAGCCGCCGTGGAGGAGCCACCGGTCGATCTCCAGATGCTCACGGAGGCGCTCGAGGTCCGCCACCAGATGGGCCGTGGTGTTGACCGTCATGTCGGTGGCCGGGTCGGCGGCGCTCGGCCGGCTACGACCGCAGCCGCGTTGGTCGTAGGTGACGACCAGGAAGACCGCGGGGTCGAAGCTGTGGCGCACGGAGGCTGAGGTTCCGCTGCCCGGCCCACCATGGACGTTCACGATCGGGGGTCCTGCGGGGTTTCCGCCGACCTCCCAGTAGATCAGGTTCCCGTCCCCGACATCGAGCAGCCCGGTCGCGTCCGGGTCGGGCCAGGCGGTGGGCGGGGGCGACGGCATGCCCCGATCGTAGGAGCGTCCCGCCTCAGGTGCCGACGATCGCCGCCGCCTCCTCGAGCGAGTCGGCGAGGTGCACGTGCGGCGCCATCGCGCGTCCCTCGGCGAGCGCGGCCAGCAGTGGCCACGCCGGGTAGCGCTCGGTCCAGTGCTCCCGGCCGACGAGCACCATCGGCGCCACCGCCGAGACGTCGGCGTAGTAGTTCTCGCAGGCGTCCTGGAACACCTCCTGCACGGTGCCGGCCGCGCCGGGGAGGAACACGATGCCCGCGTCGCAGACCTCCAGCAGGATCGCCTCCCGGGTGGAGTTGCGGAAGTACTTGGCGATCGCCGTCGCGAACGCGTTCGACGGCTCGTGGCCGTAGTGCCAGGTCGGGATGCCGAGTGTGCTCGCCGGGTCGGCGACCGCCTCGGCCACCTCGAGCGCTGCCGCCACCCAGGCCCCGACGTCGGGACGGTACGACGGTGTGCGCGCCAGCACGTCCAGGGCCCGGTCGAGCACGCCGCTGGGTGAGCGGCTCGTCAGCGCACCCAGGTTGGCCGCCTCCATGGCCCCGGGTCCGCCGCCGGTGGCGACGACGTGGGTCGACCCCAGGGCGCGGCCGAGCCGGGCCGCGGCGGCGTACCCCTCGCTCCCGCGGACCAGCGCATGGCCCCCCATCACACCCACGAGGCGCCGGCCGTGCGCCCAGGCCTCGAGCGCGTCGTCGACCGCGTGGTCGTGCAGTGCCCGGGCGAGCGATGCCTCGCGGTCGACGGGTAGCTGGGACCAGGCATAGACGCGGGCATCGAGGGAGTCGGCGTAGCGGGGGGTGTCGTAGAGCTCGCGGGCTGTGTAGAGAGAGCCACGGTCGGTCTCGACCGGGACGGCCGGCTGCCGCAGGAGCACGATCGCGCCGCGCGCCTCGAGGTCGGAGGGGTCGCCGAGCTCGCAGCCGACGAAGACGGCCCCGTAGACGTCGAGCCGGCGCAGCACACCCTCGTGGGCGCTCAGGTCGAGTCCGTGCAGCCGCCAGCCGCGCAAGGTGGTCGCGCCGGCGCCCAGACGGCGGTCGAGGTCGGTCAGCGACGCAACCTCGACCGTCCGCCCGCGGGTCCGCCTCATGCGGCGGACGCTACCGCGGTCCCTCGGTAGCGGGTCTTCAGAACGCGCTGGCGATGATGTCGGCGAACAGGTCGTGCTCGTCGGCCTCCAGCCCGCGTGAGCGGAACCACCCGCACACGTTGGCCAGGTCGCGCATCAGGAAGTCCATGCCCTGGGGGTTGCCGACCAGGTCGACGACCTGGGGGAGGTCGATGATCACGAGCCGGTCGCCCGCGGCGAGGATGTTGTACGCCGAGAGGTCGCCGTGCACGATGCCGGCCTGCGCCATCGTGGCCACGGCCTCGCGCAGCTGCTCGAAGTAGACCCAGAGCAGCGCCGGGTCGGGCCGGGTCTGCGCCAGTCGCGGCGCCGTCTCGCCGTCGACGGTGATCCACTCCATGAGGATCTCCGAGCCGTCGACCTGGACGGGGTAGGGCACGGGCAGGCCCAGGGCCCAGCAGCGCTTGAGTGCCTCCCACTCCGAGGAGACCCACTGGCCGGCGGCCATCACCCGACCCCAGGTGCTCTTGGCCTTGACCGCGCGATTGTCGCGGGACCGCTTCATCGAGCGGCCCTCGGTGTAGAGGGCCGAGCGGTGGAAGCTGCGATGGTCGGTGTCGCGGTAGCGCTTGGCCACCATGACGACGGCGTTGTCAGGGTCGCGTGGGTCGCCGCGCTCGACGAGGAAGGCGTCCGCCTCCTTGCCGGTCTTGAGGATGCCCAGCTCGGTGTCGACGGCGCCCCGCGAGGTCACGACCCAGTCGGGGCGTGGCTCGGGGCCGCGGCACAGCGGCTCCACGTCGTACCAGGTCGTCCACCGCTGGGTGGACTCGTCGATGTCGGCGTAGGAAGCGAAGTCGATGACGAACGCCGGATCGATCCCGCGCAGTGGGTCCGCGGGTCCGGAGCGATAGGCGTCAGGTTGTAGCTCAGGAAAGTCCTGCAGCTCGGAAAGTTCGTAGGACAACGGAGGTGCTCCAAGTCGAGAGGGTGTGGTCTGAGGACAGGCCAACGACAGTCGTGGTCATGTCACGCTCCTCTCGACGGGCACGGCCGGTGCCGGGCTCGTCCCAGGGTGGGGCATCCGACCGCCCACCCGCAAGCAATTAAGCCTGAGCGAGGCCGGGCCGGCGTGGTGGACCACCCAGGAGGTCTCACCACGCCGGCTCGGCGGAGCCGCCGGCAGCCGGCCCCGGGGTCGAGTCCGGGAGTCGGGCCGTGTCGCGGCTCGGGGAGGCCCAGGACTCCTCAGCACAAGAAGTCGGTGGGCCAGGTGCGGAAGGGCGCTCCTCTCGGATGTCGCAGCGGGCGACGGTCAGGCGGCTCGGCCGCGCGGGGCGGCGGTACCGGCGTTGGCCCAGTGGTCATCGACCTGGACGACCGGCCGTCCGGTCCGGGCGATCAGGCTGGCGGCGATCCCGGCGCGGTAGCCGCTGCGGCAGTGCACCCAGAGCTCGCCGTGCGGGAGGCTGTGGACCCGGCCGGGCAGGTCCTGCAGGGGGATGTGCAGGGCGCCGCGCAGGTGCCCGGCATCGAACTCGTCGTGTTGGCGTACGTCGAGCAGCACGGGCGCCGGTGCGTCGTGGGCCTCGGCCCGGCCGGCACGCTCGGCGTGGTCGGACCAGGTCACGCGCCGGTGCAGGCCGCTGGCGGCCGGGATGGCTGCGCCGAGCACATGGGTGCCGATGTCCTCGATGCCGATGCGGTGCAGGTCGCGCAGGGGCGCGTCGAAGTCGGCGACCGACCGGGCGACCAGCACCAGCGGGGCACCCCACGGCACCAGCCAGCCCACCCAGGTGGCGAGCTGGTCGTCGTACGGGATGCTCAGCGAGCCCGGCAACGCCCCGGCCACGTGGTCCTCGGCGCTGCGCAGGTCGACGACCCAGCCGCCCACCCGCTGCACCGCCGCGGTCTCCACGGCGGTCAGCGGGCGCGGGGGGACCGGGGGAGCCGCGCCGGCGCCGCGTCTGTTGAGCGGCGCCATCCGGCGGTAGTACGCCGGCACCGGCCCGAAGCCGTCGACCAGCCCCTCGACGAACGCGTCCCGCTCCTGGCGCAGCGCGGCGTTGACGAGCCGCTGTGCGCCGAGCGTCGCTCCGCTGTCGGGCGCGGCGGCGGCCCCGGCGCAGAAGCTGCCGAAACCGTGCGTCGGGTGCAGCGTGGTCTGGGCGTCCAGGGTGCCGAGCCTGCGGGCCGACTCCCACTGGGCCCGCGCCAGGTGCCTCGACAGCAGGCGGTCGACGAGATCGGTGCGACCGACCGTGCCGAGGAGCAGGCTGCCGCCGCTGAGGAGCGCTCGGGGAGTTGCGGGGTGCGCGCCGGAGACGTGGAACGCCTGGTGGTGCAGCGTGTGACCGGGGGTGTCGAGCACCTCGATGCGCAGGTTGCCGACGGGTATCACGTCGCCGTCGCGGACGCCGACCCGCTCCACCTCGACGCGCTCGTCGGCGCTGACGAGGTAGTCCGCGTGGTGGCGTCTGGCGAGCAGCGGTCCCCCCGAGACGTAGTCGTTGTGCAGGTGGGTCTCGGCCACGGCGACGATCGTCACGCCCAGGTCCTCGGCGGCGTTCTCCACCGCGGTGACGTCCCTGGGAGCGTCCACCACGAACCCGGAGACACCGTCGTGCACGAGGTGGCAGCGGTTGCCCAGCTGGGGGACGCTGATCGGGACGACGTGCATGTGGAACCTCCGGACTCCAAGACTGCTTAGTAGAGTAACTTACTCATATTAAGAGAGGAAACCCACCGCTCACGTGTCGCGAAACCTTCCTGCCTATGCTCGACGGCGACCGTCGCGACCGCCGGTCCTCCTCGAACGACGGGAACTCGATGCTCCGCCGCCGCCCCGCCCCACGTCGCGCCGCCGGCGCCCTGGTCAGCGCTCTGGCCCTCGCTCTCGCCGTCGGTGTGGCCGGCCCGCCCCTGCTGGGGGCGTCGGCGGTCCCCGCGCGGATGGACGAGGCCGCACCGGGCTCGGCCGGGATCGGCGACCCCTACTTCCCTCTCGACGGCAACGGGGGAATGGACGTGCTCCGCTACTCGGTGCACGACCGCTACTCCTTCGCGCACGGCCGTCTCTCGGGTTGGACCCGACTCGAGGTGCGAGCCACCGAGAACCTCAGCTCCTTCCACCTCGACCTGCTCCTCGACACCTCGAAGGTGCTCGTCGACGGCAGGCGCGCGGCATTCCGTCGGGTCGGCAAGCACGAGCTCCGGATCAAGCCGGACGAGCCGGTGCCGGCCGGGGAGCGCTTCGAGGTCGTGGTGCGGTACGACGGGAGGCCGGGCCGCGTGTCCTATGCCGGCGAGCGCAACTGGCTGGCCGACGACGACGAGGTCGTCACCATGAACGAGCCACACATGGCGCCGTGGTGGTTCCCTGCCAACGACCACCCCCTCGACAAGGCGCGCTACGACATCCACGTCACCGTGCCGCGCGGCACCGACGTCGTCGCCAACGGCCTCCCGCGCGGCAAGCGGCAGCGTGGCGGCTGGACCACCCACCACTGGCGTGCGCCCGACCCGATGGCGACCTACCTCGCCTTCTTCGCCGCCGGTGACTACATCGTCGAGAGGGGCCGCAAGGGCGGGCTCCCGTGGGTCAACGCCGTGTCGCGCACCTTGACGCGAGGCTCGGAGGAGGTCGCCGTGCGCTGGCTGCGCAAGACCCCGAAGATCACCTCGTGGCTCGAGGACGAGCTCGGCGACTATCCGTTCGGCAGCACAGGCGGCCTCGTCACCGGCCTCAACCCGGGCTTCGCCCTGGAGAACCAGACCCGGCCGACCTACCCGTTCGTCGGTGGCTCGGCGACGTACCTCCTCGTGCACGAGCTGGCGCACCAGTGGTTCGGCGACTCGGTGTCTGTGCATGGCTGGCGCGACATCTGGCTCAACGAGGGCTTCGCCAGCTATTTCGAGGCTCGCTGGGAGGAGACCCATGGCGGGCCGAGCGCCGATGCCTGGCTGCGTCGCGCCCACGACCAGTACGGCGCCGACGAGGAGTTCTGGAAGCTCGCGATCTCCGACCCGGGCCCGCGCCGGATCTTCGACGGGGCCGTCTACGACCGCGGCGCCATGACGCTGGTCGCCCTGCGCAACGTCATCGGCGACGGCGCGTTCGCGACGTTGCTGAGGACCTGGGTGGAGCAGCGCCGCCACGGCAACGCCACCACCGAGGATTTCGTGGCGCTCGCCGAGCAGGTCAGCGGCCGAGATCTCGACGCGTTCTTCCACACCTGGCTCGAAGCGACCGAGAAGCCGGCCGACACCGCCGCCAACGGGCTGGGCTGACGCGGCTGGCGCCGGAGGTTTCGAGACGGTCGCTGCGCGACCTCCTCAACCACCGGTGCGGCGTCCCGCGGTCGGCGGTCACCTCGCCGGGGTTTCGAGACGGTCGCTGCGCGACCTCCTCAACCACCGGTGCGGCGTCCCGCGGTCGGCGGTCACCTCGCCGGGGTTTCGAGACGGTCGCTGCGCGACCTCCTCAACCACCGGCTGTGCCCGATGCGGCGCGCCGGCTTCGACAGCACCGTTGGTTGAGGAGGCGCGCCAGCGCCGTCTCGAAACCACCGGTGCGGCGTCCCCGCGGTCGCTGGGTCTGCCAGCGCCTTGCTCGTTACCGAGGTCCGAGAGCGGAGTCAGTGGCCGCCGAGCAGCGGTGCCATCGCCTTGGCGATCACGCTGGGCCGGCGGGTCAGGCGCTCCTCGGCGTCGGCGACGCTCATCGCCCGGAGCCCGGCGTTGATGCCGAGCCAGCGCAGCGGCTCCGGCTCCCACCGCTTCGATCGATGCCCTACCCACGGGAGCCTGGTGAGATCGGTGTCGCGCCCCAGCACGAGGTCGCGCAGGGTGCGGCCGGCGAGGTTCGTGGTCGAGACCCCGTCGCCGACGTACCCGCCAGCCCAGCCGAGGCCGGTGCCGCGGTCGAGCCCGACCGAGGCACACCAGTCGCGCGGGATGCCGAGCGCGCCGCCCCAGGTATGGGTGATCCGGGCGTCGGCGACCGCCGGGAAGAGATCGACGAGCGTCTTGCGCAGGCCGGTGAAGACCCGCGGATCGTGGTCGTAGGCCGGCTTGGTGCGCGAGGCGAAGTGGTACGGCGCGCCGCGGCCACCGAAGACGAAGCGGTCGTCGTCGGTGCGCTGGCCGTAGATGATCAGGTGCCGGTAGTCGGAGAAGGTCTCCCGCCGAGCCAGGCCGATCTGGGCCCAGGTCGAGGCGGGCAGGGGCTCCGTGGCGAGCACCAGCGAGTAGACGGGCACGACCGTGCGCTTCTCGCCCGCCAGCGACGGCGTGTAGCCCTCCGTGGCCCGCAGGATCATCTCGGCCCGCACGGTGCCGTCCGCTGTGACGAGGCGCCCCGGTTCGACGCGGGTCACCGGCGACTGCTCGAAGATGCGGACGCCGCGGCGCTCGACGTCGTCGGCGAGCCGCCGGACGAGCAGTGCCGGATGCAGGGCGGCGCAGTCGGGGGTGTAGACAGCGCCGCGCACCCGGGTGGCCCGCAGGATGTGCGCGGTCTCCGCCTCGTCCAGGAGCGTGAGGTCGTCGCGGCCCCACGCATCGCGGGCTTCGTCGACCTCGGCCCGGGCTCGTCGCAGCTGGACGCCGGTCCTGGCGAGCACGATCGTGCCGCCCTTGGCGAACGGGACGCCGAGACGGTCCGCGACCCGGCCGACCTCGTCGACGCCGGCGACCATCGCCGCGTGCTGGGCGAGGGCGGCCGCCTTCGAGGAGCCGGGCAACGCGGCGAGGGCGCCCAGGGAGGCCGGGAAGAGCGCGGAGCACCAGCCGCCGTTGCGCCCGGACGCGCCGTACCCCGCCACCTCGGCCTCGACCACCACCACGCGCAGGGTCGGGTCTGCCTCGACCAGGTAGTGCGCCGCCCACAGGCCGGTGAAGCCGGCACCGACGATCGCGACGTCGGCGTCGATGGGAGAGCCCAGCCGCGGCCGCGGCGTCCAGGTGAGCCGCGGGTCGGCGTGCCAGAGCGAAAGGGCTCGGTAGTCGCTCAGCGAACGCCCCACGAGTAGGTCTGCTTGACGAGCTTGAGGTACATGAACGTCTCGGTGCCCTGGACGCCCTCGATGGCACGGATGCGGTCGGAGACGAGCTCGAGCAGGTGCTCGTCGCTCTCGCAGACCGCCTCGACGAGCAGGTCGTAGGGGCCGGACGTGACCACGACGTAGTCGACCTCGGGCAGCGCCGAGATGGTGTCGGCGATGGCGAGCACCGGTCCGTTGAGCCGGATGCCGATCATCGCCTGGCGCGCGAAGCCGAGCTCGATGGGGTCGGTGACAGCGACGATCTGCATCACGCCGCTCTCGATGAGGCGTTGCACTCGCTGGCGTACGGCAGCCTCGGACAGGCCGACGACCTTGCCGATCGCGGAGTAGGACCTCCGTCCGTCCTGCTGGAGCTGGTTGATGATCTCTTTCGAGACCTCGTCGAGCTGGACGCGCGAGCGGGGGGAGCCTGCACCGTTGTTCACGGAAGTCACCGTCTCACTCGGCCCGACACCGGTCAAAGAGGCTCACGGCATGATTTCGCCTGCGGTTTTCGTTGTTTCGGCCTCCGACAGGCGACGATTTGCTTGTTTCACGCTCGCCCGCGTGAAAGCATCCGTTGCGTCTCAACGGGGGTTTTCGGAGGGGAGTGGTGGCGTGGCCGGTCCGCCGGACACCGGGGCACGGCCCCGCGGAGGCCAGCGCGACGGCTTGTCGCGGCGCACCGTCCTGAGGGGCGCGGGCGTGGTCGGGTTCGTCGGGCTGAGCGCCGCAGCGTTGAAGCTGCCGTTCTTCGCGACCGAGGGCGCCCAGCAGGATCCGGCGACGTGCTTCGCTGAGGACGTCTCCGCGACCGAGAAGCGGCTGGTCATCAGCAACTGGCCGGCGTACATCGACCGGGCCGCGAGTGGTGGGACGAACACGCGGCAGGACTTCACCGCGCAGTACGGCATCGAGGTCGACTACACCGACGACGTCAACGACAACGCGGAGTTCTTCGCGAAGGTCCGCAACCAGATGGGCGCGTGCGAGCCGATCGGTCGCGACATGATCATGCTGACCGACTGGATGGCGGCCCGGATGATCGGGCTGGGCTGGATCCAGCCGCTGGACCGGTCGCGGACCCCGAACGTCGAGGCCAATCTCATCGATGCCCTGCGCGGCAAGCAGTGGGACGACAACAACGGCTTCCACGCGCCGTGGCAGAGCGGTCTGACCGGCATCGCCTACAACGCGGCAGAGGTCGACGAGGTGGGCTCGTTCACCGACCTGCTGACCCGGGAGGAACTCAAGGGCAGGATCACGCTCCTCTCGGAGATGCGCGACACGATGGGCTTCATGCTCAAGATGGTGGGTGCGGACCCCGAGGACTTCACCGACGACGACTGGGGCAACGCGATCGACGAGCTGTCCAAGGCAGTGGACGCCGAACAGGTCCGCGCCTTCACGGGCAACGAGTACATCCAGGACCTCACGGCGGGCAACATCGTCGCGTGCGAGGCGTGGTCCGGTGACGTGATCCAGGCCCAGTTCGAGAACCCCGACATCAAGTTCGTGGTGCCCGAGGAGGGTCTGTCGCTGTGGAGCGACAACATGATCGTGCCGAACAAGGCGACCCACCAGGCGAACGCCGAGGACTGGATCAACTTCTACTACGAGCCCGCGGTCGCGGCGAAGCTGGCGGCGTGGGTGAACTACATCTGTCCGGTGAAGGGCGCCCAGGAGGAGATGGAGAAGATCGCCCCCGACCTGGTGGACAACGAGCTGATCTTCCCGACCGAGGAGTCGCTCTCCAACACCTTCGGCTTCATGCCGCTCACCGACCAACAGCAGACTGCCTACGAAGGGGACTGGTCCGATGTCACAGGTGGCTGAGAGCCCCACCGGAGCGTCGAGCTCCGCCGGCGACGGCTCGTTCGACGGGCTCCGGATGCGCGGGCTGACCAAGGAGTTCGCGTCGTTCACCGCGGTCCGCGATCTGGATCTCGACATCCCGACCGGTTCGTTCTTCGCGTTGCTGGGGCCCTCGGGATGTGGGAAGACCACGACGCTACGGATGGTCGCCGGCCTGGAGACACCCACCAGCGGAACCATCACGTTGGGTGGCAAGGACATCACCTACGCCAAGCCGTACAAGCGGCCGGTCAACACGGTGTTCCAGAACTACGCCTTGTTCCCGCACCTCGACATCTTCGAGAACGTCGCCTTCGGGTTGCGGCGCCGCAAGGTGGGCAACATGGACAAGCAGGTCCACGAGATGCTGAACCTGGTCGAGCTTGACAGTCAGGTGCGGAAGAAGCCGATGCAGCTCTCCGGTGGCCAGCAACAGCGCGTCGCGCTGGCGCGGGCGCTCATCAACGAGCCCGAGGTGCTCCTGCTCGACGAACCGCTGGGAGCGTTGGACCTGAAGCTGCGCCGCTCGATGCAGGTCGAGATCAAGCGGATCCAGTCCGAGGTGGGGCTGACGTTCGTGCACGTGACCCACGACCAGGAGGAGGCCATGACGATGGCCGACACGGTCGCGGTGATGAACCACGGGATCATCGAGCAGATGGGGTCGCCCTCGGAGCTGTACGAGAACCCGAAGACCACGTTCGTGGCGAACTTCCTCGGGCAGTCCAACCTGATCGAGGGCACGATCACCGGCCGCCCCGGCGACGTGGTCAACGTGGACATGCACGGCATCGCGGTCTCGGTCCCGGCCGACCGCAGTCATGCGGAGGGCGGCCAGGGCTGGCTGGGGATCCGGCCGGAGAAGGTGCTGATCGGTGAGGAGGGCGCCGACCTGGACGCCCCGGGCAACACCATCCCCGGCGGCGTGATCACCGACGTGTCCTTCGTCGGGGTCTAGACCCAGTACCAGGTCCGGTTGCCGTGGGGTCAGGAGCTGGCGGTCTTCGCCCAGAACACCGGGCGGACCCGCCTGTTCCGCACCGGGGAGAAGGTCGAGCTCTCCTGGCGACCGGAGTACGCCTTCCTCCTCGACCACAGCCAGGCCGCGGACGCCGGCGCCCAACGCGTCGACGAAGACTGAGACGGGACTGACTCGTGGCCGACACCGCACGCCGTCGGGGGAAGACGGGCTACCTGCTCCTGCTCCCCGCCATGGTCTGGCTGGCGCTGTTCTTCGTGGTGCCTTTCTACTCGCTGGTCGCCACCAGCCTCTACGACCCCAACGGCTCCCTCTTCCGCGGCTACGAGATGACGTGGGCGTTCTCCAACTACTCCGACGCGCTTCGGGAGTACTGGGTCCCGCTGGCCCGTTCCCTGGTGTACGCCGGCATCGCGACGTTCTTCTGCCTGATCCTGGGCTACGTCCTGGCCTACGCCATCGCGTTCAAGTCCGGCCGCTGGAAGAACCTGATGCTGGTCCTGGTCATCGCCCCGTTCTTCACCAGCTTCCTGGTCCGCACCCTGTCCTGGAAGCTGATCCTGGCCGACAACGGGTTCATCGTGAACACCCTGCAGTTCCTGCACATCCTCGGCGCGGACGGCCGCCTGCTCGCCACGCCGGTCGCGGTGGTCGCCGGCCTGACCTACAACTTCCTGCCGTTCATGGTGCTGCCCCTGTTCGCCAGCATCGACAAGATCGACCATCGGCTCATCGAGGCCGCCTCCGACCTCTACGCCAACCCGGTCCGCGGGTTCTTCAAGGTCACCTGGCCCCTGTCCCTGCCCGGCGTGGTCTCGGGGACCCTGCTCACCTTCATCCCCGCCGCCGGCGACTACATCAACGCCCAGCTGCTCGGCTCGCCGAACCAGCGCATGGTCGGCAACGTCATCCAGAACCTCTTCACCGATGCCAACGACTACCCCGCGGCCGCCGCGCTGTCGATGATCCTGATGCTGCTGATCGTGGCGATGGTCTTGGTCTACATGCGTCGAGCCGGGACGGAGGAGCTCCTCTGATGCGCTGGCTACGCGACCACCTCGTGCTGATCCTGGGCCTGCTGGTGCTGCTCTACACCTTCGTGCCGATCTTCATCGTCATCCTGATGTCGTTCAACGACCCCGGACTCCCGGCTCGGTCTACAGCTTCGACGGGTTCACCCTGCACAACTGGCTCAACCCCTGCGAAGACCCGTCCATGTGCGAGGCCGTGGTCCGCTCCATCGAGATCGGGTTCCTGGCCACCCTGGGCGCCACCATCTTGGGCACCCTCGCCGCGTTCGCACTGGTGCGGCACCAGTTCGCCGGCCGCTCCACCACGAACCTGCTGGTGTTCCTGCCCATGGCCTCTCCCGAGATCGTGATGGGCGCCAGCCTGCTCGCGCTCTTCGTCGCGGCGGGCCTCGGCGGTCAGCTGGGCTTCTGGACGATCCTCGTCGCCCACATCATGTTCTGCCTGTCGTTCGTCATCGTCACCGTCCGTGCGCGCCTCGCGGGCATGAACGACACCCTCGAGCAGGCCGCCAGCGACCTCTACGCGACACCGAGCCAGACCTTCTGGCGCGTCACGTTCCCGCTGGTCTTCCCCGGAATCCTCGGCGCCGCGCTGCTGGCGTTCTCCCTGTCCTTCGACGACTTCATCATCACCAACCTCAACGCCGGCACGACGACCACGTTCCCCATGTACGTCTACGGCGTCGCACAACGCGGTGTGCCCATGCAGGTCAACGTCGTCGGCACGCTGATGTTCCTCATCTCCATCACCATCGTCCTGCTCGGCGAGTACAACAGCCGCCGCCGCATGCGCGCCCTCGCCTAGTTGCAGACCCGCTCGATGCACCCCGCACTGGCCTCGGCAGCGCCGGAGGTCCTCTGGCTCACCGACCCGGACCGCCCGACGGCCCTGCCACCGATGACGCGCGACGCGACCGCTGACCTGGTCGTCGTCGGCGGGGGCTACACCGGTCTGTGGACGGCGCTGCGCGCCAAGGAGCGCTACCCCGACCTCGACGTGCTCCTGCTCGAGGGCGGCACCTGCGGCTGGCAGGCGTCGGGGCGCAACGGCGGCTTCGCCGACGCCTCGCTCACGCACGGCTACGGCAACGGCATCGCCCGGTGGCCCGACGAGCTCGCCGAGCTCGACCGGCTGGGGGAGGAGAACCTCACCGCGATCGAGGAGACCATCGCCCGCTACGACCTCGACTGCCGCTTCGAGCGGACCGGCGGGCTCGACGTGGCCACCGCGCAGCACCAGGTCGACGAGCTGCGCGAGCTGGTCGCCGAGCGGCAGGCCGCCGGGCACGACGTGAGCTTCCTGGAGGCCGACGAGGTCCGCGCGCGCGTCGACTCCCCGACGTACCTCGGGGCCCAGCACGACCCCCACGGGATCGCCCTGGTCGAGCCGGCCCGGCTGGCCTGGGGGCTGCGGGCGGCCTGCTACGACCTCGGCGTCCGCATCCACGAGCACACGCGCGTGACGGGGCTGGCCGAGGACGGCTCTGGCGTGGCGGTCACGACCGAGGCAGGCACGCGAGTGCGGGCGGGACGGGTGGCGCTCGCGACGAACGCGTTCACCCCGCTGCTGAGGCGGCTTCGACTGATGACGGTCCCGGTCTACGACTACGTGCTCGCCACCGAGCCGCTGTCGGCCGAGCAGCGCGCCGCGATCGGCTGGCACGGACGCGAGGGCGTCGGCGACGCTGCCAACCTGTTCCACTACTACCGCCTCACCCGCGATGACCGGATCCTGTGGGGTGGCTACGACGCGGTCTACCGCTACGGGTCGTCGATCCATCCCGAGCACGAGCAGTCGGGGCGCACCCACGACCTGCTGGCCGCGCAGTTCTTCGAGACGTTCCCCCAGCTGGAGGGGCTGTCCTTCACGCACCGTTGGGCCGGCGTGATCGACACGTGCACCCGCTTCTCGGCGTTCTTCGGCACCGCGCACGGCGGGCGGACGGCGTACGCCCTCGGCTACACCGGCCTCGGGGTCGCCGCGACCCGCTTCGGCGCCGACGTCGTCCTCGACCTGCTGCACGGCGAGGACACCGAGCGCACCCGGCTGGCCATGGTGCGCGAGAAGCCGTTGCCGTTCCCGCCCGAGCCGTTTCGGTCGGTCGGCATCAACCTGACCCGATGGTCGCTCGAGCGCGCCGACGCCAACGCCGGCCGGCGCAACCTCTGGCTCAAGGCCCTCGACAAGGCCGGCCTCGGCTTCGACTCCTGACCCCACGTGGCTCGGCTGAGCGTCTGGCGTATGCCTTCGAGCGTGACAACGATGGTCGGACGCAGCCTCCTTGCGATCTCCTGGTGGCATGCCCTTCGCCACCGACCTCCTGCTGTTCGCCGCCACGCTGACGACCGGACTGGCCGCGGGCCTGCTCTACGCGTTCTTCCACGCGGTGATGCCCGGCCTGGGTTCCGCTGACGACCAGCTGCTCGTCACCGCCTTCCAGCGCATCGAGCTCGCCATCGGCAACCCGTGGATGATGGTCACCTTCGTGGGCAGCCCGGTGCTCACCGCCGCCGCTCTGGCCGCCGATCTCGCCGGTGATCGCGCTGTGCTCCCGGGGCTGCTGGCCGCCCTCGTCCTGACTCTCGCCACCGTGGGCATCACCGGTGCAGTGCACCTGCCGCTGAACCGGGCCCTGCTCGAGGTCGACGCCTCCGACCCGGTGGCCGCGGCCGCTGGGCGTGGGGCCTTCGAGGCCCGCTGGAACCGGTGGAACGTCGTGCGGACCGCCACGTCGACCGGGTCGTTCGCGGCCCTCGCCGCCGCCCTGCTCGTGGCCGGTTGAGCCGGCCGTCACCTTTGCTTCACCGTTCGCCACTCACCATCACCAGAAGGAGTCCGACATGAACATCACCGTCTTCGGCGCCACCGGCAGCATCGGGCGTCTCGTCGTCGAGCAGGCGCTCGCCGCCGGCCACCACGTCACCGCCGTGACCCGCGACGCGGCGCGGATGACCCTGCGCCACGAGCGACTGAGCGTCGCCGAGGCCGACGCCACCGACGCGACCGCCTGCGTCCCGGTCGTCAAGGACGCCGACGCCGTCGTCGTCGCGCTCGGCGCCGGCCGCCACGGACAGGTCCGCGAGGCGGGCACGAGGGCCGTGGTCGAGGCGATGCGCGAGGCCGGCGTAGGCCGCCTCGTGTGCCAGTCGACCCTCGGCGTCGGCTCGAGCGAGGTGCACCTCACCTTCTGGTGGCGCTACGTGATGTTCGGTGCGCTGCTGCGTCGGGCGTACGCCGACCACGTCGCCCAGGAGGCCGTCGTGGAGAGCAGTGGGCTCGACTGGACCATCGTCCGACCCTCCGCGTTCACCGACGCGCCCGCCGGGTCGCTGGGCCCGGTGCGGCACGGCTTCGACAGCTCCGCTCGCGGTCTGCAGCTCAAGACCCGGAGGGCCGACGTGGCGGCGTTCGTGCTGGAGCAGGCCGAGGACCGCACCTATCTCCACCAGGCCGTCTCGCTCTCGGCGTGAGCACTAGCCTGGTCGGCATGGACGTGATGGAGGCGCTCCTCGACGGCCCGCGGGCCCGCAGTGCCTTCTTGCTGCGGGCCCTGCTCGACCCGCCGTGGTCGCTGCGCATCGAGGACGAGGCGCCGCTGACGGTGCTCGCCGTCCTCCGGGGGAGCGCCTGGCTGTCGCCCGCCGTCGGGCCTCCCCTCGAGATGCTGGAGGGCCACCTCGCGGTGGTCCGGGGGCCGGACCACTACACGATCGCCGACCGCGTCGACACCCCGCCGGGTGTCGTGGTCTATCCGGGCGGCCGCTGCACGAGCGCAGCCGACGGCCGGGGCCTGTGGGACGAGTGGTCGCTCGGCATCCGGACCTGGGGGCACCGGCCGGACACCTCCTGCGTGCTGTTCGTGGGCACGTACGAGGGCCAGGGCGAGGCGAGCAAGCCGTTGCTCTCGGCGCTGCCCGACGTGGTGCTCCTGGGGCCGGGCCAGATGGAGACCCCGCTCCTGCCCGTGCTCGCCGCCGAGATGCAGGTCGAGGCGCCGGGTCAGCGGGTGCTCCTGGACCGGCTGCTCGACGCCCTGCTGATCGCGGCCCTGCGGACCTGGTTCGCCGCGCAGCAGACCGAGGCACCGGGCTGGTTCCGCGCCCAGCAGGATCCCGCGGTCGCACGGGTGCTGACCCTGCTCCACGAGGACGTGGGGCATCCGTGGACGGTGAGCGAGCTCGCCGACCAGGTCGGCGTCTCGAGGGCGGCGCTGGCGCGGCGGTTCACCGGGTTGGTGGGCGAACCGCCGATGGCCTACCTCGCGAGCTGGCGGCTCGCCCTCGCCGCCGACCTGCTGTCCTCGTCCGACGCGACCATCTCGTCCGTGGCACGCCAGGTCGGCTACGGCACGCCGTTCTCACTCAGCGCGGCGTTCAAGCGCGCGTACGGAGTGAGCCCTCAGCAGTACCGCCAGACCGGTTGAGTTGGCCCGAATGGTCGTTCGAGTTGGCTCAAATGGCGCTGTGACGAGGAGCCTTCGGCAGCGGCCCCGCCATTTGGGCCAACTCAAACAACCATTTGGGCCAACTCAACGAGTTAGAGCAGGGTCCAGGCCTTCTCGAGGACGACGCGGAGGATGGACTCCATCTCGTCGAAGTGCTCCTGGTCGCAGACGAGCGGGGGAGCGAGCTGGATGACCGGGTCGCCGCGGTCGTCGGCGCGGCAGTAGAGACCGGCGTCGAAGAGGGCCCGGGAGAGGAAGCCCCGCAGCAGTCGCTCGGACTCGTCGTCGTCGAAGGTCTCCTTGGTGGCCTTGTCCTTGACGAGCTCGATCCCGTAGAAGTAGCCGTCGCCGCGGACGTCACCGACGATCGGGAGGTCGGTCAGCTTCTCCAGGGTGGCCCGGAAGGCGCCCTCGTTGTCGCGGACGTGCTCGTTGATCTTCTCGTTCTCGAAGACGTCGAGGTTGGCCATCGCCACCGCGCAGGAGACCGGGTGGCCACCGAAGGTGTAGCCGTGGAGGAAGGAGTTCTGCCCCTTCCGGAACGGCTCCATCAGTCGGTCGGAGGCGATCATCGCGCCCAGCGGTGAGTAGCCCGAGGTGAGGCCCTTGGCGCAGGTGATGATGTCGGGCTGGTAGCCGTAGCGCTCGGCACCGAACATGTGGCCGAGCCGGCCGAAGGCGCAGATGACCTCGTCGGACACCAGCAGGACGTCGTACTGGTCGCAGATCTCGCGGACCCGCTGGAAGTAGCCCGGCGGCGGTGGGAAGCAGCCGCCGGAGTTCTGCACGGGCTCGAGGAAGATCGCGGCGACGGTGTCGGGACCCTCGAACTCGATGGCCTCGGCGATCCGGTCGGCCGCCCAGCGGCCGAAGGCCTCGACGTCGCCGGCGCCGCTCGGGGCGCCGGTCATCTCGTGCGCGCGGTAGAAGTTGGTGTTGGGCACCCGGAACGTCGAGGGCACCAGCGGCTCGAACGGCGCCTTCATCCCCGGGATGCCGGTGATCGACAGGGCTCCCTGCGGGGTGCCGTGGTAGGCGATCGCGCGGGAGATCACCTTGTGCTTGCCGGGTCTGCCGGTCAGCTTGTAGTAGGCCTTGGCGAGCTTCCACGCGGACTCGACCGCCTCGCCGCCACCGGTGGTGAAGAAGATGCGGTTGAGGTCTCCGGGCGCGTAGCCCGCGATGCGCTCGGCCAGGTCGATGGCCTGCGGGTGCGCGTAGGACCACAGCGGCATGAAGGCCAGCTGCTCAGCCTGCTTCGCGGCGGCCTCGGCCAGCTCGCGCCGACCGTGACCGAGCTGGTTGACGAACAGCCCGGCCAGACCGTCGAGGTAGCGGCGGCCCTGGTCGTCGTAGATGTAGACACCCTCGCCGCGCACGATGACGGGCATCTCGGCGTCCTCGTAGACGGAGTGACGCGAGAAGTGCAACCACAGGTGGTCGCGGGCGGCCTGCTGCTGACGCTCCCGGTCGGGGGGGTCGAGGCGGGTCGTCATGGGTGTCTTCCTCCTTGGCTGGTGTCAGCCCATCGTCTCGTCTGCGCTCGCAACGCACAAGCGGATCCGTTGGAATCGTACGCCAGCACGACGGAATTCGCAGGTTCACAGCCGGCGGGCGCGTGACGCCGGTCCGGCCGCGCTGGTAGGACTGTCCCTCGACAGAGAGGGGCGTCATGACGAGGTACGGCGCACAGTTCGGACCGGACATCACCTTCCTCGGCGTGCCTGCCGCCGATCTCGACGATCCCGCGACGTACGCCGACGCGGACGTGGTCATCATCGGGGCGCCCTTCGACTCCGGCACCTCGCACCGGCCCGGCACGCGGTTCGGGCCCTCGGCCATGCGCGGCACCGACTACCTGGCCCACGACGGCTCGCGGCCGCACATGGCGCTGCGGGTCGACGCGCTGCAGGACCTGCGGGTGGTCGACGCCGGCGACGTCGAGATGCCGCCAGGGGAGATCGAGGTGGCGCATGCCGCGCTCGAGGAGGCGGTCTACACCGTGGCCGCAGCCGGCGCGATCCCGCTGGTGCTCGGAGGTGACCACTCGGTCACCCGCCCCGACGCCACCGGCGTCGCCCGGCACCGCGGCTTCGGCCGGGTCTCGATGATCCACTTCGACGCGCACGCCGACACCGGCGACATCGAGTTCGGCTCGCTCTACGGCCACGGGCAGCCGATGCGCCGCCTGATCGAGTCGGGCGCGCTGCGCGGTGACCGGTTCCTCCAGATGGGGCTGCGCGGCTACTGGCCGGGTCCCGAGACGCTGGGCTGGATGGCCGAGCAGCGGATGCGGTCCTTCGAGATGACCGAGATCGTCAAGCGCGGGCTCGACGCCTGCCTCGACGAGGCCTTCGAGATCGCCCTCGACGACTGCGACGCGGTCTTCCTGTCCGTCGACATCGACGTCTGCGACCCCGGGCACGCGCCCGGCACCGGCACGCCCGAGCCGGGCGGTCTCTCCGCGCGCGACCTGCTCGACGCCGTACGCCGGATCGGCCGGGAGCTGCCGATCGCGGGCATCGACGTGGTCGAGGTGTCGCCGCCCTACGACCACGCCGAGATCACCACCTACCTCGCCAACCGCGTCTGTCTCGAGGCGCTCTCGGGCTTGGCGGTCGCCAAGCACGGCATCACCCACGATCCTGCTGGACCGTTGCTCGAGGGACGCTGAGCGACGTGGGCACGCTCTTCACCAACGGCTCGCTCTTCGACGGGCACCGTCACCTCGGTGCCGGCTCGGTCCTGGTCGAGAATGGTCGCGTCGCCGCACTCGGACTCCAGGACGCTAGCGGGCACGAGGTGGTCGACCTGGCCGGGGGCCTGCTGTCGCCCGGTTTCGTCGACGCGCATGTCCACCCGATCCAAGGTGGCCTCGAGCGGCTGCGCTGCGACCTCTCGGAGCTCTCCACCCGCGAGGAGTACCTCGACGCGATCACGGCGTACGCCGACGCCAACCCCGACCTGGACTGGATCCTGGGCGGCGGCTGGGCGATGCCGGCGTTCCCGGGAGGCAACCCGACGGCCGCCGACCTCGACGAGGCCGTCCCCGGGCGCGCGGTGTTCCTGCCCAACCGCGACCACCACGGAGCCTGGGTGAGCTCGCGCGCGCTGGAGATCGCCGGCGTCGGCCGCGACACCGCCGACCCGCCCGACGGGCGGATCGAGAGAGACGCCGACGGCCGTCCGACCGGCACCCTGCACGAAGGTGCCACCGCACTGGTCTCGCGCTTCCTCCCGCGGACGACCGGGGAGGACTACTACGCCGCGCTGCTGGCCGGGCAGGCCTACCTGCACTCCCTCGGCGTGACCGGCTGGCAGGACGCCATCGTGGGCGCCTACTCGGGGATGGACGACCCCGCGTCGACCTACACCGCCGCCGCGGCCAACGGCGACCTGCGCTCGCACGTCGTCGGCGCGCTGTGGTGGGAGCGTCGCCTCGGCGTCGAGCAGGTCGCCGACCTCGTCGGTCGCCGCGACGCCATGACCGGGGGCCGGTTCCGCGCCACGAGCGTCAAGATCATGCAGGACGGCGTCGCCGAGAACGGCACGGCGGCGATGCTCGAGCCCTATCTCGACAGGTGCGGCCACCCCACCGACAACCGCGGGCACTCCTTCGTCGAGGCCGGTGCGCTCCGCGAGGCCGTGGTGGCCCTCGACGCTGCGGGGTTCCAGGTGCACGTGCACGCGATCGGCGACCGGGGCACGCGCGAGGCGCTCGACGCGTTCGTGGGCACCGACCCCGAGCGCCGCCACCACATCGCGCACCTGCAGCTGATCCATCCCGGCGACGTGCCGCGCTTCGGAGAGCTCGGGGTGACCGCCAACATGCAGGCGCTGTGGGCCTGCCTGGACGACCAGATGGTCGAGCTGACGCTGCCGTTCCTGGGGCCGGAGCGATCGGCCTGGCAGTACCCCTTCGGCGCCCTGCACCGTTCTGGCGCGCCGCTCGCGGCCGGGAGCGACTGGCCGGTCAGCACCCCCGACCCGCTGGCCGCGATCCACACCGCGGTCACCAGGACGGCGTACGGCGAGGTGGGCACTCCGGGCGCCGACCCGTTCCTGCCCGAGCAGGCGCTGACACTGGAGACCGCCTTCGCGGCGTACACGTCGGGATCCTCGTGGATCAACGGACGCGACCGCCTCGACGGCGCCGGTGTCCTCGCGCCGGGCAACGCCGCCGACCTGGTCGTGCTCGACCGCGACCCGTTCGCCGGGCCGCCCGAGGAGATCGGCGCGACCACCGTCGTCTCCACCTGGATCGACGGCGACGTCGTCTACCAGGCGGAGGGCGGCGTCAGCTGACCTCGCGCTCCTCGGGCAGCTCGTCGTCGGGGTTACGGCGCAGGTAGGCGGCGACGCGGTCGGACTCCATGGCGTCGAAGAGCACCTTCGCGCGGCGTTCGTCCACGACCACGATCGACCCGGCCTGCGGGTCGCTGCCGGTGCCGGAGTTGGGCAGCGTCATGAAGCGGACCTTGTCGCCGTTGAGGCCGCGCAGCCCGAGCGCGAGGCTGCGGATGGCACCGTTGGACCACTCCTCGTCGACGGTGAGGTTGTTGGCGAGGGCCCGCACCGTCGAGGTGAAGCGTCTCGGGTTGCCGATCGTGTCGTCGGAGAGCGTCTTCTCCATCACCGCGCGCAGGAAGTTCTGCTGCCGGTCGACCCGGTCGAAGTCTCCCTGGGTCAGGCCGTAGCGCATCCGCACGTACTTCAGGGCGAGGACGCCTTCGAGGTGGACCTCGCCCTCCTCCCACTGCTGGTCCTGCTTGGAGTCGTAGACGGCCTCCGGGATGAAGACGTCGACGCCGCCGATGGCCGTCGTCAGGTCGCGGAAGCCGGCGAAGTCGATGATCGCCATGTGGTCGATGTGCAGGCCGCTGAGGTTCTCCACGGTGTGCCGGGTGCCGTAGGGCCCGTAGGCCGCGAACGCGGCGTTGATCTTGTCCTTGCCCTGGGCCTTCCCGGTCTCGTCGTAGATCTCGACGAAGGAGTCGCGGGGGATCGAGACGAGGTACGCCGCCTTCCGGTCGGCCGGGATGTGCACGACCATCACGGTGTCGCTGCGGTAGGCGTCCGGGTCCCACTCGCCGTCGGCCATCAGCTCCTCCACCGTCGGCTTGTCGACGAGCTGCTCGGGGTCATCGGCGCCCATGAGCAGGATGTTGAGCGACTTGTTCGGCGCCTTCTCGGGCCGGGCGTCCTCGTCGACCTCAGGAGCGACCATCCGGCTGATGTCGCCGAGCGCGTCGTTGAGGGTCCACAGGTACGCCGACACCAGCCCGGCGGCGACGAGCGACAGGGCGGCCACGATCGCGGCGAAGCGACGGAAGCCGCCCCGCCACTGGAGGACGGCCAGCACGATCCCGGCGACCACGAGGAGGGCGACGAGTCCGATCGCGAGACCGAGGTAGGCGAAGCGGGTCAGCAGCGCGACGACCAGGACGCCGACCGGTGCCACGATCAGGACAGCCAGCACCGGTCTCCGCACGAGGGGCATCGTCCCGTGCGCGGGCGCTCACGCACACCACCCACGCGGGGGGACAACCGATTCCGTTGTCGCGGGGTCTTCCCCCTACAGAATCCGCAGCTTCATCACTAGGCTCCCCGCCATGGCCGACCAGACCTTCAAGAACGTGATCAACGGTGAGCTCGTCGACGCTGCGGCGGGCGAGACCTACGACGTCATCGACCCGACGACGGGCGAGGTGTACGCCCAGGCCGCGATGTCGCGCGAGGAGGACGTCGACCGGGCCTATGCAGCCGCGGCGACCGCCTTCGAGACCTGGGGCGACGCCACCCCTCAGGACCGCTCCAACGCACTGCTCAAGATCGCCGACGCCATCGAGGCACGGGCCGAGGAGATCAACGCCGTCGAGTCCAAGGACACCGGCAAGCCGCTGGGACTGACCATGTCGGAGGAGCTGCCCTACGCCTCCGACCACTTCCGGTTCTTCGCGGGCGCAGCCCGGATCCTGGAGGGGCGCTCGGCCGGGGAGTACATGGCCGACCACACGTCGTACGTCCGACGCGAGCCGATCGGCGTCATCGGCCAGGTGACGCCGTGGAACTACCCGCTGATGATGATGATCTGGAAGATCGCGCCGGCGCTGGCGGCCGGCAACACCGTCGTCCTCAAGCCGAGCGACACCACGCCGGCCTCCTCGACGCTGCTCGCCGAGCTGTGCCAGGAGTTCCTGCCGCCCGGGGTGCTCAACGTCGTGTGCGGCGACCGCGACACCGGCCGCCGCCTCGTCGAGCACAAGACCCCGCAGATGGTGGCGATCACCGGCTCGGTGCGGGCCGGCATGGAGGTTGCGGGAGCCGCTGCCGCCGACCTCAAGAAGGTGCACCTCGAGCTGGGCGGCAAGGCCCCGGTCGTCGTCTTCGACGACGCCGACATCGAGTCGGCCGCGCAGGCGATCGCCGAGGCGGGCTACTTCAACGCCGGTCAGGACTGCACCGCGGCCACGCGCGTGCTCGCCGGCCCGGGCGCGTACGGCGACTTCGTCAGCGCGCTCACCGAGGTGGCCCAGGGCATCAAGACCGGGATGCCCGACGACGAGGACGTGCTGTACGGACCCGTCAACAACGTCAACCAGCTCGGTCACGTCAGCGGCATGGTCGACCGGCTGCCCGACCACGCGACGCTCAACACCGGTGGCCGGCAGCAGGGCGAGGCCGGCTACTTCTACGAGCCCACGGTGCTCTCCGGCCTGCGACAGGACGACGAGCAGATCCAGACCGAGATCTTCGGGCCGGTCATCACGGTGCAGAAGTTCTCCGACGAGGCCGAGGCCCTCGCCTGGGCCAACGGCGTCCAGTACGGCCTGGCCTCCAGCGTGTGGACCAAGGACCACGGCCGCGCGATGCGGATGTCGAAGAAGCTGGACTTCGGCTGCGTGTGGGTCAACACCCACATCCCCTTCATCTCCGAGATGCCGCACGGCGGGTTCAAGCACTCCGGCTACGGCAAGGACCTCTCCGTCTACGGCTTCGAGGACTACACGCGCCTCAAGCACGTCATGCACTACATCGGCGAGTGATCGCGCCCTGTTGGTTTACCCGGCTGACCGGGTAAACCGACGGTTGTCGGCCGAACCTTCGGCTGACAAGCAACAGTCTTGGCTGACAACCCCGAGAGGCACACATGAGGATCCTGTTGGTCGGCGCCGGCGGCGTCGGTGGCGCGTTCACCGCGATCGCCGGACGTCGCGACTTCTTCGAGCAGCTGGTGGTCGCCGACTACGACCCGGCCCGCGCCGAGAAGGCCGCCGCCACCGACGACCGGTACGTCGCGGCGCAGGTCGACGCCTCGGACGCCGGCTCGGTCGAGGCGCTCTGCCGCGCGCACGGCATCACCCACGTGATGAACGCCGTCGACCCGGTGTTCAACATGCCGGTCTTCGAGGGGGCCTTCGCCGCCGGTGCCGACTACGTCGACATGGCGATGTCGCTGAGCAGGCCGCACCCGGACGCGCCGTACTCGAAGTGCGGCGTGAAGCTGGGCGACGAGCAGTTCGCGCAGGCGGGCGCGTGGGAGGACGCCGGTCGGCTCGCCCTCGTCGGCATGGGCGTCGAACCCGGCCTCTCCGACGTCTTCGCGCGCTACGCCGCCGACCACCTGTTCTCCGACATCGACGAGCTCGGAACCCGCGACGGCGCCAACCTGGTCGTGACCGACGACGACGGCAACGAGATCTTCGCGCCGTCGTTCTCCATGTGGACCACGATCGAGGAATGCCTCAATCCGCCGGTGATCTATGAGAAGGCGCGGGCCGAGGTCGACGGCGGGTGGTTCACGACGCCGCCGTTCAGCGAGCCCGAGGTCTTCGACTTCCCCGAGGGGATCGGGCCGGTCGAGTGCGTCAACGTGGAGCACGAGGAGGTGCTCCTCATGCCGCGCTGGATCGACTGCAAGCGCGCGACGTTCAAGTACGGCCTCGGCGACGAGTTCATCAACATCCTCAAGGTGCTGAACACACTCGGTCTCGACCGCACCGAGAAGGTAAGGGTCAAGGGCGTCGAGGTCAGTCCGCGTGACGTGGTCGCGGCCGTGCTGCCCGACCCGGCCGGTGTCGGTCCGCGGATGACGGGCAAGACGTGCGCCGGGCTCTGGGTCACGGGCACCGGCAAGGACGGCCAGCCGCGGTCGACGTACCTCTACCACGTCGTCGACAACGAGTGGACGATGCAGGAGTACGGCCACCAGTGCGTGGTCTGGCAGACCGCTGTCAACCCCGTGGTCGCCCTCGAGCTGCTGGCGCGCGGCACCTGGTCGGGAGCCGGCATCCTCGGGCCGGAGGCGTTCGACGCCGTGCCGTTCCTCGACCTGCTGAGCGAGTACGGCTCGCCCTGGGGACAGGTCGAGAGGTAGCCCTCAGGCGAGCGCCTCGGCGAGCAGGCGCAGCGTGTCTTCACGGGTGGTGGAGCGGTCCGCGGGCGTACCGACGTACGCGCCCGCCACCGGGTGGAGCATCACCTCGTCGACGGCGTACGTCGTCGCCAGCTCGCGCACCTCGGCCGCCGCGCTCTCGGGGGTTCCGACGATCCAGCGGTCGAGCATGCTCTTCGCCAGCACGTCGTGCTCGGTGGGGATCGACCGGCTCTCGGCGTCCTCGACGAGCAGCTGTGGTGCGAGCCGCCCACCGGTGCGCAGCGCCAGCATGGCCAGCAGGTTGGGCGCGACCAGCCGGTCGGCGTCCTCCTGGGTCTCGGCGACCACGGCGTTCACCGTCAGGAAGGTGCGGGGCTCCGGGTGGTCCTCGCTGGGCTGGTAGCCGTCACGGTAGAGCGCCAACGCCTCGGCGGTGCCACGGCCCGAGAAGTGGTGCGCGAACACGTAGGGCAGGCCCTTCTCGGCGGCCAGCCGCGCGGAGTAGTCGGACGAGCCCAGCAGCCAGACCGGGGCGACGCTGGTGGCGGCCGGTGTGGCGTTGAGCGCGTGCAGGGTGCCGCCGACCCGCAGGCCGGCACCGCCCGGCGCCATCATCGCGAGGATGTTGTCGACGTAGTGCGGGAACTGCTCGACGGCGTCGGCCTCGACGCCACCGGCTCCGTGGCGCAGCGCATAGCTCGTGACGGGATCGGTGCCGGGGGCGCGGCCGATGCCGAGGTCGATCCGGCCGGGGTGGGCGGCCTCCAGCAGCGCGAACTGCTCCGCGACGACGAGCGGCGCGTGGTTGGGCAGCATCACCCCACCCGACCCGACGCGGATCCGCTCGGTGGCCGCGGCCACCATCGCGACCAGCACCGGCGGGTTGGTCGCCGCGACCGCGGGCATGTTGTGGTGCTCGGCCAACCAGTAGCGCCGCAGGCCCAGCTCGTCGGCGACCTTCGCCAATGCGCGGGTGGCGGCGAGCGCGTCGCTCGTCGTCTGGTCGGTGCGCACCGGCACCAGGTCGAGCACGGACAGCGCGGGCGTGGTCACCTGGGCCCAACCTCGTCCGGCGGCGCAGCTATTCCGCGACGCGGCGCTACGTCGAGCTCCGGCGGGCGCGAGTCGGCGCTCGTCGAGCTCCGGCGGGCGCGAGTCGGCGCTACGTCGAGCTCCGGCGGGCGCGAGTCGGCGCGTCGTCGTATGGCGTGACTCGACGAGGCGCCGGGTGGGCATGTTCAGCGGTCGACGACGCGCCGGGTGGACCGGTTCATTGGGCGACGACGCGCCGGGTGGGCATGTTCAGCGGTCGACGACGCGCCGGGTGGGCATGTTCAGCGGTCGACGACGCGCCGGGTCGGGCGTCAGGCGGTGGCCGCGAATGCCTCAGCGACGACGTCGAACGCCTCGGCGAGCAGGTCGTCTCCGATCGAGAGCGGGGGCAGGAAGCGGAAGACGTTGCCCCACGTTCCGCAGGTGAGGGTGACGACGCCGGCCTGGTGGCAGAAGGCGTTGACGGCAGCAGCCCGGGCGGCGTCGGGCGTCGTGGTGCCGGGTGCGCACAGCTCGATCGCCATCATCGCGCCGCGGCCACGGATGTCGCCGATGACCGGGTGGGCGGCCTGCAGAGCCTCGAGCCGGCCGCGCATGAGCTCGCCGATCGCCCGGGCGCGGGCGCCGAGGTCGTGCTCCCTCATCTCGGCGATCGAGCCGAGCGCGCCGGCGCAGGCGACCGGGTTGCCGCCGTACGTGCCGCCGAGGCCGCCCACGTGCACGCTGTCCATGAGGTCGGCGCGGCCGGTGACACCCGCCAGCGGCATTCCGCCGGCGATGCCCTTCGCCGTGGTGACCAGGTCAGGCACGACACCCTCGTGGTCGCACGCGAACCAGTCACCCGTGCGGCAGAAGCCCGACTGGATCTCGTCGGCGATGAAGACGATGCCCGCCGCCGTGGCCCACTCGCTCAGCGCGGGGAGGAAGCCGTCGGCGGGAACCACGAACCCGCCCTCGCCCAGGATCGGCTCGATCGCCAGGCAGGCGAGGTTGTCGGCGCCGACCTGCTTGTCGAGGACGTCGATCGCGCGAGCCGCCGCCTCGGCGCCGGAGAGCCTGTCGCGGAACGGGTAGGACATCGGGGCGCGGTAGACCTCGCCGGCGAAGGGTCCGAACCCGTTCTTGTACGGCATGTTCTTGGCCGTCATGGCCATCGTGAGGTTGGTGCGGCCGTGGTAGGCGTGGTCGAAGACCGCGACCGCGTCACGGCCCGTCGCGACGCGGGCGATCTTGACGGCGTTCTCGACCGCCTCGGCTCCGGAGTTGAAGAGCGCGGACTTCTTGGCGTGGTCGCCTGGCGTGAGCTCGGCGAGCTGCTCGCAGACGTCGACGTAGCCGTCGTAGGGCGTGACCATGAAGCAGGTGTGGGTGAACGCCGCCACCTGCTCCTGGACGCGCCTGACGACCTCGGGCGCCGCGTTGCCCACGGAGACGACGGCGATGCCCGAGCCGAGGTCGATCAGGGAGTTGCCGTCGACGTCGACCAGCACGCCGCCGCCGGCTGCCTCGACGAAGACCGGCAGCACGGTGCCGACCCCGTCGGCGACGAACGACTTCTTCCGAGCGAGCCGGGCGGCCGACTCAGGGCCGGGGATCTCGGTGACGAGCCGACGCTCCTGGGGTAGCGCGGGACCGCCGGTCTGGGCAGGGGTCTGGGGCATGTCCCGGAGACTAGTGACGCCGGTCGGGTCACGGCCACCCTCGCGTTGCCGGACGGTTCCGCGCAGGGCCGTCCGGTGGGAGTCTGACCTTATGGGCGACTACCGCGCGACGTACGACCGCTCCCTGCATGACCCCGAGGCCTTCTGGCGGGAGCAGGCGGACCTCGTCGACTGGATCAAGAAGCCCGACGCCATCCTCGACACGAGCCGCGCGCCGTTCTACCGCTGGTTTCCCGACGCCACCCTCAACACGTGCTTCAACGCCCTCGACCGGCACGTCGTGCACGGGCACGCCGAGCGCACGGCGCTGATCTACGACTCGGCGTACTCCGGTGAGCGGCGGCGCCTCACTTACGCCCAGCTGCTGGAGCAGGTGGCGGCGTTCGCCGGTGCGCTCGGGCAGCTGGGTGTCGCAAAGGGCGACCGGGTCGTGATCTACCTGCCGATGATCCCCGAGGCCGTCATCGCGATGCTGGCCTGCGCGCGCATCGGCGCAGTGCACTCCGTGGTCTTCGGGGGCTTCGCCCCGGCCGAGCTCGCCGCCCGCATCGACGACGCGCAGCCGAAAGTCGTGGTCTCGGCGTCCTGCGGGGTCGAGCCGTCGCGCGTCCTCGAGTACAAGCCGATCCTCGACAAGGCTCTCGAGCGGGCGAACCACACTCCGGACGCCGTGATCGTGAAGCAGCGACCGCAGGTCGAGGCCGCGCTCGTGGAGGGTCGCGACCTCGACTGGGACCTGCGTGATGAAGGCGGGACGTGCCGATCCGGCCGGGTGCGTCGAGGTCGCCGCCACCGACCCGCTCTACATCCTCTACACCTCCGGAACCACCGGGAAGCCCAAGGGCGTCGTCCGTGACAACGGTGGTCACGCGGTCGCGCTGGCCTGGTCGCTCCCGAACGTCTACGGGGTCGGCGAGGGAGACGTGTGGTGGACCGCGTCCGACGTCGGCTGGGTCGTCGGCCACTCCTACATCGTCTACGCGCCGCTGATCACCGGGGCGACGACGATCCTCTACGAGGGCAAGCCGGTCGGGACGCCCGACGCCGGCGCGTTCTGGCGGGTGATCTCCGAGCACGGGGTGAAGGCCCTGTTCACTGCACCGACGGCCTTCCGGGCGATCAAGAAGGAGGACCCCGAGGGCCGGCTTCGGGCGTCGTACGACCTCTCCTCGCTGGAGACCCTCTTCCTTGCGGGGGAGCGCCTCGACCCCGACACCTACCAATGGGCCACCGCCGCGCTCGGCATCCCCGTGGTGGACCACTGGTGGCAGACCGAGACCGGCTGGCCCATCGCCGCCAACCTGCGCGGCCTCGAGCCGCTGCCGATCAAGGCAGGCTCACCGTCGGTGCCCGTCCCGGGCTGGGACGTGCGCGTGCTCGACGGCGACGGTGCCGAGGTGCCTGCCGGCACCGAGGGAGCGATCTGCGTGAAGCTGCCGCTGCCGCCCGGCGCCCTGCCCACGTTGTGGAACGACGACGAGCGGTTCGTGGCGTCGTACCTGTCGACCTTCGACGGCTACTACCTGTCTGGCGACGGAGGCTACGTCGACGACGACGGCTACGTGTTCGTGATGGGCAGGACCGACGACGTGATCAACGTCGCCGGCCACCGGCTCTCGACGGGGTCGATGGAAGCCGTGCTCGCCCAGCACCCAGCGGTCGCGGAGTGCACGGTGATCGGGGTGGCCGACCAGATGAAGGGACAGCTGCCACGCGGGTTCGTCGTGCTCAAGTCCGGAGCCGATGTCGACCACGACCAGCTCGCGCGCGAGCTGGTGCAGCTGGTGCGCGACGAGATCGGCGCCGTCGCGGCGTTCAAGGACGTGAGCGTGGTCGCCGGGCTGCCGAAGACTCGCAGCGGCAAGATCCTGCGCAAGACGATGCGCGAGATCGCCGACGGCCACGACGTGGTCGTGCCGTCCACGATCGAGGACCCGGCCGTTCTCGACGCGCTGCGGCCGGCGCTCCGGAAGGAGTAGGCGGTCGGCACAATGACCCCTGTGCAGCGACGTGACGTGGTGGTGCTCGGGTCGACGGGGTCGATCGGGACCCAGGCCCTCGACCTGGTGCGTGCCAACCCCGATCGCTTCCGCGTGGTCGGCCTGACCGCGGGCGGGTCCAACCCAGAGCTGCTCGAGAAGCAGGTGGCCGAGTTCGCCCCGGCGTACTCCGGCGTGGGCGAGGAGGCATCGACCGAGGCGGCGGGCCGAGCGTGCGACGTCGTCCTCAACGGCATCACCGGTGCCGTGGGTCTGCGGCCCACGTTGGCCGCGCTGGAGGCCGGTAACACGCTCGCGCTCGCCAACAAGGAGTCCCTCATCATCGGTGGCCCGCTGGTCACCGAGCTCGCGTCACCCGGCCAGATCGTCCCCGTCGACAGCGAGCACTCCGCGCTGGCGCAGTGCCTCCGCGCGGGCAGGGCAGACGAGGTACGCCGGCTGGTGCTGACCGCGTCGGGCGGCCCGTTCCGGGGCTGGTCGGCCGAGCGGCTCAGCGACGTGACCCCGGAGCAGGCGCTCGCCCACCCGACCTGGGCCATGGGACCGGTGATCTCGGTCAACTCGGCGACGCTGGTCAACAAGGGCCTGGAGGTCATCGAGGCCCACCTGCTCTTCGGGCTCGGCTTCGACCGGATCGAGGTCGTCGTGCACCCGACGAGCGTCGTCCACTCGATGGTGGAGTTCGTCGACGGCTCCACCATCGTGCAGGCGAGCCCGCCGACGATGCGGATCCCGATCGCGCTGGCCCTGGCCTGGCCCGATCGGGTCCCCGACGCAGCCCCTCCCGTCGACTGGACGCGCTCCGAGACCTGGGAGTTCCTCCCGCTCGACGACGTGGCCTTCCCCGCCGTCGGGCTCGCGAGGGCGGCCGGGTCTGCGGGAGGCACCGCGCCGGCGGCGTACAACGCTGCCAACGAGGTGTGCGTGGAGGCCTTCCTCGGGGGCCGGCTGAGCTTCGCCGACATCGTGCCGACCGTGCGGGACGTGCTGGAAGCGCATGCTGCAGACGAGGGCCCGGTATCCTTGACGGCGGCGGACCTGACCGTCGACGACGTCCTGGCCGTCGACGTGTGGGCTCGGGAGAGAGCCCGGTCTGCGCCCGCCCTCCCGTGACCCCGCTATCCACCCAGGCCTCCCGAGAAGGAACCCGATGACCGCGCTGCTCTACCTGCTCGGCGTGGTCGTCTTCGTCGTCGCGATCCTCGTCTCGATCGGGTTGCACGAGCTGGGCCACATGATCCCGGCCAAGGCGTTCGGCGGGAAGGTCACGCAGTACTTCATCGGCTTCGGCCCGACCGTCTGGAGCAAGCAGGTCGGCGAGACGGAGTACGGCTTCAAGGCCGTCCCGCTGGGCGGCTACGTCAAGATCGTCGGCATGCTGCCGCCTGGCGCCGACGACCTCGGCGAGGTGGAGTACGACGAGAACGGTGAGCGCGTCCTGAGGGTCCGCAAGTCCAACACGGGGATGTTCACCCAGCTGATCTCCGACGCGCGGGCGGCCGAGTGGGAGCACGTCAAGCCGGGCGACGAGGACCGCCTGTTCTACCGGATGTCGTGGTGGAAGAAGGTCGTCGTGATGGCGGGCGGCCCGACGGTCAACATCGCGATCGCGTTCTTCCTGTTCTGGGGTGTCTACGGCACCTACGGCAACATCGAGGAGCCCGTGATCACGCCGGTGGTCAGCGACGTCCTCGACTGCGTGGTGCCCTACACCGAGGACGGTCGAGCCTGCACGGCGCAGGACCCCGTGACGCCCGCCAAGCAGGCAGGGCTGCAGGACGGCGACCGGTTCGTGGCCGTCAACGGGGTGCCGGTGACGGGCTGGGACGACCTCCAGAACCTGATCCGCGACAACGCCGACGGCCAGGTCACCCTCCTGGTCCAGCGCGACGGCGACGAGCTCTCCGTCACGACCAACACCGTGGTGACCGCGCGGCCGATCTCCGACGACCCGACGGACGAGACGCTCACCGAGATCGGATTCCTCGGCGTCCAGCCGACGGTCGACGGGCTGCAGACGGGCGGTCCGCTCTACACCGTCGAGCAGATGGGTCACATGACGGTGCGCACCATCGAGGCCCTCGCGACCCTGCCGATCAAGGTCTGGGGCGTGGCCAAGGCGATCGTCGGCGTCGAGGAGCGTGCGGTCGACAGCCCCGTCAGCATCGTCGGTGGCGGCCGGATCGCGGGCGAGACCGCCTCGACCGACCTGATCCCGAGCACCGACAAGATCGTCTTCCTCGCGATGCTGGTCGCCGGCTTCAACTTCTTCATCGGGATGTTCAACTTCATCCCTCTGCTGCCGCTCGACGGTGGCCACATCGCCGGCGCCCTCTACGAGGCGGTGCGCCGTGGGTTCGCCCGGTTGCGTCGCCTGCCCGACCCGGGCTATGTCGACGTGGCTCGGCTGCTGCCGGTGGCCTACGTCGTCGCGTCGGTCATGCTCGTGATGGGTCTCGTGCTGATCGTCGGCGACCTGGTCGCCCCCGTCGAGACCGGTCTCTGAGAGTCTCCTCGGTAGCCTGAGGACCATGACCTCCGTCGGCCTGGGCATGCCCGCCCTGCCCCCACCCGTGCTCGCCCCGCGCCGCCCCACGCGGCAGATCCAGGTGGGCAAGGTGGGTGTCGGCAGCGAGCACCCGATCTCGGTGCAGTCGATGACGACGACGCTCACCTCCGACGTCAACAGCACGCTCCAGCAGATCGCGGAGCTCACCGCCACGGGCTGCGACATCGTCCGGGTGGCCTGCCCCAGCCAGGACGACGCCGACGCGCTTCCCGAGATCGCGCAGCACTCGCAGATCCCGGTCATCGCCGACATCCACTTCCAGCCGAAGTACGTCTTCGCGGCCATCGAGGCGGGCTGTGCCGCCGTACGCGTCAACCCCGGCAACATCCGCAAGTTCGACGACCAGGTCAAGGAGATCGCCGCCGCCGCGAAGGACCACGGCACCTCGATCCGCATCGGGGTCAATGCCGGGTCGCTCGACAAGCGGCTGCTGGAGAAGTACGGCAAGGCCACGCCCGAGGCGCTCGTCGAGAGCGCGGTCTGGGAGGCCGGCCTGTTCGAGGAGCACGGTTTTCAGGACTTCAAGATCTCGGTCAAGCACAACGACCCGGTCGTGATGGTGCGGGCCTACGAGCTGCTCTCCGAGGCCGGCGACTGGCCACTCCACCTCGGCGTCACCGAGGCGGGCCCGGCGTTCCAGGGCACGATCAAGTCGGCCGTCGCCTTCGGTCACCTGCTCAGCCAGGGGATCGGCGACACGATCCGCGTCTCGCTCTCGGCGCCGCCGGTCGAGGAGGTCAAGGTCGGCCTCCAGATCCTGGAGTCGCTCAACCTCAAGCCGCGCCGGCTCGAGATCGTGTCCTGCCCGTCGTGCGGGCGTGCGCAGGTCGACGTCTACACCCTGGCCGAGCAGGTCACCGCCGGCCTCGAGGGCCTCGAGGTGCCGCTGCGGGTGGCGGTCATGGGCTGTGTCGTCAACGGACCCGGCGAGGCGCGCGAGGCCGACCTCGGCGTCGCCTCCGGCAACGGCAAGGGCCAGATCTTCGTCAAGGGCGAGGTCATCAAGACCGTCCCGGAGTCGCAGATCGTCGAAACCCTCATCGAGGAGGCCATGCGCATCGCCGACGGCATGGAGCAGGTCGAGGGCGCCGAGCCGTCCGTCAGCGTCAGCTGAGCGCGGGGGAGCCGACTACCGCGGTGCTGTGGTCGGTTAGGCCCCCGCCCGCCACGCACTAAGCGGCAACAGCACCGCACCAGTCGGTCAACCCCGCGCCCACCTAGAGTCGGGCGGGTGACGGACGCCGGGCTGCTGCGCGACCGCCAGTTCGTGCTCTACCTGGCATCCCGCGGGCTCAGCGTGACCGGCAGCATGGCCACCTACATCGCCTTGCCGGTGCTGGTCTACCGCACCAGCGACGACGCCGGGCTCACCGCGCTGGTCGCGGCCCTCGAGGCGGCGCCGTACCTGCTGTTCGGCCTGCTCGCCGGCGCGCTCACCGACCGGTGGAACCGCAAGCGGGTCATGGTGGTCGCCGACCTGCTCAGCGCCGCCCTGTTGCTCACCATCCCCGCGGCGGCTGCCCTGGACGCGCTGACGGTCCCGCACGTGATGGCGATCGCCTTCCTCGGCCCGACGATCGGGGTGTTCTTCGACGGGGCGGTCTTCGGGGCGATCCCGATGCTGGTCGGGAGGGGCCGGATCGCGGAGGCGAACTCCTACGTCTGGAGCCTGCAGAGCATGATCGAGATCGTCGCGCCCGCCGTCATCGGGGCCGCCCTGGCGGTGGTCTCGCCGGCGTGGATCCTCGGCTTCGACGCCGTCTCGTTCCTCGTCAGCGCGATGCTCCTGGCCAGGATCGCTCGGCCGATGTGGGACGCGAGCCGGGCGCGAGACCCGATGAGCGTCCAGGTCGTGGTGCGTGACGTGCGCGAAGGGCTGACCTTCCTCGTCGGTCACGACGGCGTGCGCTCGATGACGATCGTCGGCACGTTGATGATGGTGAGCATCGGGGGCTACATGGCCCTGACCGTCGTGTGGCTCGACCGCGTGCTCGGTCTCGGCACCGAGGGCTGGCGGTTCGGCGTGACGTACGTCGCGTGGGCCATCGGCGGCCTCGCGGCCTCGCTCACCGTGCCGCGCCTCGTGACGTTCGTCGCGCCGGCGCGGATCACCCTGGTCGCCGTGCCCTTCGCGGCCGGCTTCGGCGTCGTCACCTCGCGCGTGACCACCTGGTGGGTCGCGGCGCTGCTCTACGTCGGCTGGGCGGCGGCCGTGACGATGGTCGTGGTGAACTCCATCAGCTACCGCCAGGCCGTCACGCCCGAGCATCTGCAGGGTCGGGTCAACACCGCGGGCCGGATGCTCAGCTGGGGCATCGGCTGGACCGGTGGCGCCCTGCTGAGCGGGATCCTCGTCGGCCCTCTGGGACTGCGCCCGACGGCGTTGGCCTTCGCCTCGGTCGCGGTGCTCGCGGCGGCGTTCGCCTGGTCCAGCCCGCTGCGCCGGATCGCGGCGGAGCCCTCCACGCCCACCACCGTCGGCGCGTAGGCTCGCGTCGTGCTGACCACCGACCGCGGGATCCGGGTGCTCGGATCCGCGGATCTCGACGACTTCCTTGCCCTCACCGGCAGGGATCCGGTGGCCAACGTGTTCGCGGAGTACCGCGGTCGCAGCACCCGCCTCGACCCGCGTTGGCTCGGTGGTGAGGTCTGGGGGAGGTACGACGCCGCGGGCCGGCTCACCTCGGCGTGCCACGTCGGCGCCAACCTCGTCCCGATCGAGGCCGATGCCGAGGCGGCGCGGGCCTTCGCCGAGCGCGCCCTCGCCCGACCGCGCTCGATCTCGACGATCGTCGGCGCCCACGCGGCGGTCGAGGCCTTCTGGGAGGTCGTCGGACCGACCTGGCAGGACGTGCGCGAGCTCCGCTGGCGCCAGCCGCACCTGGTCATCGACCACGAGCCCGGGGTCCCTCCGGATCCCGCTGTCCGGCGCAGCGTGCGGTCCGACTTCCCGCTCCTCTACCCGGCCTGCGTGGCGATGTACCACGAGGAGATCGGGGTCTCGCCTGAGGTCGCCGGTGGCCGGGAGATGTATCGCGCCAGGGTGCTCCAGCTGATCGGTCGTGGCTGGTCCTTCGCGCGCTACAACGACGGGCGCGTGGTCTTCAAGGCCGAGGTCGCGTGCGTGTCGCCGACCGCGGCGCAGGTCCAGGGCGTCTGGGTGCCGCCGGACCGCCGGGGCGAGGGCCTGGCCACCCGCGGACTGGCGGCCGTCGTGGAGCTGGTACGACGCGAGGTGGCGCCCACCGTCTCCCTCTACGTCAACGAGTGGAACGCGCCGGCGCGGGCTGTCTACCAGCGCATCGGCTTTCGCGAGACGACGCAGTTCTCGACGATCATGTTCTGATGGCCCCCGCCAAGGACGTCGCCCTGCTGTCGGCCATCTTCGCGGTGAGCGGGGCACTGCACCTGTCCCGGCCCCAGATCTACGAGCCGCTGATGCCGGCCTTCGTTCCTGCGCACCGCGAGGTGATCCTCGGCTCGGGTGTGGCGGAGCTGCTGTGTGCGGCGGGCCTTCTGCACCCGCGCACGCGCTCGACGGCCGGGTGGGCCTCCGCGGCGCTGCTGGTCGCCGTCTACCCGGGCAACCTGAAGATGGCCTCCGACGCTGCCCGCAGCGGCAGCACGCGCTTCAAGGCGATCGCCTTCGCGCGGCTGCCCCTCCAGATCCCGATGATCAGGGCCGCGCTGCGGGCGGCCCGGGGAGCCTGAAGGCGGCCTCGGAGCTGTGCACAGCCGAGGTCGACCGGAGCCGGGAGGCCCGCTCGCACGCGGCGCGCGCGCACCGGACCAGCGCTGACCGTCTCGTGCCGTTGGTCTGGAGAAGCAGGGCCTCCGAGGTCTCCCACCGCACGAGGCCGAAGAAGAACGGTGCGTCGTACGTCGCGACGCGTCGCCCGTCCGCCGTGCGGACGGTCACCCGGTTGGGCCCGAGGCCGTCGGTGAGCAGGTCGACCAGCGCCAGGCGCCGCCCGTCGGGCGAGAAGTCCGTGACCCGCTCGGTGCACGACTCCGAGAGGATCGCCGCCGGGTCGGACAGCGTGGACACGACCGAGCAGCCGCCGTCGTAGGGATCATCGGTGAGCACCGCGAGCCGGTCGGACGAGATGTCGGCCTGGTAGCCCGTGCGCGCACTGACCCGATGCTTGCGGCCCGTCGAGAGGTTCCAGGTCGTGGTGCGCGCGGGCGACGTGGTGCCGACGACCAGGTCGTCTCCGTCGAGATCGAGGACGTTCGCGTAGCCCGGGAACGTCGTCGTGTGCCGTACGCCGCCGGTCACGGCGTCGTGGACCGTCACGACCGTCTCCTTCGCCTGCACCCGCGTCCGTGGGACGGCGAGCAGGTCGCCGTCTGTCGACAGCACCGAGCCGTAGGCCTCCCGGGCGCGGAGCAGGAGCGTGGCGTCGCCGTCGGGCTGCACGCGCCAGATGCTCGGCTTGCTGGCGCCGTCGCTCGTCCACGAGACGTAGTCGCCGCGCGAGGCTCCGATCAGCACGCTGGAGCCCGACAGCGGGACCCGCCGGGCGCCGTCGACCAGGACGTTGCCGACCACCACGGGGACCGAGGGGTCGGCGCCACGCGCGAGCGAGCCGGGCTGGAGCGTCAGCTCCGGCGCCGCGCTCGCCGGTAGCGCACTGACCGACACGGCAACAGCGACGCCGGCGGCAACGGCGAGGGTCGCCCACGTGCGGGCGGCGAGGGTCATGGGGCGTCCCGGGGGCTTGACGGCGCTGGAGCTACGACACTACCTGGCGGGACCGCCGTTCCAGCTATCGCGAAAGCGCAAGCCATGCTTGACGGGTCGAGCCGCCCCCTCAGAGGTGCTCCCGCCGTACGTCGTACCGGCCACCGAACGTGGGCCCGGGGTCGAGGTCAACGCGCAGCCCGCAGTGGCGCCTCGTGGGCCATGACCTTCGTGGCGCGCTCGCACCCGTCGGCGTCGCAGCGGACGATGGCGCCCTTGGTCTTGGCGTAGGTCTCCACCAGGACGTGCCGACCGTCCTCGAACCAGATCCCGCCGAAGTAGTAGGGCGCGTCGTAGACCCCGAGCTTGCGGCCGGTGGTCTTGCGCAGCGTGAACCGGTTGGGGCCCAGCCCGTCGCTCAGGATGTGGGTGGTGGCGATGTGGGAGCCGTCGGGGGAGAACGCCTCGACGGCCTCCTCGCACGAGCGCCACAGCGTCCGCATGGGGTTGGAGAGTGCCGAGACGTTCGTGCAGCCGCCCAGGTAGGGGTCCTTGGTGAAGACCGCGAGTCGGTCGGCCGCGATGTCGGCGCGGTAGCCCGCCCGCTTGACCAGGCGCCTGATCTGGTCGGTGGTGACGTCCCAGGCGGACGTCCACACCGGCCCGAAGCCACTGATGATCGCGGTCCTGCCGTCGTAGTCGAGGATGCGCGCGAACCCGGAGACCTCGTGCTTGAGCGTGACGGCGCCTGTGACGGCGTCGTAACGCCGCAGCACGGTGCGCTCGTCGGAGAACGAGCGCGACGCCACGAACGACGCACCGTCAGCCGCCAGCGTCGCGTCGCTGAGCGAGCCCCCCTCCGCCAGCGTGGTGCTCGCACCCGCGGGGCTCACCCGGACGACGCGCTCGACCGCGGCCTTCTGGTCGTAGCCCTGCATGACGTAGTCGTCACCCGCCTTCCCGAGGAAGCGGCTGGCGCCGCGGGGCAGCCGGACGGTGAGGCTCCCGTCGTGGAGCTCGCGGTCGACCACGTAGGGAACGGCCGGCGCCGGGCCCTTGGCCAGGTCGGCCAGGCGCAGCTGCTCCGGCGCCGCCTGGGCGGTCGCGGGGGTCAGCACGGAGGCGGCCACCAGGATGGCCAGGAGTGGGGCGAGCAGGAGGTGGCGCGAGCGCATGGTCAGGGTCTCCGTAACGGGAATCGTTCGTGGTGTGGTGCTGGGGTCGTGACGGGCTTTCGTGGCGTAGGACGCCTCCAGCCCCAGTTTGGTTGCCTCCACCGACAACCGGATCGCGAACCCGGTGCCGGCGCCCGTAGCCTGACCACATGATCCTGCGGATGTCGACCCTCTTCGTGCGCACCCTGCGCGAGGATCCCAACGACGCGGAGGTGCCCAGCCACCGGCTGCTGGTGCGCGCCGGCTACGTACGTCGCGCCGCGCCGGGCATCTACACCTGGCTCCCGCTCGGACTGCGGGTGCTGCGCAAGATCGAGCAGATCATCCGCGACGAGATGGACGCGATGGGCGCCCAGGAGCTGCTCTTCCCGGCACTGCTGCCCAAGGAGCCCTACGACGCCACGAACCGCTGGACCGAGTACGGCAACAACATCTTCCGGCTCAAGGACCGCAAGGGCGGCGACTACCTCCTCGGCCCCACCCACGAGGAGATGTTCACGCTCGTGGTGAAGGACCTGTACTCGTCGTACAAGGACCTGCCCCTGTGGATCTACCAGATCCAGAACAAGTACCGCGACGAGCAGCGCCCTCGTGCGGGTGTCCTGCGCGGGCGCGAGTTCGTGATGAAGGACTCCTACTCCTTCGACGTCGACGACGCCGGGCTCGACGCGTCGTACCAGGCCCACCGCGACGCCTACATCCGGATCTTCGACCGCCTCGGCTTCGACTACGTCATCGTCAGGGCGACCTCGGGTGCGATGGGCGGGTCGAAGTCGGAGGAGTTCCTCGCCCGGGCGGACGTGGGAGAGGACACCTACGTCCGCTGCTCGCACTGCGACTACGCCGCCAACGTCGAGGCGGTCAGCGTGCGGCCCCCCGCGCCCCTTCCGTACGGCGACGTGCCCGCCGCCCACGCGGAGGAGACGCCCGACACGCCCACCATCGAGACCCTCGTCGACCACCTCAACGAGAAGTGGCCGCGCGACGACCGGCCCTGGACCGCCGCCGACACGCTGAAGAACGTGCTCGTCGTGCTCAAGCACGCCGACGGCAACCGCGAGCCCCTCGCGATCGGCGTCCCGGGCGACCGCGAGATCGACCTCAAGCGGCTCGAGGGCCAGCTCGAGCCCACCGAGGTCGAGCCCATGGACGAGGACGAGATGAGCAAGCACCCGACGCTGGTGAAGGGCTACATCGGCCCGGGCGCGCTCGGCTCCGAGGGCACCTCGGGCATCCGGTTCGTCGTGGACCCCCGCGTCGTCGAGGGCACGCGCTGGGTCACCGGAGCCAACGTCGACGGCTCCCACGTCATCGACCTCGTCGTCGGCCGTGACTTCACCCCCGACGGCACCATCGAGGCCGCCGAGGTGCGTGACGGCGACGCGTGCCCCAACTGCAAGGACGGTGCGCTCGAGAGCGCGCGCGGCATCGAGATGGGGCACATCTTCCAGCTGGGTCGCAAGTACGCCGACGCCCTCGGCCTGCAGGTGCTCGACGAGAACGGCAAGCTCGTGACCGTCACGATGGGCTCCTACGGCATCGGCCCCTCCCGGGCGGTCGGCGCCATCGCCGAGAACACCCTCGACGACATCGGCCTCTGCTGGCCCCGCGAGGTCGCGCCCGCCGACGTCCATCTCGTCGCCACCGGCAAGGACGACGCGATCTTCGAGGCGGCCGCCGCCCTGGCGGCCGAGCTGGGCGCTCACGGAGTCGAGGTGATCTACGACGACCGACCCAAGGTCAGCCCTGGCGTGAAGTTCAAGGACGCCGAGCTGATCGGCGTCCCGACGATCGTCACCGTCGGGCGCGGACTGGCCGACGGCGTCGTCGAGGTGAAGGACCGCAGGTCGGGGGAGCGCACCGACGTGGCCGTGGCCGACGCCGCCGCCCACCTGGCGGGCGTGGTGGGCCGGGCCGGGCGACCGTGAGCGGGATCGAGGCGGTCATCTTCGACTGGGGTGGCACCCTGACCCAGTGGCACGACATCGACTTCCACGAGGAGTCGCTGGCGCTCGCCCAGGCCGTGCGCACTGCCGGCGACCACGACCACCCGGTCAACGCCGAGCGCCTGCACCGCGCCGGCGAGACCATCTGGGGTTGGTCACGCGACCACCAGCGCAGCGCGACGATCGACGACCTCTTCACCGAGGCCGGGCTCGAGCACGATCCCGAGCTGCTGACGGCCTACTTCGACTTCTGGGAGCCGCACACGCTCACCGATCCCGACGTGGTGCCGATGCTCGAGGAGCTCCGCGCCGCCGGGATCAAGGTCGGCATCCTGTCCAACACCATCTGGCCGCGGGCATGGCACCACCGAGTCTTCGAGCGCGACGGGGTGCTGCCCCTGATCGACGGCGACGTCTACACCTCCGAGATCCCGTGGACCAAGCCGTCCCCCAACGCGTTCCGGGCGAGCATGGACGCCGTCGGTGCCTCGGACCCGGCCCGGTGCGTCTACGTCGGCGACCGCCTCTTCGACGACGTGTGGGGGGCCCACAACGCCGGGCTGAAGGCGATCCACGTGCCCCACAGCAATATCCCCCCACAGCAGATCGGACACACGGAGGGGCAGCCGGACGGGGTCGTCCAGCGGCTCAGCGACGTACCTGCCGTGCTGCGGCAGATCTCGTCAGGCGACTCGGGAAACCCCTGACCCGAGGGTCCGCCGGCGTGACCATGGAGGCCGACGAGGCGCGCGGTCCGCGCGGGGCCCGAGCCTCGGATGAGGTCATGGTGACGGGCGCGACGCATGTGGTCGGCGTCAGTCGGAGACCGTGGCTTCACCGTTTTCTGCAGGTTGTTGCAGTGCGAAAACCTGAGGATCTGATCTGTCCCGGTCGTGACTGATCGCGATGCATACTTTTGCAAGAGGTTCCGACGGGATGCTGGCCCGGACGAACCCAGCGCCGTACGACCCAGGGTCTCATGCTGACAGACCCGCACAACGGTCCGCGACCTTGTCGGTCCGGGGGAGATCTCGGGACTTCCCCGGAGGGCAAGCTCGCGGACCGCGGTGTATTTCGGGCAGTTCCGCCGGTCAGCCTCGTGGTCATCTGCCGCCGATTCTTCTGCGCGCACCCCCTCCCCAAGCACATCCTCCGGGGTTACCTTGGACCGCCCGGACGATCCGGGCGAACCTCTCGGATCTCCAAGGAGTCATGCATGCGTAGGACCACTGCCCGCCTCGCCGCCGCCGCGGTCGCGGGACTCGCCATTGCTCTGACCGGCCTCAGCGCACCCGCACATGCGAGGGTCGCTGACGTCGGCGCCACGTGCGACGTGCGTGAGTCCCACGTCGACGCGGCTCGGGGAGGCCACGGTGTCGACCACCGTGACGTGTCGGCGAGCGAGCAGCGCGCGATCACCCGTGAAGCCCGTTCGCTGGCGAAGGGCAAGCCCACCCCGGCCGGCACCAGCATCCCCGTCTACGTGCACGTGATGGCGGGAGCCAACGGGGAGGGCGACGTCACTGACCAACAGATCACCGACCAGGTCGCCGTCTTGAACACCACGTTCGGGGGAGGGGAGTCCAGCACCGCGAGCAACACGGGCTTCTCCTTCACGCTGGCGGGCGTCGACCGCACCTACAACGACACCTACCACGCGGACCGATCGAGCTCGACCTACCGCAAGGCCACGCGGCTGGGCGGCGCGAACGCCCTGAACATCTGGCTGGTGGACTTCAAGTACCTCGGCATCGCGACGTTCCCGTGGGACTACGCGAAGAGCTCCAGCATCGATGGCATCCGGGTCGCCTACGACTCCCTGCCGGGAGGCACTGCCACCAACTACGACCGCGGTGAGACCGCGACCCACGAGGCGGGGCACTGGCTCGGGCTCTACCACACCTTCCAGGGCGGTTGCACCGAGACCAACGACGAGGTCACGGACACTCCCGCCCAGAGCGGTTCGACCTACGGCTGCCCAGAGGGCGCCGACACCTGCCCACTCCCGGGCCAGGACCCGATCCACAACTACATGGACTACTCGTTCGACACCTGCTACACCGAGTTCACCGCGGGTCAGACCGCCCGCATGAAGCAGATGTGGACGGCGTACCGGGGCGGCTGAAGCTCTGCAGGTCTACCCGGTTGACCGGGTAGACCCCACCCCTACGACGACAGGTCGGCGGCGCCCGGGAACGCCTCGGGCGCCGCACCGAACCCCGTACGCCGCACCGCGGAGGCCGTGAGCGCGTCGACCCCCCAGCGGCGCTGGTCGCCGACGGTCTCGGCTACCAGCGCGGCGTACGTCGACGCGCAGCGATCCTCCAGGTCAGCCGCCGCCGCGGCGACGTCGCTTGCTGTGGCAAGCACCGGCGTCTCGTAGGCGACCTCAGCGGCGACCGGGTCGACGCCCAGGTCTCGCAGGGCGAGGGTCAGCTGGTCGCGCTGGGCCCGGTGCGCGGCGTAGGCGTCGCGCAGCGCGGCGTACAACGCCGGGGCTGCCGCCTGTGAGGTGCGTCCGCCGAACGCACCGTAGAGGTAGACGGCCGCATGCTCGCCGGCGAGCGTCGTCTGGAGCGCGTCGACCGCGGTCACGGCTGCTCCGGGAGGTCGGCGACGTGGGCGGCCACCCCCGCGCTCATGCTCGCGAGCATCCGGGCAAAGGGCCCGCTCGCCGCGGCGACGGCCATGGCGGCCAGCCTGCGCTGAAGCCGGAGCTCGTCACGACGCAGGCGGTCGAGCGCCTCGGCCGCGTCCCCGACCGCCGTGGGCGAGTCCACCGAGCCCTCGCCGGAGCCGGGTCCTGCCTCGTCGAGCGTCTCGAGGTGGGTCGCGTGGAGACGGCGCAGCGGTCCGAGTGAAGGGCGCAGCATGGGAACCGCGCGGCGCACGCTGGTGACCGTGGCCAGAGCGGAGGCGACGATCACGCGTGCTTCGTCGAGCAGCGCGAGATCTGCCTCGGTCGACGGATCGGCGGGGGCGCCGGTCGTCGGCGCCGGCTCCGCCGGCCGGATCGGAGCGCGGGTCCAGGTCGCACGCCGTGAGCAGCAAGGCTCCACCGGCGAGCACGACGCACCGGCGGGAGGGGCTGCCTGGGCCGCGCACCCGGCGACCCTATCCGGCACGCCTGTCTGTACCACCCTCCGCGGGAGCCGGACAGGCTCGACCGGTGGGCCGCTATCGTGGTGCGTTGACAACAGCACACAGGAGGTCGAGGCGACATGACCCGAGCACCGGACGCGGTTCGCGACCGGATCGAGCAGGAGCTGACCGGACCCCTGGGTGTGCTCGGCCTCGACGTCGAGGCGGTCGAGGTCACCCCCGCCGGCAATCGCCGGGTGCTGCGGATCGCGGTCGACGGCGACGACGGCGTCAGCCTCGACACCATCGCCGACGCGACCCGCGTCGTCTCCGACACCCTCGACGAGTCCGACGTCATGGGCGAGCGCCCCTACACGCTGGAAGTCACCTCCCGCGGCGTCGAGCGACCGCTGACGCTCCCGCGGCACTGGCGCCGCAACGTCGACCGTCTCGTCGCGGTGACGCTTCATCGACGGCGTCGAGCCGGGCTCCGTGACGGGCCGCATCACCTCGGCCGGCCACGAGTCCGCCGTCCTCGACGTCGAGGGCGACGCGCGCGAGGTGGCCTACGCCGACGTGGCCCGCGCCCAGGTCCAGATCGAGTTCAACCGCCGTACCGAGGAGTCTCGATAGACATGGCTCCTAGCCGCCTGACCTGCTGCGCGTCGCCCTGGCGGCGCCTGGGCAGGGTTGTCGTCAGTTGTCAGGGCTCCGCCAAGCCCCACCCCAACGAATCGCTCGCTGCGCTCCCGATTCCCCGGGGACCCCGGCAAGAGCGAGACACTCGCCGCGACGACGCTCGCGACGGCCATGCGACTAGGAGACATGCCTGATGGACATCGACCTGAGCGTCCTGAGGATGCTCGAACGCGAGAAGGAGATCTCCTTCGCGGTGCTCGTGGAGGCCATCGAGCAGGCACTGCTCACGGCCTACCACAAGACGCCGGGCGCCAAGGAGGACGCGCGCGTCGTGCTCGACCGCAAGAGCGGCCACGTGACCGTGTTCGCGGCCGAGCTCGACGACGAGGGCACGAAGATCGGCGAGTACGACGACACGCCCGACGGCTTCGGCCGGATCGCCGCGACCACGGCGAAGCAGATCATGCTGCAGCGGCTCCGCGACGCCGAGGACGACGTGCGTTTCGGGGAGTTCCTCGGCAAGGAGGGCGACCTGATCTCGGGCGTGATCCAGCAGGGCCGCAACCCCGACGACGTGCTGGTCGACCTCGGCAAGCTCGAGGCGATCCTGCCGGTGAGCGAGCGCGTGCCGGGCGAGCGCTACCAGCACGGCGAGCGCATCAAGACGCTGGTGGTGTCGGTGCGCAAGGGCATGCGCGGTCCGCAGGTGACGCTGTCGCGCTCGCACCCCAACCTGGTTCGCAAGCTGTTCGCCCTCGAGGTCCCGGAGATCGCGGACGGCACCGTCGAGATCGCGGCGATCGCCCGCGAGGCCGGCCACCGCACCAAGATCGCCGTCCGCTCGACGGTCCCCGGCGTCAACGCCAAGGGTGCGTGCATCGGCCCCATGGGTCAGCGGGTGCGCAACGTGATGGCCGAGCTGCACGGAGAGAAGATCGACATCGTCGACTGGGCGGAGGACCCCGCCCAGATGGTCGCCAACGCACTCTCGCCGGCGCGGGTCAACGCGGTCGAGATCGTCGACGCCGACGCACGGTCGGCACGGGTCGTGGTCCCGGACTTCCAGCTCTCCCTCGCCATCGGCAAGGAAGGTCAGAACGCCCGTCTCGCTGCGCGACTGACGGGCTGGCGCATCGACATCAAGTCCGACGAGCCGAGAAGCTGACGGCGGATCGAGACGCGGTGAGCCGAGAAGCAATCTCGGGCCGTCCGCCTGGGGCCGGAGGTTTCGAGACGCTCGCTGCGCGACCTCTCCAACCACCGGGCCCCGGTCGCTGCGCGTCCTCCTCGACCACCGGCCGGCGCGCGACCTTCTCGACCTCTGCCGGACAGGGTGGTTAGGCGTTCACCCGCTGCACCACTAAGATGGAAGAAGTGGCTCGCCCTCCGATCACTCCTGCCCGCACCCCGGGCGGGGAACCCGTCAGAACATGCGTCGGGTGCCGGGAGCGGGCCGCGAAGAGCGAGTTGTTGCGGGTGGTCGCCGGAACGGACGCGCACGGCCTCGCGGCCGTCGTACCCGATCCGACAGCCACCGCGCCGGGCCGGGGAGCACACCTGCACCCCACCTCGGCGTGCTACGACCTCGCGGTGCGGCGGCGAGCGTTCGCCCGGGCCCTTCGGTCCGGCGGGGGGCTGGCCACCGAGCCGGTGGGGGAGTACGTCGCGGAACCGAGCACCACCTGACACACGGCACCGACAGATTTCAACGGAACACCGACCAGAGACTGGAGCAAGCAGCTCATGAGCACTCGATGAGTACTTTCCGATGAGTTTGCACCACCCATAACGGTCTCGAACCCTCGCCCGACACCAGTCGGGCCGAACCCGGGTCGAGGCCAGAAGGAGAAACGTGGCTAAGACCCGAGTTCACGAACTCGCCAAGACCTACGGCATCGAGAGCAAGGAAGTTCTCGAGAAGCTGAAGGAGATGGGCGAGTTCGTCAAGTCGCCCTCTTCGACGATCGAGCTGCCCGTCGAGATGCGGTTCAAGAAGCAGTACGGCGATGCCCTCCTCGCCGCTGCGAAGCCGGCCGAGAAGCCCGCCGAGGCGCCGGTCGTCAAGGCCGACAAGCCCGTCGAGGCTCCGGCGCCGGCCCCCGAGGCAGCGGCACCCGCCGCGGCGCCCGCCGAAGCGGCGGCCCCGGTCGCCCCGGCGGCCCCCAAGCCCGGCCCGGCCAGGACAGCCGAGCCAGAGCCAGAGCCGGAGCCTGAGCTCGCCCGCCCAGCCGGTCGCCGAGCCCGCTGCCCCGGCCGCCGAGTCGGGCGCCGACGCGGCGAAGGCTCCGGCGCCCAGGCCCGTTGGCCGTCCCGGTGGGACGCCGAGGCCCGGCAACAACCCGTTCGCGTCCGCGCAGGGCATGGGCCGACGGCCCGCCCCGGCGCCGGGATCCACCGGTGACGCCGCGATCCCGCGCCCGCCGGCTGCTCGCGACGGTGGCGCGCCGGGCCGTCCCGGCATGCCCCGCCCCAACCCGGCGATGATGCCCAAGTCCCCGGCCGCCTTCGGCGGTCCGGCCGGCCGCGGCGGTCCTCCGGGCCGCGCCGGTGCGCCGGCTCGCGGCGGTGCCCCCGGTCGTCCGGGTGCGCCCGGTCGTGGCGGGCCCGGCGGCGCTGGAGCCGGTGCTCCGGGCCGCGGTGGCCCGGGCGGCGGTCCCGGCTTCGGCGGTGGTGGACCCGGTGGTGGCCGTGGCCGTCCCGGCCAGCGCGGCCAGACCCAGGGTGCCTTCGGGCGTCCGGGCGGTCCCTCGCGACGCGGTCGCAAGTCGAAGCGCGCCCGTCGCCAGGAGTTCGAGCAGATGGAGGCGCCGACGATCGGCGGCATCCGCGTCCGCAAGGGCAACGGCGAGACCGTCCGCCTGCCGCGCGGTGCGTCGCTCACCGACTTCGCGGAGCGGATCAACGTCGACGCCGCGTCGCTGGTGCAGATGCTCTTCTCGCTCGGCGAGATGGTGACCGCGACCGAGTCGGTCAACGACGCGACCCTGGAGCTGCTCGGCGAGGAGCTCAACTACATCGTCGAGGTCGTCTCGCCCGAGGACGAGGACCGAGAGCTGCTCGAGTCGTTCGACCTCGAGTACGGCAGCGACGAGGGCGACGAGAGCGACCTGGTCATCCGACCGCCGGTCGTGACCGTCATGGGTCACGTCGACCACGGAAAGACCAAGCTGCTCGACGCGCTGCGCAACGCCAACGTCGCGGGCAAGGAGGCCGGTGGCATCACCCAGCACATCGGCGCCTACCAGGTGCACACCGAGGTCGACGGCAACGACCGTCGCATCACCTTCATCGACACCCCCGGTCACGAGGCGTTCACCGCCATGCGTGCCCGTGGTGCGCAGGCCACGGACATCGCGGTGCTCGTGGTCGCGGCCGACGACGGCGTGATGCCCCAGACGGTCGAGGCGCTCAACCACGCCAAGGCGGCAGGCGTGCCGATCGTGGTCGCGGTCAACAAGATCGACAAGGAGGACGCCGACCCGACGAAGGTGCGTGGTCAGCTCTCCGAGTACGGCCTGGTGCCCGAGGAGTACGGCGGCGACGCGATGTTCGTCGACGTCTCGGCCAAGTCCGAGCTCAACCTCGACAAGCTGCTCGAGGCGATCGTGCTGACCGCCGACGCGTCACTGGACCTGCGGGCCAACCCGCTTCAGGACGCCCAGGGTCTGGTCGTCGAGGCCCACCTCGACCGCGGTCGCGGTCCGGTGGCCACGGTGCTGATCCAGCGCGGCACGCTGCGCGTCGGCGACACGATCGTGGCGGGCCCGGCCTACGGCCGTGTCCGCGCGATGCTCGACGAGCACGGCGACGCCATCGAGGAAGCCGACCCGTCGCGCCCGGCCATGGTGCTCGGCCTGACGTCCGTCCCGGGCGCCGGCCAGAACCTCCTGGTGGTCGAGGACGACCGCACGGCACGTCAGATCGCCGACAAGCGCGAGGCGCGCGAGCGGGCGGCCAACCAGGCCAAGCGCCGCGTGCGTCGTACCCTCGAGGACTTCATGGCCTCCATGGAGAAGGGCGAGAGCCAGGAGCTCAACCTCATCCTCAAGGGCGACGTGTCCGGTTCGGTCGAGGCGCTCGAGGACGCTCTGTCGCAGATCGACGTCGGCGACGAGGTCAGCCTTCGGGTCATCGACCGTGGCGTCGGTGCGATCACCGAGACCAACGTCGACCTCGCGGCGGCCTCCGACGCGATCATCATCGGGTTCAACGTCCGCCCGCAGGGCAAGGCGACCGAGATGGCCGACAAGGAGGGTGTCGAGATCCGCTACTACTCGATCATCTACCAGGCGATCGAGGAGATCGAGGCGGCTCTCAAGGGCATGCTCAAGCCCGAGTTCGAGGAGAACGTCCTCGGCCAGGCGCAGATCCGGGAGATCTTCCGCTCCTCCAAGCTCGGCAACATCGCGGGCTGCATGGTCACCTCGGGCACGATCCGCCGCAACGCCAAGGTGCGGCTGCTGCGCGACGGGGCAGTGGTGGCCGACAACCTCGACCTGGCGTCGCTGCGGCGCGAGAAGGACGATGCGTCCGAGGTCCGTGAGGGCTTCGAGTGTGGTCTGGTCCTGCGCAACTACCAGGACATCAAGATCGACGACGTGGTCGAGGCGTTCGAGATGCGGGAGATCCCGCGCAGCTGAGTCAATGAGTCGCGCCTCCGGTCCCCGATGCCTGGCCCGGAGGCGCGGCTCGATGGACCGGAGGCGCGACTCAACGAAGAAGGTGTGACATGACCAGCCCGCGGGTGCGGAAGATCGCCGACCGGATCCAGGTGATCGTCGCCGAGATGCTCGAGCGACGGATCAAGGACCCGCGTCTCGGCTTCGCCACCATCACCGACGTGCGCGTCACCGGAGATACCCAGCAGGCCACCATCTTCTACACCGTCCTGGGCGAGGACGAGCAGCTGACCGCTACGGCGGCGGCCCTCGAGTCGGCCAAGGGGCTGATCCGCTCCGAGGTCGGCAAGCAGCTCGGCATGCGGCACGTGCCGACCCTGACGTTCGTGCCCGACGCGCTGCCCGAGTCGGCCCGCCACCTCGACGAGGTGCTCGCCAAGGCGCGCGCCCAGGACGAGGCCGTGGCGGCCTCCCGCGTCGAGACCTACGCCGGTGAGCCCGACCCCTACAAGAAGCCCCGGGAGATCGCCGAGGACGGCGACCCCGACGACGGGCCGCTCGAGCCACCTGCCGGGTCGGCCCCGCAGGACACGTGAGCGCAGGTCCCGGGCCGACCGGCCTCCTCGTCGTCGACAAGCCCGCCGGGCTGACCTCGCACGACGTCGTGGCGCGGGCCAGGCGTGCCCTCGGCACCCGCAAGGTCGGCCACGCCGGCACGCTCGACCCGATGGCAACGGGGGTGCTCGTGCTCGGCGTCGGCCGGGCCACCCGGCTGCTGGGACATCTGATGCTGACCGAGAAGTCCTACGACGCCACGGCACGCCTCGGCGTCGCCACCAGCACGGACGACGCCGAGGGTGAGGTCGTCAGCGCCACACCTGCCGGCCACCTGGGCGACGACGAGGTTCGCGAGGCGCTGTCGAGGTTCGTCGGCGACATCGAGCAGGTGCCGACGGCCGTCTCCGCGATCAAGGTCGACGGGCGACGCGCCTACGAGCGCGTGCGCGCGGGCGAGGACGTGGTGCTCGCGGCGCGGCCCGTGTCCGTGCACGAGCTCGTCGTCCACGAGGTGAGGGCTGCCGCCGACTGCGTCGACGTGGACTTCTCGGTGCGCTGCTCGAGCGGCACCTACGTGCGGGCCATCGCCCGCGACCTGGGGACGGCTCTCGGCGTCGGCGGTCACCTCACCGCGCTGCGCCGCACGGCCGTCGGCGCCTTCGGCCTGTCCGTCGCGTGCTCCCTCGACGACCTGGCGGTGCGTGGGCCGGCCTTGCTCGTGGACATCAGGCACGCCGCCCGGACCACCTTCGCGGCGTACGACCTCGACGACGCGCAGGCCGGGGACGTCCGCGTGGGCCGGCGGCTCGCCATCGACCTGCCCGTGGACGGGCCGGTTGCGATGTTCGCGCCCGACGGTGAGTTCCTCGCCCTCTACGGGCGACGTGGCCCGGACCTGGCGGCGCCCGTGGCCGTGTTCGTCTGAGGCCGACTGGTCTAGTCGACCCCAAAGGGTGTTGGGCAAATGCCTAAGTCGGGGGCAAGGTGTCGCCCACGTGTCGTCTCCAGCTCAGAGGCGGCAGATCCAGCACAACGGGGAGAACACATGTCAGCACCCAAGTTCCGTGCCGCCCTCACGAGCCTGGCGCTCGTCGGGGCGGCCAGCCTGTCGGTGATCGCCGTGTCCGCGCCAGCGGAGGCAGCCACCGCGCCTGTCCCGGTCAGCATCAGCAAGAAGCGCATCGTCACGATGCCGACGGTCGTCCAGCCCGGCGTCAACACCTTCACCATCTCCACCAAGGCGAAGCAGTCGGCCTTCCAGCTCGCGATCCCGGCCGCCGGCTACAGCGCTGAAGACGCCGAGCGGGACATTCACAAGGGACTCGAGCAGGGCAAGCTCAAGCAGCTCAAGCGGTTCGAGGCCAACGTCCACCTGGCCGGTGGCGTACGCGTGACGGCCGACCACCCCGGCTCGCTCACGGTCACCCTGGCGCCGGGCACCTACTGGGCGCTCGACACCAACGTCAACGACGCCTCGAAGTTCTTCGCGTTCACCGTGAGTGGCGTGGACACCGGCAACGTCGCTCCGGCCTCTGACGTGACGCTCAAGGCCAAGGGCAGCACGAAGTGGTCGAACAAGCCCGCCTCGATGCCCAAGAAGGGCGTCTTCACCTTCACCAACGCCGCGGACCAGAACCACTTCATCGAGATGTACAAGCTCAACAAGGGCCAGACGGTCAAGGACTTCAAGAGGTGGTTCCTGAACCCGGAGGGCCCGTCGGGCCCGCCGCCCGTCGACTTCGAGTCCGGAGGCATCTCCACCGGTGTCCTGAGCCCCGGGATGTCGATGACCGCCGACTACAAGATCGCCAAGGGCAACTACGTGATGCTCTGCTTCTGGCCCGACGCCAGCATGGGCGGCATGGAGCACGCCTTCATGGGCATGATCCGCGGGATCAAGGTCAAGTAGCAGGCGCTCACCGCAGCATGGCCTGACACAACGAAGAAGCCTCCCGCACCGCCGCCGGCACGCGGCGGTGTGGGAGGCTTCCGTGCGTGCGGACGTGGCATGACATCTCCGAGGTGCCGGCCGATCTCGGTCGCACGGTGGTGACGATCGGCAACTTCGACGGCGTGCACCGCGGACACCAGGCCGTGCTGCGACGGGCGCGCGAGGTCGCCGACGAGCTCGACGTCGAGACCGTCGTGGCCGTGACCTTCGACCCGCACCCCTTCGCGGTGCTGCGCCCCGAGCACGCGCCCGTGACGCTCTCCGGCATCGGCGCCCGGCTGCGGCTGCTCGAGCAGCACGGCGCCGACGACGCCCTGGTGGTGCCGTTCAGCCGGGAGATCGCGGCGTGGGCGCCCGAGGAGTTCGTCGACCGGGTGATCGTGGGGGCGCTGCACGCCCGCTCCGTCGTCGTCGGCGCCAACTTCCGGTTCGGGCACAAGGCGGCGGGCGACGTCGCGCTGCTCGCCCGCGAGGGCGAGGTGAAGGACTTCCAGGTCGTGGGCGTCCCGCTCGACGGCGGGCCGCAGGTCTGGTCGTCGACCTACGTGCGCAGCTGCCTGGCCGCCGGAGACGTCGAGGGCGCTGCGGAGGCGCTCGGTCGGGCCTTCAGCGTCACCGGGCGGGTGGTCGAGGGCGACCGGCGCGGACGCGAGCTCGGCTACCCGACGGCCAACGTGCCCGTCGGCTCGGTCGCCGCCCCGGCCGACGGGGTGTACGCCGGCTGGCTGACCCGCCTCGACACCGGCGACCGCTACCCGGCCGCCATCTCGGTCGGTACCAACCCGACGTTCGAGGGAGAGCGCACCCGACGGGTGGAGGCCTACGTGCTCGACCGCGACGATCTCGAGCTCTACGGCATCGACGTGGAGGTGGCGTTCGTGACACACCTGCGCGGCATGATCCGCTTCCAGGGTGAGGGCGCCGTCGCCGCGCTCGTCGAGCAGATGGGCGACGACGTACGCCGCGCCCGCGAGCTGCTCGGGTGACTCCTCGATGACCGAGGACCCCGACGTCACCGTCCGGGCGACTGAACGCTGGCTCGACGGACACGGCCTGCCGTGGTTCGTCGAGGCGCAGCAGGCGGCCGTCCGCCGGCGGCTCACCCGTGCGCACCTGGTGCGCGTCGGGGTGCTCGCCCTCGTGGCGGCCGCAGTGGTGGGCGTCGCCGTCGGCTGGTGGCGCGGCTCGAGCTCGCTGGGACTCGCCTGGGGAGAGACCGCGTTCGCCGTCCTCGTCGGAGCCTGGGCGCTCCGGTCGCTCTACGGCGCCGCGGTGGTCGGCTGGGCCGCGCGTCGGACGCTCCACTCGCTCGGACTGCTCTTCTCGCTGGCCTCGCGAGCGCTGCCGATGCTGTTGCTCTTCATCACCTTCCTCTTCATCAACACCGAGGTCTGGCGGGTCGCCTCGACGCTCGACGGCGCTGTCATGTGGCAGGCCGTGCTGCTGTTCGCCGTCATCGGCGTCGGGTTCCTCCTGGCCAGGCTGCCCGAGGAGATGGAGGAGTACGACGCCGACCTGACGGTCGCGCGGGTCGTCGAGGCGTGCGCTGGCACGCCGGTCGAGTCAGCGGCCGCCGAGCTGGAGATCACCGAGGAGATGCTCGAGCGGCACTCCGACGTGGTCGGCTTCGAGCGTGGCAACCTGGTGCTGGTCCTGCTGATCGCGCAGGCGATCCAGGTCCTGCTGCTCGCGGTCGCGGTGTGGTTGTTCTTCCTGGTGTTCGGGATCGTCGCGATCGACGACGCGGTGATCGAGGAGTGGGTCGGGAACCCGCCCCACTACGCCGCAGGATTCGGTCTGGTGAGCCGCGAGCTCGTCCAGGTCTCGACGTTCCTCGCGGCGTTCGCCGGGCTCTACTTCACGGTCTACGCCGTCACCGACGGCAACTACCGCAAGCAGTTCTTCACCCGGATCCGCCGGGAGCTCGAGCGGGCCGTCAGCGTGCGGCTGGTGTACCGGTCCCTGCTCGAGGGCGAGGTCCTAGCGGGGCTAGCTCGCGTCGAGGTCCTGCTCGACGAGGGCGGCGATCTTGTCGACGGCGGCCTGGTCGTCGCCGGCGACCTCGACGGTGTCTCCGTTGCCGGCGCCCAGCGTCATGATCAGCAGCGACGAGCTGGCGTCGACGCCGTTGATCGTGACCTCCGAGCCCAGCTCGCCGGCGGCTTCGGCGATGAGCGCGGCGGGACGGGCGTGCAGGCCGACCGCGGACCCGACGACGACGGACTTGCTGGGCATGGGCTCTCCTTGGGTGGTGGGTGTAGCTGGATGGTACGGGTGGTCAGACGGTGGCGACGTCGGCGTCCGATTCACCCATCGACTTCAAGGCGATGACCGCGACGGCGCCGACGATCACACCGGCGGCCAGCGCGATCAGGTAGCCGAGGACGTTCTCCACGGCGAACAGCACGAAGATGCCGCCGTGTGGTGCCCGGACGCTGACCTCCATCGCCATCGAGAGCCCGCCCGTGACAGCGCTGCCGAGCATGATTCCGGGGATGACGCGCAGCGGGTCTGCGGCGGCGAACGGGATGGCGCCCTCGGTGATGAACGACAGACCGAGCAGCCACCCGGCCTTGCCGTTCTCACGCTCGGGCACGTTGAACAGGCCGGGGCGCACGACGGTGGCGAGCGCCAGCGCGATCGGCGGGACCATGCCGGCGAGCATGACCGCGGCCATGATCTGGAGCTCGGGGGCGTCGTTGGCCAGCGACGCACCGCCGACCCCGACGGCGGCGAAGGTGTAGGCGACCTTGTTGAGCGGGCCGCCCATGTCGAACGCCATCATCAGGCCGAGGATGCAGCCGAGCAGGATCGCGCTGCCGCCGGACATGGAGTTCAGGCCCTCCTCCAGCTGGTCCATCAGCCACGAGATCGGCCTGCCCAGGACGATCAACATGGTGAGGCCGGCCAGCACCGACGCGAGCAGCGGGATGACCAGGACCGGCATCAGCCCGCGGGCCCAGGTCGGAACCTTCCAGCTGGCGATCCAGTGCGCGGCAATGCCGGCGAGGACGCCGCCGATCATCGCGCCGATGAAGCCGGTGGCGGGGTAGGCGACGCCGTCGGACGTCTGCACGTTGAACAGGTTGGCGGCGAGGCCGCCCAGGACGAAGCCCGGTGCGATGCCGGGGCGGTCGGCGATCGCATAGGCGATGTAGCCCGCCAGCGCCGGGAGGAACAGCGCGAACGCGGTCTTGCCGATGATGAAGAAGAGCGCGCCGAGGTAGGCCATCAGCCCGGAGCCGAACAGGGCGTGCTCGAGACCGAGCGCCTCGGGGTCGGGGAGGTTGAAGATGCCGTTGTTGACGGCGATGTCGCCGTACGGGCCGACGATCTCGTAGCCGCCGAGCAGGAAGCTGAGCGCGATCAGCAGGCCACCCGCGGCGACGAACGGGATCATGTAGGAGACGCCGGTCATCAGGACGCGGCGGGTACGGCCGCCCCAGGTCTCCTCGCCACCGGTGCTCGCGCCACCGCCGCCGTCGGCGGTTCCCTCGACGCGCGGGGCGTTGGGGTCGTCGGCGTAGCGCAGGGCTTCGGCGATCATCGCGTCGGCGTCGTCGATGGGTCGCTTCACGCTGGAGGAGACCATCGGCTTGCCGGCGAAGCGGGAGCGGTCGCGCACCCCGACGTCCACGGCGAAGATCACCGCCGCCGCGTTGGCGATGGTGTCGTGGGCGAGGGGCGTGGACCCCGCCGACCCCTGCGTCTCGACGTGGATCTCGACGCCGGCGCGCTCGGCGGCCTGCTCGAGCGCCTCGGCAGCCATGTAGGTGTGGGCGATGCCCGTCGGGCAGGCGGTGACGGCGACGAGGATCTTCGGCCCGGATGACACGACGGGCGCGGCCGCCGCCGGGGCCGTCGACGCCTCTGCCGCTGCAGGCGCTCCAGCCGCGGCGGCTGCGGGGACTGCGGCAGCCACCGGCGCGGGTGTCTCGCCGAGGGCCTCGAGCACCAGCGCGACCACCTCGTCCTCGGTCTGGGCCTCGCGGAGCGCGCTGGTGAACTCGGCCTTCACGAGCGAGCGGGCGAGCTTGGTCAGCAGCTGCAGGTGGGTCGCGTCGCCACCGGCCGGGGCGGCGATGAGGAACGCGATGTCCGCCGCGCCGTCCTTGGCGCCGAAGTCGACGCCGGGGGAGAGGCGGGCGAAGGCGAGCGTCGGCTCGTCGACGCCGGCGGTGCGGCAGTGCGGGATCGCGATGCCACCGGGCAGGCCGGTGGCCGAGGTCTCCTCGCGCGCCAGCGCGTCGGCGACGAGCTGGTCGACGTCCTGGGCTCGTCCGGCATCCTGGACGACCCCGGCCAGGGCCCGGATCACCTCGTGCTTGTCGGCTCCGAGCCGGGCGTCGAGCCGCACGAGGTCGGAGGTGATGATGTCGGCCATGGTCGTCAACCTTTCGAGGTGGAGAGCGCTTCGACGACGACGAGGTCGGGGCGGACCTGGCCGGGTTCGGGGATCGTCGTCCCGGGAAGGCTTGCCGCGGCGCTGCCGTACGCCACCGCCAGCGCGAGCCGCTCAGCAGGGGCCAGCCGCCGCAGGTCCCCGAGGACGTACCCGAACAGTGACGAGTCACCGGCACCGACGGTGCTCACCACTGTGGTGGGTGGAGGGGTGGCGTGCCAAGCCCCCTCGTGGGTGACGAGCACGGCGCCGTTCGCGCCCAGCGTCGCCAGCACCGCGCCGACGCCCCGCTCGACGAGGGTCGCTGCGGCGGCTGCCGCCGCCCGGGGGTCGGACTCGAGGACATCGGGATCCCCGCCCGTGAACGACGCGAGCTCCTCGCCGTTGGGCTTCATCAGGTCGGGGGCAGAGGCGGGGAGGGCGTCCACCAGGGCGCGCAGCGGACCCTCGCTGGTGTCCACGGCGACCTTGGCGGGGGAGTCGTGCAGGTCGGTGACCAGTCGGGCGTAGTAGTCGTCGGGGGCACCCGGCGGGAGCGACCCGGCGAGCACGACCCAGCCGACGGTCGCTGCGCGGTGGAGCAGGGTGCGCGACAGGTCCTCGAGGTGCTCGGCGTCCATCGTGGCGCCGGGACTGTTGAGCTTGGTGGTCGTCCCGTCCGGCTCGGTGACCGCCAGGTTGACGCGGATCTCGCCCGCGGGTCGCGACGGGCGCGCGTCGATGCCGGCGCTGAGGAGCTCGTGGACGAAGGGGTCGTCCTTGTCGGCGGGCAGCACCGCGACCGAGGGAATGCCGGCGCTGACGGCCGCGCGAGAGATGTTGACGCCCTTGCCACCGCCCTGGGAGACGACCCGCGTGACGCGCTGCACCTCCCCGCGCTGCAGCGGTCCGGCCAGCTCGACCGTGCGGTCGATGCTGGGGTTGGGGGTGAGCGTCAGGATCATGCGACCACGACCTCTACTCCGGCCGCCTCGATGGCGGACCGGTCCTCGGTGCTGATGCCCTCATCGGTGATGAGGGTGTCGACCTGGGAGAGCCCGGCGAACCGCACCGTGCGCTCGACTCCGATCTTGCTCGAGTCGGCGAGCACCACGACCCGATGGGCGCTCGCGATCAGGGCGGCCTTGGTGTCGGCCTCGGTGCGGTCGGGCGTCGAGAGGCCGTGTCGGACCGTGACACCGTTGGTGCCCATGAACGCCACGTCGGCGCGGATCTGGTCGAGGGCGGCGACCGTCTCGGTGCCGACGGCGGCCAGCGTCTTACGCCGCACCCGGCCCGGAAGCATGTGCACCTCGATGCCGGGCTGCGCGGCCAGCCGGTGGGCGATCGAGATCGAGTGCGTGACCACGGTGAGCCGGTGGTCGGCTGGGAAGAGCTCGGACAGGCGCACGGTGGTGCTGCCCGCGTCGATCAGCACGGTCGCGCCACCAGGGGGCAGCTGCGTCACGGCCGCGGCGGCGATCCGGTCCTTCTGCTCGGTGTGAGCGAGGTCGCGGTCACTCAGGCCCGTCTCCAGGACGGTGATGGCGTCGGCCGCGATGGCGCCGCCGTGGACGCGCCGGACCAGACGGAGCCCTTCCAGGGTGGACAGGTCGCGGCGTACGGTCTCAGTAGTGACCGAGAACTGGGCCGACAGGTCGGTCACCGACATCCGGCCGCGCCGGGTGATGAGGTCGACGATGGCTTGCTGACGCTCCGCGGCGTACAAGCGGGACCTCCTCCGAGGAGTGCGGGTCGAGCGGACACGAACGCAATCTGTGTTTGTGTTGTTTTAGTCCCGAATCTGTTGACTGTCAAGGGTGGCTCGCGATTCAATGGCTCGCATGGTTGACGCACTGCACGGCACCCCGGTGGTCCCAGGCGTGGCCGAGGGGCCCGCTCTCGTCGTCCGTGGCGAGGTCTCGCCCGCGGCCATCGAACGGTTCGGTACGGGCGGTTTCACCGATGCCGATGCCGCGCTGGCTGCCTACGACACGGCCGCCGACGCCGTGGCGGAGAGCTTCCTGCGCAAGGCGGACAAGGCCAGCGGCGCGGCTACCGAGGTGCTCACAGCAAGCGCCGGGCTCGCGCGCGACAAGGGCCTGCGCGGCGCAGTGAACAAGTCGCTCACCGGCGGCGCCGACCTGCTCGCCGCGGTGCACGCCGCAGTCGACCAGTTCGTCGGGATCTTCACCAGCATGGGCGGCCTGATGGCCGAGCGCGCCACCGACCTCCAGGACATCGAGCGCCGCGTCGTGGCCCACCTCGTCGGCGAGCCGGAGCCCGGCGTCCCCACCCCTGACGTGCCGTCGGTGCTCGTCGCGGAGGACCTGGCGCCCTCCGACACGGCCGGCCTCGACCCGGCCGTCGTCGTCGCGCTGGTGACCGAGCGCGGCGGCTCGACCAGCCACACCGCGATCATCGCCCGCCAGCTCGGCATCCCCTGCGTGGTGGGCGTCGCGGGGGCTCTCGCGATCGCGGCCGGGACGCGCCTGCTCGTCGACGGTGCGGTCGGCTCGGTCGAGCTCGACCCCGACGCCGACGACGCGGCGCGACGCGTGCAGGCCAGCCGCGAGGAGCGCGAGGCCCTGTCGTCGTGGACCGGTCCCGCGACCACGGCCGACGGTACGGCGGTCAAGCTGCTCGCCAACGTCGCCGACGGCGAGTCGGCGCGGGCAGCGGCGCAAGGCCCGGTGCAGGGGGTCGGGCTGTTCCGCACCGAGCTCTGCTTCCTGGCCAGCACCGTGGAGCCGAGCATCGAGGAGCAGGCCGACATCTACCAGCAGGTGCTCGAGCCGTTCGGCCGCGACGAGTACGTCGTCGTGCGCACCCTCGACGCGGGCTCCGACAAGCCGATCGCCTTCGCGACGATGGAGGGCGAGGAGAACCCCGCCCTCGGCGTCCGCGGCCTGCGGCTGTCGTTCAACAACCCCGGACTGCTCGATCGCCAGCTCGACGGCATCAAGCTGGCCGCCGAGCGCTCCGGCACGGAGACCTGGGTGATGGCGCCGATGGTCGCCACCGTCGCGGAGGCGCACGACTTCGCGGCGAAGGTCCGCGCCCGTGGGCTCAAGCCCGGGGTGATGGTCGAGATCCCGAGCGCCGCGCTGCTCGCGCACCGGATGCTCGAGGAGGTCGACTTCCTCTCGATCGGCACCAACGACCTGACGCAGTACGCCATGGCCGCCGACCGGATGGCCACCGACCTCGCCCATCTCACCGACCCGTGGCAGCCCGCGGTCCTGCATCTCATCGCGATCACCGCCGAGGCCGGGCGCCAGGTGGGCAAACCCGTCGGGATCTGCGGCGAGGCCGCCGCCGACCCGCTGCTGGCTACCGCGCTGATCGGCATGGGCATCACCAGCCTCTCGATGGCGTCGGCCGCCGTACGCCCGGTCGGCGCGCAGCTCTCCCGCGTCACCATGGACACCTGCCGCGAAGCCGCCGAGGCGGCACTCTCGGCCGCCGACCCCATGGCCGGCCGCGAGGCAGTCAGGGCCCTGCTGGAGGCAGGCGCTGGCCGAACCAGTTGAGTTGGCCCAAATGGTTGCTTGACTTGGCCCGAATGGTTCCAACCCCTGTGCATCGGATCTGGCGGAGAACCATTCGGGCCAAGTCAAGCAACCATTTGGGCCAACTCAACGAGCTTCTACGGCCGCTTCCACGCGCACCGGCACTCCGCTCAGCGCGGCGTTGCCGGAGACGTCGAGGCGCGTGGGATCGGTGAGGTCGTTGATGGAGACGCCGGGCACCTGACTGCTGTGGGCCATGCGCGTGCTGCCGTCGCGGGCGTGGCCGTAGCCGTGGGGGAGGCTGACCACGCCGCGCATGACGTCGTCGGTGGCGGTCACCTCGACGACGACCCGACCGACGTCCGAGGTCACCGAGACGAGGGCGCCGTCCGCTACACCGCGCGAGGCCAGGTCCGCGGGGTGCATGAAGAGCTGGTGGCGCGGCTTGCCGCGGGTGAGGCGCTCGGCGTTGTGCATCCACGAGTTGCAGTCGCGCTGGTGACGACGGCCGATGAGGAGCAGCTGGCCGTGGTCCGGGTCGGGCAGGGGTACGCCGGCGAGCCGGTCGAGGTCGGCCAGCACGAGCGGCTGCGCGAGGTCGATCCGCCCGGAGCTCGTCTGCAGCCGGGCAGGGAGCGCTCCGGGACGCAGGGGCCCGAGGTCGACGCCCGCGGGCGTCGCGCGCAGCCGGCGCAGGGACAGCCCGGACCGGCCGCGCCGCAGCAACAGGTCGACGAGGACAGCGGGCGGGGTGGAGAGACGGGCCCGACGGGACAGCCGCTTGCTCAGCGCGGGCCGGCGTCCGCGCAGGCGGGCGGTGGTGCGCAACGCGACCTCGCGGAAGATCTCCCAGTCGTGCCGCTGGTCGTTGGACTTCGGGAACACCGCCGGGGTGAAGCGAGCCGTGTTGCGCACCGCCAGCAGGTGGAACACCAGGTCGTAGTGGTCGCGCTCCAGCGCGGTCGTGGGCGGCAGGATCACGTCGGCGTGCCGGGTCGTCTCGTTGAGGTAGATGTCGATCGCCGCCATGAAGTCCAGGCCGGACAGGACCCGGTCGAGGGCAGGCCCGTCGGGCGTCGAGAGCACCGGGTTGCCGGCCACGGTCAGCATGGCGCGGATCTGTCCGTCGCCGGGGGTCTCGATCTCCTCGCGGAGCGCCGCGACGGGCAGCTCTCCGGCGGCCTCGGGAAGCCCGCGGACCCGGGAGCGCCAGACGTCGAAGTGCCCTGGGCCGATCAGTTGCGGGCCGATCAGTCCGGTGCCGACCGCGTCGATCGCGGGGTCGGTGAACATCGCACCGCCGACCCGGTCGAGATGACCGGTCACGAGGTTGAGCGCGTTGATCGCCCACGAGCAGACGGTGCCGAACTCCTGGGTCGAGACGCCGATCCGGCCGTAGGCCACCGCACGCTCGGTCGTCGCGAGGTCGCTGCCGATCCGCCGGATCTCGTCGGCCGGGAGGCCGCTGTGCGCCTCGGCGAGCTCGGGGGTGTACGGCGCGACAGCCGCCTCGACAGCGGCCAGCCCGTCGACGTACGCCGGAACCCGGGCGAGCCCGTCGTCGAGCACGACATGCAGCAGCGCCAGCAGCACGAACGCGTCGGAGCCGGGGCGCACGAAGTGGTGCTCGCTCGCGACCTTCGCCGTCTCGGTGCGCCGGGGGTCGAGGACGACCATCCGGCCGCCGCGCTCCTTCAGCGCACGCAACCGGGCCGGGAAGTCGGGAACCGTCATCAGCGAGCCGTTCGACGCCATCGGGTTGGCGCCGAGGACCAGGAAGTAGTCGGTGCGGTCGAGGTCGGGGATCGGGAGGAACAGCTGGTGTCCGTAGAGCAGGTGCGCCACCAGCTGGGCCGGGAGCTGGTCGACCGAGGTGGCGCTGAAGCGGTTGCGCGTGCGCAGCGCCTTGACCATCGCGACGCCGTGGGTCATCGAGCCGAGGCTGTGCACGTTGGGGTTGCCGAGGTAGACGCCGAGGGCGTCGTTGCCGTGGTCGTTCATCGCGCCCGCCAGCCCGTCGGCGACGAGGTCGAACGCCTCGTCCCAGCCGATCTCCTCCCAGCGCGGCCCGTCGGGGGAGTCCACCCGCCGCACCGGCCGGGTGAGTCGGTCGGGGTCGGTCAGCACGTCGGCGATGGCCACTCCCTTGGGGCAGATGTGCCCGCGCGACAGCGGATCGGCGGCATTCCCGCGGACGCCGGTGACGGCACCGTCGGTCAGCGTCAGCTCGAGCCCGCAGATCGCCTCGCAGAGGTTGCAGACCGCGGTGCGGGTCTCGGTGGCCATCCACCCATCCTCACAGGCCGACCACTGACTCTAAAGTCTAGTGACTTAGTCATGTTAAAGTCGCACCATGCCTACTCTGTCTCGTCGCTCGATGCTCGCCGCGTCTGCCGCGGGGGCCACGCTCGCCGCTCTTCCCGCCTCACTGCTGGCCAGGGCCGCAGCGGCGTACCCCGCCATCCTCAAGCCCACCCCGGCCGACCGGTTCACCGACTTCGGCACCAACGCGGAGACGCTCTGGGGATCGGTACGCCGCCAGGACTACCTGACCGACCAGGCCCACCTCTTCGTGCGCAACCACACGAGCACGCCGACGATCGACGCCACGACCTGGCGCCTCCAGCTGTCCGGCGACGCGCTGGAGGCGCCCCGCAGCCTCTCGCTGGCCGAGCTCAAGCGGCTGCCGCGCATCCGGAGCACCGCGACCATCGAGTGCACCGGCAACGGCCGGTCGTTCTTCGCCAGCCAGCAGGGCAAGCCGGCCAGCGGCACGGCGTGGCGGCTCGGCGCCGTCGGAGCGGTCGAGTGGGAGGGCGTCCGGCTGGCCGACGTCCTCGACCTGGCCGGGCTGCGCGAGGACGCGGTCTCGGTGCTTGCGACCGGCCTGGACAGCGAGTACTCCACCGGCGGAGTGAGCTACGGCCGGGTCCGCCGGCCGTTCCCGATCGCCAAGGCGCTCGACGACGCACTGCTCGCGTGGGGCGTCAACGGCGAGCCACTGCTGCCCGACCACGGCTACCCGGTGCGCCTGGTGCTGCCCGGCTGGGTCGGCATCGGCAGCATCAAGTGGCTCGGCTTCCTCGAGGTCTCGACCTCGGAGCTGACCTCGCCGTGGAGCACGAAGTGGTACCGGATGACCGGTGGCGACTTCCCGGCCGTCAGCCCACCTCTGTCGGTCAACCCGGTGCGATCCGCCTTCGAGCTGCCGTGGGCGGCTGAGATCCCTCGGGAGAGGAAGGTCCGGCTGACCGGGCGGTCCTGGAGCGGGGTCGGACCGATCGCCAAGGTCGACGTCAGCACCGACGGCGGTCAGACCTGGCGCCCGGCGCGGATCCATCGCGGCGGTCGTCGCGAGGCGTGGACCCAGTGGGACGCCGAGTGGCGCGCGCCGGCGTACGGCGCCCACGAGCTGCTCGCCCGGGCCACCGACGTCGCCGGCCGCACCCAGCCCGACGTGGCCGCCTGGAACGACAACGGCTACTTCTTCGATGCCGTGGTGAGACACCCCGTGACGGTGATCTAGCGTCGAGACGTGGCCCGCCCCGTCATCCTCGACTGCGACACGGGCACCGACGACGCGGTGGCGATCGCGCTCGCCGCGCTGCACCCTGACCTCGACCTGCTCGGGGTCACGACCGTGTGGGGCAACCACGAGCTCAGGCACACCACCGACAACACGCTGCGGGTGCTCGACCACCTCGGCTTCACCGACGTGCCCGTGCACGCCGGCCTCGCCGGGCCGTACGCCGGCCGGGACCCGGCTGTCCCCGGCGGGCGCGCCGACCTGCCGCCCACGCTCGACCTTCCCGAGCCGACGCGGCCGGTTGCCTCGACCGACGCGGTCGGCTGGCTGGTGGAGACGCTGCGCGCGGCGGCCGGACCTGTCGCCCTGGTGGCGACGGGCCCGTGGAGCAACGTCGCGGCCGCGCTGGTCCGCGACCCGCGGCTCCTCACGCATGTCGACCCGCTGGTGCTCCTCGGCGGTGCTCATCGCCAGGCCGGGGTGACGCCGTGGGCCGAGCGCAACGTCTGGTGCGATCCGGGCGCCGCTGCGGCGGTCCTGGCGGCCGGCGTCGCGACCACGACCGTCCTGGTGACCATGGACGCGACGTTCGGCGTTCCGCTCGACCGGGCCGACGTGGCGAGTCTGGGCGCGCTCGGGACGCCCGCCGGCACGCTGGCCGCCCGGCTGCTGAGCGACCGGATCGAGTGGTACAGCCGCGACCCCGAGCTGGCCGCTGCGCGGTGCCGCGCCGCTGCACGACCCGCTCGCTGTCGCCGTGCTGGTCGAGCCGGGCGCGGTCCTCACCAGGCCCGCGCGGGTCGTGGTGGCGACGGGACCGGGGGAGCGGCAGGGGCAGACCACCTTCGACCTCACCCCTGCGGGTGCGGCGCTCCAGGTGGCGCTCGGCGCAGACTCGGCGGCGTACCGCACCCTCCTGACCCGCGCCTTCTCACGCAGCGAGGCCGGGTCCGGCCGCACGTGACCGAAAGGCAGCAGATCCCATGGGATACGGATTCGGAATCTTCCTCATCGCGATCGGGCTCATCCTGATCTACGCGCTGGAGGTCGACATCCCCGGAGTCGGCCAGGAGGCCCTCGGCTGGATCCTCGTCGTTGCCGGGCTGCTGATCGTGATCCTCACCGCGGTCCAGCTCAACGCCCGCCGCCGCTCCGCCTCGGTGCAGACCACCACCCACAGCGACGGCAGCCAGACCGTCCAGGAGCGTCGGGCCGACCTCGACCCCCCGCCGCCCGCCGTCTGACCGGGCCTCGAGACTCTCGTCCTCCGCCGTCCGGCCGTCACCCTGCGGGTGGTGGCCGGACCTCGCGTTTTGGGTGCCTGCCGCCCCGCTGATAATCTCGACCGGTTGCCCCGATCGATCCGTCGTTCGGAGTGATGTCTGAGTTTCACCGCCGTGCAACGGCCGCGGATCCAGAGTGCCCGGGTGAACAGGCCCCGGCGCGCCGCGCAGACGAGAACCGAGAGGAGCCCCGCATGTCGATCGGAACCGACGCGGAGACCAAGAAGAAGATCATCGCCGAGTACGCCACGACCGAGGGCGACACTGGTTCCCCCGAGGTGCAGGTCGCGTTGCTGAGCCACCGCATCGCGCACCTCACCGAGCACCTCAAGACCCACAAGCACGACCACCACAGCCGCCGCGGCCTCCTGCTCCTCGTGGGCCAGCGCCGCCGGCTCCTGAACTACCTGCAGAAGACCGAGATCGAGCGTTACCGCTCGATCGTCGAGCGTCTCGGCCTGCGCCGCTGACGCCGTGAGGGCCCGCTTCCCGTTCGGGGTGCGGGCCCTCGTCACAGGTGCCCCTCTGGCACGATCCAACTGAATTCACCACCCAACAGGAGCGATCCGCGACCCTCGGCTCGGTCCTCGGTAGTGGCCTTCGGAGTCTCGACCACTCTGGTCACTGAGCTCCGCGGGCCTCGATCGAAGACCGGCCTCCCATGCGGGTCTACTCGCGGGATCGCTCCGCGAACAGAAAGGGATCCCTACGTGGAACCCACCATCTCCACCGTCGAGACCGTTCTCGACAACGGCAAGTTCGGAACCCGCACGATCAAGCTCGAGACCGGCCTGCTGGCCCGGCAGGCTGCCGGCGCCGTCACGGCGTACCTCGACGACGACACGATGCTGCTGTCGGCCACCACGGCCGGCAAGCACCCCAAGGACCACTTCGACTTCTTCCCCCTGACGATCGACGTCGAGGAGCGGATGTACGCCGCGGGCCAGATCCCGGGCTCGTTCTTCCGCAGCGAGGGTCGGCCCGGCGAGGACGCGATCCTCACCTGCCGCCTCATCGACCGTCCGCTGCGCCCGACGTTCAAGAAGGGCCTGCGCAACGAGGTCCAGGTCGTCATCACCGTGATGGCGCTGGACCCCGACACCCCCTACGACGTGCTGGCGATCAACGCCGCATCCGCGTCGACCCAGATCTCCGGTCTGCCGTTCTCCGGCCCGGTCGGCGGCGTCCGCGTCGCCCTGATCGAGGGCCAGTGGGTCGCGTTCCCGTCGCACAGCCAGCTCGAGGGCGCCGTCTTCGACATGGTCGTCGCGGGTCGCGTCACCGAGTCCGGCGACGTCGCGATCATGATGGTCGAGGCCGAGGCCACCGAGCAGACCTGGACCCTGGTCCAGAACGGCACCCAGGCGCCGACCGAGGAGGTCGTGGCCGGTGGCCTCGACGCCGCCAAGCCCTTCATCAAGCAGCTGTGCGAGGCCCAGGCCGAGCTGGCCAAGGCCGCGGCGAAGCCGATCCAGGAGTTCCCGGTCTTCCTCGACTACGAGGACGACGTCTACGCCGCCGTCGAGTCCGCCGCCAAGGCGCAGACCGCCGAGGCGATGACGATCGGCGACAAGCAGGAGCGCGAGCTCAAGGTCGACGAGATCAAGGAGTCGCTCCTCGAGCAGCTCGCGGACCAGTTCGAGGGCCGCGAGAAGGAGGTCGGCGCGGCGTTCCGCTCGCTGAACAAGCAGCTCGTGCGCGAGCGCGTGCTGCGCGACCAGGTCCGCATCGACGGTCGCGGCCTGGCCGACATCCGTCCGCTGCACGCCGAGGTCGGCGTGATCCCGCGGGTGCACGGCTCGGCGCTGTTCGAGCGTGGCGAGACCCAGATCCTGGGCGTCACCACCCTCAACATGCTCACCCTGGAGCAGAAGCTCGACACGCTGTCGCCGGAGAAGACGCGCCGCTACATGCACAAGTACGTCTTCCCGCCGTTCTCCACCGGTGAGACCGGCCGGGTCGGGTCGCCGAAGCGTCGCGAGGTCGGCCACGGTGCGCTCGCGCGCCGCGCGCTGCTGCCCGTGCTGCCCACCCGCGAGGAGTTCCCGTACGCCATCCGCCAGCTCTCCGAGGCGATGGGCTCCAACGGCTCCACCTCGATGGGCTCGGTCTGCGCCTCGACCATGTCGCTGCTCCAGGCCGGTGTCCCGCTGCGGGCCGCCGTGGCCGGCATCGCCATGGGCCTGATCAGCGACCAGGTCGACGGGGAGACCCGCTACGTGGCGCTGACCGACATCCTCGGCGCGGAGGACGCGTTCGGCGACATGGACTTCAAGGTCGCCGGCACCCGCGAGTTCGTGACCGCGCTCCAGCTCGACACCAAGCTCGACGGCATCCCCGCCGAGGTCCTGGGTGCTGCGCTGACACAGGCCAAGGACGCCCGGGTGGCGATCCTCGACGTGATGTCCGAGGCGATCGACGAGCCGGAGGAGATGTCGATCCACGCCCCGCGGATCATCACCGTGCGGATCCCGGTCGACAAGATCGGCGAGGTCATCGGTCCCAAGGGCAAGGTGATCAACCAGATCCAGGACGACACCGGTGCGTCGCTCTCGATCGAGGACGACGGCACGATCTACATCGGTGCCACCAACGGCGAGGCCGCCGAGGCCGCCCGTCAGGCCGTCAACGCGATCGCCAACCCGACCATGCCCGAGGTCGGCGAGCGCTACCTCGGCACGGTCGTGAAGACGACCAACTTCGGCGCGTTCGTCTCGCTGCTCCCGGGCAAGGACGGCCTGCTGCACATCAGCAAGCTGCGCGCCCTGGCCGGTGGCAAGCGCGTCGAGGCCGTCGAGGACGTCTTGTCCGTGGGCCAGAAGGTCCAGGTCGAGATCGGCGAGATCGACGACCGCGGCAAGCTGTCGCTGATCCCGGTGGTCGAGGACGACGGCGCCCAGGCGCCTGTCGAGGACGCTGCGGCCGCTCCGGCCGAGTGACCTCTCCGGACCAGACGACGCCCGGTCGGCAGCGCGCTGCCGGCCGGGCGTCGGCGCGCCCGCAGCCGGCCGGGTCGACGCGGACGGTGCTGCGCACCACCGACGACGACGGGCAGGTCGTCTCCCGGGTGCGGCGTACCGTGCTGCCCTCGGGGCTGCGGATCATCACCGAGGACATGCCGGGCGTCCGGTCGGCCTCGATCGGCGTGTGGGTCGGCGTCGGCTCGCGCGACGAGTCGCCGCAGCTCCACGGCTGCTCGCACTTCCTCGAGCACCTCCTCTTCAAGGGCACGGCCGAGCGCAGCGCGATGGACATCTCGGCCACGCTCGACGAGGTGGGCGCGGAGTTCAACGCGTTCACCGCGAAGGAGTACACCTGCTTCCACGCTCGGGTCATCGACGAGGACCTGCCGCTGGCCGTCGACGTGATGGGTGACGTGATCACCGGCTCGCTGATCAGGGCCGAGGACGTCGACGCCGAGCGTGACGTGATCCTCGACGAGATCGCGATGCACGACGACGACCCCGACGACGTGGTGCACAACCTCTTCGCCGCCCAGGCCTGGGGCGACTCGCCGCTGGGCCGCACCATCGCCGGTTCGGTGGCGTCGATCGCGGGGATGAGCCGCGACCAGGTGTGGCGGTTCTACAAGCGCCACTACCGCCCGGCCAACATGGTCGTCGCCGCCGCCGGAAACGTCGACCACGCGACCCTCGTACGCCAGGTGAAGAAGGCCTTCGGCCGCCACGGCTTCCTCGACCGGGTCGAGGAACCGGTGCAGGCGCTCGTACGCCCGCGGGCCCGGCGCGTGCAGCCGGGTGAGGCGACCGCCGTACGTCAGTTCGAGCAGGTCAACGTCGTGCTCGGCATGAAGGGACTGACCCGCAGCGACCCACGTCGCTTCGCCCTCGGCGTCCTCAACACCGCCCTCGGCGGCGGGACGTCGTCGCGGCTGTTCCAGGAGGTCCGCGAACGGCGCGGCCTGGCCTACGCCGTCTACTCCTTCAGCTCGGCCCACGCCGACGCCGGCCTGGTCGGCGTCGCGGTCGGCTGCCTGCCGAACAAGCTCGACGCCGTGCTCGCCACGGTCCGCGCGGAGCTCGCCGCGATCGCCACGGAGGGGATCACCGACGAGGAGCTCCTTCGCGGTCAGGGTCAGCTCCGCCGCGGTCTCGTGCTCGGCATGGAGGACTCCGGCTCGCGGATGACCCGCCTGGGCAAGGCAGAGATCGTCTATGGCGAGCTGCTCGGCCTCGACGAGGTGATCGACCGCATCGACGCCGTCACCCTGGAGGACGTCCGCGAGGTCGCCGGGGAGCTCTTCTCCCAGCCGGAGATCCTGGCCGTCGTCGGCCCCTCCTGACGTCGCCGCTGCCGAGAAGATCCGGATAGTCAGGGACTATCCCGCTGCGAGGACGGCCCCGGCGCAGGCCAGAGCCCACAGGACGCTGGTGAAGGTGCCGATGATGAAGCGCTCGGCGGTTGCGCCCCTCAGGTCGCCCCTGCTGTCCCCGCTGCCATCGGAGCGCAGGGGTCCAGCGCCGTCCTCGCCGGAGGCACGGAGCTCCGGGTAGCGGCCCAGCCCCTTGACCGCCAGCACCAGGGCGAGTCCCTCGGGCCAGCCGGTCACGATCGCGGCGTACGCCGCCAGCCGCTCGAGCGCGCCGATCCAGGCACCGCCTCGCAGCACCTCGCCGGCGCGCTGGACAGGCCCCTGCCCCGGGCTCCCCGGTCGGTCGACGAGATCGAAGACCACGGTCGTCAGCGGTCCGCCGCCGGCGACAGCGAGCAGACCGCCCGCCATCAGGGCCGCCACGCGGACCGGCTCCTCGGCGGGTGTGTCGACGCACAGGAGCGCGATGGTCGTGGCAGCGCCCAGCAGGAGGACGGTCAGCGCCGTGGCGAGCCGGGGGAGCGGAGTGAGCCAGCCGATCAGGGCGAGCGCCGCCGCGCCGCCGAGAAGCACGGTCACGACCTCGACCGGGTCGGTCATCCGGCCGCCAGGCAGGCCGCGCCCAGCCGGGCGACCAGTGTGCGAGCCCTGACGCCCTCGACGAGCCCGGCTGCCCTGGCCCGCTGGCTCACCGCCGACTGGGTGATCGCGAGCTTCTCGGCGACCTTCTCGTAGGACAGTCCGCGGTCGACCAGGTCGGCCACCTCCCAGCCCTTGGCGGTCCTGCGGGCCAGCAGCGCGGCCCAGAGCCACAGGGCGCTCTCGAGGGGGTCGGCGCCGTCGGGTCCGACCACGCGCACGGGCCAGACGGCCTGCTTGGCCGACTCGACCGCCTCGCGGGCGCGCGCGTAGGCCGGGCCGCGGCCGTCGCGGGCATCGACCGGCAGCGGTTCGTCGAGCGGTCCGACGCCGATGCCGATCGCCCAGTGGCCGTCGCGCAGGAGCTGCTCGACCACGCCCGGGAGCGCCGTCGCGTCGTCGAGAAGACCTTGGAACTCGTCCCCGGCCGTGCGCTGGAAGGCGCGCAGCAGGGGGACGTCGGCCAGTGCGGCGAGCATGCCGGGCACCAGGTCGGGCGCACGCCGGCTGTCGCGCTGGTCGACGGTGATCACGATCGGCACGGTTCCCACCCCTTCGGTCCGCCTGCACCACCAAAGTATTAGATCAGACTCTAATACTCAAGAGGTATAAGTCTTAAACCTTATCTGCGTCCGATCAAGCCCACGACCGGCGGAGCCTTCTGCTCGACGACCGACACGCGGAAGCCCCCCTCCGTCAGGGCCGCCGAGGTCTTCCGCACGATGGTGGGCACCAGCTCGGGACGGTTGGCCTCGTAGAACAGGTACACCGCGCCGCCCGGCACCACGCGCTCGTGCAGCAGGGCAACCTCGTCGGCACAGGCGCGCACCCAGAACAGGTTCACGTTGAACGCGAAGACCTTGTCGAGCTTCTTCACCGGAACCCGCAAGGTGGCCAGGTCGATCTGGCGGACGGTGAGCCGCCCGGACTCGACGTACTGGTGGTTGCGGCGCTTGGTCCGATCGACACCGGACTCCGAGCGGTCGATGGCGAACAGCCGGCCGGTCTCGAGACGGGCACAGATCAGCTCTGCGCCCGCACCGGGGCCGCAGCCGATCTCGAGGACCTGGTCGGCGGGCTGGACGTCCATCAGCTCGACGGCCCACCTGATCCGCGGAGGGATCGTCTGCACTGGCATGGTCCCAGCCTGCCATCTCCGGCGGTACGACGTCAGGCACCCTCGCCTGGGGCGCCCGCCGACCTGCGTCGAGGTGAGAGGCTAGCCCCGTGACGGACCGGATCAGGGTCGGGGTACTCGGAGCGCGGGGCAAGGTCGGCAGCGAGGTGTGCCGGGCCGTGCGAGAAGCCGCCGACCTCGAGCTCGTCGCGGAGGTCGACCAGGGAGACGACATCGCCGACGTGCTGACCAACGACGCGCAGGCCGTCGTCGACTTCACCCACCCCGATGTCGTGATGGACAGCCTGGAGTTCTGCATCGACCACGGGATCCACGCCGTCGTGGGCACCACCGGCTTCGACGACCGACGGCTGGCCCTGCTCCGTGAGTGGCTGGACGCGACCCCGTCGACCGGCGTGCTGATCGCCCCCAACTTCTCGATCGGCGCGCTCCTGATGATGCGCTTCTCCGCCGCAGCCGCCCCCTTCTACGAGTCCGTCGAGGTCGTCGAGCTGCACCACCCCGACAAGGCCGACGCGCCGTCGGGCACCGCCCGGCGTACGGCGCACCTCGTCGCCGCCGCCCGCCGCGAGGCCGGTCTGCCCGCGGTGCCGGATGCGACCTCGACCGGACTCGAGGGTGCGCGTGGCGCCGAGGCGGACGGCATCCGCGTCCACAGTCTCCGGCTACGCGGGCTGGTAGCCCACCAGGAGGTCATCTTCGGAGCGCCGGGGGAGACCCTGACCATCCGGCACGACTCACTCGACCGGGTGTCGTTCACCCCAGGTGTCCTAGCCGGCCTGCGGCTCATCGCCGAGCGCCCCGGCCTCACCGTCGGACTCGAGCACTTCCTCGACCTGGGTTGAAGAGAGCGCGGCTGACTGCCTCAGCCACCTGATCCGCACAGGGGCGAGCCCTTCACCGACTCCGTAGAGCCTCAGCTTTGCGCGGATCGAGGTGGCTGAGGTGGTCGGGTGCGCCTGACGGCTCGACCGTGGTTTCGAGACACGTCGCTGGTCTGTCGCTGCGCTCCGTCCCAGCCGACGCTCCTCAACCTCACCGCCCCGGCGGCGTGCAACCTCGTCCCTCGGTCGCCCGCCGGGACGGTGACCTGCGGTCCTGGTCGAGCCGTGGGCCGACTTCGTCGGCCTTACGGCTCGACGGTGACCTTGATCGCCTCGCCGTTCTTGACGATCTGGAAGGCCGACAGCACGTCGTCGAGCGGGATGTGGCGGGTGATCAGGTCCTTGACCGGCACCTGGCCGGTGGAGATGTACTCCAGCGCCCGCTTGTTGTGCTCGGGGGCGGAGCCGTTGGCGCCGTGGATGTGCAGCTGGCGGTAGTGCACGAGGTTGGAGTCGCAGCGGATGTAGGGGTCGGTCTTCGGCAGCCCGCCGAAGAAGGAGATCCGGCCGTTGCGCGCGGCCATCGAGATGGCCTGCTCCTGGGTGATGTTGGCCGCGGTGGCGGTGATGATGACGTCGGCGCCGCGGCCGCCGGTGAGCTCCATGACCTTGTCGACGACGTCGACCTGTGAGCCGTCGATCGTCTCGTCCGGCTGGACGGCGTCGGCCGACATCTTGAGCCGGTCGGCGTTGACGTCGACGAGGTAGACCGGCCCGGCGCGGTGGACGCCCCGGGCGATGCGGATGTGCATGCAGCCGATCGGGCCGGCGCCGAAGACCACGACGGTGTCGCCGGGCTCGATGCCCAGCAGCTCCTGGGCGTTGATGGCGCACGCGAACGGCTCGGCGGCCGACGCCTCGTCGTACCCGACGTTCTCGGGGATCCGGTTGAGCCCGTCGACCTTGAGCACCTCGCGCGGCACGATCATGTACTCCGCGAAGCCGCCGTCGTACTGGTAGCCGACCGAGGTCTGGTTCTGGCAGACCGCCATCCAGCCCTTCTGGCACTCGTAGCAGTCGCCGCAGGGCACGGCGGCGATGACCTGCGCACGGTCGCCGACCGCCCAGGTCGAGCCGTACGTCGCGTTGACGTCGGCGCCGACCTCGACCACCTCGCCGGCGATCTCGTGGCCGATGGTGCGCGGCGGGGTCAGGTTCTGGTGGCCGTTGTAGAAGATCTTGACGTCGGTGCCGCAGGTCGAGCAGTTCCTGACCTTCAGCTTGACCTCGTCGGGCCCGCACTCGGGCTCGGGCACGTCCTCGAGGCGGACGTCCTCGGGTGCGTAGAACCGCAGGGCCTTCATCGTGGGCTGCTCCTTCGCAGGGGAGGTGACGGGGGTCTCCGACGGGCGTTGTCGGCCCGTCGTGGCCAACTTAGCGGGCAATCACCACATAAAGCCACATCGATCTATGCCTATTTTGTGCCCGGATGGTTGGCAACGTGCCCGATATGGGGTTTACTACGTCCCAGTGGCCATGTGACAGCAGTCACGTGGAGAGTGACTCACCTGTGTCGGAGGCAACTGAATGACGACCACCACCACCACCGCAGGGGCGCCACGAGCCGGCGCCCGCGTCCACGTGCAGAAGTTCGGCACGTTCTTGTCCAACATGATCATGCCCAACATCCCCGCGTTGATCGGGTGGGGCCTGTTCACGGCCCTGTTCATCGACGTGGGCTGGTTGCCGAACGCCGACCTGTCAACGTTCGTCGGACCAGCCATCCACTACCTGCTGCCCATCCTGATCGCGGCGACCGGTGGTCAGATGGTGCACGGCTCTCGTGGTGCCGTGGTCGGCGCGTTCGCCACCATGGGGGTGATCGCCGGCTCCGACCTCCTGGTCGCCGAGTTCAACGCCAAGCTCGCCGAGGGCGAGGCACCGCTCGGCCAGATCCACATGTTCATCGGCGCGATGATCATGGGCCCGCTGGCGGCGTACGTGATGAAGCGGCTCGACGCCTTGTGGGAGGGCAAGGTCAAGGCGGGCTTCGAGATGCTCGTCAACATGTTCTCGGCGGGCATCACGGCCTTCGTGATGTCGATCGTCGGCTTCTTCGCCCTGGCCCCGATCGTCAACGGGGTCATGGAAGCCCTGGGCAACGCCGTCGAGACACTGGTCGACAACGACCTGCTGCCGCTGACCTCGATCATCATCGAGCCGGCCAAGGTCCTCTTCCTCAACAACGCCATCAACCACGGCGTGCTGACGCCGCTCGGCATCCAGGAAGCAGCGGATCAGGGCAAGTCGGTGCTGTTCCTCCTCGAGGCGAACCCCGGACCGGGCCTGGGACTGCTGCTGGCGTACACGGTCTTCGGCAGGGGCGTGGCGAAGGCCACGGCCCCCGGTGCCGCCATCATCCAGTTCTTCGGCGGCATCCACGAGGTCTACTTCCCCTACGTGCTGATGAAGCCGAAGCTGATCCTCGCCATGGTTCTTGGCGGCATGACCGGTGTGTTCGTCAATGTCTCCTTCGACGTCGGACTGCGCGCACCTGCTGCGCCAGGGTCGATCTTCGCGGTGTACGCACAGACGGCAAAGGGCGACTACCTGGGCGTGACGGCCGGTGTCTTCTCGGCGGCGGTGGTCACCTTCCTGGTCGCGGCACTGCTCCTGAGGATGGAGAGCGGCGATGAGGAGGACGACCTGGCTGCCGCGACGGCGGACATGGAGACCATGAAGGGCAAGCGGTCGGTCGCCTCCGCTCTGCTGGGCCGTGGGCCGGACAACCTCGACCGTGAGATCCGGTCGATCGTGTTCGCCTGCGACGCGGGCATGGGCTCCTCCGCCATGGGCGCCTCGGTGCTCCGCAGGAAGATCAAGGACGCCGGGCACGGTGAGGTCACGGTCGTCAACAAGGCGATCGCCAACCTGACCGACACCTACGACATCGTGGTCACCCACCAGGACCTGACCGACCGGGCCCAGCTCCAGACGCCGTCGGCGCTCCACGTGTCCGTCGACAACTTCATGGGCAGCCCGCGCTACGACGAGATCGTCGACCTGATCGACCAAGGCGGTGCTGGCGGTCTGGCTGTCGCCGACGCGCCGTCGGAGAGCCTCGGCAGTGACGTACTCGCCGAGAGCTCGATCGTGCTGAACGGCACGGCGCGCTCGCGCGACGACGCCATCACCGAGGCGGGCCAGCTGCTCGTCGCGGCGGGCGCGGTCGACGCGTCGTACGTCGAGGCGATGCACGAGCGGGAGACCTCGGTGTCCACCTACATGGGCAACCTGCTGGCGATCCCGCACGGCACCAACGAGGCCAAGGGCGCCATCCGGCGTACGGCGATCTCGTTCGTGCGCTACCCCGGTCAGGTCGACTGGAACGGCAAGCCGGCCGAGTTCGTCATCGGCATCGCCGGTGCGGGCAACGACCACCTCGGGCTGCTGGCGAAGATCGCCGAGATCTTCGTCGACTCCGCCCAGGTCGAGCAGCTGCGCCAGGCGCAGACGCCGGCCGAGGTCCTCGCGGTGCTCAACTCCGTCAAGGTCTGAGCGACACCCAGCAAGGCAGCGGCCCCGCGGAGCGTGAGCTCCACGGGGCCGCTGTCGTTGCTGCGGTCGATCAGGCTGTCACTGGTTGATGGTGATCGCCTGGACGATGGACTGACTGGTGCTGGCGTTGATGCGGTCGGCCACGATGCCGGCCCCGAAGAAAATGCCGTCGTTCGTGCCATTGGCCCGCAGCGTGATCGTCGTGGCGGCGTTCAGGGTCACCTGACGGGTGATGTCCACGGTGGACCGGCCGTAGTAGCTGTCCGAGCCGAAGAGGCTGGCGTCGGCCATGGCCTCGGCCTCACACGTCGTACTCGCGCTTTCGACGGTGCTGCCTCCCACGACCAAGTGACCAGTTGCTCCGTAGAACGGCTGGTTCGGGGCCGGGGCGGCAGGGGCGCCGGCGCCGCTGTAGACGCAGTAGACCGGCACTCTGGCGTTGATGAGGTACTTGCCAGCCGCCAGGTCCAGGCTCACGATGTTGACCGGGCTCGGCGTCTCGATGTCGATGTTGCCGGCGGCCTGACGAGCCTCGGAATACTTGCCGCCGGTGGCCGCGACGATCTGAGCGACGCTGAGTCCGCCCACCGTGTTGGCGTTGGTGGCGTTGTCGGCGCTGTTGAGGTCCGTCTTGGCCGCCGCCGACAGATCGGCGAGGTTGATCGATCCGTCGGCGATGTCCGCGCCGGTGAGGGAACCGTCCTTTACCTGCGGGCCCTTCACGGCGTTGGCCTTGAGGTCCTTGGTCTTGACCTGTCCGTTCTTGATGGACTTCGAGACGACCGAGTTCTTGGGCGCGATGACGACGGCGTACGCGCCTGCGCTCATCGAGACGACCAGCGCGAAGAGCGCGACTATCATCGCCGGACTTGGCCGCAGCGAACGTGCATTCATGAATCCTCCGAGTGGTTCCCGGTAAGCGGAGGGAGGTCCCCCGTTCCAAGTCGGCAAGGTAGCGACATGAGGGGCCTGTGGGGGCTGTGGTCTGGACCGGTCCCTCGCCGGACGGGCTTCTCGGGACGGGTCAGCGGCGTACGGCGCGGACCGACTGGGCGGAGCGCCGGTGGAAGTCGTGGACCAGCAGCCAGGCGACCGCGATGCCCGCGAACGCGCCGAGTACGGCGCCGACAGGCAGGGTGAACGGCATGACGGTCAGGTGACCGACCCAGAGCCCGACGCCGAGGAAGACCGCGACCGAAGCGGTGGCCAGCGTGATGAGGTGCAGGCGGGGCAACGGTCCGAACACGGGCACCTCCGTGATGAGGAAAGGATCTCCATCTTCGCCCGGGAACGCGAGAAATCAAGAGTTCGGGTCAGAGTCCTCCGCGGTGAGGTCGGTGTGCAGTCGGATCTGCTTCACCGTGGTGGCTCCCGTGCCGTCGAGATCGAGCTCGCGGTGGGCGCCGTCCGCTGCCCAGCCGGCGCTGGCCAGGAACCTCCGCAGTGCGTCGTCGGTCGCCAGCGTCCAGGTCACCGCACGCGTGAAGCGGTCGGCCCGCAGCGTGTCCGCGGCCGCTTGGAGCAGCCGCGAGCCGTGCCCCCGTCCTCGCTCGCCGGGGTCGACGGTGAGGTCGGCGACCTCGCCGTCGGCGACCGGGTCACAGTCGGGGTCGGTCGCCGGCGCGGTGAGCGCGAACCCCACGACCCGGTGCCGGTCCATCGCCACGAGCACGCGCAACCGGGCGTCGGCCGGGCGGTCCAACATCGCTCGCCAGGGCTCGACCTGGACCTCGAAGGCCGCGGAGGGCAGCACGTCGGCGTACATGTCCCGCCAGGCGCGCGCCTGGACGGCCGCGATCGCCGCGGCGTCGTCCGCCCAGGCGATCCGCGCGGAGACGTCGGCCGTCGGCGTACCCATGCCGGCAAGTCTCCCAGCCAGGTGCGGTGGGTACGTTGGCGGGCATGGAGTACCGCAACCTCGGCGGGATGAAGATCTCGGCCGTCACCTACGGCAACTGGCTCACCCACGGCTCGCAGGTCGAGGAGGACGCCGCGCTCGCGTGTGTTCGGCAGGCGCTCGACGAGGGCATCACGACCTTCGACACCGCCGACACCTACGCCGACACCGCAGCCGAGACCGTGCTCGGCAAGGCGCTGGCGGGGGAGCGGCGCGAGGGTCTGGAGATCTTCACGAAGGTCTACTTCCCGATGGGGCAGCCCGGGCCCAACGACCACGGGCTCTCGCGCAAGCACATCCTCGAGTCGATCAACGGCTCGCTGCGGCGGCTGGGCACCGACTACGTCGACCTCTACCAGGCGCACCGCTTCGACTACGACACGCCGCTCGAGGAGACGATGGAGGCGTTCGCCGACGTCGTGCGCAGTGGGAAGGCGCTCTACATCGGCGTGAGCGAGTGGACCGCGGACGAGATCCGCCAGGGCCACGCCCTGGCTCGCGAGCTGCACATCCCGCTGGTGTCGAACCAGCCGCAGTACTCCATGCTGTGGCGCGTCATCGAGGCCGAGGTCGTGCCCGCCAGCGAGGAGCTGGGCATCGGCCAGATCGTCTGGAGCCCCATCGCCCAGGGCGTCCTGACCGGCAAGTACAAGCCCGGGCAGGACTGGCCGGCCGGATCGCGTGCCACCGACGAGAAGGGCGGCGCCGACATGATCTCGCGGTGGCTCGAGGACGACGTCCTGACGGCCGTCCAGCGACTGGAGCCCGTCGCCGAGGAGGCGGGGCTGACGATGGCCCAGCTGGCCGTGGCGTGGGTCCTGCAGAACCCGAACGTCTCCGCCGCGATCATCGGAGCCAGCCGCCCCGAGCAGGTCACCGAGAACGTCAAGGCTGCCGGAGTGAAGCTCGATGTCGCGACCATGAAGGCCGTCGACGACGCGATCGGCGACCTTGCCGAGCGCGATCCGGCCAAGACGCGCTCGCCGCGCCGCCGTACCTTCTGAGGATCAGGTCGCGGGGGCTGCCTCGGCCTCGACGAGCCCCTGGCCCGCCGTGGTCCGGCTGAGCAGGATCGCACCGACGATGGCGGCAGCCATCCCGAGGGGAACGGCGACGACGCCGGCCCAACCGTCGCGCACCTCGTCGCCGAGGAACCAGATGCCGACGACGGCGGGCACCAGCGTCTGACACACGACGAGGGGCGCCGACGAGGCCGCCACCGCCGAGCGGCCGAGCGCCACGGAGTAGAGCCAGAAGGCGAGCAGGCCGAACACCGGAACAGCGGCCGCGGCGGCGACGACCCAGAGGTCCAGCGGGACGGCGACCCCGCGGACCGCGATCGCGGACCCGGCGTACCCGAGCCCGGCGACCGCCCCGAGGGTGCCGGCGCCGAGGGACCGGCCGCGGAACCCGAAGGCGACCAGGCACGCGACGCCCAGCCAGAGCAGCAGGGCGAACGTCGCGGACGAGCGGCCCTCGCCCGGAGCACCGGAGCCCAGGCTGACCAGCACCAGGCCGGCGACGATCGCCAGCACCGCGAGCCAGTCGGCCAGGCCCAGCCGCTCGCGCAGCCGTGAGGCGCTCAGCGCGGTCACCGGCAGCGACAGGGCGACCGCCGACTGGGCGAGGTAGAGCGGGAGGTACCAGATCGACACCGCGTGCAGCACGAAGCCAGCGAGGTACGCCGCAACGACCGCCATGATGTGCCGGTTGCGAAGCGAGGTGCCGACGAACTCGCGCAGGGAGTCCATCGGGCGGGTCTCGCTGCGGACGCCGTAGGCCTGCAGCACGGCCGCGACCCCGAAGAGGCCGGCGGCCGCGACCGCGGCGACCAGACCCACGAGGGTGCCGGTCATCTCAGCGCCCGGTCTGCTCGGCGCTGGTCAGCCACGGGACCGGCGATCAACGATAGTGCTCAGGGAGCTGCTGGCCGATCTTGACCTGCGACTTCGGCATCCGCATGAACCTCATCTGCAGCGATCGCAGCACGGCGTAGTAGGTCGTGCCCTTCAGCGACTCGTCGGGGAAGCGGCGGCCCAGCTCGCGACGCAGCCGCAGTCGCAGGGCGAAGATGTCGAACGCCACGAGCAGCAGGGTTCCGAACATGATGCCGTTGCCGATGCCCATCAGCCGCGCGTTGCCGGAGTAGCCGAGCACCATCGTCAGCACGAGCAACGGGATGAGGAGCTCGACGAAGGAGAAGCGGCTGTCGACGTAGTCGCGGATGAACCGGCGTACCGGGCCCTTGTCGCGCGCCGGCAGGTAGCGCTCGTCGCCGGTCTTCATGGCCGCGCGCATCTTCTGGCTGTTCTCGGAACGAGACGCGCGCTGAGCGGCCGTCTGCTCCTTGCGGGTCCGTGGAACCTTGGCGCGGGCCTTCGCCGCCGCCTCGGCCTCGCGCCGGGACGGGGTGGGTCGGCCCTTGCCGCCCTGCTTGGCGACCTCGGACTCGGGGACGGGCTCAGACTTGCTGCGACGGAACAACGTGGGCCTTCTCGCGGGTGGTGACGACGCCGTCCACCCTACCGGCGTGGCCGCAGAAGCTCAGCCTCGGTGGTGCGCTCCGACGGCGCCGTGCGCAGGCTTGCGGTCACGCCCTAGGGTGAGAGGGCACACGGAGAACGAAGGGAAGGCCTCCTCCGATGAGTCTTTGGCAGCGCTTCAAGATGATCTTCCGGTCCAAGGCCAACCAGGCGCTGGACCGTGCGGAGGATCCGCGCCAGATGCTGGACTACAGCTACCAGCGCCAGACCGAGCTGTTGACGAAGGTCCGCCGTGGTGTCGCCGACGTCGCGACCAGCCGCAAGCGGCTCGAGCTCCAGGTCACCCAGCTCGAGCAGCAGTCGGGCAAGCTGCAGGAGCAGGCCGAGCGGGCGATCTCGGTCGGCCGCGAGGACCTCGCCCGAGAGGCGCTCACCCGCAAGTCCGGCCTGACCAGCCAGATCAACGACCTCAAGACCCAGCATGCCGCGCTCCAGGGTGAGGAGGAGAAGCTCACCCTCGCCCAGCGCCGCCTGCAGGCCAAGATCGAGGCCTTCCGCACCAAGAAGGAGACGATCAAGGCGACCTACACCGCCGCCGAGGCCCAGACCCGCATCAACGAGGCCGTGTCCGGCATCGGTGACGAGATGGGTGATGTCGGCCTGGCGATCCAGCGCGCGGAGGACAAGACGGCGCAGATGCAGGCGCGCGCCGGTGCGATCGACGAGCTGATCGCCTCGGGGGCGCTCGACGACGTCACCGCGCCAGGTCCGGGCGACGACATCACTCGCGAGCTCGATGCGCTGAGCTCCGCATCCGAGGTCGAGGCCGAGCTGGCCCGGCTCAAGGCCGGCAGCCAGCCGCAGGCGATCGAGGCCGCCGAGGACGGTGGCGACATCCTCAAGGCCGAGCCGGTGGCCGAGCCGGTCGCCGAGCCGGTGGCCGAGCCGACCGCGCAGCCGACCGAGGCCGAGGCTGAGGCCGAGGGAGAGTCCAGGCCGTAGGTGGCTCGCACACGTTTCCTGCCCGACACCGGGCTCACCGTCCGGATGACGTCGGTGTTGTTCCTGCTCGGTGCGCTGTTCGTCGGCATCGTGGTGTCGTTGATGTTCATCTTCGACCCGAAGTACGCGCCCTTCATCGGCATCGCCGGGATCGGCGTCGCGTTCTACCAGTGGTGGTCCTCGGACAAGGTGGCGATGCGGGCGATGCGCGCTCGCGAGGTGACGGCGCAGGAGGCACCCGAGCTGCACGAGATGATCGGCCGGTTGTGCGCACTCGCCGACATGCCCAAGCCGCGGGTGGGCATCGCCGACACGCCCATGCCCAACGCGTTCGCGACGGGTCGCTCCCCGAACCGGTCGGTCGTGTGCGTCACGACCGGGATCCTCGGCATGCTGACCGCCGAGGAGCTCGAGGCCGTGCTGGCCCACGAGCTGTCCCACGTGGCGCATCGCGACGTGCTGGTGATGACGTTGGCGTCCTCTGCCGGGATCGTCGCGGGCATGCTGACCCGCTCGGCCCAGTTCGGCGGCTTCGGCATGGCCAGGCGCGGCAACGACAGCGGCGGGGCTCCGGCGTACCTCGTGGCGCTCGTGCTGAGCCTGGTGGTCTACGCCATCAGCTTCTTCCTCACCCGGCTGCTCTCGCGCTATCGCGAGCTCAGCGCCGACCGGTCGGGGGCCTACCTGACGATGAAGCCCGCCGCGCTCGCGTCGGCCCTGCAGAAGATCGCGGGCGGCATCAACCAGATCCCGCAGCGCGACCTGCGTGCGTCCAGCTCGATGAACGCCTTCTTCATCGCCCCTGCGATCGGCGGTGTCACGCTGAAGACCCTGACGTCGACCCACCCCTCGCTGGAGCAGCGGCTCGAGCAGCTCGCCAGGATCCAGGCCGAGCTGTCCCGTCCCGAGGGCTGACCGGGGTGGGCCTCTGGGACGCGATCACCGGCCGCAGTCGCGCGCCGCAGCCCGACCTCGATGCGCTGTTCGCCGTGCCGAGTGCCGCGATCGCGTTGGAGACCGAGCTCGGGCTGAGGCCGACCGGCACGGGGTCCGTCTGCTTCCGCGCGCCGGCCGGAGCGGCGTACGCCGACACGCAGGCCGAGGTCGTGGCCCTGCTCGGCACCGCCGACGCGGCGCCGGAGGTGACGACGAGCCGCGACTCCTACGGCTACACGTGGCTGGTCATCGACGGCGACCCGAGCGACACCGACGGGCTGTGCACGGGCCTGCACGCCGTGAACACGACCCTGGCCGACCAGGGCTTCGCGACCGGTCTGCTGTGCACGGTCGTCGTCTTCGCCGACTCGGCGCAGCGCCGGGTCGGGTTGGTCTACCTCTACAAGCAGTCGACCTTCTATCCGTTCGCCCCGGCCCGGAGCGCGGACGCCGATGCGCTGTCCGCAGACCCGCTGGCCCGCGACAACCTGCTCGAGCTGTCGGTCCGCGACGTCCTCACCGGCGAGCTGCCGCTCGAGCAGGACATGACCCGCTGGCTGGCCGTCTACGGCGCGCCCGGCCTGTAAGAACCTGTTGAGTTGGCCCAAATGGTTGTGCGAGTTGGCCCGAATGGTCGTGCTCGCTCGGCCGGCGGCTCGATCTCACGACCATTCGGGCCAACTCAAGCAACCATTTGGGCCAACTCAACGAGGGGGTCAGTCGCGGTGGGACTTTCCGGGGAGGGCGAGCATCCGCTCGAGGGCGACCTTCGCGTGCCGCTCGGTGTCGGGGTCGACCCGGATCTGGTTGACGACGACGCCGTCGACGAGTGACTCCAGCGCCCAGACGAGGTGCGGGAGGTCGATCCGGTTCATCGTCGAGCAGTAGCAGACGTTGCGGTCGAGGAAGGCGATCGACTGCTCGGGGTGCTGCTGGGCCAGGCGCTTGACGAGGTTGAGCTCGGTGCCGATCGCCCAGGAGGTGCCGGGCGGCGCGGCCTCGACGGTCTTGATGATGAACTCCGTCGAGCCGACCAGGTCGGCCTTGAGCACGACGTCGTGGGTGCACTCGGGGTGCACGAGGATCTTGATGTCGGGGTCCTTGACCCGCAGCTCGTCGATGACGTCGGCGGAGAAGCGGCCGTGCACCGAGCAGTGCCCACGCCACAGGATCATCCGCGCGTCGCGCAGCTGGTCGACCGTCAGGCCGCCGTTGGGCTCACGGGGGTCCCACACGACGCAGTCGTCGAGCGAGAGGCCCATCTTGAGCACGGCCGTGTTGCGGCCGAGATGCTGGTCGGGGAAGAACAGCACCTTCCCGGCGTCCTCGCCCCTCTCGTTGGTGATGGAGCCCTTCTGCGCGAACGCCCACTCCAGCGCGACGTCGGCATTGGACGACGTGCACACGACGCCACCGTTGCGACCGCAGAAGGCCTTGATGTCGGCGCTGGAGTTCATGTAGGTCACAGGTACGACGCTGTCGGCCACCCCCGCGTCGACCAGGGCGTCCCACGCGTCCTCCACCTGGGCGAGCCGGGCCATGTCGGCCATCGAGCAGCCGGCCGCGAGGTCGGGCAGGACGACCTTCTGCTCGGGCGCGGTGAGGATGTCGGCCGACTCCGCCATGAAGTGCACGCCGCAGAAGACGATGAACTCCGCCTCGGGCCGACCGGCGGCGTCACGCGCGAGCTTGAAGGAGTCGCCGGTCACGTCGGCGAACTGGATGACCTCGTCGCGCTGGTAGTGGTGTCCCAGCACGAACAGCCGGTCACCCAGCGCGGCCTTGGCCGCGCGGGCCCGCTCGACCAGGGTCGGGTCGGAGGCCGCAGGCAGATCCCCCGGACACTCGACCCCACGCTCGGCGGTGAGGTCCTTGCCCTTGCCCAGCGGGAGGAGGGGGAGGTCGATGATGCTCACATGCGCCATCGTAGGGCGCGGCGCACAAGACGATCCGGGCCGGACGAGATCGGCCGACCAGATGGGGGCAGAGACATGGCACGACGAGGCGACGTGCTCTGCGTCGTACAGGCCGGCGGGCAGGGCACGCGGATGGACGTGCTGACCCGTGAGCGCGCCAAGCCGGCGCTGCCGTACGGCGGTGTGCACCGGCTCATCGACTTCACGCTGTCGAGCCTGGTGCACTCCGACCTGACCGACGTGTGGGTGTCGGTGCAGTACCAGGTCGGCTCGATCGACGACTACCTCTCGGGCGGTCGGCCGTGGAGCCTGGACCGCAACCGGGGCGGGTTTCGCCGCATGGTGCCTCAGACCGGCACGGGGCCGGCGACCGAGGAGGGCTTCGCCCACGGCAATGCCGACCTCCTGCTCCGGATGCGGTCGGATCTCGAGGAGTTCGCAGCGCCGCACGTGCTGGTCTCCAGCGCCGACCATGTCTTCTCGATGGATCTCGCGCCCGTCGTCGACGAGCACATCGCGTCGGGCCGGGTCGCCACCGTGCTCACCACCGAGGTGACGAAGAAGGAGGCGTCCGACAATGTGGTCGTCCTCACCGGACCCGGCGGCCGAGTCACCGACGTGCAGGTCAAGCCGTCGCGCCCGGGGTCGGGCACGATCGCGACCGAGATCTTCGTCTACCGCACCGATGCCCTCATCACCGCTCTCGACGAGCTCAGGGCAACGCTCTCCGCGGCGGCCGACGGTGCAGCCGACGGCGACAGCGGGCTGGGCGACTTCGGAGAGCACCTGCTCCCGCGCCTCATCGAGTCCGGCGACGTGCGCGCCGTACCGCTCGAAGGCTACTGGCGTGACCTGGGCCAGCCGGGGCAGTACCTGCAGGCGCACCGCGACCTCCTGGCCGGAAAGGTCGACGTGTTCGACCACGTCGACCGACCGGTGATCTCTCACTGGCCGGACCGACCGGCGGCGCGCGTGCGTGGTGGCAACGTGGTCGACAGCCTGCTCTCACCCGGCTGCGTCGTCGCCGGTGAGGTCGTCAACAGCGTGCTCGGCCCGGGGGTGGTGGTCGAGAAGGGGGCGCGCGTCGAGGACTCGGTGCTCTTCGAGGACGTCGTTGTCGAGCGCGGTGCCGAGGTGCGCACCTCCGTGCTCGACGAGCACTCCCGCGTACGTCGCGGTGCGCTCGTGGGGGATGCACCCACCCGGCGGGTCGCGCACGACGACGACCTCGTGCTGGTCGGCATGGGCAGCGTCCTGGGCCGGGGCCACATCCCGGCCGGCTCGCGGCTGGAGCCGGGGACGACGACCTGATCCGGCAGCGTCATGTCGAGACGCGCCGGACGGCTCCTCGCTGCGCTCGGGTCCAACGGCTCAGAGAAACGAGCCGTGGTGCAGGTATGGCGCCGGTGGCTTGAGGCGGCGCAGAGCGAGGTAGCCGAGCTGGTGCAGGTCGAGACGGGCGGCCATGCCCACGTCGATCGCCCACTGGTTGGCGGCGGTCACGTGGGGGATCTCGACCGGTACGTCGGGGGTGCTCATCGCCAGCGCCGCCCAGGCCAGGTCCGTGGCCGTACGCCGGTTGGTGGCCGCCAGCAGCACCGGAGTGCCGGCATCGGTCACGTAGACGTAGCCCGTGCCGGTGCTCCGGTCGGTGACGAGCAGGTGGAACTCTCCGGCGAGCACGGCGTGGTCCGGTCCGTGCGCGGCCCCGCGGGTGCCACGGTCCACTGAGTCCATCAGGTCGAAGTCGCCTGCTGACCCCTCGCGCACCCGCTCGACGACCGGGATCACGGACCTGTCGACGTGGCCCGCCAGCAGCATCTGCGGGTGCAGGTCGAAGCCCGCAGTCCGGTAGCGGCGGACCGCCTTCGGGTCGTGCGACGCCGAGAGCATCCCGCGCAGGGACCCTCGGCCGTGGTGGAGCGCCGCCACGAGCAGCTGGGCGCCGATGCCGGCTCCCTGGAGCCCCGGGCGCACGGCGAAGGACGCCAGGATCCACATGAGCTCACGGTTGAAGGACACCGCCGTGCCCACCAGCTCACCGTCGGCCTCGGCGACCCAGCAGCCCCCGGGGTCGGTGCCGAGCAGGTGGTGCACGCGCCGCTGCCACATCGCGCCGCGCGCGGCCGAACGCGGTGCGGGGTCGGGCCGGTTCCGCTGTGAGGTTCGCTGGTCCAGCTCGAAGTAGCTCCGCGACGTGAGCGACTCGACGGCCGCCACGTCGTCCGCGCGCATCGGGCGGATCCTCACGTCGGCTGGGTCGGTCGTCATGGCGTCACGATCGTAAGGGCGTACCGGCGGCCGGGCAGGACCCGGCAGGATGGGCGCGTGCGCAAGGTCGGGGTCGAGGAGGAGCTGCTGCTCGTCGAGCCCGGGACCGGCGAGATGGTCAGCATCTCGGCCGGGGTCCTGCGCTCCCACGACGACGCCGCGGCTGCCCGGGCCGCCCGGGCCGCCAGGGACGGGCGCGCGGCGGACGGCGGTCGCCAGGGCGAGCTCGAGGGCGAGCTCCTGCAGCACATGGTCGAGATCCAGACCGATCCGTCCGCCGATCTGGAGGCGATCGTCGACCAGCTGAGGTCGGCCCGTCGGTCCGCCGTGGCCGCCGCCGGGGCGCAGGGGGTCGAGGTGGCCGCCGTCGGCGTCGCGCCGCTGGCGAGCCGCGCCCCGCGGGTGACCCGGCAGGCGAGGTACGAGCGGATCGCCCAGGAGTTCGGTGACATGGGGATGCCGGCCGGCACGCTCGGGATGCACGTCCACGTCGACGTCGACGGCGACGAGGAGGCGGTCCGCGTCGTCGACGGACTGCGTCGCTGGCTGCCCCCGCTCGTCGGCCTCGCCGCGAACTCGCCGTACGCCGGGGGCAGCGACACCGGGTACGCCAGCTGGCGCCAGCAGGTGTGGACCCGCTGGCCGACTGCCGGCCAGTCGGAGCCGTACGGCAGTGCGGCTGAGTACCGGCGCGTCGCCGACGCTCTCATCGCCACGGGTGCCGCCCTGGACCCGGGGATGCTCTACCTCGACGCGCGCCTGGCCGCCGACTACCCGACCGTGGAGATCCGGGTCGCCGACGCGTGCACGGAGCTCGACGACGCGATGCTGGTCGTCGCGCTGTGCCGCGCCCTGGTCGAGACCGTCGCGCAGGCCGTCGACCCCGATCCTGTCCGCAGCGACCTGTTGCGCGCCGCGCACTGGCGAGCCGCCCGCTACGGGCTGGCCGGATCGCTCGTGCACCCGCTCAGCGGGCAGCTGGTCGACGCCCGGGAGGCCGTGGGCACCCTCGTCGAGCACGTCGCCACGGCCCTCGACGCGGCAGGGGACCGCGCTCTCGTCGACGCGGCTGTCGACCGGATCTGGACCGTGGGCGGTGGCGCGCGGCGCCAGCGCCAGGCCTACGAGCGCACCGGGTCGCTGGCCGGCGTGGTCGCCGACGTGGTCGCCCGGACGGCCGAGTCGGCCGAGGCGGCCGCATGAGGGTCCTCGTCGCGCCCGACAAGTTCGCCGGCACCCTGACTGCCGTCCAGGCGGCCGAGGCGATCGCGCGCGGCTGGGCCCGGCACGCCCCCGCCGACCACCTCGACCTGGCGCCGATGGCCGACGGCGGCCCGGGCTTCGTCGACGTGCTGCACACCGCCCTGGGCGGCGAGCTCGTCGCGGTCACCGTGCGCGGGCCGTTCGGCGAGGCCGTCCCGGCCGGCGTGCTCCGCGTCGGCGAACGGGCGTACGTCGAGTCGGCGCAGGCCTGTGGGCTGCACCTGACCGGCGGGCAGCGCGCCGAGGAGGCGTCGACGTACGGCGTCGGGCAGCTCGTCGTGGCGGCGATCGAGACGGGCGCGACCGAGGTCGTCGTCGGGCTGGGCGGCAGCGGCACCAACGACGGCGGAGCGGGCGCGCTCGGCGCGCTGGGGGCCACCGCTGACGTGGCGCTCGACGCCGGGGCGGCGGGCCTGGCCGGTGTCACCACCGTCGACCTGGCCTCGGCACGCAAGCAGCTCGACGGCGTGCGCCTCGTGGCTGCCAGCGACGTCGACAACCCGCTGACCGGGCTCTTCGGCGCCACCAAGACCTACGGACCCCAGAAGGGGCTCGACGACGACGGACTGCTGGCCGTCGACAGGCTGCTGGAGGCGTTCGCGGCCGCCACCGACCGACGTACCTCCCTCGAGCCGGGCGCGGGGGCTGCGGGCGGCCTCGGCTTCGCGCTCCTGGCGCTGGGAGCGGCCCGGCAGCCCGGCATCGACCTGGTCGTGGACGCCGTCGGCCTGCCCGCGCGCGCGCGGGCGGCCGACCTCGTCGTGACCGGGGAGGGGTCCTTCGACTTCTCCTCCCGCGCCGGCAAGGTGCCCTACGGCGTGGCGCAGGTCGCTGCCGACGCCATCCGGCCGTGTGTGGCGCTGGCCGGGAGGGTGCTCGTCGGCGCCCGCGAGATGCGGGCGCTCGGGATCGAGGCCGCGCACTCGCTGGTCGACCTGGTGGGGGAGGAACGCGCCCTCGCGGCGCCGGCCGACGCCCTGGAGGACCTCGCCGAGCGGCTCGCCCGGTCGTGGTCGCGCCCCGTGCGCTGAGCCTGGGCCCAGCGGCGCCGACCCGGTGTGGACGAAGCCCGGGAATAACCCGACGTGTGCGACCATTGGAACCGACGTACGCGCACAACTGTCGACACACCACGGGAGCCCCGACGATGACCGAGCAGGTCCAGACCGAGCGCCGCACCGACTCCATCAATCTGAGCCCGGTGGCCGCGTCCAAGGTGAAGAGCCTCCTCGACCAGGAGGGTCGCGACGACCTGAACCTCCGCATCTCCGTCCAGCCGGGTGGCTGCAGCGGGCTGCGCTACCAGCTGTTCTTCGACGAGCGGTCCCTCGACGGTGACGTGATCACCGACTTCGACGGCGTCGGCGTCGTGGTCGACCGGATGAGCGTTCCCTACCTCAACGGCGCGATGATCGACTTCGTCGACTCGATCGAGAAGCAGGGGTTCACGATCGACAACCCCAACGCCACCGGCTCCTGCGCCTGCGGCGACTCCTTCCACTGACCCAGGGTTGCGGTCGGCGGGCACGTCACCGGATCAGTCCAGGTGCAGGTGCAGCGCCGCAGCCAGGCGGGCCGCGGCCTCGCTGACCTCGATCTCGCGCTTGGGGCGCTCCCGCCCAAGGTCTTCGTAGCGCAGGCTCGGAGCGGGACGTAGGACAGCCTCGCGGAGCCGCTCCCGCGTTGCACGCGCGTCGGTGAACATCTGGTCGGATGCGGCCATCCCTCGACGCTAGACCTCTCAGGGTGAGGGCTCAACGGTGACTGACGGGTAGTGTTCGCCCACGTGTCCTTGTTGATCGCGGGCTCCATCGCCACCGACCACCTGATGAGCTTCGGCGGCAGGTTCTCCGACTCCCTCGTCGTCGAGCAGCTGGACAAGCTGTCCGTCTCCTTCCTCGTCGACGACCTCGAGATCCGGCGCGGCGGCGTGGCGCCGAACATGTGCTTCGGGCTCGCCCGGCTCGGACTTCGCCCGGTCCTCGTGGGGGCCGCGGGTGAGGACTTCGCCGACTACCGCTCCTGGCTCGAGCGCAACGGCGTCGACACCGACTCGGTGCTCATCAGCGAGACCAGGCACACGGCCCGCTTCGTGTGCACGACCGACTCGACGATGGCGCAGTTCGCCTCGTTCTATCCCGGGGCGATGACCGAGGCCCGTCAGATCGAGCTCGCCCCCATCGTGACCCGCGTGGGTGCACCCGACTACGTCCTCATCGGCGCCGACGACCCGGTCGCGATGCGCCGGCACACCGAGGAGTGCCGCACCCGCGGCTACCCGTTCATCGCCGACTGCAGCCAGCAGCTCGCCTTCGCCGAGGGCGAGCTGATTCGCGACCTGATCGACGGCGCCGCCATCTTGTTCTCCAACGAGTACGAGTCGCACCTGATCGAGTCCAAGACCGGATGGTCCGCCGACGAGGTGCTGGCGAAGGTCGGTTGCCAGGTCACGACGCTCGGTGCTCGCGGCGTCCGTGTCCGGCGCTCCGGCGAGGAGCCCATCGAGCTCCCCGCCGCAGCCGACGTCATGGCGGTCGAGCCGACCGGTGTCGGCGACGCGTTCCGGGCCGGCTTCCTGGCCGGCCTGGCCTGGGGGCTCGGCGACGCCGGTGCGGCCCAGGTGGGCTGCGTGCTCGCGGCGTACGTCGTCGAGACGGTGGGCACGCAGGAGTACTCCTTCTCGGGTGCCGAGTTCGTCAAGCGCGTCGAGGCGTCGTACGGCGTCGAGGCAGCGGCCGCGGTCGCCCCTCACCTGAGCTGACTCGGCTCCGGGCTCAGGACAGCCGGCGGACCCAGAAGCGCGGGGTCCCGTCGTCGGCGGTGTCCTCGCCGGCGTACTCCTGCGCCTTCATCCGGCACCAGGCCGGCACGTCGACCCGGGCCGCGGGGTCGAGGGTCGCCACGCCGATCAGCTCGCCCACCTCGACGTCGGTGAGATGGCGTGCGAGCTCGATGACCGGCAGCGGACAGCGCTGGGCGCGGCAGTCGAGCTCGAGCCCGTTCACCGGTCCACCCGTGCACGCAGCTCGGCGATCAGGCCCGGGAGGACCGAGAGGAAGCGCTCCACCTCCGCCTCGAGGTCGCGGTCGCCGATCGGCCAGGGGAGCCCGAGGCGGACGTTGCCGTGGGTGAGCACGCCCATCGCCTCCAGCACGTGGCTCGGCGTCAGCGTCGACGCGGTGCAGGCCGAGCCGCTCGCGATCCCGAACCCAGCCCGGTCGAGCTCGGTGACGAGTGCCTCGCCGTCGACGTACAGGCAGGAGAAGGTCAGCACGTGGGGGAGCCGCTCCGCGGGATGGCCCGCGACCTCGATGTCGGGGAGGGCGCCGACGACACCGCGGATCCGGTCGACCAGGGCCGACTGGCGCTGGTTCACCTCGACGCGCTCGGCGACGACCGCCTGGAGCGCCGCCGCGGCTGCCAGCGCGGCCGGGACGTTCTCGAAGCCCGAGGCGCGCTCGTCCACCCGGTCGTCGCCCGGGTAGGGGTTGCGCCATCGGGCGCCCTTGCGCACCAGCAGGAGCCCCACCCCGGCCGGCCCGCCCCACTTGTGCGCCGAGGCGGTGGCCACGGTCCACCCGTCGGGCAGGGGCAGCCGCCCCGCAGAGGCCCCAGCGGACACGAACAGCGGTACGTCGGGCACGGCGGCGGCGATCTCCGCGACCGGCTGGAGGGTCCCGACCTCGTGGTTGGCACTCTGCACGGCCACGGCGGCCACGCCTCCCGCCGCGCGCTCGACGGCGAGACGGACGTCGTCGGGGTCGACCCGACCGGCCCGGTCGACGCGGACGACGACCTCGTCCGCCTGTTGCCAGGCCAACGCATGCATGACCGACGAGTGCTCGACGGCGGTGCGCACGACGGTGGTGCCGGCGCGGGCGCGCCCGGCGACGAGTCCGAGCAGCCCGCGGTGGACTGCATCGGTCCCGCTGGCGGTGAACGTCACCTCGTCGGGCCTGACCCCGAGCGACGACGCCACGACCTCGCGGGCGTTGTCGAGGAGCAGGCGCGCCGCCCGGCCGCCCGCATGGAGGCGCCGCGGGTCGGCGTACCCCTTGTCGAGGGCGGCCATGAAGGCCTCGCGGGCAGCCGGGTGCAGTGCCTCGGTGGACGCCGCGTCCCAGTCCCTCACACGGCGAACCTACCGGCCGACCCTGTCGGTCATCTGGGGGCCGATTGCGATAGCGTTCGGGGTGTCGAGTGCCGTTCGAGAGAGAGGCTCCCTGTGGCTGTGCCGGAAGGTGTGCGGTCGGGTCCGCGATCCCGCCGAGCGCCCGGGCGTGGACGACACCTCGCGCTCCTTGCCGTCGTCGCCCTCGCGGTCGTCGTCCTGTCGGGATGTGGGTCGACCACCGAGGAGTGGAAGAACCTCGCGATGCCCGGGCGCGACGCGACCACGACGTCGCACCTCGTCTTCGACCTGTGGCGCTGGGGCTGGGTGGCCGCCCTCGCCACCGGGGTCGTGGTCTGGGGCCTGATCTTCTACGTCTGCTTCGCCTACCGCCGGCGCAGCGACGACGAGATCCCCGTGCAGACGCGCTACAACCTGCCGCTGGAGATCTTCTACACCCTCGCGCCGGTCATCATGGTCGTGGTGTTCTTCTTCCACACCGTCAACGCGCAGAACGCCATTCTCGAGGAGGTCGACGACCCCGACCACACGATCGTGGTGGTGGGCCAGCAGTGGCAGTGGACGTTCAACTACGTCGACGAGGAGGCCGTCGAGGCCCCCAACGTGTTCGAGGTCGGCACCGCCTCCTACGTCCCGACCCTCTACCTCCCGGTCGACCAGACCGTGCAGTTCGAGCTGCGATCGCCCGACGTGATCCACAACTTCTGGATCACCGGGTTCCTGATGAAGATGGACGTCGTCCCGGGCCGCGTGAACCACTTCCAGGTCACGCCGAAGGAGATCGGCTCCTACGTCGGCAAGTGCGCCGAGCTGTGCGGCGTCTCGCACTCCCGGATGCTCTTCAACGTCGAGGTCGTCAGCCGTGACGACTACGACGCCTACCTCCAGGCCAAGGAGGCCAAGGGCGACGTGAGCCAGGCACCCCTGACCGGCGGCGAGGTGGCCTACACCCCGGCCGGCCCGGCCGAGGCCGAGGAAGGAGGCACGGAGTGACCGCCACCGCCGCCCGCGCGGAGAGCCTCGCTCCCGCCCGGAAGCCGATCGGGACCCAGGTCGTCCGCATCCTGACCACCACCGACCACAAGCTGATCGGCAAGCTCTACCTCACCACGTCGTTCGCGTGGTTCCTGGTCGGCGGCCTGATGGCCATGATGATGCGCTCCGAGCTGGCGTTCCCCGGCAACCAGGTCGTCAGCGACCACCTCTACAACCAGCTCTTCACCATGCACGGCACGATCATGCTGCTGCTCTTCGCGACGCCGCTGTTCTTCGGCTTCGGCAACGTGCTCATGCCGCTCCAGATCGGGTCGCCCGACGTCGCGTTCCCGCGGCTCAACATGCTGTCGTACTGGCTCTACCTCTTCGGCGGCATCATCGCCGCCTCGGGGTTCCTGACTCCCAGCGGTGCGGCCGACTTCGGCTGGTTCGCCTACACGCCGCTGTCCGACGCGATCCGCTCGCCCGGTGTCGGTGGTGATCTGTGGGTCATGGGCCTGTGGATGGCCGGTCTCGGCACCATCCTCGGCGCGGTCAACTTCGTCACCACGATCATCTGCATGCGCGCACCAGGCATGACGATGTTCCGGATGCCGATCTTCGTCTGGAACACCCTGGCCACCAGCCTGCTGGTGCTGATCGCCTTCCCGATCTTCGCCGCCGCACTGCTCTCGCTCGAGGCCGACCGTATCCTCGGCGCCCACGTCTTCGATCCAGCGCACGGCGGACCGATCCTGTGGCAACACCTGTTCTGGTTCTTCGGCCATCCCGAGGTCTACATCATCGCGCTGCCTTTCTTCGGCATCGTCACCGAGATCCTGCCGGTCTTCAGCCGTAAGCCGATCTTCGGCTACATCGGCCTGGTCGGCGCGACCCTCGGCATCGCGATGCTCTCGGTGGCCGTGTGGGCCCACCACATGTTCGTCACCGGCGCCGTCGACCTGGCGTTCTTCTCCGGCATGACGTTCCTCATCGCGGTCCCGACCGGGGTGAAGTTCTTCAACTGGATCGGCACGATGTGGGGCGGAAGCTTGTCCTTCGACACCCCCATGCTGTGGTCGGTCGGGTTCCTCACGACGTTCCTCTTCGGCGGTCTGACGGGCATCATCCTGGCCTCGCCGCCGCTGGACTTCCAGGTGTCCGACTCCTACTTCGTGGTGGCGCACTTCCACTACGTCGTCTTCGGCACGGTGGTGTTCGCGATGTTCGCGGGCTTCTACTTCTGGTGGCCCAAGATGACCGGCCGGATGCTCGACGAGCGGCTCGGCAAGATCCACTTCTGGCTGCTGTTCGTCGGCTTCCACACCACCTTCCTGGTGCAGCACTGGCTGGGCGTCGAAGGCATGCCTCGTCGCTACGCCGACTACCTGGTCGCCGACGGCTTCACCACGCTCAACCAGGTGTCCAGCGTGGGGGCGTTCCTGCTCGGCGCGTCCACGCTGCCGTTCCTGTGGAACGTCTACATCTCGCGCAACGCGCCGCTGGTCGAGACCGACGACCCGTGGGGATGGGGCCGTTCCCTGGAGTGGGCGACCAGCTGCCCGCCGCCACGCCACAACTTCGTGACCCTGCCGCGGATCCGCTCGGAGTCCCCGGCCTTCGACCTGCACCACCCGGAGGTCGCGGCCCTGGAGCTCGACCACAACGACGCCGAGCGTGAGGGTCGGGTTGCCGACGCGCCCGAGGTTGGCGGCCGCGAGGAGATGCTCGCGGAGCGTCTCGACGATCCCGACCCCACCAACCGCACCGATCAGGAAGGCACCGACCGGTGAAGGCTGAGGCCTGGATCTTCATCAGCACGACGATCTTCTTCTTGCTGGTCACGCCGGCGTACTGGCTGCTCTCACACGACTGGACCGGCACCTCCGCGCTGACCATGACCACGCTCCTGGCGGCCATGGTGTCGGTCTACCTGGGCTTCCACGCGGCGAAGATGGAGCCACGCCCCGAGGACCGCAAGGACGCCGAGGTGGCCGACGGTGCGGGGGAGCTGGGCTTCTTCCCGCCGTACTCCTGGTGGCCCCTGTGGTGCGGTCTCTGCCTCGCGGTGATCGTCGTCGCCGTGGCTCTCAGCGCCTGGTGGCTCGTCGTGATCGGCATCGGCGTGGGCTTCCTCGCCCTCTCCGGCCTGATCTTCGAGTACTACCGCGGCGTCCACGCCCACTGACGCCGACCGGGCGCAACTTCACCGCCGACCGGGCGCAACTTCACCGCCGACCGGGCGCAACTTCACCGCCGACCGGCCCAGTTCGCGTGCACAGCTGCTCGGTCCTGCGGGGCCTGTCCACAGAAGACAGGTCGGCTGAGTATCTGACGCTCCCTACGGGGATGACCGTCCCATGCTCAACGATGACGGCCTGCACGCCTACCTGACCAAGTTGCCGGCAGCCGTGCCGTTCACGTCGGCCACGGCGAGGACCGAGGGTGTCCCGGCGCATGCACTCCATCAGTTGGTCAGGGCGGGAATGCTGCGACACCCTGTGCAGTCCGTGTACGTGCCCAACGGCGTCTCGGACACGCTCTCGAACCGAGTCGAGATCCTGGAGCTGATCCTGCCCGAGGGATGCTTCGTCACCGATCACACAGCTGCATGGCTGCACGCCGGTGACAGCGTGCTGCTGCCCAACGCGGATCTGGCACCAGGGCGACCGGACGTCTTCCGGCACTCGCAGCTGAGGGCGCTGCGAAACCCGATCGTGCGCAGCGGTGAGCGGATGGTTCGGCGCGACGACCTGATGACCATCGGCAACGTCGCGGTCACCACACCGCTGCGCACGGCTGTCGACATCGGCCGACTCTTCACCCGTGACGTGGCTCTGTGGGGACTCGACTCGATGCTGGCGACGGGCTCATTCAGCCACGACGAGCTGGTGTCGATCGTGCCCCGGCTGGCGAGGCAACGCGGAGTGGTGCAGTTGCGCGTGCTGGCAGCGATCGCTGATGGCGGATCGGCGAGCTTTGGCGAGTCGGCGCTGAGGCTCCGGTGGTACGACGCCGGGCTCCCGAGGCCAGAGCTCCAGGTGGCCGTCGACATGGTGGGCAGGACGACGTACTGGCTCGACATGGGATTGACGAGCAAGAAGTTCGCAGCCGAGTACGACGGCGAGGCTTGGCACTCCAGCCCGGAGGCGAGTGCTCATGACGCGGCGCGTCGAGCCATGCTGGCGGAGGAAGGCTGGGTCGTCCTGGTCTTTCGTGCCAGGGATGTGTTCGGACGGCTCCAGACCGCAGACCTGCGCCTGCGCGCGGCGTACGCCGAGGTGAAGTTGCGACCGTTCGGCGGTGAAGTTGCGCCTGCTCGGCGGTGAAGTTGCGCCTGCTCGGCGGTGAAGTTGCGCCTGCTCGGCGGTGAAGTTGCGCCTGCTCGGCTATGTGAGGGCGGAACCCTTGGCGTACTGCGCGAAGGGGAGGTTCCAGTCGCCGTAGCCGTTGTCGAGAGTCATCGGGCGGTCGGTGCCGGAGTACTCGACGACGTCGCCGCGCTTGGAGATGTTGTAGATCCAGGCAGCGTTGGCCGTCGACATGCCGGTGCAGCCGTGGGAGACGTTGGCGTAGCCCTGCGAGCCGACCGACCATGGGGCGGCGTGCAGGAACTCACCGGAGTAGGTGACGCGCATGGCGTACTCGACGTCGTCGATGTCGTAGGCCTCGGGGTCGCCCGCGGCGATGCCGACGGTCTCGGAGTTCATCCGACGGGTGCGGAACTTCTCCATGATGACCTTGACGCCCGAGCGCGTGGTGAAGCCCGGCTTGCCCGTGGTGATCGGGGTGGTTCTGGCGAGCTTCCCGTTGATGAACGTCTGCATCTGGTGGGTCTGCGCGTTGACCTTCGACACGACGGCGTCCCCCACGTGGAAGGACACCTGGCGGCTCTCCTGGCCGTAGATCCCGCCACCGGCAGGCACGGAGTTGACGTCGACGTCGACGCTGACGTCGGTGCCCGCCTTCCAGTACGACGCGGGGCGCCAATGCACCTCGTGGTCGCTGATCCAGTGCCAGGCGCCTCGCTGCTGCGGGACGCTGGTGACCTTCAGATGCTTCTCGATCGAGGCCTTGTCGGACACCGCGACATCGAAGCTGACGATCACCGGCATGCCGACCCCGACGGTCTCGCCGGCCAGGGGCGCGATCGAGGGATAGGTCTGCTGGTCGAGGCTGAGGTCGGCGGTCGAGAACGACGTGCGGGTCCGCTTCTCCTTGCCGTCGGCACGCTCGGCCACGGTCCGCACGTCGTACGTCGTCCCCGGCTCGAGCCGGCCCGAGGCCGTCCAGCCCGCACCGTCGGCACTCAGGTCACCCTCGAGCGCGCCGAGCGCTGACGTGACGCTCACCGAGCGCAGGCGGCCGTCCTGGGCGGTGAGGCGGACCTGCTGATCGACGGGTACGGCGTCCGGATCGGCCCCGACTCGCAGGGCGACGCGGACCGGCGCCGGCTTCGACGCGGCGGGCGCACCCTCCGCGTCACCGCCCGTGACGCGGTCGTCCGCGGGGGAGTCCGCTTCCGAGCCCTGCGTGGCCCGGCATGCCGACAGCCCTGTCGCGACGAGCACCAGCGCGGACGCAGCGAGGACAGCACGGTGCACCGGCGAGCGGTGTGCGGACATGGCGGAGGACCCCTGGGTGGAGAGTGTCGGCGTACGGCGTCCAGGGTAAAGGCCGGGTGCTCAACGGCGGTAAATGTCGGCGGCGCGGCCCCCGACAAGTGGTGACCGCGCCGTCGATGGGACCTGCGTCAGCGCATCGGCTCCTCGTCGACGTCGTGGAACCGGTGGCCGTCGAACTGGTGGCCGTCGGCCACGTGGCCGTCCATCGGCGCCTGCAGCTCGTGCTCGTGCTCGGCGTGGTGGTGGGCCGCCTCGAGCTCTTCGCGGGTCGGCTTCTGGATGTTGTCGGCGTAGAGCGCCGCGCTGAGCCGGGCGCGCACCTTCTGGAGACGCGATCCGGGGGCAGTGACGCCGTTGCCGTCGGTGTCTGACTCGAGGGTGTAGATCTCGTCGCGGTTGCGCGCGGTCAGGGTGTAGGCCCGGTCCACGGGCAGTGGCAGGTGCTTCTCCGAGTAGCCGCCCTCGGGCGAGCGCATGATGACGCCGGTCTCGTAGCCGTGCAGGAGCTTCTCCTGGTCGTGCCGTTGCAGCGAGATGCACCAGCGCCGGGTGATGTAGAACGCGATCAACGGACCGACGAACACCGCCACGCGGTTGAAGTAGGTGATCTGGTTGATGCTCAGGTCGAACAGGATGGCGATGATGTCGTTGCCGCCGGCCATCCAGAGGATGCCGACGAACGTCATCAGCGCGACCATGGTGGCCGTCCGGGTGGGCGCGTTGCGCGGGCGTTGCAGCAGATGGTGCTCACGCTTGTCGCCGGTGATCCACGACTCGATGAACGGCAGCATCATGAGGATCACGAACATCACCATGGGCAGCACGATGATCGGCAGCAGGACGTTCCACGAGAGCGTCACGGCCGGGAGGCCGCCCGGCCCGGTGAACAGGTGCGACTCCCAGCCGGGCATGATGCGCAGCGCCCCGTCGGGCCAGCCCATGTACCAGTCGGGCTGGGAGCCCGCGGTCACCTTGGACGGGTCGTAGGGGCCGTACTTCCAGACCGGGTTGATGGAGAGGAACGCTCCCATCAGGGCGGTGACGCCGAAGACGACGAAGAAGAACCCACCGGCCTTGGCGGCGTAGATCGGCAGCAGCGGGAAGCCGACGACGTTCTGCTCGGTCTTGCCGGGGCCGGGCCACTGCGTGTGCTTGTGGTAGACGAGCAGCAGCATGTGCAGGCCGACCAGGGCCAGCAGGATGCCCGGGATCAGCAGGATGTGGACCGCATAGAGCCGCGGGATGATCGCCTCGCCGGGGAACTCGCCGTCGAAGAGGAAGAACGACATGTACGTCCCCACGATCGGCTGCGACTTGACGAAGCCGTCGGCGGCGCGGATGCCGGTGCCGGAGAGCAGGTCGTCGGGAAGGGAGTAGCCGGTGAATCCCTCGAGCATGCCGAGCAGCAGCAGGAGGCAGCCCACGACCCAGTTGAGCTCGCGCGGCTTGCGGAACGCACCGGTGAAGTAGACGCGCATCAGGTGAACGAACATCGCGGCGATGAAGAGCATCGCGGACCAGTGGTGGATCTGCCGCATCAGCAGTCCGCCACGGACGTCGAAGGAGATGTCGAGCGTCGAGGCGAAGGCCTCGGACATGTGGACGCCGCGCAGCTCGGCGTACGAGCCCTGGTACTCGACCTCGCCCATGCTCGGGACGAACCACAAGGTCAGGAAGACGCCGGTGAGCAGCAGGACGACGAAGCTCCACAGCGCGATCTCGCCGAGCAAGAAGGACCAGTGGTCGGGGAAGACCTTCCGGACCTGCTTCTTCATCGCCGACGCGAGGCCGAGTCGCTCGTCGGCCCAGTTGGCGACGGCGCCGACCTTGCCGGGCTTCTTCGCGATGGCCGCCGACTCGCGGTTGCTCGTGGCGACCTTGCTGGTGTCGATGCGTCCGCTCACAGCGTGTCACGCTCCCAGAAGCTGGGCCCGACCGCTTCGATGAAGTCGGACTGGGCGATGAGGTAGCCCTCGTCGTCGAGCGCCAAGGGCAGCTGGGGCAGCGGACGCGCCGCGGGGCCGAAGATCACCCTGGCGTGGTCGGCGAGGTCGAACGTGGACTGGTGGCACGGGCACAGCACGTGGTGCGTGGTGCGCTCGTACAGCGAGATCGGGCACCCGACGTGGGTGCAGATCTTGGAGTAGCAGAGGATCCCGTCGACGGCCCAGTTCTCCCGGCCCTCGCCGGGGATGATCTCCTCCGGCTCCATCTTGACCAGGATCACCGAGGCCTTCGACTTCGCGATCTGGAGGTCGACGCCCTCGTAGAGTGGCTCGCCCTCCTCGTTGGTCTCGTAGAGGGAGGCAGGCTGGCCGTTGACCAGGCTGCCGATCTCCATGTCGGCCGGGCGGATGGGCGTGCCGAGAACGTCGACCACGACGCGCATGCCCTCGGTCCACGGTGTCGTGTTGAGCTTGTTGCCCGGCAGGGGGCCCAGGTCGCGCAGCGCCAGGATCGGGGTGATGCTGACCAGGCCCAGCGCCCCCAGGAGGGTGTTGCGGATCAGCGGCCGGCGGGTGATGCCGGAGTCCTCGGTGCCCTGGAGGACGTCGGCGACGACCTTGTCGCGGTCGTCGTCGGTGGAGCGGCCGGGGTGGCGCATCTCGACGATCTCGTGGTCGTTCATCAGCTTGCGCGACCACTGGACGGTGCCGATCCCGATGAACAGCAGCGCCAGGCCCAGGGTCAGGCCCAGCGACATCGTGGAGGCTCCGACGCCGGCGAGCGTGTCGTGGTTGGAGCTGATGTCGAAGGCGAAGTAGGCGACCACGAAGCCGACGACCAGCAGCATCGCGAGGACGTAGAACGTCACCACCTGCAGCTCCGCGCGTCGCTCGGCCTTCGGGTCGACGTCGGTCGGGCGGTACTGGTGCGGCGGAAGGCCGGGGTTCGGGATCGGCTCGTCGACGACGGCCGCGGTCGTCGTACGCCGCTCGATGCTGGTGTCGTCGCTCACGACTGGTCCTCTCCCACCGTCTCGGGACGACGCTGCGTCCGCGTCGTGTGCGCGGCGATCCACACCGCGAAGCCGACCAGGGACCCGATGCCGAGCAGCCAGGCGAACATGCCCTCGCTGACGGGGCCGAGCCCGCCCATGCCGAAGCCTCCGTAGTCGGGGTTCTCCTCCAGCGCGGTGAGGTAGGCGATCACGTCGCGCTTGGCGTCCGAGGGCATCGTGTTCTCGGAGAACGTCGGCATCTGCTGCGGACCGGTCTGCATGGCCATGTAGATGTAGCGCGCCTCGACGCCCTCGATCCGCGGAGCGTGGCCGCCGCGGGGCATGGCGCCGCCGGAGCCCTGGAAGTTGTGGCAGGCCGTGCAGTTGGTCAGGAAGATCTGGCCGCCGCGCGAGATCGCCTCCTGCTTCTCCTCGTCGGTCATGCCCTCCAGCGAGTAGTCGCTCGTCGAGGGGATCGCCGGGCCGGGGCCCAGCGAGGCGACGAACGCCGCCAGCGCCTGGGTCTCCTCCTCGGAGTAGACGGGCTCCTTGCGCGGGACCTGCTGCCCGGGCTGGGCCATGGGCATCCGCCCGGTGCCGACCTGGAAGGCGACGGCCGCGGCGCCGACGCCGGCCAGGGGCGGGCCGAAGTTCTGGCCGCGCTTGTCGGTCTGGCCCTCGCCGTTCTGTCCGTGGCAGAACGAGCAGCCGACCAGGAACAGCTCCCGGCCCTTGGCGACCATCTCGGCGTCTGTCTCGGCCTGTTCGGCCTGGGCCGGGGAGAAGGCGGTGTAGAGGGTCCCGGTCGCGACCAGCGCGAGCAGCATCAGGACGAAGCCGGCAAGCCTACTGCGGCGGTGCCGGGACAGCCGGCGTGCCGAGCGGTTCAGGAAGCGCACCTTGGGTCCAATCCTTCGCTGGGTATCTACACTACTTGTTGAAGTTTTCGGGCACTACTGGATGAGGTAGATCGTGGCGAACAGCCCGACCCAGACGACGTCGACGAAGTGCCAGTAGTACGAGACGACGATCGCGCTGACGGCCTGCTCGTGGGTGAACTTCTTGGCCACGAGGGTGCGCCCGAGCACGAAGAGGAAGGCGATCAGTCCGCCGGTCACGTGGAGGCCGTGGAAGCCGGTCGCGAGGTAGAACATCGTCCCGTAGGCGTTGGCGGGGATGGTCAGGCCCTCGGCGACCAGCTCGGCGTACTCGAGCGCCTGACCGCCGATGAAGACCGCGCCCATGATGTAGGTGAGGGTGAACCACTCGCGCAAGCCCCAGCCGCCGACGTTGGCGATCGACCCGCTGCGCCCGACCTGGCCGCGCTCGGCGGCGAAGACGCCCAGCTGGCAGGTGACCGACGACAGCACGAGGATGATGGTGTTGACGGTCGAGAACGGGATGTTGAGCAGCTGGGTCTCGGTGGCCCACAGCTCGGGGCTGACCGCGCGGATGGTGAAGTAGGCAGCGAACAGCGCCGCGAAGAACATGAGCTCGCTGGACAGCCAGATGATGGTGCCCACGCTGACCATGCTCGGGCGGTCGTGGTGCCCGTGCAGGCGGGACGCCGGGATCGCTGTCGTAGTCGCCACGGACATCATTATGTCGGTCCTGGCCGACATGGCCACCCCGACCCCCACAGGGCGTGTCTCCCGGCCCCGTGGCCTGCTGCGCGACGTCCCGGCGGCCCCTGGACCGCGTTGTCGTCAGTCGCCAGGGCTCGGCCCTGTCTCCCTCCTCCGGCTTGCCAGGAACCGCCGGGACGACGCTCGTGACGGCCTTGACCGGGGAGGCACCCCCTGACACGCCACGGCCTATTGTTCGAGACGTGATCGGAGCGCCGCTCGCGGCGGTCCAGGACCTGCCGGAGCTCACCTGGGGACGGGTGTTCACGACCTGGGGACTGGAGCCGCTGCTCTTCGTCCCGACCGTGTGGGTCGCGGGCGCGTACCTGGTCGGTGTGGCCGTGCTGCGGCGGCGAGGGGATCGTTGGCCGGTGGGCCGGACGATCTCGTTCGTCGGGGTGGGGATCGGTGCCTTCCTCTTCGTCACCTGCTCGGGCGTGGGCGCCTACGACACCACCCTGCTGAGCGTCCACATGGTGCAGCACATGGTCCTGTCGATGCTGGTCCCGATCGCACTCGCGCTGGGCGCCCCGGTCACGCTCGCCCTGCGCACGCTGCCGCCGCGACCGCGGCGGTGGCTCCTCGTGGTCCTGCACTCGCGGGTGGCGAAGGTGCTGACGTTCCCGCCGCTCACCCTCGCCCTCTTCATCGTCTCGCCGTGGGCGCTCTACTTCTCCGGCTGGTACGACGCCACCCTCTCCTCGGCGTACGTCCACGACGTCACCCACCTGCACCTCGTACTCGTCGGCTGCCTGTTCTTCTGGCCGCTCGTGGGCATCGACCCCGTGCCGGGCAAGGTGGGCTACCCGTTCCGGGTGCTGATGGTGCTGATGACCCTGCCCTTCCATGCGTTCCTCGGCGTCACGATCATGGGCCAGACGACGCTGATCGGTGCGGAGCACTACGCAGCGCTGCGCGCCGGGCCGATGGGGGACTGGCTCCCGACCGCCGCCGACGACCAGCACCTCGCCGGCGGGACCCTGTGGGCGAGCGGCGACGTGGTGGGGGTGATCCTGTTCCTGGTGCTGTTCGTCCAGTGGGTGCGCTCCTCGCAGAAGGAGGCCGCCCGGGAGGACCGGCGGCTGGATCTGCTCGAGGCCAGGGCGTCCCGTTCGTCCGACGCTCCCGAGCGGTAGCATCGCGGCCGTGAGCGACTCGACCGCACGCCCGCCGGCCGCGCTGAAGGTGCTGGTCTACAGCGACGACGTCTCGACCCGGCAGCAGGTGATCCTGGCGCTCGGGCGGCGGCCGCACCCGGACCTCCCCGAGCTGGAGTACGTCGAGGTCGCCACCGAGCCGGTCGTGATCGCCAACATGGACGCGGGCGGCATCGCGGTGGCGATCCTCGACGGCGAGGCCGTGCCGGCCGGGGGGATGGGCATCGCCAAGCAGCTCAAGGACGAGATCTACCAGTGTCCGCCGATCGTCGTGCTCATCGGGCGCCCGCAGGACGCCTGGCTCGCGACCTGGTCACGGGCCGACGCCGCCGTGGCGCACCCACTCGACCCGATCCTGCTGGCCGAGGCCGTGGTGGCGCAGCTGCGCTCGCGCGTGCCGGCGACCACCTGACCCGCGCCGTCACACCTCGCCCACGATGACCACCTGGCCAGAAGTCCTGGGCGATCTCGTCGCTCGCCGGGACCTCTCCGCCGCCCAGACGTCGTGGGCGATGGCCGAGGTGCTGTCCGGAAACGCGACCCCGGCGCAGATCGCCGGGTTCGCCATCGCGCTGCGCGCGAAAGGCGAGACGATCGAGGAGGTGACGGGTCTGGCCGACGCCATGCTCGACGCGGCCAACCCGATCAGCGTGCCCGGCCGGCTGCTCGACGTGGTCGGCACCGGGATGGACCGGTCGATGTCGGTCAACATCTCGACGATGGCGGCGATCGTGGCGGCAGGAGCAGGGGTGACCGTGGTCAAGCACGGCAACCGCTCGGCGTCGTCGATGGCAGGTTCGGCCGATGTGCTGGAGGTCCTCGGCATCCGTCTCGACCTGGCGCCGGAGCGGGTCGCGGAGGTCGCCGTCGAGGCCGGGATCACCTTCTGCTTCTCGGCGGCGTTCCACCCGGCGATGCGCCACGCCGCCGTACCCCGCCGAGAGCTGGGCATCGGGACGACCTTCAACTTCCTGGGCCCGCTCACCAACCCGAGCCGGCCGGCCGCTCAGGCGATCGGGTGCGCCGACGCGCGGATGGCCCCGGTGATGGCGGGAGTCTTCGCGGCGCGTGGGGTCGACGCCTGGGTATTCCGGGGGGACGACGGCCTCGACGAGCTGACGACGACCACGACGTCCTCGCTCTGGTTGGTCCGGGCGGGGCACGTCGAGCAGGCCGTGCTGGACCCAGGCGACCTGGGCCTGCCGACTGCGACCACCGAGGACCTGCGCGGTGGCGACGCGGCCCACAACGCCGGCGTCGTACGCCGCCTCCTGGAGGGTGAGCAGGGGCCGGTGCGCGATGCCGTCCTGCTCAACGCGGGAGCAGCGTTGGCGGTGCACGCGGGCGACGAGGGCGACCTGCCCACGCGCGTCGCGGCGGGCATCGACCGTGCCCGGCGTGCCGTCGACGACGGGGGAGCCGCGGCCGTGCTCGAGCGCTGGGTCGCGGCGACAAGGTCCTAGGCAGCCCGGCCTAGAGGTCCAGCACGTACGCCGTGCCCTCGCGGCGGAACCCGACGTCGAGCCGCTCGTAGTAGGGCGCGACCATGTCCGGCGGCGTCAGGACACGACGGAAGCCGCGCTCCTTGAGCCGGGGCGCCCGTCGCCACACGAACTCACCCGGCGAGAAGTCCCGGTAGCGCGGGGTCACGTAGTCCAGCTCGACCTGGGCGTCCCGGCCGTCGTCGCCCGAGGGCCGGATCAGCACGACGCCGACCGTCTCGTCGCCGCGCTGGACCTGGAAGGCGAGGTCGTCCTCCGCGGTGCCCGACCACGCCGGGTAGAACGTCGCAAGGTCCTTGGCGTGGACGCTGAGGAAGTGCTGGAAGTAGGCGTCGCGCGGGCCCACCTGGAGCACGTCGAAGGCCGCCTCGTCGTGCCGGTCGCGCATCAGTCCCCGGATCATCCAGAGGTTGATGGCGGTGGTGGCGAGGTTCATGGCCACCATCGGCCAGACGCCGACCAGGGCGTTGAAGAGCACCAGGCTCAGCGACGCCGCGAGGTTGAGCAGCCGGAACCGCAGGATCCGGGTCTGCAGCAGCGAGAAGATGAGCAGGGCGCTGCCGGCCCAGCCGAGCACGTCGACCCAGTGCTCCCTGAGGAAGTCCACCGGCGCAGGCTATCGCCGGGGTGTCTGCGCAGCGGAAAGCGCGAGGTCAGCCGGGAGCGCGGAGCAGCGCGACGTCGTCGCCGTCGCGCTCGACGATCTCCCAGCCTTGCTGCTGCAAGGCGTAGGCCGAAGGCGCTCTCCGGCCTGATGACCGCCACCTGTCGCTCCGGTCTCCTCGACCAGCGTCGTCCCAACCGGGCTCCAGGGTGAAGATGTCGACGTTGCGCTGGATCTCCGCGTCGGTGAACGTGTCGCCGTAGCCGTGAGTGACGAGGTCCAGGTCCGGGTAGGCCCACATCAGGTAGCCGCCCCACTCGGTGCTGTTGAGGACGACCGTGTGGTCCGGCATGACGCTCGAGCTCGTCGTGCATCCAGGCGGGGTACGCCGCCGCCGCGCGCCGCGCTGCTCGGGCGCCACGAGGGCCGAGCAGCGACGAGGCAGCCGACCAGGGTGCCCGCGATGGTCCAGTTCTCCCAGCGACGCACCGGCTGCGGCGCGAGGTACGGCGCCAGGCTGGCCGCCAGCAGCGGCGTCACGATCGCGACCGCGACCGGCAGGGTCCGGAACGAGTACAGCGTCGCTCCGGCGGCAAGGAACAGGAACGCGAGCTCTCCCCAGGGCATCGGCCCGGCCCGGCGTAGGCGCAGGAGCGTGGTGAGCGCCGACCATGGCCGCCGGTGAGGTAGGCCATCGGGTGCCGGAAGTCCGGGGACGCCCACTCGGTGAAGTACTGGGCGTTGGCCCCGACCTGAGCCACGGCGCCGTAGAGCGCAGGTCCGACGGGGGTGAGCGCTGCCGCGAGGGCGCACAGCACCGGCACGAGGAACAGTCGGAGTCGGGCCTGCACGAGGGTGTCTGCGCTCGAGCAGCGCGCCGGCGGCGCCGACCAGGCCGATGAGGATGGCCAGCGGCCACATGCCGTGCACGATCGCCCAGACCCAGGTGAGCGGGACGAGCCACCAGCGCGGGCGCCCGTCGCGGATGCGACCCGAGCCAGGCCACCGTGAAGACGACGACGAAGGTGTAGCTCAGCACCTGCGGGCGGGCCGACAGCGCAGGCTGTGCCGCGGCGAGGGCCAGCAGCGTGATCGCGGCGGCCAGCCAGCGCGGAGGCCTGCCGCCGCGCGGCGACGTAGAGCGCCAGGGCGAACAGGAGGTACCACGTCGCCAGCGAGCCAGGCGACGCCCGCCAGGCCGAACCGGTCCTCCATCCACGCCATCAGCATCTGCGGGGCCCACTGGGTCGGCAGCCACTCCCGCGTGGCGAACGGCGTCACCGGCCCGGGTCGCGCAGGCTCCAGCCGTTGAGGAACTCGCTGCCCGAACCGCAGGTGGAAGTAGGTGTCGGTGTTGGTGATCGGTCGTGACGCGTACTTCACGATGGCGAGGCAGGTGCCGACGAAGACGAGCACCGGGATGACCTGGAGGGCGCGCCGGACCAGGTTGTCAGGGTCGGACGTGGTGCCGTCGGCCGCGGTCACGGGCTGCTGCCCGTGACCGCGGCCGAGGTCGGCGTCGTGCGCCGGCGCCACGGCACGTGTGTCGCTCATTCCGACAGGCTGACGGCCTCGCCGTCAGCGAGCACGTTGCCACGCAGGTCCTTGATCTTGGATGTGGCGTGGAGGACGTAGGTCTTGCCGCGCTTGAAGCGTGGCTTGACGTTGACGGTGGCCTTCGTCTTCGCCTTGTTCATCGTCACCTTCGCCTTCATCTTCTTCTTCTTGCCCTCGAGCGTGACGTAGAGCGACTTCTTGCTCACCCCCTTCACGGCCTCGCTGAAGACGACGACGATCAGCGACTTGGGCTTGAGCTTGTTGCGCGGCGGCTTCACCTTCTTGATGACGGGCGGCGTCGCGTCGACCCGGAAGGCCCGCCAGGGTGAGGAGCCCGACACCTTGCCGTCGGCGTCGATCGTGCTGACCCGCCACTCCCAGTTTCCGTCGCCGATCCGTGCCGTTGGCGCCCAGGCGAGGGCCGGTGTGACGACCGTCTCCGAGCTGCCTGCGGCACCGGCGAGGCGGCGCTCGAAGCGGTACGACGTCGCACCGGCGACGGCCGTCCACGTGAACAGACCGAGGGTGGACTTGACCCACACGTTGTTGCCCGGCGAGGTCTGGACGGGCGCGGCGGGCGAGACGAAGAAGCGGGCTCCCGGGTCGCCCAAGTCGGTCCAGACTCCCGGCCGGTCGCCGGCGTCAAGTGGCCGGACGCGCCACGTGTACGCGTTGGCGGATGCCGGGAGCGGGCTTGGCGGCGTGTAGGCCACCTGCTTGGTGGTCCCGCTGACGATCCGGTTGGCGCTCGATCCGGTCGTGTCGCCGTCCTTGTAGATCTCGACCTGGTAGCCCGCGGCGTAGGCGCAGCGGCGTGCCAGCGGAACGGCTCGCTCGGCGAGACGGAGATCCCGGCACGCGGTGAGATCGGGCTGACTCCTGGCGACTTCTTGACGAACGAGCTGGCTACCGAACGTGAGGTTGTTGCCGCTGCCGTCGATCGCCTGCACGCGCCAGTAGAGCGGTCCCTCGGGGTACGTCCAGCCAGCCGAGGTGAACGTCGGCTGGTCGACGACGGCAGTCTCCAGGATGCTCTGGAAGTTCTGGTCGGCCGAGACCACGATCCGGTAGCGCTGCGCCTCGACCGTCGGCGACACGGAGTTGGCGTCCGGCGAGTCCCGTCGGGGCGCTGTTGGTCTCCAGGTAGTCCTTCCAGCGGAAGGTGACGTCGTTGGCCTGGGTCGGCCTCCGATCGGGCTCGCGAGCTCGACGGCGCCTGGACACCTTGCCGAAGGCGTTGGTCGCGTGCTGCAACGGAGCGCACTTGCCGCCGGTCGTGCAGGGCTGCACGAACCAGTAGTAGGGAAGGCCGGCCTGACTGTCGCCGAGGGCGTTGGTCGGCAGGAAGCGCGTCGACTCGGCGACCTTCGGGTAGCCCGGGACGATGTTGGTCATCTCCTGGTCGAACGAGAGCCAGACCTGGTAGTAGCCGGCGTTGGGCTGGCTGTTCCAGCCAAGGACGGGCGTCTGCAGGAGGCCGACGCACTGCGCCGGGCAACTCGGCCGCGCAGCGCTGGCCAGGCGTCGAGCGAGGCGCCACCGGTCAGCGCCGTGATCTCACCGCGACGGTGGTCGGCGGGTCGAGGACGTAGGTGCGCGACAGGCTCGGGTCGCCCGACAGGAAGGCGTTGCCGTTGTAGGCCTCGACGTACCACTCGTAGGTGCCGGCGCTGAGGTGCGTGGTCCCGGAGTCCTGCCACTCGGGGTACTTCACGTCCTGCGCGATGTAGGTCCACGAGATGCCGCCGTTCGTGCTGAGCAGCACCTTGTAGTTGTCGGCGTCGGTGACGGGAGTCCACGAGAGGGTCGGGAACCGCTGGGCGTGCGTCTCGTCGGCGGGTCCCGTCAGGGTGGGAGTGGCCGAGGCGCCGACCGGTGCGGCGCCCATCGTGAAGGTCCGTTGGGAGCCGATGACATAGCCGGAGCCGACGCGGTCGCTCTCGCTGACCGTGCGCACCTCCCAGCGGTACGTCTTGCCGGCAGTGAGGACGCTACGCGGCGTGTACTCGGTCGCCGCAGTGGTGAAGGTGCCGCCGCCGCTCCCACCGTCGGTCGCCACGAGCGTCACGCGGTACCTCGAGGCGCCGGAGACGGGCGACCACTTCAGGGTCGGGATGGAGACTCCGGTGGCGCCGTCGGCGGGAGACAGGTAGTCGACCTTGGCTGGGTTGTAGGTGAACTGCTGCTTGTCGGCCGAGATGACGTCGGTGACCACGCCCGCAGGGTCGTCGATAGCCGTGACGCGCCACCAGTAGGTGTTCAACGCACCCGGCCAGCAGTCGCCACCCGCCTGCGGGACGTACGTCGTCTGGACCGTCTCGCAGGTGTCCACGATGTCGGCTGCCGAAGCCGGCGGTGGTGCTCAGCTCGATCCGGTAGCTGCTCGCGTGCTCGACCGGCGTCCACTGGTAGTAGAACGGGTCGGCGACGATGCTCGCCGGCGATCGGGTGGAGGAGGGTCGGCTGGTCCGGCCAGTGCCGGCGGAACGTCCAGATGTCGACGTTGGCCCAGTCGGTCTTGTTGCCGTGGGGGTCGACGGGGCGCACGCGCCAGTAGCGCTGGTCGTTGAGGAGCGTCGTCGGCCGGCGACCAGCGGGTGCCGACGATGCCGTTGACTGGTGACGATGTGTTGAGGAATTGGTTGTCGGTCGAGATCTGCAGGTCGTAGGTCTCGGCGCCGAGGACCGGGTTCCAGTCCAGGACGACGTCCTCGACGTTGCTGAAGGCGTCCGTCGCCGGCGACACGCAGCGTCGGGCTTGGCGAGCGCGCCCATCGACGTAGGCGCGGACCTCGCGACCACTCGGTGACGAGACCGCTGGCCGAGTGACGCCCGCACCCGCCAGTGGTAGGTCGTGGCCAGGCGCAGGTCCGGCACCAGGCATGACGCGCGTCTTGGAGGAGTACTGGGTAGCTGGTGACCGGGTCGATGAAGTTGGGGTTCTGTGCCGACCTGGACGGTGTAGCCGGTCGCGCCACCAGACAGGCGTCCAGCACAGGAGCGGCGGCTCGTACGGCTGGGCGAGCGCAGCCCCGTTGCGGGCTGAGAGCAGCGGTCGGCCCGGCGAGCCGTTGCGGGTGAACGACGCGGCGGTCCACGTCACTGGTCTCGGCGCCCTGCGCCCGCACCCGCCAGTAGATGGTGCCCGACGGGAGGCCGACGGTCGGGACGTCGCCTGCAGGTTGACGGTGGTCGACGCTCCAGAGCGGCTGCTCGAAGGTCGGGCTCGTGCTCGCCACCTGGACGCTCGTACGAGTCGGCCTTCGTGACCGCCGCCCAGCCGAGGACCGGGGTGGTGTCGCCTCGGTCGCGCCGCTGGGGGCCAGGCTCGTCGGAGCCTTCGGCGTCGCCGCGCTGGCCGGTAGGGATGCCGATGGCCTGCGCTGGCGACCAGGAGGGAGACGGAAGGATGGCGAGCAGGACGGTCGCGAGGGCCCGAGTGTCGAAGAGTCACGGGGTGAGGGTATGTGTCTCCGCCCCGGAAGACCGGAGAACGGTAAAACTTTGGCCGATCGGTTGTCAGGACTCGATTGGCACCCGAAAGGGTGGTCCGGCGTCAGTCCAGGCCGAGGGAGAACGCCGACTCGAGGTCGTGGCGCGAGTAGGCGCGGAAGGCGATGTGGGTCTCCGTCGACATGACGCCGGCGACCTTGTTGAGGCGGTCGGCGACGACGGCGGCGACGTCGTCGTGGGCGCGCACGCGGACCAGGGCGATGAGGTCGATCTGCCCGGTGACCGAGTAGACCTCGCTGACCCCGTCGAGCGCGGCGATCGCCTCGGCCACCTCCGGGATCCGGGCGACGTCGGCCTTGACGAAGACGATGGCGGTGATCACGCGGTCACCTTAGTCGGGATCCGGGCTTCGTCGGGCTGAGCGCTCAGGGGCGGTGGACGACGGGCAGGTCGCGTCGCTCGTCGAACGGCACCAGCGAGACCCGGGACTGGTTCACCGCGTCGTGCAGGGCGAGGTGACGGGTGGCGCCCCGCACCGGACAGCTCCAGACCCCGTCGACGTCGACCAGCCGGACACCGGGCGACTCGAGCCAGCGCAACACCTTCTCCGACTCCTCGGCGGTGGCTGCCGGCACTGGTCCTGGAGCCGTGGCGACGGTCTCGGCCGAGGCGCGCAGCCCCGCCACGTAGGTGTGGGCGTCGGTGCCGGACGGGATCACGCCCGCAGCGGCCAGCCGACCGTGGCGTACGACGTGGACGGCCCATCGCCCGTCGTCCTCGCGCCGGGCCGCCACGATCTCGGTGCACCGCGTGAGCGCGCTGAGACGCTGGGTCCGAGCGGCGGCGCGGAGGAAGGCGCTGAGCCGGTCGCGGTGCACCCGCGCCTCCTCGAAGCGCTCCTCGCTGGAGAGCCGGAGCATCCGGCGCTGCAGCACCTCGACGACGTCGTCGGGGTTGCGCAGCAGGCTGTCGCGCAGGGAGCGGACGACTGCGGCGTACGACGTGAGGTCGACGCTGCCGTCGCACGGGGAGAGGCAGCGCCCCATCTCTGCGAGCACGCAGGGCGACCGAGAGGGGTGCTTGGCGAGGTGGTCGGAGCACTGCCGCACGGGGAACGCCTCGTGGAGGGCGGCCAGGCACTTCTCGGCTGTCTTGCGGGAGGCGAACGGCCCGAGATAGTCGGCCTCGTCGTCGAGGACGCGACGCACGAGCGAGAGTCGTGGCCAGATCTCGCGGGTGAGCTTGAGGAAGTGCACCTTCTCGGGAAACCGCGACCGGCGGTTGTAGCGCGGCTTGTGCTCGGCGATGAGGCGGAGCTCGCGGACCTCCGCCTCGAGGGGGGTCGCGCAGACGACGCCGTCGACGGTGGTGGCGATGCCGACCATCTCACCCATCCGGGAGCGGGTCTCCGAGGCGGTGAAGTAGGTGCGAACGCGGGTGCGCAGGTCACGGGAGGTGCCGATGTAGAGAACCCGGCTCTGCTCGTCGCGGAAGAGGTAGACCCCCGGCGCGTGCGGGAGCCCCTCCGCGAGGTAGCGCTTGCGACGCTGCGCGGGGCTCACGCGCGAGGTGAAGGTCTGGAGCTCCTCCAGCGTGTGCACGCCCAGCCCGCCCAGCCGCCCCATCAGGCCGTGGAGGACGTCGACGGTCGCGCGCGCGTCGGCGAGGGCTCGGTGGTTCGGTGTCGTGCCGGACTGGAAGACGCGGGCGAGGGACGACAGCTTGCAGTTGGGCGCTTCGTCGCGCGTCACGACCCGCCGCGCCAGCCGCGCGGTGTCGACCACCTCGAACGCGGGCCACGGCCGGCCCTGCTGGAGGGCGAAGTGCCGCAGGAAGCCGACGTCGAACGGCGCGTTGTGAGCGACCAGCACCGTGCCTGTGGCGAACTCGAGGAACGCCGGGAGGGCCGACTCGATCGAGGGAGCGTCGGCGACCATCGAGTTGGTGATGCCCGTCAGGACGGCGATGAACGCCGGGATCGCGGTGTGCGGGTTGACCAGGGTCTGGAACTCGCCGAGGACGTCGCCCCCGCGGACCTTCACGGCGCCGATCTCGGTGATCATCGAGCCGGCCTCGGCCGAGCCGCCGGTCGTCTCGAGGTCGACGACGCAGAACGTGACGTCGCGCAGCGGCCGGCCCAGCTCGTCGAAGCTGCGCTGCACCTCCCACAGGGAGACAGCCGACGCGGCTCCACTCGTCATGTGCTCGACGGTAGGAGCCGCCACCGACACCCGGCGTACGGCGCGCGGGTGGTCACTAAATTGACGCCGTGATCCCGAACGAGCACGAGCGCTGGCGGTGCGGAGCCTGCGGCAACCTGACCCGGTTCGACGTGGTGCGCACCCGCAAGACCCAGGAGTACTGGCACTTCGACCTGGCAGGTGAGCACCAGGTCGAGCGGACCGAGGTCCTCGACGAGACCGTCGAGTCGGTCACCTGCCGGTGGTGCGGGCGCACCGACGCGCTCGAGGTCGTGCCACGCAACCAGTGAGGAGAGGGTGGGTCCCGGTTGCGGCAGATTGCTCCGTTTTGCCTACGTCAAGGTAAAGACGCTGCCACACTCGTGCCCGACTTCGAGTGGAGGAGGGCATCGTGCTGTGGGTGGTGATTCCCGCTCTGAACGAGGCGGAGAACCTGCGGGTGGTGGTGCCGCAGATCCTCGCGGTGCTGCCTGAGGTCGACCCTGCCTCTCGGCTGCTGGTGGTCGACGACGGCTCCACCGACGACACCGCCAAGGTGATGGACGAGCTGATGCGGGAGCACCCGTCGGTCGAGGTCCTCACCCATCGGCACAACCTCGGCAAGGCGGCCGCGTTGCAGAACGGGTTCGGCCGCGCGGTCGAGGGCCAGGCCGACATCGTGGTGATGATGGACGCCGACGGTCAGGACGACCCGGCCGAGCTGCCGGCGCTGGTGGCGCGGCTGCGCGACGGTGCCGACCTGGTCACCGGAGCCCGGATCGTGCGCCAGGACCGGTTCGTGAAGCGCACCACCTCACGGCTCTACAACCGCACCACTGCGGCGATGTCGGGCGCACCGGGTCGTGACTTCAACTCCGGCTACAAGGTGATGCGCGCCGCCGTGGCCGCAGGACGTCTCGCCGATGCTCTACGGCGAGATGCACCGCTACCTCACCGTGATCGCGCACTGGTCTGGGCTACCGGGTGGCCGAGGTGCCGGTGCGAGCACCACCCGAGGTTGGCGGGTGAGAGCAAGTACGGGCTGGCGCGCTTCTGGCGTGGGTTCGCCGACCTGCTCACCGTGCGGTTCCTGATGTCCTACGAGCACCGTCCCTCGCACCTGTTCGGCGGGGTCGGCCTGGTCTCGCTGGTGATCGGGATGCTGACCCTGGCCTACCTGACCGGGGTGAAGATCACCGGAGGCGCGATCGGGGACCGCCCGCTGCTGATCGCGGGCGTGCTGATGACGCATGGTCGGACTGCAGCTCGTGCTCTTCGGCCTGCTGGCCGAGCTGGTGGTCCACGCCCGCAACAGCGACGTCGCGCCGCCGCTAGCCGTGATCGACGCTCCCGAGGAGCGCCCGCCAGCGGGCCGCGGGCTGCTGGCGTGGCTTGCGCTGGTGGTGATCGGAGTGGGCCTGGTCGATGTCGGTCGCGGGCGCGTGGACGACAGGGGTCTCGCACGACGAGCCGTTCCACGTCATCAGGATCAACAACATGCTGGACGGCCGCGGCTACGCGCTCGACGACGGCGGGCCTACGAACACCAGCGACGGCAACGTCTACGGCCCGGCCGGCGCTCTTCTCCTCCACGCCGTCGGTGCCGCGGTCGGGGTCGAGCCCCTCTCCGCGGCCAGCTACACCGCTGACGCCTTCGCGGTGCGCCACCTCGTCGTGGCCGTCCTCGCGGCGGCCGGCCTCGCAGCGACGGCGTTGCTGGGTCGCCTGGTGATGGTCATCGTGGCGGTGGGGCCTTGTCGCCGGTGCTGTGCTCGCCACGCTTCCACTGTGGACTGGGCAGAGCATGTTCAACGTCAAGGATGTGCCGGTGGCTGTCGGGTTCACGTTGTTTACGTGCGGGCTGGCACTCGTGCTCCACGGCCGTAGGCCGAGCTCGGATCGCGGTCCGTCGGCGTCTTCTTGCCTTGGTCCTCGTCGGCGTCGGTGCTCGCGGTCGGGACGAGGCCGGCAATGTGGGTGGGACTCGGCGCGAGTCTCGGGCATGTGGGCGCTTCTGAACCTGCGCAGGCTCCGCGGAGCGTTGCCAGTCGCAGAGCGGCCATCAGCGTGTCCCTCGCAGTCGTGGCAAGCGTCATGACGCTGGCCGCTCTGTATCCGCGCGCTCGCGCCGACCCGTTCGGCCTGGCTGCTCGCGACGGTCAAGCTCGTCATCGGGTTACCGGCGGCCCGACATCGCGGTCTGTATATCCCCGTTCAGGTCGCTCGCATCGGTCCCGACCCTGCTCCTCGTCATGGGCCTGGGCGGGATCTCGTCCGGCACTGATGAAGTGGGTCAAGGCCAGCCTGGGCCGATGAAGCTCGAGGCGCGGTGCGCGCAACACGGTCCTGTGCCTTGGTGTTCGGCGCAGGCGCTCGTGCATGCCTGTACCTTGAGCAATGGTCGCGGCGTCGTCTCTCTACTGCAGGCCTGCGTCAGCTGCTTTTCGCGGCACCCGCGGTGGCCGTTCTCCTGAGCTGGGGCATGCGCCGACTGCACGTACGGGCTGCACCGTCGACGGGGGGGCGTTCGTGCAGATGCTGGTCGCCGTCGGGCTGGTGCTGCGCATGCGTGACGCAGCTGCAGTCTGTACCCGTACAACTACGCATACGTCACGCCACTTGGTGGACGCTCTGGGCATCAGCGGACCGACTAACGACTACTGGAAGACGAGCTATGCCCAGCTTCCAGGGGTGTTCGGCACCGAGGAGTTCGTCGCGTGTCCCAACGTGCTTCGACGAAGAAGGAAACCTACGCCCCCAGCTCTTCATCCCCGGGCGGCCTCTTGTCCGAGAGCGGGCGTGATTGTCGCGCCGACGTCACGGCCGCAGGCGTGGGCTCGTTGGCGCTTGAGGCCGACTACGCCGAACGGGCAATGCCGAGCTCGCGTTGACGTTCTCGTGAGCGAGGGCTCGTTTCTCGCGGTGACGGAGCGGCCGCTGAAGGCGAGAACTGCCGACCCCATCGCCCGTGTCGTGCGAGCAACGTCACTTCACCACCCAGACGATGAGCGTGCTGTCGCGGTGCAACGCTGGTCCCACCGGAGTACGTCGAAGCCGATCTTATCTTCGACGGCGGGGAGCTGGCGGTGGCGTTCCTGGTGGGCGAGTGGACCGATGCCGCACGCGGGCTCAGGAGGCGTGACGTCGCGACGGGACCCGCAGCGGTGTGGTCATGCGTGGGCCTGCCAGACTGGCGAGGTCAGGCGGCTCGTTATCGAGTTGGGCTCATGCCGGGCGCCGGGTAGATCGGTCTCGGTGAACGGCCAGGCGGTCTCAGCGCAGCCGGACGGGATCTGGCGTGTCTCTCGTGATCCGTGTCCCGCGGCGACCGCCGCTGCGGTCGGCTCGGGGCGACTGGTCGTGGAGGTCGGATTCTCGAAGGCGACGAGCCTGGGCGCTCCACGGTCGTCGTCGTACGAGCCTCCATCGCCGGCTGACGCGGCGTCGGCTGACAACGGGCAGTCGAGGGCGGCCGCGACGGTGCGGAGATTGCGCCGTTTTGCCTACGTGAAGGTAAAGACGCTGCCACACTCGTGCCCGACTTCGAGTGGAGGAGGGCATGGTGCTGTGGGTGGTGATTCCCGCTCTGAACGAGGCGGAGAACCTGCGGGTGGTGGTGCCGCAGGTCCTCGCGGTGCTGCCTGAGGTCGACCCTGCCTCTCGGCTGCTGGTGGTCGACGACGGCTCCACCGACGACACCGCCAAGGTGATGGACGAGCTGATGCGGGAGCACCCGTCGGTCGAGGTCCTCACCCATCGGCACAACCTCGGCAAGGCGGCCGCGTTGCAGAACGGGTTCGGCCGCGCGGTCGAGGGCCAGGCGGACATCGTGGTGATGATGGACGCCGACGGTCAGGACGACCCGGCCGAGCTGCCGGCGCTGGTGGCGCGACTGCGCGACGGTGCCGACCTGGTCACCGGAGCCCGGATCGTGCGCCGGGACCGGTTCGTGAAGCGCACCACCTCACGGCTCTACAACCGCACCACTGCGGCGATGTCGGGCGCACCTGGTCGTGACTTCAACTCCGGCTACAAGGTGATGCGCGCCGCCGTGGCTGAGGACGTCTCGCCGATGCTCTACGGAGAGATGCACCGCTACCTCACCGTGATCGCGCATGGTCTGGGCTACCGGGTGGCCGAGGTGCCGGTGGAGCACCACCCGAGGTTGGCGGGTGAGAGCAAGTACGGGCTCGCGCGCTTCTGGCGTGGGTTCGCCGACCTGCTCACCGTGCGGTTCCTGTTGTCCTACGAGCACCGTCCCTCGCACCTGTTCGGCGGGGTCGGCCTGGTCTCGTTGGTGATCGGGATGCTGACCCTGGCTTACCTGACGGGGGTGAAGATCACCGGAGGCGCGATCGGGGATCGCCCGTTGCTGATCGCGGGCGTGCTGATGACCATGGTCGGACTGCAGCTCGTGCTCTTCGGCCTGCTGGCCGAGCTGGTGGTCCACGCCCGCAACAGCGACGTGCGCCGCCGCAAGCCGTGAACGACGCTCCCGAGGAGCGCCCGCCAGCCCCGCGAGTGCTGGCCTGGACGGCCGCCCTCGTCATCACCGCGGGCCTCGTGATGACGTTCCTCGGCGCCTGGCGGACCGGCGTGTCGTTCGACGAGCCCTTCCACGTGCTCCGTCTCGGCAACTTCTATGCCCAGGGCTGGTACCTCCTCGACGACGACCTCGTCGGCGGCGTTCCGGGCGAGTGGGTACCTGATACGTACGTCTACGCGCCGGTGACGATGCTCCTCATGCACGGTGTGAACCGCCTCTTGGGTCTGGACCCTTCCGGCGCGGCCTCGGTCTCCGCCACCGCGTTCGCCGTCCGTCACCTCGTGGTCGCGACCCTGGCGGCGGGTGGCCTGGCCGCCGTCGTGGCGACCGGGCGGATGCTCATGCGCACCTGGTCATGGGGCCTGGTGGCCGGCGCCGTGCTCGTGGCGATGCCGGTGTGGACCGGACACGCCATGTTCAACGTCAAGGACATCCCGGTGGCCGTCGGGTTCGCCGTGTTCACCTGCGGACTGGTGCTGGGTGCGGGTCGCTCTCCTTCGCGGACGCAGCGATCGGCGACCGTGGCACTGGTCGCGCTCGGCGTCGTTCTCGCCATCGGCACGCGGCCCGGCATGTGGGTAGGACTCGGCGCCAGCCTCGGTGTGTGCGTGGTCCTCGCGACCCGTTGGCAGTCTCGCCAGGGACCGCCTGGGCGCCTCGTCGTCGACCTGGCGCTCGGCTCGGCCGTCGGCCTCGCCGTCGTGACGTTCAGCTATCGCACGATCTTCGCTCATCCGTGGGACTGGCTGGTCGGGTCCGCGTTCGGCTCGTCGTCGTACGGGGGCGAGTCCGGGCCCAGGATCTACATCCCACTCCAGATGGCGGCCACCCTGCCGACCCTCCTTCTGGTGCTCGGGCTGGCGGGTTGGGTTCTGCGCAGCCCTGTGCCGAGACTGCCGCGCTGGGGGACCGGCTCACCGCAGAGCGTGCGGCTGGGGGTGGTGATGGCCCAGGCCCTGGTGATGCCGGCGCTCTCCGTCGTGACCGCCGCTCACCTCTACAACGGGCTGCGCCAGCTCTTGTTCGCCGCCCCGGCCGCCGCACTGTTGCTCGCCTGGGGGCTGCGTCGCCTGTTGCTCGCGGCTCCTCGCGAGTCCGGGGCGGTCCGGGTGCTCGCCGTCGCCTGCGCGGCTGCGGTCGCCGTGCCCACGCTCGTGCAGGCGAGGTCGTTCCCGTACAACTACACCTACCAGAGCGTCATCTTCGACCTGTCGCAGTGGCCCTCACGCAACGACTACTGGCGGACGAGCTTCCGCGAGCTTGCAGACGAGGTGCCAGGAGACGAGTACGTCGTGTGCTCCGCCTCCACCGACCACCGAGGTTTCACGATGCGCTTCCTGCACACAGCCGGACGATCAAGAGCCGAGCGCAGCCGGAACTGCTGGACCGACGAGATCAGCCCGATCGCGCCGTATGCCTCCCCGGATGAGGTCGATGAGCTCGCGCCGATGGCGCCGACGTTCGTCGCCGTCACCGAGCACGAGCCCGGGTCCAACTGCACCGTGCTGGACCGGGTGGTCAGACCCCGTCACCTGACGACGCAGAGCATGGCAGTGCTCTCGAGGTGCGACCTCCGCCTCAAGGTCTACGAAGGCCCGGTCGAGTTCGCGCTCGACCACGGCACCACGGAGTACCTGCTCGGTGGCTGGACCGGGAAACCGTCCGACGAGGGAGTCCAGATGATGGGCCGGGGCGCTGGGCTCGGGTTCGAGCTGCCGCCGGAGCTGGTCGATCGAGATCTGCGCCTCGACCTGACGGTGAGCGAGGAGCCTGCCGACGTGTTGGTCAACAACGAGCCGGTGGCCTGGGAGGGCGGCCCGGACCGCATCAGGATCGAGGTCCCGGCGGCCCAGGCGAGCGCTTTCGGGGAGGATCGTCTGGTGGTGACGCTGGAGGCCGCAGACGCGGGCCGCCTCCGACTGCTCGCGGCCGAGCTGGCGGCCTCGTCGTAGGTGCGGCGAGCCTGTGCGACCGCTGTGCGACCGTTTCGCGGGCTGGTTGTCGGTGGGCTCTGGCAGCGTCTGCGCCATGACGACACGGATCGACTGCGACACCTGCATTGTGCGCGGCCTCGCGTGCCACGACTGCGTGGTCACCGTGCTGCTGGGCCCACCCGACGAGCTCGTCTTCGACGACGACGAGACCCGCGCCCTGGACGCGCTCGCGGCGGGTGGTCTGGTGCCCCCGCTGCGGATGGTTCGCCCGGTGGCCGGGCCCGAGATCGAGTCGGCCTGACGTGGCCGCTCGTCATGCTCTGGGTCTCGACTGGACTCGACCAGCGGCAAGCCGACGTGCTGTGACCCGTGGGGCTCATGTGACTGGTTGAAAGGTAAAATCCCGAAACTTCCGCCAACTCTGTCCACCGTGCGCGCGCCGAAACTTGGCGGTGTGCGCACCCCCCCATTAGTGTCGTCCGCGGTGCCTGTGGAAGTGGGTCAGTCGGGATCCGCGCAGGCGCCGCGCTCAATCCGGATGCGCGTGGTCGGGGGACGATCGCATAGTCCGGAGCCGGGGAACCACCGCTCCAGCAATGGAGCACCTGGGGTGCATCGCGTGCAAGGCGGCTGTGAGGCCGAGGAGCACGCGTAGGGCATGTCGTGCCCGAACCCGTCAGCTCACCCGGCCGGCGTACGACACAACAAGGGAGACCGTCCGCTCGTGACGCACGGCCGGAAGCGCCTCAGCACTGCCCTCATCGCCGCCACAGCCCTCGCTGCGGCCGCCGTCCTCGGACTCGTTCCCGTGGGACCCTCCTTCGCCGACCCCGACATCGATGATGTCCAGGCTCGGGTGGACCGGCTCTACCACCAGGCCGAGGAGGCGCAGGAGCGCTATCACGACGCCAACCTCGAGCTCTCCGACCTCAAGCGGGACCTGGCGGCCCTCCAAGCCGACCAGCGCCGCCAGCAGGAGCAGCTCGACCAGGCACAGGCGCAGGTCGAGGACTCCGTGGTCCGTCAGTACCAGGGCGAGGGCCTCTCCGCCGTCGGCCAGGTCGTCGTGTCCGAGGACCCCGGCGCCTTCGTGGGCCAGCTCTCCACGATGTCGGCGTTCAACGACCTCCAGGACCAGGTCTTCGACGACTTCTCCACCGAGCTCAAGGCGCTGCAGATCCGCCGGCAGGCCACGGCCAAGCGTGCCTCCGAGGTGGCCGCGGTCGAGGAGCAGATGGCGAGCGAGAAGAAGGCGGTCGACGCCAAGCTCGCCGAGGCCAAGGAGCTGTTGGCCGAGCTCAAGGACGAGGAGCGGGCCGAGATCCTCTCGCGGGGCGGGAGCACCAGTCGCGTTCCCTCCGACGTCCCCGCATCCGGTCGCGCGGCGGTGGCCGTGCGTACCGCCCTGGCACAGGTCGGCGACGCCTACGTCTACGGCGCGATGGGCGCCGACGCCTTCGACTGCTCCGGCCTGACCATGTTCTCGTGGGGTGCCGCCGGCGTCGGCCTGCCGCACTCCTCCAGTGCGCAGTTCGGCTCTGGACCACGCATCGCCGCGTCCGCACTGCAGCCCGGTGACCTCGTCTTCTACTACAGCCCGATCAGCCACGTCGGCATGTACATCGGCAACGGCCTGATCGTGCACGCGGCCAACCCCGGCACCGGCGTGGTCGTCTCCGGCCTCTACTCCATGCCGTACGTCGGCGCGGTCCGCCCTGGCTGAGCGCCGCACCGGCGGCCGGCCCCGGCTCTGGCTGGGTCTGGTTGTCCTGGTCGCCACCTTGGTGGTGACCGCCGTCAGCTGGACGGCGCTGCGCGAGCCGCCCTACGTCGCCCCGACGCCCGACGACCCGAGCCCGAGACCCGTCGCCGCAGAGGCGGCCCGCACGCTGGACCTGCTCGCTGAGGCAGTGGCCGACGGCGACCGCGCTGCGGCGAGCGCGCTGGCCCCCTCCGGTGACGACGAGGCGCGCGCCCTGCTGGCTGCCGTCGTCGACAACGCAGGCGATCTCGGGTTGGAGACGTTCAGCCTGCGCTACGTCGACGAGGCGGGTGGCGTGTCGGCCGCCGGGGCGTGGCCCGCTGCCGTGGAGGCCACCTGGCGGTTGCCCGAGGACGACGCGCCGTCACGCGCGGAGCTTCAGGTGGGTCTCGTGACCGCGGGCGCCCAGGTGCGCATCCGGTCCTTCGGCGGGGCAGGGCGGACACCCGTGTGGCTCACGGGTCCGGTGACCGTGCGCCGCGCGCCCGGGGTGCTGGTCGTGGGCCGGACCGACGACGCCGAGCGGGTGCTGCGCCTGGCCGCGGCGGCGGTGCCCGTCGTGGGACGCGTGCTCCCCGACTGGACCCCCAGGCTGGTGGTAGAGGTGCCGGCCACGGCTGCCGCTCTCGATGACGCCCTCGGCGCCGACCGGGGCACCTATGCCGACGTGGCTGCGGTGACCGCGAGCGCCGACGGGTCGCCGGGTCGAGGGGCGCCGGTGCACGTCTACGTGAACCCGCAGGTTCTCTCCCGGCTCAGCGCGATCGGCGCGCAGGTCGTGATGAGCCACGAGGCTGCTCACGTGGCCGCGGGCGCCGCCCGCAGCGAGCTGCCGCTGTGGCTGCTCGAGGGGTTCGCCGACTACGTGGCCCTGCGCGATGTCGACCTGCCGCCGCAGACCACCGCCGCCCAGATCGTGGCCGAGGTGCGTCGCGACGGGCTGCCCGACGACCTGCCCGCCGACCAGGCGTTCGACCCGGCCGGGGCACGGCTCGGAGCGGCCTACGAGGCCGCCTGGCTCGCCTGCGCGGTGATCGCGGAGACGTCGGGGGAGCGGGCGCTGGTCGACCTCTATCGTGCCGTGGACAGGGGAGAGCCCCTCGAGGAGGCCCTCCAGGACGTCGCCGGCCTCGACGAGCGCGAGCTGGTCCGGCGCTGGCGGGAGCGGCTGTCAGACTTGGCCGGGTGAGCATGGGCGACCCGGACCAGGGTTCGGGGGTCCCCGACAGTCCGGCAGCCTCAGATCCGGCGCGGCGGGTCGCCCTCGCGGTGGCCGCCGTAGGCCTGCTCGCCTTCGGTGTGATCACCGCGCTGCTGGTGCCGTGGGACCCTGCCGGCGGGCCGCTGCGGCTGCCTTCCCCGACCGAGCTCTTCACCCCCGCGGAGATCGCCCGAGCCGAGTCCTACAGCCGCGGCGCCCGGCTGACGAGCTGGGCGGCGCTGGCCGTCAGCCTGGTCGTCGTGCTGTGGCTGGCGCTGAGCCGGACGGGGCGCCGGCTGGGGAGCCGGGTCGCGGGTCGGCTGCCCGGCCCGTGGTGGGTGCAGACGGTGCTGGCCGTCGTCGCGGTCACGGTGGTCGTCCGCCTGGCCACTCTGCCGTTCGCGGTCGTCGCCCAGACGCGGCGGCGGAGCTATGGGCTCTCGACGCAGGGTTGGGCGGGGTGGGCGCGTGACGTCGCGACCAACACCCTGCTGTCGATCGTCGTCACCGCGGTCGTGGCGCTTGGTGCTGATCGGCTGCGCGCGCCGCTGGCCGCGCGCCTGGCCCGCCGTGGCAGGAACGACCTTGGCTGTCCTCGTGCTGCTGGGCTCGTTCGTCTACCCGGTGGTGGTCGAGCCCCTGTTCAACTCCTTCGAGCCGTTGCCGGACGGCCCCCTGCGCCGTGAGGTGCTGGCGGTGGCCGACCGCGAGGGCGTGCCGGTGCGCGACGTGCTCGTCGCGGACGCCTCGCGGCGTACGACCACGCTGAACGCCTACGTCTCCGGTTTCGGTGGGACCCGGCGCATCGTCCTCTACGACACCCTGGTCGACGACCTGCCGCGCGAGCAGGCAGTGTCGGTGGTGGCCCACGAGCTCGCCCATGCCAGGCACCGAGACGTCGTGGTCGGCTCGGCGCTCGGCGCCGTCGGGGCGCTGGCCGGCGTCGGCCTCCTCGGCCCTGGTGGTGGGGGCGGGGCCGCTACGGCGGCGGTACGGCGCGGGCCTGGCCGCGGGGGCGGTGCTGGTCCCGCTGGTGGTCGCCCTCGTCGACGTCGGCTCGCTGCTCGCGAGCCCGGTGCAGAACGGGATCAGCCGCCGGATCGAGACGCGCGCCGACGTGGACGCACTGAAGGCCACCGGTGATCCGGTGGCCTTCGAGGCGATGCAGCTGATGTTGGCCCGCCGCTCGCTGAGCGATCCGACACCGCCGGCCCTGTCGCAGTGGTGGTTCGGCAGTCATCCGACGACGCTTGAGCGCGTCGCCCTGGCGCTGCGCGCGTCGGGCCGGCGCTCAGGAGCAGGTGGTGCCGCGGGAGGTCTGGATGCTGTCGCAGGTGTCTGAGAAGAGGGCCGCCGACACCGCCGCCGAAGGCGTAGACGACCAGCGAGATGATCGCCGCGATGCCGGCGATGAGGAGGCCGTACTCGACGGCAGACGCGCCGCGCTCGTCGCGATCGCGGCGCGGCCGAGTGGTCGGCTGCGCAGCGAGCAGTCAGGTGAGGTGGGCAGTCATCATGGGCTCCGTCAGGGTGGGGGGCGCGAGCTGAGAGCGGCTCGCTGGAAAAGGCAGATGGCCGCGGACCACGCGGTCCGCGGCCATCAACCGACTCAGGTAGCTGGATCAGGCAGTCCGCCGCGGTGGTGGCGCTCGCGGTCACCGAGGAGCAGGTGTCCGAGAAGATGTCGCTCAGCGCGCCACCGAAGAGGAAGACGACAGCGACGATGAGGGCCGCGATGCCGGCGATCAGCAGGCCGTACTCCACGGCAGAGGCGCCGCGCTCGTCCATCTTGGCCTTCTGAGCGTCGATCATGATGCGCAGGTAGTCGGTCATTTGTGGTTCTCCTTGAAGTTTCCCCATGCGGAGGATCTATGTTCAGGCGGCCAGGGTGGGTTCGCCTTGTTCCACAAGTGTGGCGGAAATCGAGCGCCCGCGGATCAGAATTCCGGTCTTTCCGGGATAGTCATTTGTGACTACTCCGGCGGCTTTGCCGGAGACCGGACAACGCCTCTCAGGACTGCGTCAGGACTGCGTCAGGACTGGGGCGGGGCGATGGTCGAGAGCAGTCCGCGGCGCATGGCCGTCACCAGAGCCTGGGCGCGGTTGCTGGCACCCATCTTGGTGTAGATCTGGGCGATGTGGGACTTCACCGTCGACTCGCTCATGTAGAGCTTGGACGCGATCGCGCTGGTGCCGAGGCCGTCGGCCAGCAGGACGAGCACCTCCATCTCACGATCCGACAGGCGGGTCGAGGAGGTGTCGGAGCGACGCATCACGGCCCCGACGAGGCCGGTGCTCATGAAGCTGCGGGGTGAGGCCGCCGCGTGCCGAGCGGCCTGCACGACCTCGGCCGAGGGGGCGTCCTTGCCGACGAACGCCGAGGCGCCGGCCTCCATCGCCGCGAAGATCTGCTCGTCACCGGAGTGCATGGTGAGGATCACCAGACCGGTGTCGGCGCTCTCGCGACGTACGGCGCGGACGATGTCGAGACCCGTCCCGTCGGGCAGCTGGAGGTCGGTGACGACAGCGTCGGGTCGGGTCTCGGCGAAGACGCGCAGCGCCTCGGCCACCGTCCCGGCCTGACCGACGACCTCGACGCCGTGGGCGGCGAAGACCGTGGCGAGGCCGTGACGGACCAGCTCGTGGTCGTCGACGAGGAGGGCACGAAGGGTCTGCTTCTCGCTCATGATGGGTCCATCGTCGCCGATGCGTGCTCCACAGGGGAGTCGCCGCGCCCGAGACTGGAACGTGCTGGCCCGATTCGCACGCTGACCTCGACGCCCCCCGCTGCGACGTCGCGGACCTCCAGGTCGGCGCCGACCAGGCGCGCTCGCTCCTTCATGATCTTCAGCCCGTGCGAGTCGCTGCGACCGCCCTGCAGGCCACGGCCGTCGTCGCTGACCAGCAGCTCCACCTGCGGGGGGTCGACGCGGCAGCTCACGTCGATCTGGGCGGCCTGGCTGTGCTTGACGGCGTTGTTCATGGCCTCCTGGCCGATCCGCAGGAGCTCCGCCTCCACCTCGGGGCGCAGCCGCGTGGTGCGCTCGTCGACGGTCACCTGGATGGGGATGCCGGACACGTCGCTGAGGTGTCTCGCCAGCCGACCGAGGCCCGCGCCCAGGCTCTCGCTGGCCCCGACCTGGGTGCGCAGGGTGAGCACGGAGCGGCGTACCTCCGCGACGACGCCGCTGATGCGCCGGCGGAGGTCCAGCAGCTGGTCGCGCTGCTGCTCGTCGGTCGCCTGCGCGGCGAGGGCGTCGACGGCGTAGCCGAGGTAGGCGATGTCCTGGGCCACGCCGTCGTGCATCTCGCGCGCCCACCGGCCGCGCTCCTCGGCGGTGGCCTGGTGCTTGAGAGCGGCGAACAGCAGGGCGGTGTCGAGCCGGACCGAGGTCGCCAGGAGGTCGCTCGGGCAGCCGGTAGACGCTCTCGATGAGGCCGGTGCCCGAGGCGTCGAAGTCCTCGGACAGGGTGCCGCCCACGACGGCGACGAGCTCGGAGTCGGCGATGAGCGGGAAGGCGAAGGCGCGGCCCTGGAAGCGCACCCGGCCGTTGCCGACGACCTCCTCGGCCAGCGCTCGCGGCGCGTTCGTCGGCGCTGTCGCCCTCGGAGACCAGGGTCGTCAGCTCGCCGTCGTGGGGCACGTGGACCGCCAGGGCGACGGTCGGGACGACGTCGCGGACGTGCGCCAGGATCTCCCCGCCCAGGCTCACCGCGTCCAGGCCCGACGTGAGGTCCTGGGAGACGCTGAGCAGCTCCTTGATCAGCGATCGGGCCTCGCGGTAGGCGCCGAGCGGATCGTCCTCGACGACCATCACCGAGTGGACGAAGCTGGCGACGAGGCCCAGCCCGACGCCGGTCATCATCCAGCTGAAGGTCTCGAGCATCTGGGCCTGCGTGATGTCACCGCCGGCCAGGCGCAGCCCGACGACGATCACCAGCTGGGTCGAGATCGCCGCGGACACGCCCCAGAGCCCGCGTCCCAGCCCGGCGACGAACGGCACGACGACCAGGGCGGCCAGCACCAGCGGAGCGTCCTGCAGGGCGAAGGTGCAGCAGGTGCCGACGACCGCCGCCTCCAGCGACCGTCCGCAGGACCGTGCGTGGGGACCGGGTCGAGGCAGGCGATCGCCCACACGACCACCAGGATGCCGAGGGCGATCAGGCCCTCCGCGCTCCGGGTTGAGGGCGAGGGGGACCGCCAGACCCACCGCGGCGAAGCCGCGGGCTCCGATCGAGGCTCTCCGAAGAGACTCGGGCACGTTAGCCGCTCAGATGTTGTCGATGATGCTGAGTGCCGCCGGTCCCATGACCGCGATGAACAGGCAGGGCAGGATGAAGAAGATCAGCGGGATGGTGATCTTGACGGGCACCTGCTGGGCCTTCTCCTCGGCCCGCTGGCGGCGCTTGACCCGCATCTCCGAGGACTGCACGCGCAGCACCTGGGCGATGGGGATGCCGAACGAGTCGGCCTGCACCATGGCGCTGACGAAGCTGCGCAGGTCGGGCAGGTTGGTGCGGTCGGCCATCGCCCGCAGGGCGTCACCGCGACCCTGGCCGATCTGCATCTCGCGCAGCACCCGGGCGAACTCGTCGGCGAGCGGGCCCTCGGTGTTGCGGGCCACCTGCTGCACGGCGGCGTCGAAGCCGAGGCCGGACTCGACGCTGATGGTCAGCAGGTCGATGGCGTCCGGGAGCTCCTTGAGCAGGCGGGCCGATCGGTCGTAGGCCTTCTGGTAGAGGAACAGGCTCGGACCGAAGAAGCCGATGGCGACGCCCGCGAGCACGAAGACGATGCGGGTCGTGAGCGAGTTGGCGAAGAGCATCGCTGCGCCGCCGCCGACGACGAGCCCGATGATGGCGCCGAGGACCTTCCAGGCCGCGACCCGGTCGACGGTCCAGCCGGGCGGGTTGCCGGCCAGGTCGAGCTTGTGCCGGATCCGCTGGGCCGAGTCGGCGCCGCTGAGCCGACGGCCGAGGCCGGTCAGCCGCTCGAGCAGCGGGTTGAGCACCCGGTCGGAGAACGGCTGGTCGAGCTCCTGGCTGAGCTCCTTCGGGGCGTTGGTCATCGCCTCGAGCACGGCGAGGGAGCGGACCACGCCGCCCTGCTCGCTCGGGCTCCGGGTGGCCATGGTCAGGATGGCCGAGCGCCATCCCGACGAGGAGCAGACCCAGCACGAAGAGCATCATCATCGCCTCAGACCTCGACCTTCACCAGACGGCTCATCGTAAAGGAGCCGAGGGCCAGCAGGATCGCGGCGCCACCGAGCATCAGCCAGCCGAGCGGCTCGGTGAACATCGGCATGACGTAGTCGCGCTTGGTCAGCAGCAGGTAGAGCATGAACAGCACCGGCAGGGCGCTGAGCACCCACGCGGACAGCTTGCCCTCGGCGGCCAGGGCGGCGACCTGACGGCGGATGTACTGACGCTCCCGCATCGTGTCGGCCACCGTGTTCAGCAGCTCGGCCAGGTTGCCGCCGACCTCGCGCTGGATCTTGATGGCCATCACGACCCAGTGGAAGTCCTTGCTCTGGAACCGGTCGCCGATGCCCTCCAGCGCGTCCTCCAGCGACGACGCCCAGGCGGGTCTCGACGAGCACCCGCTTGAACTCGCTGGCCACCGGCTCGGTGCCCTCGCGCACGATGGTGTCGACCGACTGGGCCAGCGACAGTCCGGCCTGCAGCGAGCCCGCCATCAGCTGCAGGGTGTCGGGCAGGGCGGCGTTGAAGGCCTTGAACCGCTTCGACTTGCGGTAGCCGAGCCAGACCCAGGGCAGCACGGCGCCGAGGACCAGGAAGATGACGCCGACGATGATGCTGCCGCCCCCGATGAGGAGGCCCAGGACGCCGGCGACGATCACGATGGCCAGGTGGAGCAACAGCCACTCGGCGGCCTTCACGTGGCTGCCGGCCGCCTCGAGGCGTCGGGCGATCCGGCCCTCGAGGCTCGCGTTGCGGCGCAGCATCTGCGCGGCGGCGTCAGTGGCCTGGGTCAGGGCCTGCTCACGATCGGACTTCTGGTTCTGCGGGTCTCGTCGGTTGTCGCCCAGCGCACTGCGGGCGACCACGGCCTCGGCGCTCAGCTCACCGGCGCTGCCGCTCGGCACCGCGGTGATCAGCAGGACCACGAGGCCGATGCCGACCATGGCGACGGCGGCGTACATCGTCCAGTCAGGCAGGGCGAGCCCCTGGGACCGCTCGAAGACCTGCTCGACGACCTCGGTCTCGGGCTCGGCGATGGTGGTGAACGCGGTCGCCGTCAGGACCTCCGTGCCCACGGGGAGCGAGACGCTCACCTCGGCCTCGGACGCCACCACGGAGTCGGGGATCCGGGCGGTGACCTGGACCTGGCTGGCCAGCGCCTCCGCCTCGCCGGCGAAGGTCTCGCGCAGGGCCTGCGGGGTCGGCGCTGATCACGGCACCGTTGCCTGCCTGGGCCATCGCCTCGAGGGCCTGGAGGGCCGGACCGTCCTGGGCGATCGCGACGACGTCGACCAGGACCCCGCTGTCCGAGATCGCCGCGGTGACGTCGGCCAGCTCGGTGTCGGACGTGTCGGCGCCGTCGGAGAGCACCAGCACGGACCGCTGACCTTCGTCACCGGTCAGGTCGACGGCCGTGAGGACGCCGTCGTAGAGCCTGGTCTGCTTGGCCAGGGAGAGGCTCTCGATGACGGCCCGTGCGTCGTCGCGGTCCTGGCTCGGCGTCAGCGGCGTCTCGACGTCGGAGTCGAAGGTGACGATGCCGACGTAGACGTCGTCGGGCACCGTGTCGAGGAACGTCAGCGCGGCCTGCCTTGGCCTGCGCGAACCGCTCGCCCTTCATCGAGTTGCTCGTGTCCATGGCGAGCACGGTCGTGCGGCGGATGTCGGTCGTGCTCTCGACCAGGGAGGCCTCCGCCTCCGCCTCCTGCTCGTCGATCGTCACGGTGACCCCGTCCAGGTCGACGGTGCTGCCCGGCGGGACCGACACGAGGAGCCGCAGCAGCCCACCGCTCTCGGCCTCGACGTAGTCGATGGAGGCCTCGTCCGCCGCCTGCGCGGCTGTGGCGCCCATCAGGACCGCGATGCAGGCGAGCGAGCCCGCCAGCAGCGCCCTGCCCGTCAGCAGAGCTCTGGGGGGTCGCCTGCCGCGGAGTCGGGTCCGGGGGGTGGGAAGCATCAGAGCCTGTCCTCGGCGAAGATCATCGGGTCGACGGAGACGTTGGCGTAGGCCATCTTCTCCAGGAACTTCGGACGCAGGCCGGTCGGTCGCAGGGAGCCCTGGGTGCGGCCCTCGCGGTCGAAGCCGGCGCCGTGGTCGTAGGCGAAGATGTCCTGCAGCGTGATCACGTCGCCCTCCATCCGCTCCACCTCGGTGATGTGGGTGATGCGACGCGTGCCGTCCTTGAAGCGGGTCTGGTGCACGATCAGGTCGACCGCCGAGGCCACCTGCTCGCGGATGGCGCGCATGGGAAGGTCCATGCCGGCCATCAGCACCATCGTCTCGAGCCGCGCGAGGGTGTCTCGCGGGCCGTTGGAGTGCAGGGTGCAGATGGAGCCGTCGTGACCGGTGTTCATCGCCTGGAGCATGTCGAGCGCGGACGCGTCACGAACCTCACCGACGACGATGCGGTCGGGGCGCATGCGCAGGCTGTTCTTCACCAGGTCACGGATGCTCACGGCACCCTTGCCCTCGATGTTGGACGGCCGCGACTCCAGGCGGACGACGTGCTGCTGCTTGAGCTGGAGCTCCGCTGCGTCCTCGATGGTCACGATGCGCTCGTCGCCGGGGATCCAGTCGGACAGCACGTTCAGCGTGGTCGTCTTGCCGGCGCCGGTGCTCCCGGACACGATGATGTTGAGCCGGCCGCGCACGCAGGCGTCGAGGAACTCGGCCGTGCGCTCGCTGAAGCTGCCGAACTTCACGAGGTCGTGCCACGTGAGCGGGTCCTTGGAGAACTTCCGGATGGTCAGCGAGGAGCCGTCGATCGCCAGCGGAGGGATGATGGCGTTCACGCGCGACCCGTCGGGCAGGCGGGCGTCGACCATCGGGCTCGACTCGTCGACGCGTCGGCCGATGCGCGAGACGATCTTGTCGATGGTCCGGCGCAGGTGGGCCTCGGAGCCGAAGTGCGCGTCGACCTGGACCAGTTGACCGTTCCGCTCCAGGAAGACGCTGTCGGGGCCGTTGACCATGACCTCGGAGACGTCGGGGTCGCGCAGGAAGATGTCGATCGGGCCGTAGCCCAGGATGTCGTCGCTGATGTCCTGGATGATCTTGGCCCGGTCGACCGCGCTCAGCGGCCGCTCGGTGGCGGCGAGGACGTCCTGGAGGGTTGCGCGTACGCGTGACTCCAGGTCCTGCTGCTCCATGTCGGCGTCGTAGAGCTGGGGGCCGAGCTCGTTGAGCAGCTCGGTGTGGACCTGGGCCTTCAGCTCCTCGAGCTTGTCTCCGGACCGGTCCACGGCGCGACGTCGGCCGCCCTCGGCGGGCGCCGCCGAGCCGTTGCCCTGCGCCGAGGCGCGCCGGGCCGCCAGGTCACTCGCGGCAGCGGCGGGAGCCGGCTTCGGCGCCGCTTCGGGTTCCGGCGCAGGAGGCGGCGGGGCCGCTTCGCTCTCGGCGCTCTGCTCGCGGGCTGCTGCCGCCAGACGGTCTCTCAGGCTGCTCATGTCTACTTCCGCCTCCTGAACCTACGGGCGTTCTTGTCGGTGTCGACCTCGGTGTCCTTGGGGCCCGGCGCCAGGTTGGCGGGCGCGTCCGGCTCGTCGACCAGGCTCTCGGCGAGCTCGCGGAAGATCATGCTCGCCGGGTGGTCGGGGTTGGCGATCACGATGGGCTTGCCGGCGTTGGTGGAGGCCGCGATGTCGAGGGAGGACGCGATGTTGGCCGCGATCTCCATGCCCAGGATGGTCTCGACCTTCGACGCGCTGATGCCGACCGCCTCGTCCGCGCGGTTGAGCAGCAGGTGCCGACGGTCCAGCGCGATGCTGAGCGCGTCCATCGTCTCGAGGGCCACCTTGACGTTCTTCAGCGTGGGGACGTCGAGCGTCGCGACGATGATGCACTCGTCCACCTCGTCGAGAGCCGTCAGGGTCTGCTCGTCGAAGTTGGGCGCGGTGTCGACGACGACGAAGTCGAACTGCTGCTGCAGCGTGCGGAGCATGCGCGACACCAGCGCCGGGGTGACGCGGTCGCGAGCGTCGGGCATCGAGGGCGCGGCCAGCACCATCAGGGAGTCGGCGTGGCGGGTCAGCAGCGGGTCGACGATCGAGGCGTCGAGGGCGTTCTCGGCGCCGATCGCGTGCTCGATGGAGTGCGAGGGGAAGAGCTGCATCGTGATGGCGACGTCGCCGAAGGCCAGGTCGAGGTCGACCAGGCAGACCTGCCGGGCGCCCTTGTCGGCCAGGGCCAGGGCGAGGTTGACCGACACGGTCGTCTTGCCGACGCCGCCCTTGGGGGAGAAGACGGCCACGATCTTGCCGTGCCTGCTCGCGCCGGTCGGCCCGCGAAGGGCGATGTAGAGCTGGTAGGCACGCTCGATCGCCGACGACAGCGCCAGCGTGTCGCCCTCGACGACGACCTCGCGCATGCCGGAGTGCATCGCCTTGGTCAGCACCTCGGTGTCGACCTGGTCGCGCACCAGCACGGTGCTGGTCGTGGGGCGCTCGATCCGCAGGCCCTCGGCCACCTCGAGCGCCTGGGACAGGGGGATCCCCGGGCCCAGGACGACGACGTACTCCTCCGAGCGGTTGCGCAGCCAGGACATCAACGCGTCCGTCGAGTCCACGCTGTGGCCTCCGGGCGGCAGAGTCGCCCGGAGCTTCTCGACGACCGTCAGGTCAGGGTCGACGACGATGGGCACGCGGCATCATTCCTCGAAGAGGTTCTGGGCGGTGACGCCATTGTTGGGTCCGACCTCGCTGTCGGCGGTCAGGAGTCCGAAGGCCAGCTCACCGTTGGCGGAGGCGAAGAGGACCTTCTCGGCCTGCTTCTGCGGCAGCGACAAGGTGAGCAGCGTGCGGGGCAGCTGCTCGGTGGTGGTCGCGCCCTCCTCGTCGGTGACGGTCGTCGACACCGGTGTCGTCGACCCGACGCCGAGCACGGTGACCCGCGGCAGCAGCAGGCGGGAGAACTGCAGGCTGGCGGTCTCGCCGGTGGCACCTGCGAGTTCCCTCCAGCGTGCCGGACACGAAGATCGCGACCTCCGACCCCGGGTTGACGAAGCCGGCGACGCGGGCGGGGTCGGTGAGGTTCACCGAGATCGCCATGTCGCCATCCTTGATCGGCAGCGCGCTGCTCTCCGCGGCCCCGCCGAACTTGCTCGAGATGATCTGCTCGCCGGGGTAGAGGTTGGTGACGGCGACCTGGCCGGTCAGCGTGCTCGTGCTGGCCAGCGCGTCGGGCAGCACCTGGTTGGAGGGCACCGCCTCCAGCGCGATCTTGCCGGCGGCAGCGGCGTCCTCGATCGTCTCGCCCTGCTCGATCAGGGTGACGACCTTGAGGACGTCGCGGGTGTCGTACTGCGCCTCGGCGCGAAGGTCCGCACCGCGGACGTAGAGGAAGACGAGAACGGCGCCGAGCGCGGCGACGATCGCGGCGGCGACGAGGAGAAGCTTGCGGCGGTCCATGGTGGGCTTGGGGTTCCTTTCGGAATCGGGTCGAGCGCTGGTGCGATGCGCCCTCCCCTGCAGACCCGAGATCATTGAACCCCCGGAGGCTGCCGAGGGAGTCGACCCGCGGTCTTGGGACTCGACTTTTATAGCGTCGCGGTCTTTGCTTTCGTGGGGCTTTCAGCATTTTGGGCGCCCCGCCGAAAGTAAAGACAAGACAACTCCACCAGCGGTCTAGACCGCAAGGTACCGGAGTCGGCGAGGTCCCCCCGCGCAGCGCTCAGGCGAGGTACAAGCCGGCGATGTCGTCCTTGGCCTCACGCAGGACGACGTTGCGTTTGAGCTTGAGGCTGGGGGTGAGCTGGCCACCCTCCTCGGTCCAGTCACGGGCGAGCACGGTGAACCTCCGGATCGACTCGGCCCGGGAGACGACGGTGTTGGCCTCGTCGACGGCGCCCTGGATCTCCGCGAGCAGGTCCGGGTCGTCGACGAGGTCCGCGACGCGGGGCCGCTTGCCCCGGTGCCGAGCCCATGCGCTGACGGCGTCCTCGTCCAGCGTCACCAGCGCGGCGATGAACGGCTGTCCGTCCCCGACGACCAGGCACTGCGAGACCAGGCGGTGGGCGCGCACCCGGTCCTCGAGCACGCCGGGGGCGACGTTCTTGCCGCCCGCGGTCACCAGGATCTCCTTCTTGCGGCCGGTGATCCGGACGAAGCCCTCGTCGTCGACCTCGCCGAGGTCACCGCTGCGGAACCAGCCGTTCCTGTCGAGGGCCTCCGACGTCGCCTCCTCGTCGCCCCAGTAGCCCGCGAACACCTGTCCGCCGCGGAACAGGAGCTCGCCGTCGTCGTCCACGCGCACCGCCGTGCCGGGCAGGGGCCGGCCGACCGTCCCGACCTTGAGCTGGTCGGGCAGGTTCACCGTCAGGGCAGCGGTCGTCTCGGTGAGCCCGTAACCCTCCAGGACGGTCAGCCCGATGCCGCGGTAGAAGTGGGCCAGCCGGTCGCCGAGCGGCGCGCCGCCCGAGATGGCATAGCGGCAGCGGCCACCGAGAGCTTCTCTGAGCCGCGCGTAGACGAGCCGGGAGAAGAGCGCGTGCTGCGCGCGCACGGCGACCGAGTGCGCGATCTCGGCCGGTCGGCGCCGTCGCGAGCCTGCCGTCGCGTCCTGGTCGCGCGACCAGGCCACCGCCACCTCGGCGGCGCGCTCGAAGAGGGCACCCCGTCCGTCCGCGGTCGCCGTCTGGGAGGCGGTGTTGAACACCTTCTCGAAGACCCGGGGGACGCCCAGCACGAACGTGGGCCGGACCTCGCCGAGGTCGGTGGTCAGGGTCTTCACGTCGGAGGAGTGGCTCAGCGTCACGCGGGCCTTGACGCAGCCGATCTGGATGATGCGGGCGAAGACGTGCGCGAGGGGGAGGAACAGCAACGTGGACGCCTCGTCCGCCTCGTCACCGGGCGTGAACAGCTCGTGCAGCTCCGGCACCGCCACGCCGAGCTCGAAGAGGAAGTTGCCGTGCGTGAGCATGCATCCCTTGGGCCTGCCCGTGGTGCCCGAGGTGTAGATCAGGGTCGCCAGGTCGAGGGGCGTCGCGGCCGTGCGGCGGGCCTCGAGCTCGTCGTCGGAGATGTCGGCACCGAGGCGCGTGAGGACGTCGACGGCGTTGTCGTCCAGCGACCACACGTGGTGGAGGGCGGCGAGGTCGCCGCGCACCGATGCCACGCGCGCGGTGTGCGTCGACCCCTCGGCCACGACGGCGGTGGCGGCGGAGTCACGCAGGATCCACGAGATCTGCTCGGCCGACGAGGTCTCGTAGATCGGGACCGACACGGCCCCGGCGAACCAGATCGCGTAGTCGACCAGCGTCCACTCGTAGCGGGTCCGCGACACCAGGGCGACCCGGTCGCCGGCGGCCACGCCGGCCGCGATCATGCCCTTGGCCACGCCAGTGACCTCGGCGAGGAAGGTGGCGGCGGTGACGTCGTGCCAGACCCCGTCGACCCGCCGTCGCAGGACCACCGCTTCCGGAGCCTCACCGGCGTTGCGGACGACGTCGTCGGTGAGGTTGCCGGTGCGGGGGACCTCGACGGTGAGCGGGGCCGCGAACTCTCGCACGGGCGCAGGTTACCGCCGGGTCGGATGTCGTCCCGCCACGTGGGGCGGCGTACGGCGTCGGGTACGCTCCGCGTGCCCGGATGCAGGTGTCCGGGCGAGTCCGGAGAGGGGAGCCAGGTGGCCGAGCAGACGTCGTCCTCGATCGTCATCGACGCCGCGCCCGCCGAGGTCATGGAGGTCATCGGCGACTTCGAGGCCTACCCGGAGTGGGCGAAGGGCGTGAAGCGGGCCGAGGTGCGCTCGGAGTCCGGCGGCTGGGCGGACGAGGTGTTCTTCGTACTGGACGTCGCCCCCATCAAGGACGAGTACACGCTGGCCTACGAGTGGGACGGCTACGACGAGGTGACCTGGTCGCTGGTGGAGGGCAAGGTGCTCACCAGCATGGACGGCGCCTACTCCCTCAGCGACCGTGGCGACGGGTCGACCGAGGTGACCTACCGGCTCGCCCTCGACCTGTCCATCCCGCTCATCGGGATGATCAAGCGCAAGGGCGAGAAGATGATCATCGACACCGCGCTGAAGGGTCTCAAGAAGCGCGTCGAGTCGCGCTGATCAACGCGCGGTCCGAGATGCGCGTACTCCTCTTCACCGGCAAGGGCGGCGTGGGCAAGTCCACGGTTGCCGCCGGCACCGCCGCGTCCTGTGCGGCCTCGGGTCTGCGGACGTTGGTGCTCTCGACCGACGCGGCCCACTCGCTGGCCGACGCCTTCGGCGTGCCGGTCGGCGGTGAGCCCACCGAGGTGGCCGACCGGCTGTTCGTCCAGCAGGTCGACGCACAGCGGCGTTTCGAGCAGTCCTGGGCGGAGATCCAGCGCTACCTGCTGGCTGTCCTGGACGTTGCGGGTGTCGACCCGGTGGCAGCCGAGGAGCTGACCGTCATTCCCGGCGCGGAGGAGGTGCTGGCGCTCCTGGAGCTGCGGGTGCACGCGCTGGCGGGGGACTGGGACGTCGTCATCGTCGACTGCGCACCGACCGCGGAGACGCTGCGGCTGCTGGCCCTTCCCGAAGCCCTCGGGTGGTACATGCAGCGGGTCTTCCCGGTCGAGCGCCGCGTCGTCCGCGCGCTCAGGCCCGTGCTGAGCCGGGCCGCCGGGGTGCCGATGCCCGAGGACGACGTCTTCGCCGCGATCGAGCGGCTCCACCACGAGCTCGACGAGGTCCGGTCGCTGCTGACCGGGCCGACCGCATCCGTGCGGCTGGTCCTGACCCCTGAGCAGGTCGTGCTCGCCGAGGCACGCCGGTCCTACACGACGCTCTCGCTCTTCGGCTACCGGGTCGACGGAGTCGTGGCCAACCGCGTCTTTCCCGCGGACGGCGCCGACGACTGGAGGGCCGGCTGGGTGCTCGCCCAGGACGGGGTGCTCGAGGAGGTCACGCAGTCCTTCGCCGGGCTGCCGGTGTGGACCTCGCTGTACCGGCCCGCCGAGCCCGTCGGTGTCGACGCCCTGCGCCGCCTGGCCGAGGAGCTGTACGACGGTCACGACCCGCTCGCGCTGCCCGAGGGGCCTGGTCCCTTCCGCATCGGCCGCACCCGCTCGGGCGCGGTGCTGCGGCTCTCGCTGCCGCTGGTCGACCGCTCGGAGGTCGACCTGGCGCGCACCGGCGACGAGCTCGTGGTGACCATCGGGTCCTACCGTCGGCTGCTCACGCTGCCGGCCGGACTGGCCCGACACCGGGTCGCGGCGGCCGGCCTGGAGGACGGGGAGCTGCGCGTCCGGTTCGAGGAGAGCGCGTCGTGACCGACCAGCCAGCCCGGCGAGCCGGGTCCGGGCGAGCCGGTCGGGTCCCTGGCCGATGAGGCGGCGCGCCTGTTCGCGGCTCTCGCCGGCGTGGCCCGCGACCACGGTGCCGATCTCGGCGACGGGCTCACGGACATCGGCGACCGCGCGGCGGCGGCCGTGCACGACATCGACGAGCACCTCGCGACCGGGGGCGAGGAGTGTCGCTACTGCCCGGTCTGCCGGGCGGTCGCGCTGGTGCGTCGGACCAGCCCCGAGGCCGTCGACCACCTCGCGGACTCCGCCCGCTCACTGAGCCGGGCGCTGGCGGCGATGCTCGCGACCGCTAACGTCGAGGACCGGCGAGCCGGGAGTGCGGACGGCTCCGGCGTCGAGCACATCGACCTCGACGACGCGGTCGAGGTCGACGCCGACGAGCAGGACCCCGACGAGCAGGACCCCGATCTGGAGGAGGACGGATGAGCCTGACGGTCGGCGTCGACGTCGGGGGCACCAAGATCGCCGGGGGCGTCGTCGACGAGCAGGGCAACGTGCTCGAGCAGCTGCGCGTCGAGTCGCCGGCGCAGGACCCCGAGGCGATCGAGGAGGCCATCGCCGGTCTCGTGGCGCGGCTCAGCCGGCGCCACCAGGTGACTGCGGTCGGCGTCGGAGCCGCGGGCTACATCGACAGCGCGCGCTCCACGGTGCTCTTCGCTCCCAACATCGCCTGGCGCGACCTCGACCTGCGCGGTGAGCTCGAGGCGCGGATCGACCTCCCGGTCGTGGTCGAGAACGACGCCAACGCCGCGGCGTGGGGCGAGTTCCGCTTCGGCGCAGGCGCCGACGTCGACGACCAGGTCATGGTCACGGTCGGCACGGGGGTCGGCGGCGGGCTGGTGCTCGACGGCCGGCTCTTCCGCGGCGCGTTCGGCGTGGCGGGCGAGCTGGGCCACCTGCGGATCGAGCCCGGCGGTCGGCTCTGCGGCTGTGGCAACCGGGGCTGCTGGGAGCAGTACGCCAGCGGCACCGCGATGGTCCGCACCGCTCGCGCCGAGGCCGCCGAGGGGTCGATGCTGGCGCGGCCCCTCATCGAGCGCGCCGGGTCGGTGGAGGCGATCGACGGGCCGCTGATCACCACAGCGGCGCAGGAGGGCGACGCGTTCGCGATCGACCAGCTGGCCACCGCTGGGACGGTGGCTCGGCGAGGGCATCGCCTCGCTGGCAGCGGTTCTCGATCCCGCGGCCGTCGTCCTGGGTGGAGGCGTGGCCGCCGCGGGTGACCTGCTCCTGCTGCCGACGCGGGTGGCCTTCGAGCGCGAGCTGACCGGGCGTGGGCACCGTCCCGTCCTCGAGATCCGGCCGGCCTCGCTGGGCAACACGGCCGGGCTCATCGGTGCCGCCGACCTCGCCCGGGTGCCGGCGGGGTGAGCTCGCCGTGACCCGTCCGCCGGTCTGGGTGGGCGTCGACGTAGGGGGCACCAAGGTGCTCGCCGGAGTGGTCGAGGCCGACGGCCGGGTCCGCCGTACCGTCCTCGGCAGCACCCCCGCACGACACGTGCCGCCACGACTGGTCGAGGACGCCGTGGTCGAGGCCACGCTCGCCGCCGCGGACGGCGATCTGCTCGCCGGGCTCGGGCTGGCCGCCGCGGGCTTCGTCGACGCGGCAGGGGAGCGGGTCATGTTCGCGCCGCACCTGCCGTGGCGCGGCGAGCCGGTGCGGGCGCGCCTCGCCGAGCGGCTCGGCGTCCCCGTGGCGCTCGACAACGACGCCAACTGCGCGGCCCTGGCCGAGTCGACGTACGGCGCCGCGCGCGGCACCCGGTCGGCGCTGATGGTCACGCTCGGCACCGGCATCGGCGGGGCCGTCGTGCTCGACGGCCGGGTGCTGCGCGGCCACAACGGGATGGCCGGCGAGTTCGGGCACATGAAGGTCGTGCCCGGCGGGCATCCGTGCCCGTGCGGGGGAGAGGGCTGCTGGGAGCAGTACTCCTCGGGCCACGCCCTGGTCCGGCTGGCCCGGGCGCGGATCGGCCTCGAGCCGACCCTCCTGGAGGAGCTGTGCGGAGGCGACCCCGCGCGGCTGACGGGCCCGATGGTCACGGCCGCAGCCGCCGACGGCGACCTGGTCGCGCGACAGGCGTTCGCCTCCGTCGGCGACTGGCTGGGCGTCGGGGTCGCCAACCTGGTCGCGGCCTTGGACCCGGACGTCGTGGTGGTCGGCGGAGGCGTCTCGGCCGCCGGCGACCGGCTGCTCGATCCCGCACGATCCGCGCTCACCCGCAGCCTGGTCGGCGCCGCCCAGCGGCTGGTGCCACCGCTGGTCGCGGCACAGCTCGGCCCGGAGGCCGGCCTGGTCGGGGCGGCGGTGCTCGCGCGCTCGGAGTCCCTCTAGGGAGCGTCGCCGAAGAGCGCAGCCTCAGTCCACCGGTTGCCGACGGCCAGGTCGTACTGCACCAGGCGGTAGTCCTCGAGAACACTGCCGCGCTGACTCGGGTAGCTGCGCCTCGTGCTCGCTGGGTGGTCCCGTCGGGTAGCACGAACGTGCCGCGTTGGGTCGCCGCCACCTGAGCTCGCACCGCGTCGAGGAGGGCGACGTACGGCGGAACCCGCGTGTTCATCGTCGTCCAGCATCAGCGGCAACAACTGGTTGGGACTGACGCTCCCGACGCGTTCGGGACGGTTGGCCCCGTCGCTGCGCCAGATGAAGAACGGGGTGCGGTAGAGGCTGGTCCCCTGGTTCAACTCCTTGATCGAGGCGGGGTAGACCCCCGGCAGGTGGTCGCCGTAGAGCACCACAACCGTCGGCTCGGGCAGCTGTCGGAGATCGTCGAGGAACCCGGCCACCGCCTGGTCGGTTCTGCGAAGGCCGCGGGCGTACTGCCCGACCGCCGCCTGCTCCTCGGCCGATGCGCCGTCGACGCCGACCGTGACCGGATCGGGGTACTGGTCGGCGTAGGGCTGGTGGTTCTGCATCGTCACCAGGTTGGCGAGGAGCGGTCGCCGGGACTCTCGCAGTCTCGCGAGCACCTCGTCGAACGCGGCGGCGTCGTCGACGTACTTGCCGTGCCGCCGGTCGTTGGCCGGGTCGAGATCGGACTCCTCGACGAAGGACGAGATCCCCAGCCGCGGGTAGGCCTCGCGGCGGCGGTACATCTCGCCGGAGAAGGGGTGAACGGCGATCGCCTCGTGCCCGCGCGCGGTGAACCATTGCGCGAGGGAGGGGAAACGATCGTTCGTCGGCACCAGCTGCTGGAACGGCACTCCCAGCTGAGGAGCGAAGACCTCGTTCCGCATGCCGGTGAGGACCTGGAACTCGACGTTCGCGGTGCCTCCTCCATAGTCACCGACGAGGAGCTCTCCGGAGGTGGTGGCGCTCATGATCGACCTGATCCGGGGGATCGGGTCGTCCTGCAGGTGGACTCCACGCAGCCGGCCTGGATCGGAGAAGCTCTCGGAGAGCACCACCACCACGTTGACGCCGGCGAGCCCTGCGGCCCCACGCGACGCGTTGAGCCGACCCGCCTCGGCCGTGTAGGTGGCGACGATGGCGTCCAGGCGCTCGCGTGTGTAGCCAGCAGGTCGTTCCATGGGCCCGACGGGCAGGTCGTAGAGGGCGCCGGCCAGGAAGCCGTTGATCGACGTAGTTGTCGTGCTGGGACCACTGCGCCCACTGCGTCGACGTCGGCGTCGAAGAGCCTCGCGCCAGGGGTTGGCCGCCCGAGTGGAAGCCGGGCGTGGCCACGAGGAGGCCGCCCGCCACGCAGCACAGACAGCGACCCGGGTGCGCAGGCGCCACATGCCCGAACGCGCCCGCGCGGGCTCTGGACCCCGGCAACATGCGCGACGGCCCACATCAAGATCGGTGACGGCCAGGAGACGGCGCCGACCATGCCGAGCAACGACTGTCCAGGCACCATGTCGAGCCAGGAACCCCAGGCTCGACAGGTACTCGACGTCGGAGGGCACGAGCGGTTCTGCCGCGCATGCCCAGCTTGGCGACGTTGACAGCGGCGAGGACAGAGCACGAGGTCCAGCATGAGGGCGAGCGCGAGCCAGGTGCGCCCGGTGAGGCCCCGCAGGAACACCAGGACGAACCAGAGATACATCAGTCGCAGGCCCACCAGCCGTCGGGCGTGAACGCTGCGAGCAGTGGTGAGCGTCTCCTGAAGGTACGGCCGTCTCCCCCTGATCCCGAGGAAGATCGACGGCGTTGAGGACGTACACGCACAGGGCTGCCCAGGCGAGGGTGCCGACGAGCCACCAGATAGCCTCAGGTCCAGGCGACCTGGCGCGCGGAGATGGTCGCGGCTGGCTCGTCGACACTGGTGTCGACGGCCAGCTGCGCGCGCCTGGTCGATGATTGCCATCGGTGATTCCCCCCGGAGTCCCGAGAGGATCGTAGGCGGGAACCCCAGCCAAGTGGTCCCTTACGCGAAGAATTTCCTCAGAGACGCGCCCCGTCGTCCTCGGGGTCGCGCGGTCCGCGCGGCATCCGCAGCACCAGGTAGGTGAAGCCGCCGACGAACCAGGCAACCAAGGCATACGACATGAGCGTCGGCGGGCGGAACGACACCAGCACCAGGACCAGGAGGAGCAACGGGACGCCGAGCACGCCCGCCCACGCGACCAGGCGCTTGTTGTCGGGCCGCGGGAGGGGTGGCGGTGCCGGCGGGACGAATCGCTCCTCCGGCTCGTCGGCGGCCACGGCCTCGGGCGTGATGGGCGCGGGCTGGGGGAGGGGAGACGTCCTCCTCCGCGAGCTCGGCGCGGTCGCCGTAGTTGTCGACGATGGAGCGCCAGAGCTCGTCCTCGCTGCGCTCTGTCACACGTCCGAGGGTAGACCGGGCGGGGTTACCTGTTCAGCGTGGTTTCGAGACAGTCGCTGCGGAGCAGGTCTCGAGACGGGACTTCGTCCCTCCTCAACCAGCGGACGGGTGACCTCGTCCCTCCTCAACCAGCGGGAGTGGGAGGGTGTCAGCCGGCCGACTCGGCGGTGACGCGCTCGACGAACTCGGCGGACTCGGTGAAGATCCGCTCGGCGTCGTTGTCCTGGGTGGCCACGTGATAGCTGTCGGTGAGGAGCCGCTCCTCGAAGTCGCGCGAGGAGACCGACGCGGCGATGATCCGAGCGGACGACGGGTCGACGACGTGGTCCTCGACCGATCGCCAGATCAGCAGCGGCGCGGTCACCCGCGCCAGGTCGCGCCTCACGCCGGCGTACCCCTGCAGCATCGAGTGGCCCGCCTTCAGCGGGGTCCACTTGTAGGCGTGCTCGGTCTCGCCGGGCTTCTTGATGTCGTTGGCGATCGGGGGCATCGCGGGCACGACGTACTTGAGCACGGGCAGCAGCTTGGTGTCCTTGCGGTCGATGTTGCAGGCCGGGTTGACCAGGGTGAGGCCGGCCAGCTCCTCGGGGCGGTCGGCGGCCAGCCGCAGCGCCAGTCCGCCGCCCATCGACAGGCCGCCGACGACGACCGCGTCGGTTCGCGACCGGAGCTGGACGAAGGTGCGGTCCACCTCGGCGTACCAGTCCTCCCATCGGGTGTGGTTCAGCTCCTGCCAGGTCGTGCCGTGACCGGGGAGACGCGGAACCTCGACGGCGTAGCCACGCGCCGCCAGTGACTCGCCCCATGCCCGCAGCGAGTCGGGCGTGCTGGTGAAGCCGTGCACCAGCAGGACGCCCAGCGGGCGCCCCCCGGTCTCGTCGGGCCGGGCGGCGAGGGAGAGCGGTGCGGCGTGCGGCAGGACCGGCGGCATGGCGCGCATCATTCACCCCGCCCCCGCCCCGACGCCACCCCACCTCACGGCTGGTCATGGCTGGGTGTTCGCCGCGCGGAGGGCTACTGTTCGGAAGCGGCGGCCGTGTCGGGACGGACGCCAGACGGCCGAGCGGGCTGGGAGGCGCGGTGTTCTACTGGTTCCTGAAGTGGGTGGCCATCGGCCCCCTGCTCCGGATCATCTTCCGACCCGTCGTCGAGGGCGAGGAGCACGTGCCGGAGGACGGTCCCGCGATCCTCGCCAGCAACCACCTGTCGTACGCCGACTGGCTGTTCATGCCGCTCACGCTGACGCGCCGCGTCACGTTCGTGGCCAAGGCGGAGTACTTCAACAGCCCCGGCCTGAAGGGCTGGTTCCAGCGCAAGTTCTTCTCCGGCGCCGGTCAGGTCCCCATCGACCGCGCGGGTGCCTCGGCCGCCGAGGGCGCGCTGTCGTCGGCGCGCCGGATCCTCGAGGAGGGAGACCTGTTCGGGATCTATCCCGAGGGCACCCGGTCCCACGACGGCCGGCTCTACCGTGGCAAGACGGGCGTGGCGCGCCTCGCGCTGGAGACCAAGGTGCCGGTGATCCCGGTCGCCGTGCTGGGCACCGACGTCGTGGCTCCTCCCGGCAAGAAGTTCGGGTCGGTCATCCGCCCCGGCGTCCGCTTCGGCAAGCCGCTGGACTTCTCGCGCTACGAGGGTCTCGAGAACGACCGCTTCGTGCTGCGCTCGATCACCGACGAGATCATGTACGAGATCATGCGGCTCTCCGGGCAGGAGTACGTCGACATGTACGCCGGCCGCGCGAAGGAGCTGGCGACGAAGGCCGCCCAGGGGGCCAAGGAGGCCGCCAAGGAGGAGGCGCGGCGGGCCAAGGCAGCGGCTGACGAGGCCGCGGCGAGCGACGTTGCCGACGCCGACGTACCTGCCCTCGACGAAGGCGACCCGGACCTCAACCCGGGCCCCGGCGCCGAGCACAAGAAGGCGTCCTGATCCGGTCCGAGCGGTCGGCGCCCGCCGTCGACGCGGCAGCGGCCGTCGCTGTCGAGGACCGGCTCTACCGCGCCCTCGTCGTCGTCCGGGTGGTCGTCCTGGTCAACGCGGTGGTCCTGAACGTCTATCGACGCGACAACTTCGAGCGTCCCGAGCTCGCCCTGGTGCTGGTCGCCGTGATGGTGGCCTGGACCGCCTTCGCCATCTGGGCCTATGCCGATGCCGGTCGCCGGCGACCGCCGCTCCTGCTGGCCGACCTGGCCCTGGCGGTGGCCCTGATGGCGCTGACGCCGGTGGTCAAGGGTCCGGAGTTCAACGCGACCGTGCCAGGGTTCTGGGTCGCGGGAGCCCTGTTGGCGTGGGCGATCCACTGGCGCTGGATCGGCGGCCTGGTGGCGGGCGCGTGCCTCTCCGTCGTCGACCTGGCCATTCGCGACGAGGTGACGCAGGCCAACTACGGCAACGTCTTCCTGCTGATGATCGCCGGCCCGGTCGTCGGCTACCTGAGCGGGTCGCTGGTCGCGATGGCCGTCGAGCGTGACCGGGCCCTGCGCGCGGCCGCCGTCGCCGAGGAGCGGGCACGGCTGGCCCGCGCGGTCCATGACGGCGTGCTGCAGGTGCTGGCGCTGGTGCAGCGCCGCGGCGGCGAGCTCGGCGGCGACGTCGCCGTGCTCGGCCGGATGGCGGGGGAGCAGGAGGCCAACCTGCGCTCGCTGATCCGCCGGCAGGACAGCGTCGACACCTCGTCGACCCCTGCGCGACGCGACCTTGGGCTCGAGCTCCAAGGGCTGGCGACCCAGACGGTGTCGGTCGCGACGCCCGGCGACCCGGTCCCGATCGACGCGCAGCGCGGCGCCGAGGTGGTCGCCGTGGTGCGCGCCTGCCTGGACAACGTGATCGTCCACGTCGGGCCCGACTCCCGAGCGTGGGTGCTGCTCGAGGTGGTCGGTGAGGACGTGGTCGTGAGTGTGCGCGACGAGGGGCCGGGCATCCCCGAGGGCAGGCTCGAGGCCGCTGCGGGCGAGGGGCGTCTGGGGGTCGCGGAGTCGATCCGCGGCCGCGTCGCCGACCTCGGAGGGACGGTGCGGCTCGACACCGGCTCCTACGGAACCGAGTGGGAGCTCACGGTCCCGCGGACACCGGGGCCTCGCGGCTGACGACCGCTTCGGACCGCTGCCAGGCGCGTTGGGCCAGCCAGCCACCGAAGACGCTCAGCACGGCAAGCGGCGCGACGACCGCCGGGGCACCAACGAGGGCGTTCACGAACGCGTTGTGGGTCCAGACGTCGTCGGCGCCGACGAAGAACGCGTCGATCGACGCCCCCAGGAAGACCACGAAGAGCTGGAGTCCCAGCACCGGTCCGACGAGGCGCCGTGCCACGCCCCCGAGTGCCGGTGACGACAGGGCGAAAGCCGGTGTCACCGCCGCGAGGAGCTCGAGCCCGAGTCGGTAGCCGTAGAAGCCGTCCCCGCCGCTGAAGCGGTTGAAGGTGAGCTGCACGAGGGTGTAGGCGAGACCGCCCAGGGCCAGCGCACGGCTCCAGTCCGGGAGGGTCCGCCACGACCGCACCAGCGCCGGGAGGAGCAGGAGGAGGACCGGCGTCCACACGAACAGCCCTCGGTCCGGCGAGACCCAGAAGCCCAGGTGGTTCACGACGCTGAACCGGTTCTCTTGGGCATAGCCCGTGAAGACCGTGGTGTCGTACGACGCCATCGGGTTCCAGTCGCCGTACATCCAGCGCGTCCACAGACTCATCGGCACGAGGCTGGCCACGCTGATCGTGGCGACCTTGACCACGATGCCCGGTTGTCGGCGCCTGACCCCGACGAGCAGTCCGAGGATCGCGACGATGACGGCTGCGTGCAGCCTGCCCCACACCACGACGCCTCCGAACAGTCCGACCAGCCACCACCGGTCCCGCGCAGCGGCCCAGGCCATCCCGGCGATGCCCAGGACGGTCAGCGTGTGGGGCCACAGCCCGTTGGCGGCGATGCTCCACACCGGGGTGGCGAAGCCGAACACCGCGGCGCAGAGAAGCGCGTGGCGCTGTGGCAGGTGGACGCGTAGCGCGAGGAACATCAGCGTGACGGCCGCGGCGGTGAGCAGTGCGGCGGTCAACGCACCTGGCGTGTTCGTGGGGCCGGCCGAGCCGAAGAGCCAGTAGCTGGGGAGGCCCGATGCCACGACTCCCGGGGACCGGCCGATGACGGTGTGGCCGTTGACGGCCTCGAGCACCCACACCTCACGGAACGGGTGGGTGTCGATCTCGGGAAGGACGAGTCCCTCGATCCAGGGAACTCCGGAGGACGCGATGCGCCACGACGCGATGTAGGCGGTCCGCACGTCGAGGCTGACGAGGCCGCGCGATGCGGTGGCCGCGTAGACGAGGAAGCTGACGCAGAACAGGAGCCAGGGCGCGCGCCTGGACGCCCATGACGGCACGCCGTGCGGCGTCGCCGAGGTCGTCTCGGTGCGGGTCGATCTGGACACGCCCGTCATTGTCGTCGCCCTGGGTGAAGGCGTCCGGAGATCGACGGATCCAGTGGCATCGGATTTTGCTTTTCCTCTCGCTGGCGCGCTCGTCTCCCTAGACTCGGGGTGCCCGCTGCCGCTCGCCACGAGGTCCCCATGAAGCTGGTCGTCCAGATCCCCTGCCTCAACGAGGAGGAGACGCTGCCGGCTGTGCTGCGCTCCATCCCGCGGCAGGTCGAGGGGGTCGACGAGATCGTGGTGGTCGTCATCGACGACGGGTGCACCGACCGCACCGTCGAGGTGGCGCGCTCGCTCGGGGTCACCCATTTCGTCCGGCACGCCGGCACGCAGGGGCTCGGTCGCTCCTTCCAGGACGGCGTCACCTACGCGCTCTCGATCGGCGCCGACATCGTGGTCAACACCGACGGCGACAACCAGTACCCCCAGGACCGCATCACGGACCTCGTCCAGCCGATCGTCGCGGGGGTGGCGGACATCGTGATCGCGGACCGGCAGGTGCACCTGGTCGAGCACTTCTCGCCGGTCAAGGTGTGGCTGCAGCGCCTCGGCAGCCGCGTGGTGAACAAGGCGGCCGGCACGACGTTGCCCGATGCCGCGAGCGGGTTCCGGGCCTACTCGCGCGAGAGCCTGATGCGGCTCAACACGGTCACGCGGTTCAGCTACTGCATGGAGACGATCATCCAGGCCGGCAACAAGCGGATGCGCATCGAGAGCGTGCCGGTCGAGACCAACGCCAAGACGCGGGAGTCCCGGCTCTTCGCGTCGACGGGCCAGCACGTCGTCAAGTCGGCGGCGGCGATCGTGCGGTCCTTCATCATGTACAAGCCGTACGTGATCTTCGGCTGGTGCGCCTTGCTCTTCGGGGTGCTCGGACTGCTGCCCTTCGTCCGCTACGCCGTCCTGGTGTCCATCGGTGAGGGCGGCGGCCACCTCCAGTCGTTGCTGCTCGGAGCCGTGCTCCTGATCCTGGCCTTCCTGAGCGTGATGCTCGGGATCATCTCCGACCTGATCAGGACCAACCGCATCCTGATCGAGACGACCCTGGAGCACACGAAGAAGGCCAGGTTCGGGTCGACGACGTCGCTGACCGACGACGATCGCCCCGCGATCCGGGCGGTGCGGCTCTGACCGACACTCCACGCCGGCGCTCCGTTTGGTGGTCCTGGCTGGTCCTGGTCGTCGTCCTGGCCGGCGCCGGCTACCTCCTCGCCCGGGACGCCGACGACCTGGCCGACGCGTTGCAGGCGATCGGCGTGGCGGCGTTCGCCGGCTCCACGGTGCTCGCCGTGCTGGCGACGCTGGCGATCGGCAAGGTGTGGCTGTGCCTGGTGCGCGGTGCAGGGGTGACGGTGTCGACCCTGGACGCGGGCTCGACGTTCTTCGTCACCCAGCTGGGCAAGTACGTTCCCGGGTCCGTGTGGCCGATCGTGGCGCAGGCCTCCGCTGGCCGGCGGTGGGGCGCGGCGCCACGGGTGATGGTGATGGTCAACCTCGTCATGCTGGCGGTGCTGGGCGTCACCGGCCTCCTCGTCGCGGTGCTGACGCTGCCCTGGGTCGTCGACGCGCCGTGGGCGTCGCCCTGGTGGCTGCTGCTTGCCCCGGTGCTGCTCGCCCTGCTCCACCCGACGGTGCTGCCCGCGGTGCTCGGCCGCGTCATGAGACTGGTCGGGCGCGAGCTGGCGGCCGAGCCGGTGGCCCGGCCCGCCATGGTGCCGCGCCACCTTGTGGGCGCTCGCGACCTGGGGTCTGCTGGGCCTGCACCTCTGGGTGCTCCTGCAGGCCTTCGGCGACGTCGGCTGGCGTGGGCTCCTCGCGATGGTCGGGGCCATCGGCGTGGGCTGGGCGGTCGGGCTGGTGGTCGTCGTGGCTCCCGCAGGCGCAGGGGTGCGCGACGCGATCGTGGTCGCGGTGGCGGCGACCTTCGTGGACGGGTCGCAGGCCGCGGCCGTGGCCCTGGCCTCGCGCGTCATCCTCGTCCTCGTGGACGTCGCCCTGGCCGGAGCCGGCGCGCTGGTCGGCGCCGTGCTCAGCAGCAGGTCAGCGCGTGCGCACGAGCACTGAGGTCTGGTCGGGGTAGGGCAGCGTCGGCGTGAGCCCGCGCAGGGCGTGCTCGCGCAGGCCGCTCCCCTCGATCGCCTGTCGGTACCTGCGACGCGCGGAGTTGTCGTAGACCACGATGCCCCCGGCCGCCAGGCGCGGCAGCGCCTTGGCCAGGCAAGCCTCGCGGGCCCGCCCGTCGACGACGACGAGGTCGAAGGCGCCCTCCACGCGGTCCAGGGCGTCGACGTACGCCGCGAAGTCGAGCCCCTGGTGCCCCTCCTTGCCCGACGGCACCCGCGGGTTGCCGGACTGCTGGGCCTCGACGACCTCGAGGCGGACGTTGGGCACCTCGGCCAGGCGTTCGCTCATCATCGCGCCGAACTCCGCGTGGTGCTCGACGCTGTGCACCTCGGCGCTGCGCTGGGCCAGCCAGAGGGTGCTCGCGCCTGAGCCGTACTCGAAGACCCGGGCCGGACCGGGCCGTGCCTCGAGCCAGACGTCGACCACGTCGATCGCCCGGTAGGTCCACCACGGCACGTCGAGCCGCGCGATGGCGAGGGAGTCGTGGACGCGGGTCAGGCTGTGCAGCCAGTGCCGCGTGCGCTTGTCACGGCTCGGCGGCTCCTCGCTCATCACGTGCGTCTTGACCAGGACCCGACCGGTCGCGCGCGCGCCCGCGGCGTACGCGGTCTTCAAGCCGGTGAGGGGCGAGTTCGTCACGCGGCGAGCGTACGGGCGCATCGGCAGACCCAGGGGCCGAATCGCCGCCGACACTAGAGTCGAGAGCGTGACCATCCACGCCGGGCACCCGTTCGCGGAGCCCGAGGGTTCGCGGGACCCGGCGCGGCGCTTCCGGGGCCGTCTGGGCGGCGGGGTGACGCTGTGGACCGCGGGGGACGGTGCCGACAGCCGGGGATGGGCCGGGCTGACGGTGACGTCGCTCATGGTGGCGGCCGGCGAGCCCGCACGGCTGGTAGCGCTGCTCGATCCCGACGCCGACCTGACCGGGCGGCTCGAGGAGACCGGCCGCGCGGTCGTCGCCCTGCTCACCTGGCCCGACCGCGACCTGGCCGAGATGTTCGCCGGCACGGGTCCCGCACCGGGCGGCGCCTTCGCGCACGGCGAGTTCAGCAGCACGGGATGGGGTCCGCGGCTGGTGCGCGCGGCGACGTGGGCCGGCGTACGCCACGAGGAGTCGCGTCCCGTCGGCTGGTCGCAGCTGGTCACGGTCGTCGTCGAGGAGCTCGAGATCGGACCGGACGACGAGCCCCTCGGCCATCGCCGCGGCCGCTGGACCCGCTGACCGCCCGCCGCCCAACCCTTAGGGTCGTCGGCGTGGCTGAGACCGAGAGCGGTGGCACGGAGCGGATCAGGGTGATGGTCGTCGACGACCACCCGATGTGGCGCGACGCCGTCGAGCGCGACCTGCAGACCGCCGGTTTCGACGTCGTCGGGGTCGCCGCCGACGGGCACCAGGCGATCGCCCGCTTCCCGGCCGCGCGGCCCGACGTCGTCGTGCTCGACCTGCAGATCCCCGGGCCCAACGGTGTCGAGGTCACCCGGGAGGTGTTGGCCAAGGACCCGTCTGCCCGGGTGCTGATCCTGTCGGCGTCCGGTGAGCACGCCGACGTGCTCGACGCCGTGAAGGCCGGCGCCACCGGCTATCTGGTCAAGTCCGCATCGCGGGAGGAGCTGATCGCCGCCGTACGACGCGTCGCGCACGGTGACACGGTGTTCACCCCCGGCCTCGCGGGGCTGGTGCTGGGTGAGTTCCGGCGGATCGCCGACGGTCCGCAGCCCGAGGACCCGAACGCCCCCAAGCTGACCGAGCGGGAGACCGAGATCCTCAAGATGGTCGCCAAGGGCATGGAGTACAAGGTCATCGCCGAGCGGCTCGTGATCTCCCACCGCACGGTGCAGAACCACGTCCAGAACACGTTGCGCAAGCTCCAGATGCACAACCGCGTCGAGCTCACCCGCTGGGCCATCGAGCGCGGGCTCGACGACGACGATGACGCCGGGACCTGAGGGCCGACCCCTGGACGGGGCCCTGGCGGCGTACCTCCTCCGGCTCGGGTACGACGCCGCGCCCCCGGCCACGCTCGAGACCCTGGTCGCGCTGCACCGCGCGCACCTCGACTCGGTGCCCTACGAGAACCTCGACATCATGCTCGGGCGGCCGACGTCGGTGGAGCCCGCCGACGTCGTCACCAGGCTCGCCGCAGGCGGCCGCGCCGGCTACTGCTTCCACCAGAACGGCGCCCTGGAGGCGCTGCTGCTCGGCCTCGGGTTCGACGTCTCGCGCCGCCACGGGCACGTCTACTCGGTGCCCGGGGCGCGCTTCGACAGCTTGCTCAACCACCTCGTGCTGGTGGTGCGCGGGCTGCCGACGTCGGAGCACCCCGACGGCGTCTGGTGGCCCGACGTGGGGCTGGGGGAGGGATTCCGCGACCCGGCGCCGCTGGTCGTCGGACCGCTGGCCGACCCTGACCTCCACCTCGAGCTCACCGCGGTCGAGGGATCGGCGGCGTGGTCGTTCCGCAACGACCCGCGCGGCAGCTTCACCGGCGTCGAGGTGCGCGACCTGCCGGTGGACGTCGCCACCTCCCACCGCCTGCTCTCGACCGCGCCCGAGTCGCCCTTCACCCGGATGCTGGTCGTGCAGCGCCGGCACGCCGAGGGTCTCGACACGGTGCGCGGCTGCGTGCTCACCCGGCTGCGCGCCGACAATGTCGAGACCACCGACCTGACGACGTACGACGCCTGGCGCGCCGCCCTCGTCGACGTCACCCGGCTGCCCGTTCACGATGTCGCCGACGACGACCTGCGTGCCCTCTTCGGGCGGACGCTCGTCGCCCACCGGACCTGGGAGGAGGCCGGTCGCCCGTGAGCCCTGTCTGGCGCTACGCGGGAGAGGGCGACGCCGTCGCGCTGCGCGACCTCGAGCGGGAGGCCAACCTGGTCGGCCTCGCCCACGTGTTCCCGGCCGCTGAGCACCCGTTCCCGGACGTGGCCGTGCTGGAGCGGTGGACCCGCACGCTCGCGGAGCCCGATGTCGCCGTGGAGGTGGTCGATGGCCCGACCGGTCTCGTCGCCTTCTCGGCGTACGACGCGACCACGCTGCGCCACCTCGCCGTGCACCCGGCCCGCTGGGGGGCCGGGCTCGGGCGAGCGGGGGTCGAGCGGGCGGCGTCGGCCATCGCCGCGGGCGGCGTCGACGAGGCGGTGCTGTGGTGCCTGGAGGCCAACCACCGGGCCAGGGACCTCTACCTGAGACTCGGCTGGCGGGAGACCGGCGAGCGGCGCGAGGCCGAGTGGCCGCCGTACCCGGTCGAGGGCCGTTGGACGCTGCGTTTGCCGCCTTCCTGAGGCGGGCCCGAGGCGGCAGAGGGCCGTTTGGACACGCCGGGCAACCGAATCGAGCGCTCAGTCGTCTTATCCTGTGAGTGGTACAGGGGGACTTGGGCGCGCCCACGTCCGAAAGACCAGTGGTCACCACGCGTCTGGTCCGGCATCCTTGACACCACCCGAAAGAAACATCACCACGGGGATGAACCCGAACCATTCCCGGATGCGTCTAAGGGACAGGTCCGCTAATCGGGAGCGGCACGTGGAAGAGGTGCACGGATGAAGGCAGAGCTGGAGGACGGCTTCGAGTCGTTCGTAGCTGCCTCGAGCGACCGTTGGTACCGCGTCGCCTGGGCCATCACGCGCGACCACGAGCTGACCGAGGACGCCGTCCGCCACGCGCTCGCGGCCGCCTACGCCCGCTGGCCGCGGGTCAGTCGCGACCCCGAGCCGTACGTCCGCAAGATGCTGGTCAACGAGCTGCTCGGCTGGGGCCGGCGCCGGACCACCCCGGTGCGACCGCACGCCGACGTGCAGGTGCGCCGCAACGCCGATCGCGACCTGGTCGACACCGACGCCGTCTGGGCGGCGATGCGCGAGCTTCCGTTGGGCCAGCGCGCGGTGATCGTCCTTCGCTACTACGAGCGCCTGACGGAGTCCGAGGTGGCCGACACGCTCGCGATCCGGCCCGAGACCGTCCAGGCTCAGACGAGCGCCGCGCTGTCGGACTTGCGACGGCTCCTGGCCCTGGCCCGGCAACGAGCCAGGGCATGACCATCGATCTCATCGTCGGCGAGACGCTCGATGGCAAGCTCGCCGACCTACGGGTCCCGCGCACGGACCTCGAGGAGATCCGGCGCGTCGGGCGTCGTCGGCGCAACAGGCGCTACGGCACTGCCGCGGCCGCGGTCTTCCTGGCCGCTTTCGGCACCACGGTCGCGCTGCTGGCCAACCCCGAACCCGAGCCGGCGTCGACGCCGGCGTCGGTGCCCGCGATGGACTTCGCGGCTGGCGCCCGCGGCGTCTACGACTCTGCGTCGGGCAAGACGTCGCTGGGCGGGCAGTCCTTCGAGCTGGGGGACGTCATGGACCTCGGCACGAGCGCGGTGGCGACGCCGTACGGCCTGGTCTTCTTCGGCGCCGACCAGTCCACCCGCCTCCTGCCGGCCGACGGCCGCGTGCGCACGCTCGCGCCCGCCCCCGCACGACCTGAGTCGTTCACGCCCACCGTGCGCTACGACAACCAGCGCTACTCCGTCGCCTGGCTCACCCGCAGCAACGGGCGCGTGAGCGTGTCGGTCTACTCCCTGGTGGAGCCGCTGCGCCTGATCGCCTCCTACCCCGTGCCGTGCTCGAGTGACTGCGAGTCGCTTCGGATGGCCGGCCACGACCAGGGCCTCGTGTTCGTGAGCGGTCCCGAGGGCACCCACGTGATCGACCCGTCGACGGGACCCGACGCGCAGTGGTCCGACGTCACCGACGGCAAGGTGGTCGACGTACGCAGCCGGGTGATCCTGTCCGAGGAGCCCGAGGGTGCGTCGACGACCCTGCCGGCGCCCCTCGACGACGGAACCTGGCGCCTCGAGCCTGCCCAGTACGACAACTCGGTGCTGTCCTACGACGGTGCCTGGGAGGTCGGCCAGACGACGACGTGGCGCTTCATCGGTGACGACAACCGCTCTCCGTTCGTGCTGACGATCCCGCCGGGCACCGGCCCGGTCGAGTTCGCTCTCGACACCGACAGCGGCAGCGTGATCGTCTCGCGGGTCCAGGCCGGCGACGACGTCTACTTCGACTGCGACTACTTCGGCCACTGCGTGGAGTTCGCCACCTTCGCGGGCGCTGACGGCGGGTCGGGGATCGTCGGAGGCGTCCGCTGACGCCTGCAGCGCTCGCAGTCTTCTAGGATCCCCGCATGGCGCAGGGCGAGCTGCTGGCGATCGCCGACGAGCTGTACGCCGCGTCGCTGCCGGACTTCACGCCGTTGCGCGACGCGCGGGCGAAGGAGCTGAAGGCGCAGAAGTCCGAGCTGGCACCGGCGGTCAAGGCGCTCAAGAAGCCCTCGATGGCCGCCTGGGTCGTCAACCTCCTGGTTCGGCGTGAGGCCGAGCAGGTCGAGCAGGTGCTCGGGGTGGGGGAGGCCCTGCGGGAGGCCCAGGCCAACCTGGCCGGCGACGACCTGCGCGCGCTGACCCGGCAGCGCCGCCAGCTGACGGCCGCGGTCACCACTCGGGCGCGGGCGACTGCCGCCGAGGAGGGCGTCCGCGTGACCCAGGCGGTCGCCGACCAGGTCGAGGCGACCCTGACCGCGGCGATGCTCGACGCCGGGGCGGCCGAGGCGGTGCGCAGCGGCCTGCTGGTGGCGGCGCTGTCGTCGACCGGGGTCGATGCCGTGGACGTCGCAGCGGCGGTGGCGCTGCCGGACGCCCTCGGTTTCGCGGCGAGCCCGCGCGCCGCTGCGGCGCCGGAGCGGCCCGACCTGCACGTCGTACCCGACACCGACGAGATCAAGGACGAGCGCGCCCGTCGGGAGGCGCAGGAGGCGCTGGCCGCCGCCGAGGCCGTGGTCGAGGAGACGGGTGCGGCCGCCGAGGTCGCCCAGGAGGCCGTGTCGACCCTGGAGGCGCGGGCCCTCCAGCTCCAGGCGGAGATGGACGAGCTGCGCAGCAGGCTGGGCGACCTCGAGACCGCCTCGGAGGAGACCGACGAGGAGCTCGCCGACGCCGAGGAGACCCTCAGCGATGCCCGCGCCGCCCTGTCCGACGCGACCAAGACCCGCGACCGCGCCGCCAAGGCCCTCGAAAAATTGGGATAGTCCCTGACATTTGGGTTGCTGACACGCCGTTCGAGCAACCCAGACGTCAGGGACTATCCCAAGTTCAGACGGTGGCCCAGCCCTTCGAGCGCTCGACGGCGGCGGACCAGCGACGGTGGGCGGCGTCCGCCTTCTCGCGTACGTCGGGGTCGTCGGACGGGTCGAACCGACGGTCGAGGACCCAGGTCTCGCGGAGCTGGTCGGTGGACTCCCAGACGCCGACCCCGAGGCCGGCCACGAACGCTGCGCCGAGCGCGGTCGTCTCGACCACCTCGGGCCGCTCGACGGGAGCTCCGATCTGGTCGGCCTGGATGCGGCAGAGCAGGTCGTTGGCGGCCGCCCCGCCGTCGACGCGCAGAGGGCGCTCCGCCGAGGGACCAGCGGGCATCGTCTCGAGCACGTCGCGCACCTCGAACGCGATCGCCTCCAGCGTCGCGCGGACGAGGTGGGCGCGCGTCGTGCCGCGGGTGAGCCCGATGATCAGGCCGCGGGCGTGCGGGTCCCAGTGCGGCGCTCCGAGACCGGTCAGCGCCGGGACGAAGACCACCCCCTCGGTGTCCTCGACGGTGGCCGCGACGGCGGCCGTCTCGGCGGCAGAGCCGACGATCTGCAGCCCGTCGCGCAGCCACTGGACAGCAGCGCCGGTCACGAAGATCGCGCCCTCGTTGGCGTAGGTCATGGCGCCGTCGGGGGCGCGCCAAGCGGCTGTGCTCAGCAGGCCTGCATCGGAGCGCTCGATCGAGGATCCCGTGTTGGTGAGGATGAACGACCCGGTGCCGTAGGTGCACTTGCTGTCGCCCTCGTCGAAGCAGGTCTGCCCGAAGAGAGCGGACTGCTGGTCGCCGAGGATCCCCGCCAACGGCAGCTCGAGACCGCAGAAGGAGCCCGGGTCGGTCGTGCCGATCTCGCCCCAGCTCGGCACCAGGTCCGGCAGCGCGTCGCGGGGGACGCCGAACAGCGTGCACAGCTCGTCGGACCAGTCGCCGCGCTCGAGGTCGAAGAGCAGCGTGCGCGAAGCGTTGGAGACATCGGTGACGTGCCACGTCCCGCGCGTCATCCGGGCGACGAGGTAGGAGTCGACGGTCCCGACGGCGTAGCGGCCCTCTTCGACGAGTCCCCATGTGCGCGGCTCGTTCTCGGCGATCCAGCGCAGCTTGGTGGCGGAGAAGTACGGATCCAGCCGCAGCCCGGTCAGCTCGGTGACGCGAGGTTCGTGGCCCGCGTCGCGCAGCCGGGTGCAGATGTCGGCGGTACGCCGGTCCTGCCACACGATCGCGCGGCGCGGGGAGCCCAGCGTCTCGCGGTCCCACAGGAGCACGGTCTCGCGCTGGTTGGTGATGCCGACGGCACAGAGCTCGCTCTGGTCGACCTGCGAGAGGACCGCGCGGGTGGCCTCCAGGGTGGCCTGCCAGATCTCCTCCGGGGCGTGCTCGACCCATCCCGGCTGCAGGAAGTGCTGGGCGAACTCCTGGTAGCCCTTGGCCACGGCGCGGCCGTCGGCGGCGACGACGACCGCCGTGACGCCGGTCGTGCCGGCGTCGATGGCCAGCACGGTGCCGCCGGCCATCAGCCCTCTTCGCCGCGGATGATGGCCAGGATGCGCTGGTCGATCCAGGAGCCGTCGGGCGCGACCCTCATCTCGTAGTTCTCCGCCCCGACCCAGGCGTGGAAGTCGGCACGCCCAGCGGCCTGGGCACGCTCCTCCAGCTCGCGGCGCAGCTCTGCGGTGACGGTCACCTGCTCCTCCTCGGTCGAGGCGGTCAGGTAGAGGTCGTTGAGGTCGAGCAGCCGGTCCAGCTCGGGGATCGGTGCGGTGTGGTCGTCGACGCGCAGGTCGACGGCGATGTCGTCGAGCCCGCCGTACCCCGCCCCCTCGCGCACGACGAGGAGGGCGGCAGACTGGCGGCCCCGGCTGTCGCCCCCCGCGGCGTCGCCGGCCGCGAGTGCGGCGAGCATCCGTCGCGCGAACGGCACGTCCGGGTCGGCCCCGGTCCACGCGTCTTCCATGGCGAGGACGACCTCCTCGCCGGTCAGGATGTTGCCCTGGATCGCGAAGCCGTCGCCGGTGCGCGAGCCGGCCCACGCGAGGCAGCCGACGCCGGTGTGGGAGGCGGCGGCCCCCTCGACGTCGACGAGGCCGACCTGGCGGTGGTCGCGCTGGTCGTCGTCCTCGAGGAGCCGCTGCAGGGCCACCGACGCGGTCGCACCGTCGTCGAGGTGGGCGAGCGCCTGGCCCTTGTAGGCGACGTTGGCGTCGGCCTGGGTGGCGATCGCGCCGACGCCCGCCACGGCGGCGGGCACCGCGGATCCGACGGCGAGGAACTTCGAGGCGACTGCCACGCCCCACGACTCGCCGTCGTCGGACCTGGCCACGATCGAGAACGTCATGCTCGGACCCTAGACGTTGAGTCGTGCCTCCGGTCCGTCGAGTCGCGCCCCAGGTCCGCCCCAAGGCGCGCTTCGACCTACCGGAGGCGCGACTCGACGGACCGGAGGCACGACTCAACAATTGCGCTCAAGCCCACTCGAGGTCGGATGATGGGCCGGTGCTGGACAGGGTCGGGTCGCGTCTCGGGTTCCCCTCGATCGGGGAGCACCGGCGCTTCGTCACGGCCATCGCGGTCGACGCCCTGGGCGGTGGCGTCTTCATGCCGCTGTCGATGCTGTACTTCCTGGCCGTCACGCCGCTCAGCCTGGTCCAGGTCGGCCTGGCCATCTCGATCGCGTCGGCGGTGGCGCTCCCGACGGGCCCGATGATCGGCGCGGTGGTCGACCGGGTCGGCGCCAAGCAGGTGCTGCTGGCCGGGAACGCGCTCCAGGCGATCGGGTTCTTCGCCTACCTGTTCACGGAGTCCTTCGCCGCGGTCCTGGTCTGGACGATCGTCGTCACCATCGGCCGGACGGCGTTCTGGGGCTCCTACGGCAACATCGTCACGGCCATCTCGTTGCCGGGGGAGAGGGAGCGCTGGTTCGGCTTCCTCGGCGCGCTGCGCAACGTCGGGTTCGCCGTCGGTGGGCTCGCCTCGGGCGTGGCGCTCTCGATCGGCACCGACCTCGCCTTCCAGGTCGTGGTGGCGGTCAACGCGGCGTCGTACGCCGTCGCGCTATGGCTGCTCCTGGCCGTCCCCGATCCGCGCCCGGCAGGCGCGCACACGGCGCTCCCGGGCTCGTGGGGGACCGTGCTCCGCGACCGGCCCTACCTGCTGCTCGTCCTGGCGCAGGTGGGCTACTCGGTGCCGATGATGATCCTGAACTTCGCGCTCCCCGTGTACGCCGTGACCGTGCTGGGCCTGCCCGGCTGGGTCACCGGCGCGGTGTTCACCATCAACTGCCTGATGATCGGGTTCGGCCAGGGGCTGGTCGTCAACGCGATGAGCGGTCACGTGCGCTATCGGCTGCTGCTGCTGACCCAGGCGGCCTTCGCGGCGTCGTACGTCGTCTTCCTGGGCGCCTCAGCCGTGAGCGTCGCCGTGGGGACCGTGGTGATGGTGATCGGGGCGATCGTCTACACGCTCGCCGAGCTGATCGGTGGGCCCGTCCTGTCGGCCACGGCCGCCGAGGCAGCGCCCGACCACCTCCGCGGGAGGTACCTCTCGATGACGCAGCTGGCGTGGAACCTGAGCAGCACCGTCACCCCGGTCGGCTTCGCCTGGCTGCTCCAGCGTGGCCCGGAGCCGCTCTGGTTCGTGATGCTGGTGGTCGCGGCGGTGTTCGCGGTGATCTCGTGGCGCGTGGGTGCCGTGCTGCCGCAGGCTGCCGAGCGGGTCACCAACCGGGCGGCGGACCCCGCCGCTGCTCCCTCGGCCTGATCCAGGCTGAGACGGTCCCCGGTCCCGGCGCCCACGACGGCTAGCGTCGGTGGTGGTCACGCCCTAGCCTTGACCAGCCACGTTGGAACGATCCAAGGGAGTGAGCGCATGCGCGTCGGAGTCCTCACCGGAGGCGGCGACTGCCCCGGGCTCAACGCCGTCATCCGCGCCGTCGTCCGCAAGGGCGTCAAGGTGCACGGCTGCGAGTTCGTCGGCTACCGCGACGGTTGGAAAGGCCCGCTCGAGGGGCTCACCAGGGAGCTCGGCATCCCCGAGGTGCGCGGCATCCTCCCGCGTGGCGGCACGATCCTCGGGTCGTCGCGCACCAACCCGTTCAAGATCGACGGCGGCGTGGAGCAGATCCAGGAGAACCTCGCCCGTGACGGCGTCGAGGCGCTGGTGGCGATCGGCGGGGAGGACACGCTCGGGGTCGCCACCAAGCTCGCCGACCTGGGCGTCAGCGTCGTCGGCGTACCGAAGACCATCGACAACGACCTCTCCGGCACCGACTTCACCTTCGGCTTCGACACCGCGGTCAACATCGCGACCGAGGCCATCGACCGGCTGCACACCACGGCCGAGTCGCACCACCGGGTGCTGGTCGTCGAGGTGATGGGTCGCCACGCGGGGTGGATCGCCCTGCACTCGGGCATCGCTGGCGGCGCCAACATCGTGCTGATCCCCGAGATCCCCTTCGACATCGAGGAGGTCTGCTCGTTGGTCGAGTCGCGGTTCGAGTCGCGCTTCTCGCCGATCCTGGTGGTGGCAGAGGGGGCCGTCCCCAAGGCCGGCGGCGACATGACGCTGGTGTCGGGAGAGCTCGACGCCTTCGGCCACGTCCGGCTCGGCGGCATCGGCGACCGGCTCGCGCGAGAGATCGAGCAGCGCACCGGTGAGGAGGCGCGCGCCGTCGTCCTCGGCCACATCCAGCGCGGGGGCACGCCCACGGCGTTCGACCGGTGGCTGGCCACCCGCTTCGGCCTGCACGCCATCGCCGCGGTGGCCGAGGGCGACTTCGGCACGATGATGGCCCTGCGCGGCACCGACATCGTGCGCGTGCCGCTCATCGAGGGCACCGGCGAGCTGAAGCTGGTCGGCGAGAAGGAGTACGCCGAAGCGCAGGTCTTCTTCGGCTGATCCGGGCCCCAGCGGGGTTGCGGCCGGGGTTGCGGTCAGGGTTTGACCTTGAGCCTGCCTGCGGGGGCGGTGGTCGAGCCGACCGTGTTGGTGGCGCGGAGGGTGACCCGGTAGGAGCCTGGTGGCAGCTTCTTCTTGCCGATCTTGGCGGTGAGCTTGAGGGCGGATCCGCCGGGCGCGAGGGCGCGGGAGAACCGGGCGACGACCTTCTTGCCGGTGGCCTTGGCGGTGCCCTTGACCTTGACCACCACGGTGGCGGCGACGTTGAGGCGGAGCTTGACCTTGGTGGCGCGTGGTCTGGCATCCGAGCCGACGACGTGGATGACCTTCTTGGTCAGCTGCACGCCCGACAGCGTCGGCGCTACCGACACCGCGGGCGGCGGGAGCGGCGCTGTCGGCTCCACACCGCCTCCTGGCGGGGCAACGGCCGCTGGGACCTGGTTGCGGGTCGACTCCGCGGCGGCACACACCGCCACGTTGCCGTCGAGGTAGCGCTCGGTGGTCACGACGTAGGTCGAGCCCACCGCCAGCCCGCCGGGCACGGCGAGGCTGTAGGAGCCGTCCGCTGTGGTCTGGGTGGTCGCACCGATCTTCACCGCGATCCCGCCACGGATGTCGAAGGCCCGCACGTGGGTGGGCAGACATGCCCCGGCCGGGGCCTGGTTCGGGCCCAGCACACGGACCTGGCCGGTGATCGCGCCACCGGCGTAGGAGGCCGTGACCGTGCGTTCCAGCATCGGGCATCCCGGGTACTGGCCACCCGGGAGGCCCTGCACGCCCGGGCAGTCATCGATCTGGTCGGCCACCTGGTCACCATCGGTGTCGTCCGGGGGATCGGCGGGGACCACCACCGGCTCGGAGGTCGCTGCAGCACAGATGCCCTTGCGCGTGGCGTCGAGCACCCGTGGTGCGGTCACCACGAGCTGCGTCCCGGCGGGCAGCCCCCATCGCACCGAGAAGCTGCCATCGGCCGCGGTGTCGGTCTCGACCATCTCGCCCGGCGCATCCAGTCGAGCGAGCGAGACCCGCTGGGACTGGGCACACGCGTTCGTACCCGGTGTGGACACCTCACCGGAGATCGTGCCGTCGGCGTACGCCGCCGTCACCGTCCGCGCCAGCGTCGGGCACCCGGGGTAGTCCGGGTCATCGGCTGGGCCGTCCACGTGATCGCATTCGTCCACGTTGTCTCTGACGCCGTCGTCATCGGTGTCGAGCGTGAGGGTCTTCTGTGTCTGGATCGCCTCGCACCAGCCGGCCGTGGGATCGAGGTACTCGTCCGCGGCCAGGACATAGTCGTCCCCGTCGGCCAGGTCCACCGCGACCTCGAACGCGCCGGTGCCCTGGGCCGCCGTGCCGGAGAGCGCGACCCCGGTCGCGGTGGGGGTCACCGACACGTCGTTCGCGGCCGTGCACCCGCCCGTCTCGGAGTCCTTCACCTTCAGCGTGCCCGACACCGCACCGTCGGCGTAGGTGATGTCGGTGAACTCCCGCTCGACCAACGGACACCCATCGGTCGACGTCCCGTCTCCCTTCACCGTGACGCAGGCGTCCAGGTTGTCTCTGACGCCGTCGTCATCGGTGTCGAGCGTGACGGTCTTCTGTGTCTGGACCGCCTGGCACCAGCCGGCCGCGGGATCCAGGTACTCGTCCGCGGCCAGGAGATACCCGTCCCCGTCGGCGAGGTCCACCGCGACCTCGAACGCACCGGAGCCCTGGGCCGCCGTGCCGGAGAGCGCGACCCCGGTCGCGGTGGGGGTCACCGACACGTCGTTCGCGGCCGTGCACCCGCCCTCCTCGGAGGTCCTTCACCCTCAGCGTCCCGGACAGCGCACCGTCGGCGTAGGTGATGTCGGTGAACTCCCGCTCGACCAGCGGACACCCATCGGTCGACGTCCCGTCTCCGTCCACGTGATCGCATTTGTCCACGTCGTCGTTGACGCCGTCGTCATCGGTGTCGAGCGTGAGGGTCTTCTGTGTCTGGACCGCCTCGCACCAGCCGGCCGCGGGATCGAGCTGCTTGGCCGCGGCCAGGACATAGTCGTCCCCGTCGGCCAGGTCCACCGCGACCTCGAACGCGCCGGAGCCCTGGGCCGCCGTGGCCGGAGAGCGCGACCCCGGTCGCGGTGGGGGTCACCGACACGTCGTTCGCGGCCGTGCACCCGCCCTCCTCGGAGGTCTTCACCCTCAGCGTCCCGGCCAGCACACCGCCGGCGTAGGTGACGTCGGTGAACTCCCGCTCGACCAACGGACACCCATCGGTCGACGTCCCGTCTCCCTTCACCGTGACGCAGGCGTCCAGGTTGTCTCTGACGCCGTCGCCATCGATGTCGAGCGTGAGGGTCTTCTGTGTCTGGACCGCCTCGCACCAGCCGGCCGCGGGATCCAGGTACTCGTCCGCGGCCAGGAGATACCCGTCCCCGTCGGCCAGGTCCACCGCGAGCTCGAACGCGCCGGAGCCCTGGGCCGCCGTGCCGGTGAGCGCGACCCCCGTAGCAGCAGGGGTCACCGACACGTCGTTCGCGGCCGTGCACCCGCCCTTCTCGGAGGTCTTCACCCTCAGCGTCCCGGACAGCACACCGCCGGCGTAGGTGATGTCGGTGAACTCCCGCTCGACCAACGGACACCCATCGGTCGACGTCCCGTCTCCGTCCACGTGATCGCATTTGTCCACGTCGTCGTTGACGCCGTCGCCATCGGCGTCGAGCGTGAGGGTCCGCTGTGTCTGGATCGCTTCGCACCAGCCGGCCGTCGGGATCGAGCTGCTTGGCCGCGGTCAGGACATAGTCGTCCCCGTCGGCCAGGTCCACCGCGAGCTCGAACGCGCCGGAGCCCTGGGCCGCCGTGCCGGAGAGCGCGACCCCGGTCGCGGTGGGGGTCACCGACACGTCGTTCGCAGCGGTGCACCCGCCCGTCCTCGGAGTCCTTCACCCTCAGCGTCCCGGACAGCGCGCCGCCGGCGTAGGTGATGTCGGTGAACTCCCGCTCGACCAACGGACACCCATCGGTCGACGTCCCGTCTCCGTCCACGTGATCGCATTCGTCCACGTTGTCTCTGACGCCGTCGCCATCGGTGTCGAGCGTGACGGTCTTCTGTGTCTGGACCGCTTCGCACCATCCCGCCCCGGGATCCAGGTACTTGTCCGCGGCCAGGAGATAGTCATCCCCGTCGGCCAGGTCCACCGCGACCTCGAACGCGCCGGTGCCCTCGGCCGCCTCGCCCGGGAGCGGGACCCCGGTCGCGGTGGGGGTCACCGACACGTCGTTCGCAGCGGTGCACCCGCCCGTCTCGGAGTCCTTCACCTTCAGCGTCCCCGTCACCGCACCGCCGGCGTAGGTGATGTCGGTGAACTCCCGCTCGACCAGCGGACACCCGTCGGTCGACGTGCCGTCTCCCTTCACCGTGACGCATTCGTCCACGTTGTCTCTGACGCCGTCGTCATCGGTGTCGAGCGTGAGGGTCTTCTGTGTCTGGACCGCTTCGCACCAGCCGGCCGTGGGATCGAGCTGCTCGTCCGCGGCCAGGACATAGTCGTCCCCGTCGGCGAGGTCCACCGCGAGCTCGAACACGCCGGTGCCGGCGGCCGCATGGTCGGAGAGCGCGACCCCCGTAGCAGCAGGGGTCACCGACACGTCGTTCGCAGCGGTGCACCCGCCCGTCTCGGAGTCCTTCACCTTCAGCGTGCCCGTCACCGCACCGTCGGCGTAGGTGATGTCGGTGAACTCCCGCTCGACCAGGGGACACCCGTCGGTCGACGTGCCGTCACCCTTCACCATGACGCAGGCGTCCAGGTTGTCTCTGACGCCGTCGTCATCGGTGTCGAGCGTGACGGTCTTCTGTGTCTGGACCGCCTGGCACCAGCCGGCCGCGGGATCGAGGTGCTCGTCCGCGGCCAGGACATAGTCGTCCCCGTCGGCCAGGTCCACCTCGACCTCGAACGCGCCGGTGTCCTGGGCCGCTTTGCCGGAGTGCGGGACCCCGGTCGCGGTGGGGGTCACCGACACGTCGTTGGCGGCCGTGCACCCGCCCTCCTCGGAGCTCGTCACCCTCAGCGTCCCGGACAGCACGCCGCCGGTGTAGGTGATGTCGGTGAACTCCCGCTCGACCAACGGACACCCATCGGTCGACGTGCCGTCTCCGTCCACGTGATCGCATCGGTCCACGTCGTCGTTGACGCCGTCGCCATCGGCGTCGAGCGTGAGGGTCTTCCTGTGTCTGGACCGCCTGGCACCATCCGGCCGCGGGATCGAGCTGCTCGGCCGCGGCCAGGACATAGTCGTCCCCGTCGGCCAGGTCCACCACGACCTCGAACGCGCCGGAGCCCTGGGCCGCCGTGCCGGAGAGCGCGACCCCCGTCGCAGCAGGGGTCACCGACACGTCGTTCGCAGCGGTGCACCCGCCCCCCTCGGAGGTCTTCACCCTCAGCGTCCCCGCCAGCACACCGCCGGCGTAGGTGATGTCGGTGAACTCCCGCTCGACCAACGGACACCCATCGGTCGACGTGCCGTCACCGTCCACGTGATCGCATTTGTCCGCGTTGTCTCTGACGCCGTCGTCATCGGAGTCCACGAGCAAGGTCAGCTCGTCGGTCACCGCCGCCCCGCACCAACCCGCCTTGGGATCGATGTACGTCGTGGCGTACAGGCGATACAGCTCGCCATCGGTGAGCGGGCGACCGAACGAGAACGCGAACGACCGGTCCGACTGGACGTAGGAGCCCGTCGTGCCCTGGCTTCCCTCGGACCCAAGGGCCACGTAGATACGCCGCTCGTTGCTGTTGGCCGTGCCCAGGCACGAATCCTCCGGCACACTCTCTGTGTCCGCCACCCTCAGCTGGCCGACCAACTGCCCATTGACGTAGGTGACGTCGGTGAACTCCCGCTCGACCCGGGGACACCCATCGGTCGACGTCCCATCACCCTTCACCGTGACGCAGGCGTCCGCGTCGTCGCCCACCCCGTCGCCGTCGGTGTCGGTGGCCGGGGGGTCGTCGGGGACCACCACTGGCTCTGAGGCTGCGGTAGCGCAGATGCCTTTGCGGGTGGCGTCGAGCACGCGCGGTGCGGTCACGACGAACTCGGCTCCGGCGGGTAGCACCCATTGCACCGAGAAGGTGCCGTCGGCTTCGGTGTCGGTCTCGACCGTCTCGCCCAGCCCATCCTGCCGAAGGATCGAGAGCGTCTGGGGTTGGGCACAGGCGTTCGTGCCTGGTGTGGACACCTCACCGGTGATGGTGCCGTCCGCGTAGGAGGCCGACACCGTGCGGCCCAAGGTTGGGCACCCGGGGTAGTCCGGGTCATCGGGGGGACCCTGAACGCTGGGGCAGGAGTCGTCCTCGTTGAGGATCTCGTCGCCGTCGTCGTCGCCGCCGGGGACCTGGAGGATGGGTGATTCGGCTCGGCCGCACACGCCCAGACCGGTCGGGTCCAGCTCGCGCACCGCAACAGCCTGGAACCTCGCGCCGGGAACCATCACCGACCCCAGCGCCCAGTGCCCGTCCGGCCCGGCCTTGAAGCTCGCCTGCAGCCACAGCTGCTCGCCGGGGGCGGCCGCGTATCCCTGCATCGACTCCCGATGAGCACACGCGGACGAGTCGACCGTGTTGGTCACCCGACCGGTCAGCCGGTGGGCTTCGGCGTCGTAGTCGGCGCTCACGGTGCGCTCCAACGTCGGGCATCCGGGATGGTCGGTGACTCTGGGGCCTTTCACGTTGTCGCAGACGTCGAGGTCGTCTCTGACGTCGTCGCCATCGGTGTCGAACGCGACGGTCTTCTCTGTCTGGATCGCCTGGCACCAGCCGGCCGTGGGATCGAGGTGCTCGGTCGCGGCCAGGATGTAGTGATCTTCGGTGGCCAGGGCTACCGCGACCGCGAATGCGCCGCTGACCGCGGCGGCCTCGCCGGTGACCGTGATCTCGGTCGCAGTCGGGGTCACCGACACCGGGTTCGCGGCGGTGCACCCGCCGGTCGTGGTGTTCTTCACCTTCAGCGTGCCCGTCACCGCGCCGTCGGCGTAGGTGAGGTTGGTGAACTCCCGCTCGACCAGGGGGCACCCATCGGTCGAGGTGTCGTCTCCCTCCACGTGATCGCAGAGGTCCACGTCGTCATCGACGCCGTCGCCGTCGGTGTCGAACCCGACGGTGACCTGTCTGCGGGGTCCCTGGCACCATCCCGCGGCGGGATCGAGGTGTTTGGCCGCGGTCAGGACGTAGTCATCCCCGTCGGCCAGGTTCACCGGGACCGTGAACGTGCCGGTGTCCTTGGCGGCCTGGCCCGTGTGCGTGACTCCCGTCGCGGTAGGGGTCACCCAGACCGTGTTCGCGGCCGTGCATCCGCCCGCTTCGAAGCTCTTCACCTTCAGCTTTCCCGACACTGCGCCGCCGGTGTAGGTGAGGTTGGTGAAGGTCCGCTCGACCAGGGGACACCCATCGGTCGATGTCCCGTCTCCCGCGACGCCGACGCAGGCGTCCAGGTCGTTGCTCACACCGTCGCCATCGGCGTCGTTGTCGACAACGGTGCGGGTGCCGGAGTCTGCGAACCCGCAGATGCCGGCGAACCTGTCCAGCGCTTCGGGGACGTGTACGCGATACGTGGCCCCGAGGGGAAGGTCGACCGCGATGGCGTAGCGGCCGGTCAACGGCGAGTAGTTGCCGGCCTCGGCGAGGAGCTCCAGGCCGCCGCCGAGCACCTGCACCTTGGTGTGATCGGTCTGCGCGCACGTCGTGGTCGAGACCGACCTGTCGGTGAACTGCACCACCCCCGAGACCACGCCAGCGACGTACGACGCCGTGACGGTGCGCCCGAGCCGGGGGCACCCGCGCGCGTTGTCGACGCCGTCTGGGTTCACGGTCGGACAGTCGTCATCGAGATCGCGCACGCCCGTCGCCGTCGGCGTCCCTGACGACCTCGACCGAGTAGGTGTCTTCGAGGCAGAGGACCTTCTGGTCCAGATACAGGCGCGGGACCTGCACCTCGAGCTGGGTCCGGTCGGCGAGACTCTGGGTGAGAGGGGCCGTGAAGGTGCCATCACCGGCGGTCTGCGCCTGGCCCACCGTGGAGCGCGACCCATTCGCGCCGATCGCCGAGACCACGACGTTCGTCGTCCCCAGGCACGCGCCGTCGGAGGCGCTCATCGTGCCGGTGACAACCTCATCGGCGAAGCTCGCGCTCAGCTCTCGCTGCACCCGCGGGCAGCCGTTGTAGTCATCGTCAGCTGGCTCACCCTCGACCTGCGGGCAGGCGTCGTCCGCGTTGAGCACTCCGTCGCCATCCCAGTCGGTCTTGCTGCCGATGGTGACGTAGGCGGTGTCGGCCGCCGTGCAGACCGCGATGGGCTCACCCTGGGTCGTCTTGTCGAGGTACTCTCCGGCCGAGACGCCCACCCGTGTGCCTTCGGCGATCTGGGAGGCGTCGATCGCGAAGGTCCGGGGAGTCGTGGACTGCTGACGCGTCGACATCTCGGAGCCCAGGGGGGCGCCCGACTCCGCGTTCCAGATGCTGACCTCCACCGGACCCAGGCACGACGCTGAGTCGGTTCCACCCGGAACGTCGATGGACACCGTCCCGGAGACGGTGTTGTGGTGATCGAAGACCGGACTCACCACCTGGCGGAAGCTGGGGCAGCCGGAGGACACCGACCCCGACGGGCCCGCGCGGTTCGGGCACACGTCAGCCTCGTCCTGGACGCGGTCGCCATCTCGATCGGGGCCGATCTCACCATCGAAGGCGATGACGGCATTCATGGGGGTCCAGTACACGTCCGCGGGATGGATCTCGTGGTACTTGGCCGCACAAGTCGGATAGCGGATGTAGGAGGTCTGGTCCTCCGAAAGGTTGTTGGACCCGATCGCGAACCTGTCAGCCAGTTCAGATCCCCCTGGGTAGAAGATCTCGACCACGACGTCCTCGGACCGGTCGAACGACCCGAAGCCGTGATCGATCCGCACCACCTCCCTGTCACGCCGCACGACAGCGGTCGCCTCGGTGTGCGGTGCCTCTTGAAGCGCGTCCCAGGTCAGATCGGCAACGCTCGCCGGATAGCGATACACCCGTACCTTCACGTCAACGGACGACGCGCCAGAGGGCGGCTCGATGAACTCGACACCGAAGCTGACCGACGTCGCCGAGAGCGCCTCTCCCGGCTTCAGCTCGGCGGCCAGGCTGAACCTGCGGAACCACGACGACGGTACTTGCGGCCCGAATCCGGGGGTGGTGCACAGTCTCGTCGCACCTAGCTCGATCTCCATCGAACCCTGGGCGAACGTCTTGGTGACCACCGCCGCTGAAGCGGCTGGCGCCACGGTCACGACGGCCGCGCCCCCCGCGACCAGAGCGAGGATCATGACCAGAACACGCAACAGCTGCCTCACAAGGCCCCCATGGGCGAGCTGGCACTGCCCAGACGTCGACAAGAATGTGATGGTTCGGACACCGCCACCGGAGTGGCCACTCCACGGTAGTCAGCGCCAGCCTTCCCCGGACGGGACTCACGTCCCCTCTCCGGCGTCCCCCTGTCAGGGGGCTAGGGCCCGCCGACGGCGGCAGATCCGCTTCCACCTGCTCGAGCTCGAGCTCGGGACCCTCTTCGACATCGTCCGGGTGTGAACGCCGACCGGGTCGAACCCTCGTCGCCCTTGGTGTCGCGCGCCGACCTGGGCCCCCTCCGGCCGGGCTCGAACACCCTGTCGATCGAGATGCCCACCACGCTGTTCAACCGCCTTCGCACCACCAACCCGGCGGTCTTCGGATCGTCCGCCAGGCAGGCGTACGGCCTCGTCGGACCGATCTCGATCACGCCGTACCGGGAGGCTGTGGTCGGCTGAGCGGACTCGTTCTGGCGGCGTGAGTTGGCCAGAGTGCGGCCCGAGGGCGCATACTGGAAGCAAATGACGACACAGCGGCGGCATCTCGCCAGCAGCCCCTTCAAGCCCGAGGTAGTCCCTCCCGTCGAGCAGTACGCCGTCGACGACGACGTCTGCCACGACCTCTACGGCCTCGGCAAGGTCGTCTCGGTCGAGGCGCACGCCGTGACGGTCAACTTCCGCGACCGCACGGTGCGCATCACGAGCCCGTTCGCCAAGCTCGAGAAGCTCTGAACCGACGCTGACCCGACGGTCCCGGTCCTGGCGCGCACGGCGGGGCGGTCGGTACCACGTCTCGGCGCGTCGTCAGACCAGCCGCCGGCGGAACATCCAGCGGTCGCCTTCGACCGTCGCGTGTTGCCCGGCATACGCGACCGAGTGAGGCAATGACGTGTTCCGGAGCTACCCGCCTGGAGCCCCCGGCCGCGCGCCGGAGACCTTGATTGACCGCAGACCTGGCTCGTAGGAACGTGGGGACCGCGGTGGTCGATTCGCGCCGCCGCAGCACATCCTGGGAGACATCATGAGGAGACCCATCCGGTGCATCCTCGGCAGGCACCACAACGTGTGGAAGACCAACCCCGAGGGCGATCGCTACAAGCAGTGCACGCGCTGTGGCCGCGACGGCGGGATCCTCGCCAACGAAGGCATCGCCAACACCAACACCCTCAGCAAGGGCGACGTCAGCGGGGGCGGCGTCAGCTGAGTCGGCCTCCACAACCGGTTGAACGCACTCACCTGATCGCGGGTGCTCTCCGGCGTAGCAGGAACTCTGCGCCACTCTTGGTGGGAGTTAACCGACTATCGGTCTTGGGACACAAGCCGACGATAAGCATCGTGACCAGTCGCTGACGTTCTCTTCGCGATAGAGGCTCAACCGTCGCAGCAGGGCGCCCGGCTCCTCCTCGACGCTCATAATCCGCCTTCCGTTCGGCACAGGCCCTACCGCTTTCACACGGCGCCAGGAACCTCCCGCCGGAATAGCCGAAAGGCCGCCCCTGCACGAGCGAACTAGCCGGCAGCCGCCTCTTGCGTCCCAGTCTTAGCGCCCCTGCGCGCACGGCGGCGCCTGCGAGACCACCGTCCCGCAGACTCACCGACTCACCGAGCCGGTTTCCCTCAACCATGAATGCCGTCTAGCACACCTCGCCTGTCGGGTTGCCAGCGGGGTGGGTCGCGCTTACGCTCAACGCGAGCCTGACTGGGGGGAGCGCTGATGCGGCGGGGGCGGCGTGTTCTGGCTGGAGCGGCGTGGTTGACCGCGCTCATCATGCTGTCGGTGGGGTTCTCCCCGGCAGCCTCGGCGGCGTACTCTCCTGATCCCGTCGGTCCGGTCGGTTGGCTTCCGGATGGCCCTGTCCTGGCCACGGTGGTGCACGGCGACCGCGTCTTCGTCGGCGGTTCCTTCACCGGAGGAGTCGCCGCGCTGGACGCAAGCACCGGGGCACCCGTGTGGACCGGCACGCTCGACGGCGGCGTCCGCGCGCTCGCAGTGTCCGCGGACGGAACCCACCTCATCGCGGGCGGGTCCTTCACCGCGGCGGATGGGGCCACCCACAAACGGCTGGTCTCGCTGCGAGTCGGCGACGGGACCGCCGAGCCTACGTGGACGGCCTCGGCCACCGGCCTGGTCCGCGACATCGTGGTCGTCGGCGACACCGCGTACTTCGGGGGACACTTCGACAAGCACAACCGCCTCGATCAGCGCTCCCTCGGGGCGGTCTCGGTGAGCACCGGAAGGCCGGTCACCGCCTTCACGGCCGCGACCGACGACCACGTCTACGGACTCGCCACGAACGGCGCACGGCTCGTCATCGCCGGCCGCTTCACGACCGTGAACGGCCAGCCGCGGGACTCGTTGGCATCGGTGTCCCTGGCCGGCAGCACCCTCGACGGCTGGAGCCCGCCCCGGGCCTGCAGCGGCTGCAATCTCAACTGGGACGTCTTCCTCGACGGCGCCAGCAGCACCGTCTACGCCGTGGGCCGCAATGCGGGCGCGGTGCGCGCGCTCGACCTCACCTCGGGAGCACAGAAGTGGCGTGTGACCGCAAATGGCGACGCCCAAGCCGTGATCCTCGCCGGTGGACTGCTCTACGTGGGGGGTCACTTCGCCGAGATCGGCTCCCCCCGGGTGCCTCGCAGCATCCTCGCCGCGCTCAACCCGGCAACCGGCGCCGTCGACCCCGCGTTCACGCCACGATTCGTCACGCGCTGGCCCGGTATCTGGGCGCTCTCGGCCAGCGACTCCACGCTGTACGCCGCCGGCCACTTCACCGCCGCGGGGGCCAGCCCGCCCCAGCGCTTCCCGTATTTCGCCATGTTCGGATCGATCTGACCCGGCTTTGGGCTCATCCGTCCGGTCGGCAGATGTCATCGCAGGTCGCCGCCGCATGTCACCCTGCGTCGGGCGGCGCACGGTGAATGCCCGCGCAGGAGAACCGCTGCCGCAGGGATAGACCGGTCACGGCACACCCTTGTCAGCCAGACGCAGGCTTGTCACGCTGCCTAGTACAACCGCGGAGACCCAATTGCCATCCTCACCCGTTGGCCTGCGCTCTGACGATGTGGCTTTCACGCTTACCGCGACACCGGCCGGGGCGGCCCAAACTGAGGGTCGTTGTCCGGCCCTCCGTCGAGGTAGTCGCCGCCACCCCAGCCATCGAGGAAGTCAGAGCCATCCGAGCCGTACAGACGGTCAGGTCCGTCGGCACCAGTGGTGGTGTCTCTCCGGCTCCGAGCGAGATCCAGTCGGCGCCGTACCCGGCGTCCGCGCGGTCGAAAAACCGGGTGGCGAGTCGACCGGCTGATGATCCACATCGCCGGCGACCAGCCAGATCCGCCTCGACACACCAGGCCGGATCTTCTGCCGACGCAGGGCCTTGAGGCCGCGGACAGGCGCACCCTTCACAATCGGCGCGCCTGCCGGTTAGTGTGCCAAGTACTCGGATGAACAACGCGCACGGACAGGCCGCTCAACTGGTCGAACGTGCCGCCTCGGGAGGCACTGATGGGAACCATGCCCGGATTCCTGGCCCGCACTGTGCGTGGCTTCGTTGCCGCGACATTGGTCGCGACCTGTCTCGCCGCCGGTGGTGTCAGCACCGCGCCGGCCGCGTCCGCGGCGGCGCCGGACTGCGCGGGCAGGGGAGTGCCGACGAGCAAGATCTCGATCCAGCTCTGGACGTTCGCCGAGTACATCGGCTTCGACTCCGACGCCGCCACGATCGCCAGGACCGAGGAGGTGCTCCGCCGCCTCAGCGAGATGGGGTACCGGAACGTCGAGCCGTTCACTCTGAGTGGGATGACCGCCGAGCAGTACCGCGCGCTTCTCGACGAGTACGGGCTCAAGGCGTCCGCGCGGCACGTCGACGTCGGGACGCCGCAGAACCCCGCCGACATCGACCTGATCCTGGAGGAGAACCGCACACTCGGGATCAAGTACTTCGGCTCCGGATCCACCCCGATATTTCCGCTGGCCTACACCACCGAGGCCCAGTGGATCGCCTACGCCGAGTACCTCGACGAGATCGGCACGCTGGCCCGCAAGCAGGGCCAGAAGCTGATGGTGCACAACCACGACATCGAGTTCGAGGTGGCCTTCGGCGACCGGACCGTGTTCGACATCCTGATGGCCCACACGGACCCGAAGAACGTCGTGTTCCAGCTCGACCTCTACTGGGCCACCAACGGCGGTGGTCTCGCCAACCCGCTCGACGTGATCGAGCAGTACGGCAACCGGATCAAGCTCTTCCACGTGAAGGACATGGCGGCCGGGGATTTCCCGGGACGGATCGAGATCGTCGGCGAGGGGATCATCGACTTCCCGGCGATCTTCGAAGCCGCGGGCGGCAGCACGAAGTACTACGTCGTCGAGCACGACCCGCGGTTCGACGACCCGACGTTCAACCCCTTCGAGGCCGCCCAGGTGGGCTTCGACTACCTCGACTGCGTGACCTTCTGAGCCGCGCCGAGTCGGCGCGGTGGGGGCCGCTTCCACGGTGAGCTGAGAGCGGTACGGGCCCGACGCGCCCGGCTGGATCGCGCTGGTCCGCGACGTGCATGCAACTGCGAGCACCGGTCGCGCGTGTAAGGCTGCGACAAGCCCCTCTTCCCACCGGATGGGAATCGCATGGATCCGTAGAGCGAAGGCGACGTCACCGAGCTCTACGACGAGACCTGGCCGCGCACCGTCGCCTGCGCCTTCGCCATGACCGGGATCCTCAGCGACGCCTGCGACGTTGCCCCTGCGGCCTCCAGCAGAGCACGGCCGCGGTGGTCGTCGCTGCGCGCGAGTACGACGACCCGGGGGCGTGGGTGCGCGAGGTGGCGACGACGGTGAGCCCAGCGTCGCCACGCGGCGTGCCGAGGTCAGCGCAGGCGCACGGTGTACGTCACGGCGGTGGCATAGGAGCGGTTGCCGACGCTGTCGACGGTCTCGAACCGCAGCCGCAAGGTCTCGCGGTTGCCGGTCACCACGCCGAGCGACTCGAGGTAGGCACGGTCGAGGGTCATCGACCATGTGCCGTCAGCCGCCACAGGGGCTGAGAGAACCGTCTCGCCGTACGTCGTCACCAGCTCGACACTGGCGCCGGACTCGGCGGTGCCGCTGAGCGTCACCGGGGCAGAACGGATGGTCGCCCCCGGCGCAGGTGCGAGCACCGTCGGCGGAGCCGGCGCGAGGGTATCGACGGTGACGGACCTGGTGACGGTGGCGATCAGGTTGTCCTCCCACAGCATGCTCACGCTCAGCGTGTGCTCGCCGTTGTCGACATAGGGGATCGACCCTGCGAAGTAGTCCCAGTAGCAGGTGTCCTCCCGGTAGAGGGCGCCGTCGAGCTCGATCCGCAGCTGAGTCCCGGAGTGGCAGGAGCCCTCGTAGTCGAGGAACGTCCCGGAGACGTCGCCGTTCTGCGGCCGCGTCAGCACCAGGGACTCGACGGGGATGGCGAAGGTCACCGTGACGCAGTCCCGGTCGCTCGTGCCGTAGTAGTCGCTCGTCGTGGCGCAGACCAGGTGCTCGCCGTAGCTGAGGGGGACTCCGTCCCACCAGGTGCCGTCCGGGGACACATAGGGCTCACGCGGGTTGGCACCGTCGACCGTCAGCACGACCTTCGCAGACGGCGGGTGCTCCTGTGCCGTTCTCTCACCACGCGCCTGCAACGCGTCCGGGACAACCCGCGAGCGGGCCAGGAGAGTCCGAGCTGTCAGATCAGGCCAGGGGACGGGGGGCCAGGCGGACGAGCTGGGTGACGTGCTCGGGGGCGAGCTCGTCGAGGGTGGCGACGCCGAGGAGGCGCATGGTGCGCTCGATCTGGCCGCGGAGGATCTCGATGGTGCGGTCGACGCCGTCGCGGCCGCCGGCCATCAGGCCGTAGAGGTACGCGCGGCCGATGAGGGTGAAGTGGGCGCCGTGGGCGACGGCGGCGACGATGTCCTGGCCGGACATGATGCCGGTGTCGAGGTGTACCTCGGTCGACGACTCGCGCAGCGCCGAGACCACCGACGGCAGCAGGTGGAAGGGGACCGGGGCGCGGTCGAGCTGGCGGCCGCCGTGGTTCGAGAGCACGACGGCGTCGACGCCGAGCTCGGCGAGGCGAGCGGCGTCAGAGACGGACTGGACGCCCTTGACCGAGATGGCACCCGGCCACTGGTCGCGGATCCAGGCGAGGTCCTCGAAGGTCACCGTCGGGTCGAACATGTGGTCCAGCAGCTCGCCGACGGTCCCCGACCAGGCGTCGAGCGAGGCGAAGGCGAGGGGCTCGGTGGTGAGGAAGTTGACCCACCACGCGGGCCGCGGGATGGCGTTGGCGATGGTCCGGCCCGAGAGGGTCGGCGGGATGGTCATGCCGTTGCGGGTGTCGCGCAGTCGGGCGCCGGCGACGGGGACGTCGACGGTGACGACGAGGGTGTCGTAGCCGGCCCGCTTGGCGCGGTCGACCAGCGCCATCGAGCGGTCGCGGTCCTTCCACATGTAGAGCTGGAACCACTTCCGGGCACCCGGCGCTGCGGTGGCGACGTCCTCGATCGACGTGGTGCCCATCGTGGAGAGCGTGTAGGGGATGCCGGCAGCCTCCGCGGCGGTGACGCCGGCGATCTCGCCCTCGGTCTGCATCATCCGGGTGAAGCCGGTCGGCGCGATGCCGAAGGGCAGCGCCACCCGCTCGCCGAGCACCACGCGTGAGGTGTCGACGCTCGACACGTCGCGCAGGATCGAGGGGTTGAACTGCACGTCGGCGAAAGCCTCGCGCGCGCGGGCCAGGGAGACCTCGCCGTCGGCGGCGCCGTCGGTGTAGTCGAAGGCCGCCTTGGGAGTACGCCGCTTGGCGATCCGGCGCAGGTCCTCGATCGTCAGCGCGGCGGCCAGGCGGCGCTCCTTGGGAGAGAGGGTCGGCTTCTTGAACTTCAGCAGCGGCCGCAGGTCATGCGGCTTGGGCAGCTGGCGCTTCATCGGGTGGCTCCGTGGGGCTCGTGGACGACGATCTGGTGGGTGCGGGCGACCAGCGCCCGCAGGGCTTCGAGACTGCCGGACAGGACACCCTGCGCGCGAGCCTGCACCAGCACGTTGCCGATCGCTGTGGCCTCGACCGGACCCGCGAGCACCGGCAGACCGAGCCGGTCGGCGAGCAGCCGGCACAGCAGGGCGTTCTGCGCCCCGCCGCCGACCACGTGCACGCGGCGCACGTCGCGGCCCGACAACGTCGCGGCTGCCTCGACCGCGGTGGCGAAGCCAGCGGCCAGGCTGGCCACGATGCTGCGCACCAGCGCGACCCGACCCTCGGGCGCCGCCACGTCGTTCTCGCGACACCACGCGTCGATCCGGGCAGGCTGGTCGCCGGGCGGCACGAAGCGCGGGTCCTGCACGTCGAAGACCACCTCCGGGCCGTCGTACGCCGCAGCCTGCTCGAGCAGCCCGGACAGGTCGTCGGTGCCCCACGCGCGCAGCGTCTCCGACAGCAGCCACGTCCCCATCACGTTGGTGAGGAAGCGCACCCGCCCGTCGACCCCGCCCTCGTTGGTGAAGTTCGCCGCCCGGCTCGCCTCGGTCACCACCGCGTCCTCGACCTCGACGCCCACCAGTCCCCAGGTGCCGCAGGAGACGTACGCCGCGCAAGTGCCGTCGGTGTCGGTCATCGGCACCGCAACCACAGCGGACGCGGTGTCGTGCGAGCCGACGGTCACCACCGGCACGCCGCGCATCCCCTCGAGGACCGTGGCGCCCACGACCGTGCCGGGCTCGGTGAGCGGGGCCAGCTGGGCCGGCGCGAGTCCGACCAGGGCCAGGAGCTCCGGGTCCCACACCTGGGTCCGCACGTCGAGCAGCCCGGTGGTCGAGGCGTTCGTGCGCTCGCACACGGTCTCGC
>CAVRPU010000016.1:0-69353 GCA_963723195.1 uncultured Actinomycetota bacterium
CCTGATGGACTCCGCCCTGATCATCCTCGCGGCCGTCGTGGCCGGCTGGTTCGTGCAGATGTACCTCACCTACCAGCAGTCCACGGCCTTCAACGCCCAGGTGCGCGGCCTGCGCAAGGCCGGCACCGTGAGCGTCGGCGCCTCGGGCAAGCGCTACCGCGGCGGGCGGGCGTGCGTCGCCGTCGCGGTCGACGACACCCGGATGGTGCGCGACGCGCTCGTCCTCTGGGGATGAAGCCCTCTTCGCCCCGTAAACGGCGCTGTCCGGTGCGGTGGGCGCGAAGGCTAAACAGGATCTCGGCGCGGGAGACGCCGGCCTCTGCGGAGCCGGAGCAGCGCGAGGCGGCCCGACAGGCCGTCGAGGCTTGCTCGGGCGAGGGGGTGGTCGCCCGTCCAGCGCCACCTCGTGAGGCCCGGGCCGAGTCCGGCGGAGGCTGCTCCACCTCCGTAGCGGACCCGACCCGAGCCATGGAGCGGGCCCCCGCTCGAGATGAACGGAAAAGCCACCAGATGCCGGGCAAGCATCAACCGGGCCAACGCAGTTCGCCGAGGTCGACAGGGGAAATCCTGCCAGCAACAGTTCTGGCCGCCGTCGTGCGGGCTTCGGAGGAGGTCACGGTCGACGAGCCGACCGGCTTCTTCGGGGCCTTGGCGGACGCGGCCCCTGGTTCATCGGCCTCTTCGAGGCCGGCGGCGGCGAGGTGTTCATCGGCCTATCATGCACCAGGGATCATCCCGACCCTGGTCGTCCTGCTGACCCGCGCGGTCAACGCGCTCGTCGGGCTGATCGGACCGGAGAAGATCGACAGGCTCGGCGAGGCCGCCGGCCGTCCGGGGCCTGCAGTGGTACCCCGTGAGGTACCTCCTGCTGCCGGTGCTCTCGGTCTTCTTCCTGACCAACCCGATGGCCTACACGATGGGCCGCTTCCTGCCGGAGCGCTACAAGCCCGCGTTCTACGACTCCGGGGTGAGCTTCGTGCACCCGATCACCGGCATGTTCCCGCACGCCAACCCCGGGTGACCTGTTCGTCTACCTCGGCATCGCCGGGGGCGTCGCGGCGCTCGGACTGACCAACACCAGCGACCTGGCGGTGCGCTACTTCCTGGTCGGCATGGTCGTGATCCTGATCCGGGGCATCGTCACCGAACTCATCTTCGCGCGGATGACGTCTCGTCCACGCCCAGCAGCAGGAGGTTGCAGCATGAGCACCAGCGCCCCACAGAAGACCAGCGGAGTCGACCGCGCCAGCAAACTGCTCGTCACGGTCGGCAAGGGCGCCGGCAGCGTCGTCGGGACGCTCTACCAGGCCGGCCGCGACGCCATCGACACCATCATCCGCAACATCCTGCCCTTCATGGCGTTCATCGCCGTCCTGATCGGCATCGTCACCGAGACCGGCCTCGGCGACTGGCTGGCCCACCTCATCGAGCCGCTGGCCGGGAGCCTGATCGGCCTGCTCGCGATCAGCATCTTCTGCTCGATCCCGATCCTGTCGCCGGTGCTCGGCCCGGGAGCGGTCATCGCACAGGTGGTCGGCGTCCTGATCGGCACGCGTATCGCGGAGGGCGACATCGCTCCCCAGTACTCGCTGCCGGCACTGTTCGCCATCGACCCGCAGGTGGGCTGCGACTTCATCCCGAGGGTCTGGCCCTCGGGGAGGCGGAGCCGGAGACTGTCGAGGTGGGTGTGCCCGCCGTCCTCATCTCTCGCATGTTCACCGGTCCGCTGTCCGTCGTGATCGCGTACCTGGCGAGCTTCGGCTCTACACCTCGAGCACCTGATCGCCACCACCAACCGAGAGGAACCACCATGCCTGAGTACAAGTCCGTCACCATGACCAAGGGCCGCGGCGGCTGGGGCGGCCCGCTCACCATCACCCCGACCGACGAGCGGCCGCTGATCTACTGCGTCACCGGCGGGGGCATCCACCCCGTCCGCAGCGGATCGCCGACCTCACCGGAGGCGAGACCTTCGACGGGTTCAAGCAGTTCGGCGCCGTTCGACAAGATCGCCGTCGCGGTCATCGACTGCGGCGGTACGGCGCGGGTCGGCGTCTACCCCATGAAGAAGGTCCTCACCGTGGACGTCCACGCGACCAGCCCGTCCGGGCCGCTCGCGTCGTCGATCACCGAGGCAGCTCTTCGTCTCGGGGGTCAAGGCGGAGGACGTGCAGGAGGCATGACCACCGCCGACCCGGAACAGACCACGAGCAGCACGGTCTACGAGTCGGCCTTTGAGGACTGAGGTAGGTGCCCAAGGTCCAGCTGTTCCTCGAGCACGGCATCCTCATCTTCTTCGGCGCTCGGTGCGCCCGCGGGTCTGCACGACATGTCGGTGCTGCACGCGGCCACCAGCGCCGAGGACGGGCCCCGGCCCGGCGACACGATCACCTTGGGCGACACCAGCCTGGAGATCCTCGCCGTCGGGTCGGTGGTCCGGGACAACCTGCTCAACCTCGGACACCTCGACCTCAAGGCCGACGGCCGCACCGACCCCAAGCTGCCCGGCGACGTGTGCGTGCGCACCGGCCCGCTGCCCACGCTCGCGGTCGGCGACGCCTTCCGCATCACCAGACCCCAGGAGACCTGAAGACCATGAGCTATCGCGACCGCCTCCAGCAACGACTGGAGGACACCGGCCGCCCGTTGCGCGTCGGTCTCATCGGCGCCGGGCAGATGGGCCGCGGCTTCGCCGCCCAGCTGCTCCGGATGCCGGGCATCACGCTGTCCGCCGTCCTCGACGTGCAGCGCGACCGGGCCGAGGACGCCCTCGGCCAGGCCGGCATCACGCCCGACCCCGCCACCACGACGGACGCCGCCGCCCGGGCCATCGAGAACGGCGGCTCGGTCGCCCTCGGCGGCATCGACGAGCTCGGCGCCCTGCCGCTCGACATCGTCGTCGAGGCCACCGGCGTCCCCGATGTCGGCGCTCGGGCGGCCGTCGAGTCGCTGGCCGCCGGCATGGGCTTCGCCACCCTCAACGTCGAGTCCGACGTGACCATCGGGCGCTACCTCGCCCAGCTCGCCCGCGAGTCCGGAGCGATCTACTCGGTCTGCCGTGGCGACGAGCCCGTGGAGACCAAGATCCTGGTCGACTTCGCCCGCGACCTGAACTTCGAGGTGATCGCCGCCGGCAAGGGCAAGAACAACCCGCTCGACCGCTACGCCACCCCGGAGACGCTCGCGGACACCGCCCGCGCCAAGGGCATGAACCCGAAGATGCTGACCAGCTTCGTCGACGGGTCGAAGGAACGCCTGATGGACTCCGCCCTGATCATCCTCGCGGCCGTCGTGGCCGGCTGGTTCGTGCAGATGTACCTCACCTACCAGCAGTCCACGGCCTTCAACGCCCAGGTGCGCGGCCTGCGCAAGGCCGGCACCGTGAGCGTCGGCGCCTCGGGCAAGCGCTACCGCGGCGGGCGGGCGTACGTCGCCGTCGCGGTCGACGACCACCGGATCGTGCGCGACGCGCTCGTCCTCTCGGGATGGACCACCTTCGCCCGTGGCAAGGCGCTCCCGGTGCTGGTCGGCGCGAAGGCCAACCAGGTTCTCGGCAAGCGGGACTACCCCGGCCTCTCGAAGCAACAGCGCGAGGCGGCCCGACAGGCCGTCGAGCTGCTCGGGCGAGGGGGTGGTCGCCCGTCCAGCGCCACCTCGTGAGGCCCAGGCCGGTCCGGCGGAGGCTGCCACCTCCGTAGCGGACCCGACCCGAGCCGTCGAGCGGGCCCCCGCTCGAGATGAACGGAAACACCACCGATGCCGGGCAAGCATCAACCGGGCCAACGCAGTTGGCCGAGTCGACAGGAGAAATCATGCCAGCAACAGTTCTGGCCGCCGTCGTGCGGGCTTCGGAGGAGGTCACGGTCGACGAGCCGACCGGCTTCTTCGGGGCCTTGGCGGACGCGGCCGATTGGTTCATCGGCCTCTTCGAGGCCGGCGGCGAGGTGTTCATGGGCCTCGTCACCGGGATCATCCCGACCCTGGTCGTCCTGCTGACCGCGGTCAACGCGCTCATCAGGCTGATCGGACCGGAGAAGATCGACAGGCTCGGCGAGGCCGCCGGCCGTCCGGGCCTGCAGTGGTACCCCGTGAGGTACCTCGTGCTGCCGGTGCTCTCGGTCTTCTTCCTGACCAACCCGATGGCCTACACGATGGGCCGCTTCCTGCCGGAGCGCTACAAGCCCGCGTTCTACGACTCCGCGGTCAGCTTCGTGCACCCGATCACGGGCATCTTCCCGCACGCCAACCCCGGTGAGCTCTTCGTCTACCTCGGCATCGCCGGGGGCGTCGCGGCGCTCGGACTCAACACCAGCGACCTGGCGGTGCGCTACTTCCTGGTCGGCATGGTCGTGATCCTGATCCGGGGCATCGTCACCGAACTCATCTTCGCGCGGATGACGTCTCGTCGCGCCGCCCAGCAGCAGGAGGTTGCAGCATGAGCACCAGCGCCCCACAGAAGACCAGCGGAGTCGACCGCGCCAGCAAGCTGCTCGTCACGGTCGGCAAGGGCGCCGGCAGCGTCGTCGGGACGCTCTACCAGGCCGGCCGCGACGCCATCGACACCATCATCCGCAACATCCTGCCCTTCATGGCGTTCATCGCCGTCCTGATCGGCATCATCACCGAGACCGGCCTCGGCGACTGGCTGGCCCACCTCATCGAGCCGCTGGCCGGGAGCCTGATCGGCCTGCTCGCGATCAGCATCTTCTGCTCGATCCCGATCCTGTCGCCGGTGCTCGGCCCGGGAGCGGTCATCGCACAGGTGGTCGGCGTCCTGATCGGTACGCGTATCGCGGAGGGCGACATCGCTCCCCAGTACTCGCTGCCGGCACTGTTCGCCATCGACCCGCAGGTGGGCTGCGACTTCATCCCCGTGGGTCTGGCCCTCGGTGAGGCGGAGCCGGAGACTGTCGAGGTGGGTGTGCCCGCTGTTCTCATCTCTCGCATGTTCACCGGTCCGCTGTCCGTCGTGATCGCGTACCTGGCGAGCTTCGGGCTCTACACCTCGAGCACCTGATCGCCACCACCAACCGAGAGGAACCACCATGCCTGAGTACAAGTCCGTCACCGTGACCAAGGGCCGCGGCGGCTGGGGCGGCCCGCTCACCATCACCCCGAGCGACGAGCGACCGCTGATCTACTGCGTCACCGGCGGGGGCATCCACCCCATCGCGCAGCGGATCGCCGACCTCACCGGAGGCGAGCTCTTCGACGGGTTCAAGAGCTCGGCGCCGTTCGACAAGATCGCCGTCGCGGTCATCGACTGCGGCGGTACGGCGCGGGTCGGCGTCTACCCCATGAAGAAGGTCCTCACCGTGGACGTCCACGCGACCAGCCCGTCCGGGCCGCTCGCGTCGTTCATCACCGAGGAGCTCTTCGTCTCGGGGGTCAAGGCGGAGGACGTGCAGGAGGCATGACCACCGCCGACCCGGAACAGACCACGAGCAGCACGGTCTACGAGTCGGCGGTGACCCAGGTAGGTGCCCAGGTCGAGCTGTTCCTCGAGCACGGCATCCTCATCTTCTTCGGCGCTGGTGCGCCCGCGGAGCTGCACGACATGTCGGTGCTGCACGCGGCCACCAGCGCCGAGGACGGGCCCCGGCCCGGCGACACGATCACCTTGGGCGACACCAGCCTGGAGATCCTCGCCGTCGGGTCGGTGGTCCGGGACAACCTGCTCAACCTCGGACACCTCGACCTCAAGGCCGATGGCCGCACCGACCCCAAGCTGCCCGGCGACGTGTGCGTGCGCACCGGCCCGCTGCCCACGCTCGCGGTCGGCGACGCCTTCCGCATCACCAGACCCCAGGAGACCTGAAGACCATGAGCTATCGCGACCGCCTCCAGCAACGACTGGAGGACACCGGCCGCCCGTTGCGCGTCGGTCTCATCGGCGCCGGGCAGATGGGCCGCGGCTTCGCCGCCCAGCTGCTCCGGATGCCGGGCATCACGCTGTCCGCCGTCCTCGACGTGCAGCGCGACCGGGCCGAGGACGCCCTCGGCCAGGCCGGCATCACGCCCGACCCCGCCACCACGACGGACGCCGCCGCCCGGGCCATCGAGAACGGCGGCTCGGTCGCCCTCGGCGGCATCGACGAGCTCGGCGCCCTGCCGCTCGACATCGTCGTCGAGGCCACCGGCGTCCCCGATGTCGGCGCTCGGGCGGCCGTCGAGTCGCTGGCCGCCGGCATGGGCTTCGCCACCCTCAACGTCGAGTCCGACGTGACCATCGGGCGCTACCTCGCCCAGCTCGCCCGTGAGTCCGGAGCGATCTACTCGGTCTGCCGTGGCGACGAGCCCGTGGAGACCAAGATCCTGGTCGACTTCGCCCGCGACCTGAACTTCGAGGTGATCGCCGCCGGCAAGGGCAAGAACAACCCGCTCGACCGCTACGCCACCCCGGAGACCCTCGCGGACACCGCCCGCGCCAAGGGCATGAACCCGAAGATGCTGACCAGCTTCGTCGACGGGTCGAAGGCGATGATCGAGATGGCCGCGCTGGCCAACACCACCGGGCTCGGCGTGAGCAAGCGCGGGATGCACGGACCGCCGTCGACGGTGCCGACCCTGCACGAGACCTTCGCCCTCGCCGAGGACGGCGGCGTCATCGAGAAGGCCGGCGTCGTCGACTACTGCACCGGGCCGGTCGCGCCCGGCGTCTTCGTGGTCGTGCGGGCCGACGACCCGTACGTCCACCACGAGATGACCTACCTGCAGATGGGCGACGGGCCCTACTTCGCCTTCTACCGGCCCTACCACCTGGCCTCGATCGAGGCGCCGCTCACCGTCTACGAGATGGCCCTCGACAACCGTGCCAGCCTGGTCTCGGACTACTGGACCGCCGAGGTCGGTGCGGAGACCAAGCGAGCGCTGAAGGCTGGCGAGCGGATCGACGGCATCGGCGGCACGATGGTTCGTGGCCTGATCGACGACGCCCAGGACTTCGTCCGCGACGACGGAGTGCCGCTCGGCGTGCTGGCCGGGGCGACCCTGCGTCGCGACGTACCGGCTGACCACCTGCTCACCTACGACGACGTCGATCTGCTCGAGGACTCCACGATCGTCCGGATGCGCCGCATCCAGGAGGCGATGGACGGTGGGGAGGCGCCTGGCCTCGGCGCCCTGCGCGAGTCACTGGCTCGCTGATCGGCTCGCTGATCGGCCCGCGGATCGGCCCGCGGATCGGCCCGCGGATCGGCTTGGCTCACGTCGGCAGCGTGCGGCCTACGCGGACAGGCGGCCGGGCGGATAGCCTCCCCGGGTGCCTCTCCCGCCGCGTGCCGCGCTGGTGGTCCTCGCCGGCGGCGAGGGTCGTCGGGTCGGGCACGACACCAACAAGGTGCTGCTGCCGCTCGCGGGCCGCCGCGTCTTCACCTGGTCGATCCGCTGGGCCCGCGAGCTGGCGCACGTCACGCACACCGTGCTCGTCATCCGCGAGCAGGACCGAGACGTCGTGCTCCGCACCCTCGACCGCGAGGTGGACGGGGCGCCGGTGCAGGTCGTGGTCGGCGGCGACAGCCGCCACGGCTCCGAGTGGGCGGCCCTGCAGGAGCTCGCCGGCCCCATCGAGCGCGGCGAGGTCGACGTGGTGGTGATCCACGACGCGGCGCGGCCGCTCGCCTCGACGCGCCTGTTCGAGGACGTCGTGGCGGCGGCCGCCGAGCACGGCGGCGCGCTGCCCGTGCTCACCCCGGCCGGCCTGACCACGCTGGCCCCGGCGGCCGAGGCGACGACGTCCGACGTGGCCGCCGTGACCGACGGCGCTGTCGTCGCGGTCCAGACGCCGCAGGCCTTCGCCGCCGCGCCGCTGCTGGCGGCGTACCGGTCCGCCGAGCGCGACGGTTTCGTCGGCACGGACACCGCGAGCTGCATCGAGCGCTACACCGACCTCACGATCCTCTGCGTGCCGAGCGACGCGCGCAACCTGAAGATCACCTTTCCCGAGGACCTGTTCCTCGCCGAGCGGCTTCTCGCCAAGGCCGACTACGACCTCAGCCAGCGCCGCGAGAGCGCCCACCCGCGCCTCGACCGGATCCTGCACCGGCACCGACAGGAGGAGCCATGAACGCCCCACCACGCCACTCGCTGCGCTCGCGCCGCGTCGGGGGCCCCGACAGATGAGCGTCGAGCACGCCGAGCTGCACTGCGAGACGTGCGACCTCGACACCGAGCACGAGCTGCACTACGCAGGCCGCCTGCTGGAGTCGACGCGCTGCACCCGGTGCGGCACCCATCTCGAGGTGTCGCAGCGCGCGCTGCTGCCGGCGTACGCCCACGACCTGGAGCAGCGCATCATCAGCAAGCCGCGACGCATGTGGCGCCGGGCCCGTCGCGACCCGTGGGGCTACCTGACCTCCCTGCCGGCGGCGGTGCTCCGGCAGCCCGGCAAGTTCTGGCGCGAGCTGCGCGAGGTGTTGCGCCGGCCCTAGCGGGTCCGGCGGGCCATCTCGTCGACGCACTCGAGCAGGGCGACGCTGCCGAGGTCGTGGACCCGGCGGGCCAGCGACGGTGACCGCACGAGGTCGACGCGTGTCCGTGCCCGCAGCCAGTCGACCATCCTGGCCAGGTCGAGCGGCGGGGGCCGCTCGCCGGCACCCACGCCGCGCGGGATCAGCACGGGCGCGACGACGATGCCGAGCCGGTCGCGGTCGATCGTCCCCTCGATCCGGTCGTCCCGGGCGGTCTTGACGGTGTCGGTGACGGGGCGGTACGCCGCGACGGCGCGCTCGGGCGGACCGGCCGCGACCTCGCGCAGCAGCTCGGCGGGTGCCAGCGGGCAGAGCGCGTCGTGGACCAGGTCGGCCAGGGCGTCGCGGCCCTCCCACCACTGCGCGACGGACACCGGCCGGTAGCGGCGGCGATCCACCGCACGGGCCACCTGGTCGGCTGCCTCCCGGCCCGCCCCGTCGACGACGACGAGCACCTCGCTGTCGCTCACGACAGCCGCAGCACGCAGGGCGTGCGCGAGCAGCGGCTCTCCGTGCAGGGGAGCGAACGCCAGGTCGCCGCGGCCGGCGGCCAGCACGACGACCCGGACGCGGGACGGCCGGACCTGGGCGGGTACGACAACGCCCCCGGAGGTCCGGGGGCGTTGTCGGTGGTCGGAACTCGTGCTCAGGAGGCGAGCACCTCGTCGAGGATGGCCTCCGCCTTGTCCTCGTTGGTGTGCTCGGCCAGCGCCAGCTCGGAGACCAGGATCTGCCGCGCCTTCGCGAGCATGCGCTTCTCGCCGGCCGACAGGCCGCGGTCGCGCTCCCGGCGCCACAGGTCGCGGACGACCTCGGCCACCTTCATCACGTCGCCGGAGTGCAGCTTCTCGAGATTGGCCTTGTAGCGGCGCGACCAGTTGGTCGGCTCCTCGACGTGCGCCGCGCGGAGCACGTCGAAGACACGCTCGAGGCCTTCCTTGTCGACGACGTCGCGAACCCCGACCAGGTCGAGGTTGCACGCCGGGACGCGGACGACGAGATCCTGCTGGGCGACGATCCGAAGGACGAGATACTCGCGGTCCTCCCCCTTGATGGTCCGCATCTCGATGTCCTCGATGACAGCGGCCCCGTGATTCGGGTAAACAACCGTTTCGCCTACGGTGAAAGTCATATGTGATTTGCCCCTTCCTAGGCCTCTATCCTACCACGGCCCCCGAGGTGCTCCCGCCGCGTTTGTGCAGGTCAGAGGCACAATGAGATCTTGACAGAGGCTGAATCGTGTGCCTTCGGCGAGGACTCGCCCGTCGATGACGGAGGTGTCGGATACTGCGGGACATGCCCGCGACCCCACCGGCCGGATCCGGCCCGCGGGGCGTGCTGGCCCAGACGGGGCTGCTCCTGGGACGGGTGAGCCACCCCGGCCGAGCGGTCCTGACCGCCGCCTTGCTGGCGCTCGCCGCGGCCCTGAGCGGCCGGCCTCCGCGAGAGATCGCGCTGGTCACACTGACGGTGCTGCTCGGCCAGGCCGTGCTCGGCTGGCACAACCCCGTTGCTGGTGCTCGCGTGCCTGTGGACCGCGGCCGTGGTCGCCGGCATCGTCGTGACGGCGTTCGGCGTCGGACTGCGCGCCCACTAAGGTGAGCCCGTCCGGTGAACCTACCCGCGAAGGCCCGCTCATGCTGATCGCCCGCAAGCCAGCGCTCGTCCTCGGCACCCTCGCCCTCTGCGCGCCGGCCCTCGTCGCGTGTGGGTTCGACGCGGCGACCGACCGGCCCTACACACCGGCCGCCGGCGTCTACGACCAGACCACCGCCGTCGACGTCTCGAGCGCGGTGATCGTCTCGACCGAGCCGGGCTCGGGCAGCTTCGTGGCGACGATCGCCAACGAGGAGCAGGGCGAGGACGCCGAGCTCACCTCGCTGGAACCCGCCTCCGGCGCGACGATCGAGTCGGCCGAGTTCGAGGCGGTGCAGGTGCCCGCGGGCGGTCACGTCAACCTGGCCGACGAGGGCGGTCTCCCCGTGACCGGCGACTTCGGCGCCGGCGACTTCGTCGAGATCATGCTCACCTTCGGCTCCGGGGAGCGCATCACGATGGACGTCCCGGTCGTCGACAACGCCGGCGACTTCGCCGGGCTCGACGGCCCGGCGCCCGCGCCGTCCGAGGAGCCCAGCGTCCCGTCCGAGACCGCCGACGCCGCAGCGGAGTGACCGCCACCATGCCCGACACCCTCACCCTGGTCCTGCTCCGCCACGGCGAGAGCGAGTGGAACAAGCTGAACCTCTTCACCGGCTGGGTCGACGTCGACCTCAACGACACCGGCCGCGCCGAGGCCGTCGCCGGCGGCCGCATGATCAAGGAGGCCGGGCTCGAGCCCCACGTCGTCCACACCTCCCTGCTGCGCCGGGCGATCAACACGGCCAACCTCGCTCTCGACACCGCGGACCGGCACTGGATCCCCGTCCGTCGCGACTGGCGCCTCAACGAGCGCCACTACGGCGCTCTGCAGGGCAAGGACAAGAAGCAGACGCTGGCGGAGTACGGCGAGGAGCAGTTCATGCAGTGGCGGCGCAGCTACGACGTCCCACCGCCCGAGCAGGACCCCGGCGCCGAGCACTCACAGGCCGGCGACCCGCGCTACGCGGACCTCGGCGACGCGATGCCGCGCACCGAGTGCCTCGCCGATGTCGTCGCGCGGATGCTGCCCTACTGGGAGTCCGACATCGTGCCCGACCTGCGCGCCGGCCTGACGGTGCTGGTCGCCGCCCACGGCAACTCGCTGCGCGCCCTGGTCAAGCACTTGGACGGGATCAGCGACGACGACATCACGGGGCTCAACATCCCCACGGGACAGCCGTTGGTCTACCGCCTCGACGACGGGCTGCAGCCCACCGTCGCCGGCGGTGAGTACCTCGACCCCGAGGCGGCAGCAGCAGCCGCCGCCGCCGTCGCCAACCAGGGCCGCTGACGCCGACGCCGGTTGGCGTCAACGGCCGTCACCACCCATCCGGATCCGCGACGGAACCCTCTTTTCGGTTGTACGCACGTGTGTTCAAACCTGTGTGTTGAACGCACGTGCGTACACCGTAGAAGCCCCTCTCCCCGGGTGCTGGACGAACGATCGCTCAGAACCCGGAACCCCCTGCTGGGGTGAGCCGCCCCGGGCTCAGGCCACGCCGGCGGGGTGCTGGCCGGTGACGACGAAGACGACCCGGTGGGCGACGGAGACCGCGTGGTCGGCGATGCGCTCGTAGTAGCGCCCGAGCAGAGCGATGTCGACGGCCGACTCGATCCCGTGCCGCCACTCGGGTCCACCCAGCAGCTGGCTGAACGTCGTGACCCGGAGCTGGTCCATCTCGTCGTCCATCAGCTCCAGCTCCTCGGCCGCCACGATGTCGCGGTCGCCGATGACCCGCTCCACCCTCGAGACCATCTCCTCGGCGACGGTGGCCATCCGCAGCATCGTGGGGCGCGCCTCCTGCGGCACCGCCACCTCGGGCACCCGCAGCCGGGCGATCTTGGCCACGTGGACGCTGAGATCGCCCATCCGCTCGAGCTCGCTGACCATCCGGAGAGCGGCGACGATCGTACGAAGGTCACCGGCAACGGGCTGCTGGAGCGAGAGCAGGAGGAAGGCCGCGTCCTCGACCTTCTCGGTCGCCCGGTCGATCTCGCGGTCCTCCGAGATCACGGCCTCGGCGACCTCGGCGTCGCTGGTGAGCAGCGCCCGGCTCGCGTCGTGGACGGCCTTGCGGACCAGCCCCGCGATCGCGGCCAGGTCGTTGAAGAGGGAGTCCAGTTGTTCGTGGTAAGCCTCGCGCATGATGCCCGACCGTAGGCGGGCAAGGTGACCAGCCGGGGCATCGCGGTGAACGACGGGTGAACGTTGGCCGCTTGCGGGTTCGCAGGGCAAGCGCCCGGTGACCTCCTGCGTACCATCTGGGTTGTGGATCCGACCACCCAGGCGGCGCTGGCCGCGCTCGTCGGCGCCGTCGTCGTCGGCGGTGCCGTGCTGGCCTGGCACATCAGCGACCGGCAGCAGCACGAGGTGCCGGCCAGTGAGCCGACCGTGCCACCCGGGGCCGCGGCCGTCCTCTCGATCCTGCGCAGCTCGGCCGTCCTCGTCGACGACGAGGACGTCGTGCTCAAGGCGTCCGCGCCGGCGTACGCCTTCGGCCTCGTGCGGGGCACGACGCTCGCCTCCGAGGAGCTGGCCGACCTGGTCCGGCAGGTACGCCGCGACGGGCAGATCCGCGAGATCGAGATCGTGATGGCCCGCACCGACCTGCCGTCGCGCACCGTGACCGCGCGCGTGGCCCCCCTCGGGTCGCGGATGGTGCTGGCACTGGTCGAGGACCGCACCCGCGAGCGACGGGTCGAGGCGATCCGCCGCGACTTCGTCGCCAACGTGAGCCACGAGCTCAAGACGCCCGTCGGCGCCATCCGGCTGCTCGCCGAGGCCGTGGGCGATGCCGCCGACGACCCGGAGGCCGTCAAGCGCTTCTCGACCCGGATGCTGACCGAGAGCGAGCGGCTCTCCCGGCTCGTGCAGCAGATCATCGAGCTGTCCCGCCTGCAGGGCGACGACCCTCTGGAGTCTCCCCGCTCGGTCGTGGTCGACGACGTGCTGGCGGCCGCGGTCGACACCAGCGCCATCGACGCGTCGGCGAAGAACATCAGCCTGGTGACCGGCGGCGAGACCGGGCTCGAGGTCTTCGGCAACCGCGAGCAGGTGACGGCGGCGGTGAGCAACCTGGTTGCCAACGCGGTGGCCTACTCGGGCTCCGGCTCCGCGGTCGTCGTCAATGCCAAGGCCACACAGGCGACCGTCGAGATCTCGGTGGTCGACCAGGGTGTCGGCATCCCGGCCGAGGAGATCGACCGGATCTTCGAGCGCTTCTACCGCGTCGACCCGGCCCGGCACCGTTCCACCGGTGGGACCGGCCTGGGGCTCTCCATCGTCAAGCACGTCGCCGCCACCCACGGCGGCGAGGTCAAGGTCTGGTCCGTGGAGGGCCAGGGCTCGACGTTCACGCTGTCCCTGCCGCGTAGCAACGCCTCGTCGCGCGAGACACTCGACCAGGTCGGCACCCCGACGGCCGGCTCCTCACCCAGTGCCGCACCGGGTGCCGAGTCCGGTGGCTCACCCAGCGGCACACCCAGTGGCTCGCCCATGGCAGTACCGCCCCGCAACCAGGAGGTCCGCTCGTGACCCGCGTGCTCGTCGTCGAGGACGAGGAGAGCTACAGCGACGCGCTCGCGTACCTGCTCCGCAAGGAGGGGTACGACGTCGCCATCGCCGCGACGGGTCCTGACGCCCTCACCGAGTTCGACCGCAACGGCGCCGACATCGTGCTGCTCGACCTGATGCTGCCCGGACTGCCCGGCACCGAGGTGTGCCGCCAGATCCGAGCGACCTCCAACGTCCCCGTGATCATGGTCAGCGCCAAGGACGACGAGGTCGACAAGGTCGTCGGGCTCGAGCTCGGGGCCGACGACTACGTCACCAAGCCCTACTCTCCCCGCGAGCTCGTCGCGCGCATCCGCGCCGTGCTGCGCCGCGGTCAGGAGGTCGACCTGTCCCCCGCGACCCTCGAGGCCGGCCCCATCCGGATGGACGTCGAGCGGCACGTCGTCACCGTCAACGGCGGCGAGCAGCGCCTCCCCCTCAAGGAGTTCGAGCTGCTGGAGATGTTCCTGCGCAACCCCGGGCGGGTCCTGACGCGCGGCCAGCTGATCGACCGGGTGTGGGGCTCCGACTACGTCGGCGACACCAAGACCCTCGACGTCCACGTCAAGCGGCTGCGTGCCAAGCTCGAGCCCGACCCGACCGACCCGCGCTACTTCGTCACCGTCAGAGGCCTGGGCTACAAGCTCGAGCCGTGAGCCCGGTCTAGTCGCGGCGCCGCGCGACCAGCTCGACGTTGGTCGCCAGCCCGCGCAGCCCGGGCACGCTGCTGAGCGCATCGCTGATGCGGCGGACCAGTGGTGCCCGTTCGTCGGGGATGCGCTTGCTCAACGTGTGCAGCGGGAACATGTTGCGGTGCTGCGCCTCGAGCACCTCGAAGCCGGACTTCGCGATCATCTGCCGGGCGCTGTGCAGGGTGTAGACCCGGTCGTGCTCGTGGGCGCCGTGGTAGTAGAGGCCACGGCGCCGGGCGAGGTACTCGACGTAGGAGAACCGGTTGGGCAGCTTGTAGACGTAGAGGAGGCCGCCCGGCCGCAGGACCCGGCGCAGCTCCTGGAGGGAGTGCTCGGGGTACTGCACGTGCTCCAGGGTCCCGAGCGAGAGGACTCCGTCGAACGACGCGTCGTCGTAGGGCAGCGCGACCGGCTCGGAGGACACCGTGACCTCGACGCCGGGAAAGGCCGTCAGCTCGAACGACCGGGTGCCGTCAGCGTCGTGCGCGTAGTCGAACATCTCGACGTCGACGTCGCGTCGGCGCAGGAAGTCCGCCACGTAGCCGAAGCCGCAGCCCCAGTCGAGGACCCGCTCGCGCCCGTCGGCGTCGATCCGCTCGGCGACGGCCTCGTACTCCGCCATCACCAGGGACGCTCCGCCCTCGTTGTCGGAGAGCATGAAGTGGTCGCCCAGCCCCTCGAAGGGCCGGCTGCTCGGTCTGGCGTCGGACATCGACGTGCTGTTCCCCCTGGTCGGATCGAGCATCCATGCTCCCACAGCGGTCGTCGCCCGGGCCGGGATTCGGGCACTCCTGAGCGGACTGGCGGGAACTCCCGCAACCCTGTCCGATAACCGCGTGTCCGATGTCGGTGGCGCTACCTAGGGTGGTCGGAGTGACCAGCACCGCTCCTGCCCCGGCCAGTCTCGACCAGCCGACGGACCCACCCTCCTGGCTGCCGGTTGCCGCGGTGTCGGTGACGCTGGTGCTGTGGGCGTCCGCGTTCGTGGCCATCCGCCACCTCGGCCACGACTTCTCTGCCGGTGCCCTGACCCTGGGCCGGACCGCCGTCGCCTCCCTGGTGCTGGGTGCGGTGGCCTTGGCGCGCGGCTGGGTCCGGCCGACGCGGAACGAGTGGCTGCGCATCGTCGTCATCGGCGTGCTGTGGTTCTGCGTCTACAACCTCGCGCTCAACGAGGGGGAGACGCGCGTCGATGCCGGAACGGCCGCGATGTTGCTGCAGGTCTCGCCGATCCTCATCGCGCTGCTCGCCGCGGCGTTCCTCGGGGAGCGCTTCACCCGCTACCTTGCCGCCGGGCTCGCGGTGGCCTTCGCCGGTGTGGCCCTCATCGGCACGGCCAGCTCGCCCGGCGGGGACCGCGACCTCGTCGGCGTCGCGCTGTGCCTGGTCGCGGCGCTGGCCTACTCGATCAGCCTGATCCTCCAGAAGCCGCTCGTCGCGCGGCTGCCCGCGGTCCAGGTCACCTGGCTGGCCTGCACCGTCGGCGCGCTCTGCTCCCTGCCGTTCACCGGCAGCCTCCTCGACGAGGCCGCGGCAGCGCCGACCTCCTCGGTGCTGTGGACGATCTACCTCGGCGTCTTCCCCACCGCGATCGCGTTCACCACCTACGCCTACGCCCTGCGCCACATGTCGGCGAGCAACCTGGGCGTGACGACCTACCTCGTCCCGCCGATCACCATCGTGATGGGCCTGGTGTTCCTCGACGAGGTGCCGCCGACGCTGGCGTACGCCGGCGGCGTGCTCGCGCTCCTCGGAGTCGCGCTGGCGCGCCACAAGCCCAGGAAGGCGTTGCCTGCCACACTGCCGTCATGAACGTCGTGGCCATCGTCCTGGTGGCGCTGGTCGCGGCCCTGCATCTCTACTTCCTCGTGCTCGAGATGTTCCTGTGGACCACTCCGACGGGTCGACGGGTGTTCGGCACGGACGCCGAGTTCGCCGAGCAGTCGAAGGCGCTGGCGGCCAACCAGGGGCTCTACAACGGCTTCCTCGTCGCCGGCCTGGTCTGGGGTCTGGTCACCGAGAGCACCGACGTCCAGGTGTTCTTCCTGCTGTGCGTCGTCGTGGCGGGGGTGTACGGCGCCGCGACGGTCAACCGCCGCATCCTGTTCGTCCAGGCGCTCCCGGCGGTGCTGGCGCTGGCCGCCGTCCTCGTCGCCGACGCCTGACCCAGGTTGAGCGTCAGACGCCGAACCACGCACGGCAGGCCTCGACCCCGCTGACCTCGACGCGGTGCCTGGCCGCCCGCCAGTCGTGCGCAGTCAGCCGAAGGTGCTGCAGCTCGGCAGGACCGGCCTCGGTCCGGATCCGGCTGCGGCCGTTCTCGGCGTACCCGAGTCGTCGTGACACGCCCAACGACGCGTGGTTGTCGAGGACGGCCGAGCTGATCGCGGCAAGGGCGTCGAGGTGGTCGAAGGCGAGTCCGAGGACGGCGGTTCGCATCGCCGTCCCGAGGCCCCGGCCGCGGGCCTCCGGGACCAGCCACGAGGCCGTGTCGACGGTGCGCAGGTCGCCGAAGTGGTCGGCCTCCAGGGTCTGCACACCGACGAGGGCACCTTCGGTATCGACGCGGAGGTCAAGGCACCAAGCATCGGGAGACCAGTTTCCGCGCGAGCTCCACAGACCCTGGGCGAAGCGGCGCCGCCGGTCACGCACCGGGTCGAGGCCCGCGAAGCGCTCGCTGGTTGGGTCGAGCTCGACATCGTCGGGCAGGACTGCCGCCAGCTCGTCGATGTCAGTGTCGGTGACGGGGCGCAGGGTGACGGGTCCGCACGCGAGCCGGAGGTCGAAGAGCGGCCACTCCATGCCCGGAGGGTAGCCAGGCCGAACTCAGGAAGGGTCCGACGGCGGCGGCGGATCGCCGGACTCCAGCCAGCCGCGGAACGCCTCGAGGTTGCGGGTCGACTCCCCGCGCAGCTTGCGCCACTCCCACTCCTTGCGGATGGAGCCCTCGAAGCCGAGCTCCAGGATCGCGTTGAAGGAGTCGTCGCTGGTGGTGAGCACGACGCCGAGCAGCCGGTCGAGCTCGTCGGGTGTCACCACCGACAGCGGCAGCCGGCCGTCGAGGTAGATGTCGCCGAGCCGGTCGACCGCGAAGGCAACCCCGAACAGCCTGAGGTTGCGCTCCAGAAGCCACCGGTAGACCCGCTCGTGCTGCTCGTCGGGCTTGCGGCACACGAAGGCGTGAATGCTCACCGAGTGCGGGCCGATGTCGAGCCGGACCGGTGTCTGCAGCTTCTTCTCACCGGGCAGCCCGAAGGAGAACACGCCCGGCGACAGCTCCTCGTAGTCGATCTCCTGCGCGGTCAGGTAGTCGCGGACGACCTGTGCCCTGTCGGTCTCGGCAGGCTCCGTCACGAGGCGACCTCGGCGCGCATGAGCCGGCGTGCCTCGCGGTAGACCTCCAGAGTCCGGTCGGCCGTGCGCTCCCAGGAGAAGTGCCGAGCCTGCTCGAGCGCCCCGGCCTCGAGCCGCACGCGCAGCTCGTCGTCGCGGATCACGCGCTCGAGCGCGGCCGACCACGTCGAGGCGTCGTGGCCCTCGACCAGCAGTCCGCTGTGGCCGTCGCGCACCACGGTCGGCAGTCCGCCGACGGCAGCGGCCACGACGGGCGTCCCGGTGGCCTGTGCCTCGACCGCGACGAGCCCGAAGGACTCGTTGTACGACGGCACGGCGACCAGCGTCGCGGCGGCGTACCACCGGGCCAGGTCGATCTGCGAGACCGGCGGCACGAACCTCACCACGTCGTCCAGGCCGAGCTCGGCGGCCAGGTCCGCGAGCGACTCCGGGTGCTCGAGCCCGGACCCCGACGGCCCGCCCACGACCGGGACCACCAGTCGCGAGCGCAGCTCGGGAGCCCGACCGAGCAGGTCCGCCACCGCCCGCAGCAGCACGTCGGGCGCCTTCAGGGGCTGGATCCGGCCGGCGAAGAGGAGCACGTGCGCGTCGACCGGCAGCCCGACCGCCGTCCGCGCCGCCGTCTTCGCCAGGGGTGCGAAGACATCGAGGTCGACGCCGGGGTGCACGACCTCGACCCGGCCGGCCTCGGCGTCGTAGAGGTTGATGAGCTGCTTGGCCTCGGCGTCGGTGTTGGCGATCAGCATGTCGGCGGCCTGGACCACCTGCTCCTCGCCGATCACCCGGGCCAGCGGCTCGGGGCTGTCGCCCTCGGCGAGCGCGGCGTTCTTGACCTTCGCCATCGTGTGCATCGAGTGCACCAGCGGAACGCCCCAGCGGTCGCGCGCCAGCGCGCCGACCTGGCCGGAGAGCCAGTAGTGCGAGTGCACTGCGTCGTAGTGGCCCTCCTCATGACCGGCCTCGGCGCGCAGCACCTCACGGGCGAACGTGCACAGCTGCCCCGGCAGCTCCTCCTTCGAGAGACCTTCGAACGGTCCCGAGGTGATGTGGCGGACGGTCACGCCACCGTCGGTCTCCATCACCGGGGGCAACGCCGACGAGGTGGCCCGGGTGAAGATGTCGACGTCGATGCCGCGCTGGGCCAGCCGGCGCGACAGCTCGATCACGTAGACGTTCATGCCGCCTGCGTCCCCGATACCTGGCTGGTCCAGCGGGGAGGTGTGCAGGCTGATCATCGCGATGCGCGGCACGGGCGGCCTTTCTGGGTGCACAAGAGTCGTCGGGATGCACGGGTCCAACCTCACTTCAACGCCGAAGCCGGCCTAACGATTCCCGACCCGTCTGCGCCACACCGTCTCCGAGCGAGCCACCAGCCACCACGCGGCGACGCCGACGGCCAGGGAGAGCAGGGTGGCGAGCCACGGGATGCGGTGCTCGAGGTGCGGGTAGACCTGCCAGTGCAGCAGGTAGATCCACAGCGAGGCAGCGGCCAGGACGCCGACGCAGTGGGCGACGGCGGCCGGCAGGCGGACGGCGGGAAGCCAGACCAGGACGAGCAGACCGGCGGCGACGTAGGCGTCGCGGCTCAGGCCGCCCTCCTCGAAGAAGCCGGGCAGCGACGCCACTGCCACGACGGACAGCAGCGCGCGGTGCTGCCAGCGCGTCGCTCGCGACGCGGCCCAGCCGAGCGCGAACAGCCAGAAGAGCACGTGGGCGCGGTGCGCGTTGTCACCCGGTACGCCGACGATGCCGTAACGGCTGAGCAGCCCGGCGACGACGAGACCGAAGGGCAACCAGAAGGGGTGCCGCCTCTCCAACCGGTCGAACGCCGGGACGCTCGCCAGCGCGGCCACGGCCAGGACCAGCGCGACCACCGCCTCGACGAACCAGTAGTGCCACCCCGGCTCACTCCATCCCCAGCTGGTCACGCCGTTGAGCAGCAACGCCTGCCGCCAACCGAGACCCTCGGTCCACAGTGAGACCACGGCGATGACCAGCATGCTGGGCACGGCGATGCGCGCAGCCGTGCGGAGCAGGCGCCGGACCCGGGCTCGGCGGTCGGCGTCGTCGAGCTGGAGCCGCGCGACGTTGAAGCCGGCCACCGCCAGCAGGACGTGCGCCCCGCCCAGGAGGACGAAGAGATTCGCGTGGCTCGCGACGATGCTGACGATGGCCAACGCGCGCAGCACCACGGTGGTCTCGACGTGGCGCCCGCGTCTCGACGAGCTCCTGGGCGCGGCGACGAGCGCGGCGACGGTCGCCGTCGGCCAGTCCGGTGGGAGGCGGCCGAGCAGCCCCTCGAGACGCAGCGACACCTCGACGTAGGACAGCGAGTCACCGCCGAGGGTGACGAACGAGTCGTCGGGCCCGGCCGGCCGGCCGAGGGCGCGTGCGTAGAGGGCTGCGACCTGCGCGACCGTCACGGTCTCCCGCACCGGCCCCGGCGGGGCGAGGACTGGCGTGGCAAGAGCGGCCAGCGCACGCGCATCGACCTTCCCGCTGGGGAGCCGGGGCAGGTCGGTCCGGACGACCACGGCGACGGCCGCGACGGGCAGAGCGAGCTCATCGCAGGCCAGACGCCGGATCGCCTCGACGTCGACCGGTCCGGCCTGGTCGCTGACACCGAGCACCAGGCGGTCGCCGCCGTCGGCAGCCGCGGTCACCACCCCCCGCGCGGCCAGGACGCGCTCCACCCGGTCGAGGTCGAGGCGCAGGCCCAGCACCTTCGCGACCCGGCCGAGCCGTCCGACGACCTCCCAGAGCCCGTCCGGCCGGAGCCGGCCCAGGTCGGCCGTCGCCAGCTCGTGGGTCGTGCGGCCGAGCGCCAGGTCGGCCGGGGTCTCGGCGTACCCCAACATCACGTTGGCGCCCTCGTAGACGAGCTCGCCGGTGCCCTCGTCGGCCCCGGGCACCGGCCGCAGCGAGAGCCGGCCACCCGGTACCGGGCGTCCGATCGCGCCGGGCGCCACCTCGGCGAGGTCCGGCGGCAGGACGGCCATCCGCGCGGTCGCCTCGGTCTGGCCGTACATGACGACGAGGTCGAAGCCCTTGCGTCGCCCCAGGGTCACGAACTCCCGGACCCGCTCGGGCGCCATCCGACCGCCGGCCTGGGTGAGGTAGCGCAACGACGGCACGTCGCGGTCGGCGAAGCCGCTGCGGTCGAGGAGGTCGTAGGTGTGCGGGACACCGGGGAAGGTCGTGACGGAGTGGGTCGCCACCTCGGTCCAGAACTCCTCGTCGGCCACCGAGCGCTCGGTGAGCAGCAGCGTGGCGCCCGCCATCAGGTGGGAGTGCAGGACCGAGAGGCCGTAGCAGTAGTGCAGCGGCAGCGTCGTCGCGGCGACGTCGGTGGGGCGGATCCCGAGCGCCTCGACGATCGACCCGGCGTTGGCCAGCAGGCTCTCGGCGGAGAGCCGGACCAGCTTGGGCGAGCCCGTCGAGCCGGACGTCGAGAGCAACAGGGACAGGTCCGGGTGCAGGTCGTGGGTGGTCTGCGGGCGGATGTCGACCCGTCCGGGTGCAGCGACCACGACGTCGGGGTCGTACGCCGCCGCGAGGCCGTCGAGCGCCGGCTCGGCAGCGAGCAGCACGACCTGGTCCGCGGCGAGGGCGCCGAGATAGGCGACGATCCCGTCCACATCGGTGCGGCCCTCCACCAGCACCAACCGGCGGGCCGCCCCGTAGGTCGCCGCCTCGGCCTCGACCCGGTCGGCCAGCTCGGCGTAGGTCAGCCGGTCACGCTCGGCGCCGGGCGCGATCAGGGCAGTGGCACCTCCGTGGTGCCGCAGGTGTGGGACCAGCCGCCTGGGTAGACGCTGCGGCAGCCGGGTAGGCAGCACCGGCGCGGGGGTGGACAGCAGCGTCACACCGCGCATCCTAGTTTAGGCAAGCCTTACCTATGAAGTCCCGGTGAGGAGACTCCCTGGTTCGAGAAGCCGGCGCAGGCTCAGCGCGTGTGGGCGCCGCGGGACCGCACGGGACGAGGCGCGAAGAGCCAGAACCCGAGGCCCAGCACCATCGCGAGCCCGCCGGCGGCGGCGTCGACCGCCAGGGTGTCCGTCATCGGCCGGATGCCCGAGTAGAGCGACAGCACGAGTACGGGGAGCGCTACGGCCACGATCAGGCGCAGCCACCCGATCCCCTTGGTGACCAGGGACGCCCCGGCCGCGGCCAGGGCCACGGTGATGAGCGCGAGGCCCACCCAGAAGAGCACGGCCGGCTCCTCGCCCACGACCAGCCGGCTGACCCACGCCAGGCCTCCGGCGAGAGCGGCGAGACACGCGAGCGTGCGCAGGGCGATCAGTCCTTCCCGGACGGCCGCGGGCCGTCCACGTCATGGCCGCCGAGCACCGCGGCACGGGGGGGTCGGCGGCGGCCCACAGTCTGTCACGACCTGCGAGACTGCCCCCGTGCAGACGATCGGCCTCATCGGCGGCATGAGCTGGGAAAGCAGTCTCGTCTACTACCGCGACCTCAACGTGGGCGTGCAGCAACGGCTCGGGGGGCTGTCCTCTCCGAAGCTCGTGCTCAGCACCGTCGACTTCGCCGAGGTGACCGCGCTCGAGGACGACGAGAGGTGGGACCGGGTCGGGCAGCTGCTGGCCGACGCCGCGCGTGGTGTCGAGCGTGCCGGCGCCGACTTCCTCCTCCTGTGCACGACGACGTTCCACAAGGTCGCCGACGCCGTCGAGGCGGCCGTGGACCTCCCCCTGCTCCACCTGGGCGACGTCGTGGCCGCCGCCTGCCTCGAGCAGGGGGTGAGCAAGGTCGGGATGATCGGGACGAAGGTGGCGATGTCGGAGTCGTTCTTCGTCGACCGGCTGGCCGGTCACGGCCTCGAGGTCATCGTCCCCGGACCCGAGCACCACGACTGGCTCAACAGCGCCATCTACGAGGAGCTCGTCCACGGTCACGTGCTGCCACGCACCCGCGCCCGCGTGGTCTCGCTGGTCGAGGAGCTCTGGGACGCCGGAGCCGGCGGCCTCCTGCTCGGGTGCACCGAGCTCGAGCTGTTGATCAAGCAGTCCGACGTCGAGATCCCGGTCTTCCCGTGCACCACGCTGCACGTGTCCGCGGCCCTCGACCGCGCCCTGGCCTGAGCCTGAAATCACCGATTCTCACCTGCTGCGCGCCACCAGACGGGCGCGCTGGCAGCGTTGCCGGCGCTCGACGGTGCAGCCAGAACGCCTTCGCACCGGCGCCTTGCCATCACACCCGGCTGATGACGTGCACGACGCCGAGAATCGGTGAATTCAGGCTAGCCCGGTCACCTCAGGGAAGGTCGCCTCAGGCGTCGAGCACGATCTCGACCAGCCGCTGCAGCTCGGGGGTGAGGTGCTGCTGCGGGACGCGCACGGGCGCCCGGCCCGGGACCTCGAAGGTGTAGACGTACATGTCCGGCAGCGGGTCGTGCCCGCTCGTCGCCGCGAGGTCGACGCGGCTGAGCAGGTCGCGCGCCTCCAGTGCGACGGGATCGTCGCCCCTCAGGTCGCACCGGCCCTCGATGGTCTGGCCCAGGAGTCCGCCGGATCGGCGTACGACCAGCGCAGCAGCCGCCCCGGGGGCGGGCGGCTGCGTCGGCACGGCAACGCGGCCCGGAACCACGCCGACCTCCGCCCAGGCCTCCTCGACCGCGGCCCGGTGCTCCCCCGCCGCTGCCACCGTCGCCGCGGCGAACCCACCGAAGTCGGTGGATGCCCGGACCTCGCCGCCGGTCAGCGCCGCCCACCAGATGCGCCCGGCTCCGTCCCACGAGGTGCCGCCGATGGCGGTCGCGGCCAGCTGGAAGGCACGGTTGGGGATGCCGGAGTTGAGGTGCACGCCGCCGTTGTCGTCGTCGGTCACCACGAAGTCGTCGAGGTGGCCCACCTGCGGGTCCTGGCCCAGCGCGGGATCGTCGTAGGCGGTGCCGGGCGCGGCCATGTCGCGCAGGGCGCGCGCCCGCACCCCCGGCCGGAACAGCTCCGCACCGATCAGCCAGTCGCCCTCGACCGCCAGCTGGCCGAGAAGTCGCTGCTTCAGACACGCAGCGAAGACATCGGAGACCGACTCGTTCAGTGCCCCCGGCTGGTCGCGGTAGACCAGGCCGGCGGAGTGCTCGGTGACCGCGTGGGCGAACTCGTGGCCGATCACGTCGACCGGCTTGGTGAAGCGCTCGAAGATCCGCCCGTCGCCGTCGCCGAAGACCAGCTGCGTGCCGTCCCAGAACGCGTTGACGTAGTCGCGGCCGAAGTGCACGGTCGCCACCACGGTCGCGCCGTTGCCGTCGTACGACGAACGGCCGAGGTCGGCCGTCAGCGCCAGCGACGCCTCGACGCCCGCGGCCGCCTCGTCGACGGCGACGTCGCCTGCGGCCGGCTCGCCGGCAGCCCGGACCCGGCGGCCGGGCAGGTTCTCGCGGTTCTCCGCCGAGTGGACGACCCAGGCCTCGCCCGCGGCGACGGCGGTGGGGGAGGGCCCCGGCAGGTGGGACTCGCGGGTCTGGCGCAGCCGCGCATCCAGCTCGAGGGTCCGCAGGCACGCCGCGGCTCCTGCGGGGTCCGCCGCGGCTATGTGTCGCAGCAGGTAGGGCGGGACGAAGCAGTGACGCACGGGCGCTCCCGAGAGGTGCGAGGGTCAGGCAGGGTCGTCGAGGGCGTGGCGCAGCGAGGGTGGCCGCGGCGCCGGGCGGCGCGGCTCGCGGACTCCGGTGGGGTCGGATCCGGGTGGGAACCCGCCTGCGTAGGACAGCGCGCGCCGCCGCAGACCCCGTCGACGCACCGTCATCAGGTAGGGAAGCGATGGGTCGACGCCGTTGAGGAACATCTCCCCGCGGCCCCGCTGGTGGGCGCCCTCGGCCGAACGGGCGCGGACGCGGGTGCGCAGCACCGGGGTCGCCCCGACCCGGGCGGTCACGAGGTAGCGAGCCATGTCGGTGAGCGTACGCCGCTCAGCCTGGAATCACCGATGGCCGCCGTCGGTGACTCCAGGCTCAGGGCGACGACAGGAGCTCGTCGAGCCTGACCTCGCGAGTCCACGGGCCGCCCGGCCGGTCGGGCCCCTCGCCCTCGACGTTGCCGATCACCGCGGTGGGGTCGGCCTCGTGCAGCAGGTACCACAGGGGGTACTCCCACGGGTACATGTCGGGCCCCAGCCCGAGGCGGGTGCCGGGCGACGCGGCCAGCTCCGCCACGAGCTCCTCGTACGGCGCTCGCAGCTCCGGGCGGCCGGCGAAGAGCTCCTCCTCCGGGGTCGTGACCAGCACGGACCCGTCGCCGACGAGGGGGCGGTAGCTCTGCAGCACCAGCCACGGCACCGACTGGAGGGTGAGCGCCACCAGCACCGCGACGGCGGCCCAGCGCGGCCAGCGGCTCACCCACGCGCCCACGAGCACGGCGCCGAGAGCCAGGAGCGGCAACAGCAGCCGCCCGCCCCAGACCTGCCAGCGGAAGAGCGCGGCGAAGACGAGGTACGACGCCCCCATGGCGACGACGAGTGGCCACAGCGGGCGCCGGAGCGCCGGCATCGCGAGCGTCGCGACCAGGGAGCCCGCGATCAGGAGGCCCTGGAGCACGTTGCTGGGCCGGTCCTCGTTGCGCTGGGAGTCCACGGAGTAGACGGCAGACCCGTACAGCGCGTCGGGGTCGTCGGCGTCGATGCCCACGACGTCGAGGCCGGACCTGATCGCCCCCGCCACCTCCAGGTTGACCGACTCCACCGGCGTACCGAGCTGGTGACCCGCGTTCCGGACCAGGTTGCCGACCACGACGTCCGCCGACACCCGCCCGTTGGTCAGGCTGCTCTCGGGGCCGCTGGGCGAGCCGAAGACCTCCTGGTTGTCCACCATCCACCCGACGTTGACGGCGATCGCGAGCCCGGCCCCGACCGCCATCCAGATCGTCGCTCGCGCAAGGGCCAGCCCGCGCAGGTGGGGCCACGCCCAGACCAGGGCCGGCACGACGAAGACCACCGCCGTCGGCTTGGTCGAGACCGCCAGCCCGGAGGCGAGAGCGGCAACCACGAGCCACGCCGGGTGGGCTGGCGCTACCCGGTGCCTGCTGGCGGCGGCGTACGCCGCGACGACCAGTGCGGTGAGCACGTAGTCGTTCTGGGTCGTCACCGCCTCCCCCACGGCGAGCGGAGCCAGCCCCAGGACGGCGGCAGCGATCGCCTGGGCGCGCCGGTCGAGACCGCAGTTGCGCGCGATGACCGAGACGCCGACCAGCGCCACCACGTGGGCGCTCAGCTGGACCAGGTTGACCGCCCAGACGGTGCCCCCGAGGAGGGCGAGGTGCGCCATCCCGATCTCCGCCAGCGGCGGGAGGTAGAGCTGCGGGGCGAAGGCCGCCCGGAAGGGCAGCACCCCCTCGGCCTGGATCCACTGCTCCATCTTCGGCAGGTGGTAGTCCATCGAGTCGAAGTTGTTCGGCGCGACGCTGACGGCGATCACGACCAGCACCACGAGCTCGGCGAGCAGCACGAGCACCCACGGGTCGCGCAGCCACGACGCCAGCTGGGGGCGCGGCGGGGGTCGTCGTACGACGAGCGCGCCGGCGAGGACCAGCGTCACCAGGTAGGTCAGCGCGACGCCGGTGCGGTCGAACGCGCGGAACGGCGTGAGCAGCTCGGCCGACGCCCACCACAGCGCCGCGACCCCCACGAAGGAGACCACGATCCCGTCGCGCCACCCACGGTCACGGGCCACGACGGCCGCGCCGAGAGCGAACAGCAGGACAGGCAGGACGAGGAGCACGCGACCCATGATGGAGGGCACCGAGCCGCGGCGGGCCCGAAGGCGGTGAGGAGCTCAGGGAGACCGCGGTTCCAGGGTCAGCAGACCGTGCTCGAGGAGGTCGTCGACTGCCTCTCGGACGATGCGCGTCGCCTCGGGGTGGGCCCGAGACGGCTCGTCACCGCGTCCTCGAGCGACCTCAGCGAGGCGCCGCCGTGAGCGGCGCGCCACACCTCCGCACCGACGCTCCCCAGGTGGACCAGGCCGTCCTTCATCAGCAGGGCGAGGCCCCGTCCACCACCAACGCGTCGCGCACCGCGGAGGCGAAGACGCGTGGCTCGGACTCGGGCGCTGCCCCTTCCAGCCGCCGTCGCCCCGGCGTTCTCCCGATGACCGACTGGTGCGGCCGAGGCCACGATGCCGGGTCCCGGCGCCCGCGCGGATAGCATCGCTGGGTTTCCCGGTCCCACCCCAGAGAGATGCCTCGATGACCTCCGCAGGCCCCGCGTCCGCCGTTCCCGCCATGCCGTCCGGGGGCGGCTCGACCCGCTCCGACCTGCGCAACGTCGCCATCGTCGCCCACGTCGACCACGGCAAGACCACGCTCGTGGACGCCATGCTGCGCCAGGCGGGTGCCTTCACCGCCCACCAGGCGGAGAGCGTCGTCGACCGCGTCATGGACTCCGGTGACCTGGAGCGTGAGAAGGGCATCACCATCCTGGCCAAGAACACCGCGGTCCACTACGCCGGTCCCGCCGGCGGCGGCAAGCCGATGACGATCAACATCATCGACACCCCCGGCCACGCCGACTTCGGTGGCGAGGTGGAGCGCGGGCTCTCGATGGTCGACGGCATCGTGCTGCTCGTCGACGCCTCGGAGGGACCGCTCCCCCAGACCCGCTTCGTGCTGCGCAAGGCGCTGAACGCCGACATGCCGGTCGTGCTCGTGGTCAACAAGGTCGACCGCGGCGACGCTCGCATCGCCGAGGTGGTCGACGAGACCTACGAGCTCTTCCTCGACCTGCTCGACGAGCACCACAGCCAGGACGCGCTGGACTTCCCGGTCGTCTACGCCTCGGCGAAGGCCGGCCGCGCCTCGCTCGAGGTTCCCGAGAACGGCGGGCTGCCCGACTCACCCGACCTCGAGCCGCTCTTCCGCACCATCCTCGAGACGATCCCCGCGCCGACGTACGACGAGGGCGCCCCGCTGCAGGCGCACGTCACCAACCTCGACGCCTCGCCGTTCCTCGGCCGCCTCGCGCTGCTGCGGGTGCACCAGGGCTACCTGCGCAAGGGTCAGCAGGTCGCGTGGATGAAGCGCGACGGCTCGAGGTCGAACGTCAAGGTGACCGAGCTCCTGGTCACCGAGGGCCTCGAGCGCAAGCCGGGCGAGCAGGCCGGACCCGGCGACATCGTCGCGGTCGCGGGCATTCCCGAGATCACCATCGGCGAGACCCTCGCCGACCCGGAGAACCCCGTCGCGCTCCCCCTCATCCACGTCGACGAGCCGGCCATCTCGATGACCATCGGCACCAACACCTCGCCGCTGGTCGGCCGCGTCAAGGGCGCGAAGGTCACCGCACGGCTCGTCAAGGACCGGCTCGACTCCGAGCTCGTCGGCAACGTGTCGTTGCGCGTGCTGCCCACCGAACGGCCGGACGCGTGGGAGGTCCAGGGTCGCGGCGAGCTCGCGCTGGCCATCCTGGTCGAGCAGATGCGTCGTGAGGGCTTCGAGCTCACCGTCGGCAAGCCCCAGGTGGTCACCCGCGAGGTCGACGGCAAGGTCCACGAGCCCTACGAGCGGCTCACCATCGACGCTCCCGAGGAGTACCTCGGCACGATCACCGAGCTGCTCGCCGCGCGTCGCGGACGGATGGAGCAGATGACCAACCACGGCACGGGCTGGGTGCGCATGGAGTTCGTCGTCCCGGCGCGTGGCCTGATCGGCTTCCGCACCGACTTCCTCACCGAGACCCGGGGCACCGGCATCGCCCACCACGTGTTCGAGGACTACGAGCCGTGGGCCGGCGAGATCCGCTCCCGCGCGTCGGGCTCGCTGGTGGCCGACCGATCGGGTGTCGCGACGGCGTACGCCATGACGAACCTGCAGGAGCGCGGCATCTTGTTCGTCGAGCCGACGACCGAGGTCTACGAGGGCATGATCGTGGGCGAGAACTCCCGTGCCGACGACATGGACGTCAACATCACCAAGGAGAAGCAGCAGACCAACATCCGCTCCGCCACCTCCGACAACTTCGAGAAGCTGGTTCCGCCGCGGCGGCTGTCGCTGGAGCAGTGCCTGGAGTTCTGCCGCGACGACGAGTGCGTCGAGGTCACCCCGGACACGGTCCGGATCCGCAAGCTGGTTCTCGACCAGAACCAGCGCGCGAAGACCGCGTCGCGGGCTCGCAAGTCCCACGAGATGAGCAAGTCCTAGGGATCGCGCGGTTCGCCGTTCGCCCGGCCGCGAACTCGTTAGCCTCGTTCGGTGGACACCGCTCCCGCCGGTCCGGCTCCGGAGAGCCGGCGGACACCTGGGTACGACGTCGCGCGCGGCCTCGCGATGGTGATGATCGTGCTCGCGCACGTGCTGCGCGGGCTCGCCGCGGCAGACCTGCTGGATGACCAACGGCCCTGGTACGACGAGCTGGACACCGTCCTCTACCTCGTGCATCTCCCGATCTTCATGGTGGTCAGCGGGTTGTTCCTGGCCAGGTCGGCCCAGCGGCCGGGCTTCCTCGGCCGACGACTCCTGCTGCTCGGCTACCTGTTCGTGCTGTGGACCGTGATCCAGGGTGCGGTCAAGGTGGCGGCCGGCGGACTGGCCAACAACCCGGTCACCCTTCGCGACCTGGTGTCCCTGCTCTGGCATCCCGAGTCCCAGCTGTGGTTCCTCCCGACGTTCGCCACGCTCACGATCGTCGTCACGTTGGTCGCCCCGTGGCGGGGCACCTACCGGCGCCTCCTCCTGGTCGTGCTGGCCGTCCTCAGCGTGGGTCTCTGGGGAGTCTTCGGCACCTGGTCGGGCACCCAGGGCCTCGCTCTGCTCGTGCCCTTCGCGGCCGGGGTCCTGCTCGGCGTCGACCGGGCCACGCCGGCCCTGCGCCGTCCCGCGGCCATCCCCGTCGGGCTGGTGCTGGTCGTGGCCTACCTGGCCCTGGCCCTGCTGACGGAGCCCACTCCACCCTCGGAGTCCTTCTGGCCGCGTACGCCGGAGTCGGTCGCCCTCGGCGTCGTCGCGACGGCGTGCGGCACCGCGGGCATCCTGGCGCTCACGGCCCACGTGCACGGTCGCCTCGGGGCTGGGCTGGCCGTGCTCGGCCGGCGTTCCCTGGAGATCTTCGTCGCCCACATCGTCTTCACCGCCGGCGCGCGGATCGTGCTGGAGCAGCTCGGTGTGACGTCGCTGGCGATCCAGATCGTGCTCGGTGTGTCTCTCGGCCTTGCCGGCCCGCTGCTGCTTGTGGTCGCGAGCGAGCGTCTCGGCTGGCGCTGGCTGTTCGCACCGCCGCAGTCCCGCCGCGCCCGTGTGGCGGCCCGATGAGACCGGCGCTCTCGGTCGTCGTGCCTCACCACGGAGACCCCGAGCCGACCTCGCACCTGCTCGACCAGCTCGCGGCCCAGGTGGGCGCGCCGTCGTACGAGCTGATCGTCGTCGACGACCACTCCCCGCAGCCCTTCCCCGAGCGCGCCGGGGTGCGCGTCCTCCGCCGGGCGACGAACGGCGGCTTCGGCGCCACCGTGAACACAGGCGCGGCCGTCGCCAGCGGCGAGCTCCTGCTGGTGCTCAACAGCGATGTCGAGGTCGACGCAGGGTTCCTGCGTGACCTGGTCGATGCCGCGCGACCGTGGCTTCCTGCCGTCGTCAGCCCGCGCGTGGTCGACCCGGACGGCCACGAGGCCTGGACCGCTCGGCACTTCCCGACGGTCGGTCACCAGGTCGTGGAGTGGCTGACCCCGCTCGCCCGCTGGCGCGACACCCGGGCGCTGCACGAGGCCGTCGGGCACGACACCCGCGCCCACGGCAGCGGGTCGCCCACGATCGTCGACTTCGTGGTGGGAGCCGCGATGCTGCTGCCTCTCGACTCGTTCCGCGAGGTCGGCGGCTTCGACGAAGGGTTCTTCATGAACTCCGAGGAGGTCGATCTCCAGAGGCGGCTGCGCGAGCGCGGCGTCCCGTCGGTCGTCCTGCCCGCCCCGGTCCTGACCCACGAGGGCGGCGGCTCCAGCGCCCCCGGGGCGCGACGCGGCTGGCTGGTCGAGGGCCGGGTTCGGTACGCCGCGAAGTGGGGGCACCCGCGTCGCCTGCACGTCGCGCTGGTGGCGGCGACCGCGGCGAACCTGGCATGGAACGCCGGCCGCCGCGTGGCCGGCCGGCCGGTGCGACCGATCGAGATCGCCGCGGACGAGCTGGCGTTGATCCGCGCGGGACGGCTCAGAGCCGCTCGACGTTCGGCAGGGTGAAGCGGCCACGCGTGTCGAGCACCGGGGTGTCGACGCCCGCGAGCACGCTCTCCGCGTAGTCGTCGTGCGGCTGGAGGTGGATCACCAGGTCGGCCTCACGCAAGGCGGTGGCCAGGTCGGGCACGCGCTCCAGGGCGTGGCCCTCGACGTCCCACTGCGGGACGAAGGCGTCGTAGAAGGCCACGTCGGCGCCGAGCTCGCGCAGGTTCGCAGCCAGCGGTAGGGCAGGAGACTCGCGCTGGTCGGCGATCCCGGGCTTGTAGGTGACGCCGAGGAGCAGGATCCGGCTGCCGTGCACCGGCTTGCCGGCGCTGTTGAGCAGGCGCCAGGCCCGGTCGGCGACGTACCTCGGCATCGAGCGGTTGACCTCCTGGGCCAGCTCGACGAAGCGGAAGGGGTAGCCGAGCTTGGCCTGCACCCGGTGGGAGAGATAGCTCGGGTCGATGGGGATGCAGTGCCCGCCGACGCCCGGCCCGGGGTAGAAGGCCTGGAAGCCGAACGGCTTCGAGGCGGCGCTGCGGATCACGTCCCAGAAGTCGATGCCCAGCTCGTGGCTGAACTTGGCCATCTCGTTGACGAGGGCGATGTTGACCTGGCGGTAGGTGTTCTCGAGCAGCTTGGCCATCTCCGCCTCGCGCGTGCCGGCCGCTCGCACGACCGTGTCGACGAACCGCGCGTAGAACGCCTCGGCCGCGTCACCGCAGGCCGGCGTCACGCCGCCGACGACCTTGGGCGTGTTGTGCATGCCGTACGTCGGGTTGCCCGGGTCGATGCGCTCCGGCGAGAACGCCAGGTGGAAGTCGCGGCCGACCTCGAGGCCGGAGCGCTCGAGGATCGGGCCGACCACCTCCTCGGTCGTGCCCGGCCACGTCGTCGACTCGAGGACGACGAGCATCCCCGCTCGGACGTGGCGCGCGACCGTCTCGCTCGCGGCCGTGACCGCGCGCAGGTCGGGACCGCCCTCGTCGGCCAGCGGGGTCGGGACGCAGATGACCACGGCGTCGACGTCGTCGAGGTCGTCCTCGAGTGCCGTCGCCCGGAAGCCGCCCGCCAGCATGTCGCGCACGTCGTCGTCGCTGAGGTCGTCGACGTGCGATCGGCCGTTCTCCAGCGCCTCGACCAGGCTGGTGTCCACGTCGAAGCCGACGACTTTCAGGCCCCGGCTCACCGCGGCCTGCGCCAGGGGGAGCCCGACGTAGCCGAGCCCGACGACGGCGACGTCGCTCATCGAGCGGCTCCTTCACGCCGGCGCTCGGCGGCCAGCTCGGCGATCTTGCGCGTCCTGTAGGACGACAGGTCGGTGTCACCGTGACGACGGCCCGAACGCCCGGCCGCCTCGACGCCGAACGCCACCGCCCGCCCCGCGAGGCCGTCGGGCAGCCGGGGCAGGGCGCGGTCCAGCAGACGGCCGAGGCGCTCGTAGCCCGAGACGTCGCGCACGCTGCCGGCGAACGCCGTGACCGCGGCGTCGTAGAGGCGGGCGCGGCCGCGGGGCATCTCGTCCGGCGTCCGGGCGCCCGGATGGACCTCGGCGAAGAGCCGGCGGGAGGCGCCGGCCACGAACGCCCGCGGCACGCGTCCGGTGGCCGTCGTGCTCGGGCCCCGGTGCTCGACCTCGAGCGCGGGGTCGACGACGATCTCGACGCCGGCGGCGGCCAGCCGCCAGCCGAGCTCGGAGTCCTGCCCGTAGACGAAGCGCGGGTCGAACCCGCCGACCAGGGCCCACGTCTCGCGGTGCACGGAGTTGTTGGCGGCCCAGCTCACCCATCGCTGCCCGGCCTCGCGGTGGTACGCCGCGTCGAGCAGCCGACGGTTGGCGGGCACGCCGTACACGGCGGCGTAGCGGGTGTCCGGGAAGACGTCGCGGGTCGGGCCGACCACGCCCACATCGGTGCGGCCCTCGTGCCACGCGTGGTGCCGGCGCAGGAAGTCCGGGCGTGGGGTGAGGTCGTCGTCGCACCGGACCAGCACCGTGCCCCTGGCTTGCCCGAACGCGTCGTTGAGGGTGGCGACGACGCCGCGCGACTGCTCGTTGACCAGTGCGCGCAGCGGCAGGCGGTCGCGGTAGCGGGCCAGGACGTCCTGGGTGTCGTCGAGAACGCCGTCGAGCGCCACGAGCAGCTCCCACGACCCGGTGAAGTCCTGGGCGACGAACGCGTCCAGGAGCACGGGCAGCCGGCCGGCTCCACCGTGGGTGGGGACCAGCACCGACACGTCGACGTCCGTCACCAGCACCTCTCCCCTGCGCGTCCGGTCGGCCGAGTCTACGGCGCGGGACCCGCCCGGCGACGCGCTTTGACGGCCGTTCGGAGCCGGGACCGTGAGATCAGCAACTACCCTCGGATGGCGGCACGGCACCCGCCGAGACCCCTTCCGTCCGTTTCCTCCAGGAGTCACCCGTGAGAGTGCTCGTGCTGTGGGCGATGCCCCGGCAGGCGAACCTCGGCATGCACGCACGGGCGGAGGGCGCGGCAGCGATGGTCCGATGATCGAGCCCGAGCACCAGCCGCTCGGAGGAGTCGCTGCGCGCGGCACCTTGGCCATGGTCGGCGGCCAGGGCGGGCGGATCGTCCTCCAGCTCGTCTCGGTCGCGGTCCTCGCCCGACTGCTCACGCCGATGGACTACGGCCTCGTCGCCATGGTGCTGGCCGTCGTGGGCATCGCCGAGCTCTTCCGCGACCTGGGTCTCTCCAACGCAGCACTCTCGGCGACCGAGCTCTCGGTCGCGGAGCGCGACAACCTGTTCTGGGTCAACGCCCTGGTGGGCCTGGTCCTCACCGTGCTGGTCTGCGGCGCCGCCCCCCTCATCGCCCTCGGGTACGACGAGCCCGCGCTGACCGCGATCACGCTGGCGCTGGCGCCCACCTTCCTGCTCTCAGGGCTGGCCACGCAGTACCGCGTGAGCCTCCTGCGCGACCACCGGTTCTCGACGCTCGCCTCCCTCGACCTGGCCGTGACCGCGGCCAGCCTGGCCCTGGGGGTCCTCCTCGCGTGGCAGGGGGCGGGCTACTGGGCCCTGGTCGGGCAACAGGTCTTCAGTGGCCTGGCCGTGCTGGCGTGCCTGGTGGTGCTGGCTCGTTGGCTGCCACGTCGGTTCACGCGCGGCACCGGAACGGCCACGACCGTCCGCCTGGGCGCCGGCTTCCTGACCAGCAGCCTCCTCAGCTACGTCTCCAGCAACGCCGACTCGGTGATCATCGGCGCCACCTTCGGTCCCGTGACGCTCGGCTCCTACAACCGGGCTCTGCAGTCGGTCCGCACGCCGTTCCGGCAGCTGCTGACGCCCGTCACCACGGTCGTCGTCCCCCTGCTCCGTCACGTCCGCGACGACGACGAGCGCCTGGTGACCGCAGTCGTCCGCGCCCAGCTGTTCGTCGGCTACCCCCTCCTCGCGGTCGCCGCCGTGCTGGCGGCCGGCGGACCGCACGTCGCGCCGCTGCTGCTCGGCGACGGCTGGGACGAGGTCGGCACCCTGATGAGCATCGTCGCGATCGGCGTCGCCGCAGGAGCCCTCGGCGCCCCTGCCTCCTGGATCTTCATCGCCCGGCGGCTGCCGTCGGCGATGATCCGCCTCAGCCTGGTCACCGCGATCCTGACCGTCAGCCTCATCGCCCTCGGCGCCACCATCTCGCCCGAGGCCGCCGCCGCGGGCTACGCCCTGGCCGCTGTCGTGTCGCGGCCGATGACCATCAAGGTGGCCTGCCGAGCCGCTGGGCTCGACCCGTCCCGGCTGATGCGCTCCAGCGGTCGGTCGGCGGCAGTGGCCACCGCCGCGGGAGTGGTCGCCTACGCCGCCCAGTCCGTCGTCGAGATCGGCGACCTCGCCAGCGTCGCCCTCGTGGTCCTCTGTGTCGCCGCCACCTTCGCCGCCCTCGCCGTGGTCCCGGCCGTGCGCCGCGACCTCGTCGCCGTCGTCGACATGGCCCGGCTGCTGCGCCGCGAGCGCGGGTGAGCCACGTGCCCTCTGGTCTACTGACGCCCATGGAGCGTGGGCGGTGAGCGGACGCCGGGTCCTGCTCGTCTCCCCCGCCTTCCACGGCTACGACGGCGCGATCGCCGCTGCCCTCCAGGCGCTCGGTCACGAGGTCGTCGTCCATCGCTACGACCAGCTCCCCACACTGGCCGCCCGCGCGCGCCACCACGCGCGGCACGAGCTCACTGCCCGGGTCGGCCTGGATCCGACGGGCAGGCTGCTGCGCGCCGAACGCACCGAGGCCGCCGTCGCGGCCGTCCGCCGGGCCGCGCCAGAGGTCGTCGTGGTCGTCAAGGGCGACCAGCTCACCGCGGACTTCTGGCAGGAGCTCGACGACCGCCGGCTCCCCCGAGTCGTGTGGCTCTACGACGAGCTCCACCGAACGGCGTACGACATCGCGACCCTGCGCTCGGTGGGGCCGGTGGCGTCGTACTCCTCCAGCGATGTCGCGTCGCTGCGCAACCACGGCATCGACGCCGCGCTCCTGCCGCTGGCCTACGACCATCGCTGCCTGCCCGAGCCGCCCTCGGGCGGCCGCGACGAGGTGGTGTTCGTCGGGGCGCGCTACCCCGGGCGCGAGGCGCGGCTGGTGGCCCTTCTGGGTGCCGGCGTCCCGGTGCGCGCCTTCGGGCGGGACTGGTCGGGCCACCCGGTGGACCGGCTCCGCACCTGGTCGCTGCGCAGGCCGCCAGTGCCGAGCGGACGTGACCTCCCGCGCGTCGAGGCGTACCGGCGGATGGCCGAGGCCGCCGCGACGTTGAACCTGCACGGTGACCAGGACGGCTTCACGATGCGCACGTTCGAGGCCTGCGGGGTCGGCGCGGTCCAGCTGCTCGACCGTCTCGACGTCGCCGGGCTCCTCACCCCCGGTGAGGACGTCGCCGTCTTCGGCTCCACGGACGAGCTGCTCGACCTCTGTCTCCGCGCGCGCGCCGACCGCGTCTGGGCCGAGGGGCTGCGCACGCAGGGCCGCCGGCACGTCCTGGCCGCACATACCTTCGACCACCGCGCGCAGGTCCTGGAGTCGCTGTGGGCCTGAGGTTCCCGGCCGACCTGGCGGCTTGGCAGCGCTGGCAGGACCACCGGCATCCCCTGCGCCGAGCCCGTGCGGCACTCCGGCGGCGAGACACGACGCGCCCTGCGTGGGTGCTGCACACTGCCGGGCCCGCGCCGACCGTGCTGGTCGCCGTCGACTCGGTCCACGGCACGCACGCGGCTGCGCTGCTCGAGCCGCTGCGGCACCTCGAGCCCGCACGGGTGGCCGTGCTGGCTCCGAGCGACGTCAGCGACCAGCTGCCGGGGTCCGCCTGGACGAGCGCCGCGTTCGACCCGTCCCACTCGGACGTCCCGGATCCCCAGGCGGTCCTCGCGGTCGGCGACTTCCTTCCGGTGGGCGCCTTCGGCGGTGCGCTGGCGGACCGCACGGGAGCGGAGTACCTGGTCGCCCAGCACGGCCTGCTGACGCCGTACGCTCCGCCGCTGCCGCGCGCGGCCCACCTGCTGGCCTTCAGCGACGCCGACGCGGACTACTGGACGAGCGGTCGCGCCGACCTACGGTCCACGGTCGTCGGGTCGCAGCTGCTCAACCGGGTGCGCCCGGCCGGACGCGACGTCGACCCCGACGCCCCGCCTGTCTACCTCGGCCAGCTGCATGCGGCCGAGCTGTCCCGCAGCCGGCTGGCCCGGGCGGCTGCCGCCTTCTGTCGCGAGCACGACGCGACGTACCGGCCGCACCCGAGTGAGCGCGACCGCGTGTCCCGCCTGCTCCACGAGCTGTGGCGCCGGGGCGGCGTCCGCATCGACTCCGGAGCCGTGCCGCTCGCCGCGTTGGCCGCGCCCGTCGTCTCGGTCTTCTCGACCGGAGTGCTCGAGGCGGCGGCGCGCGGGCTGCCGGCGTGGGTCGACTTCCCCGACCCACCTGCCTGGCTGCGGGAGTTCTGGGACCGTTACGGCATGCGCCAGTACGGCGGCGACCCCACGCCCGCTCCCGACCAGCCCGTCGAGGAGCCCGCGGTCGCCATCGCCCGGGTGCTGGAGGCGCTGTGACGTCGACCCTGTGCGTCATCCCCGCGCGCGGGGGTTCGAAGGGCATCCCCCGCAAGAACCTCGCCGACTGCGGGGGGAAGCCGCTGATGGTGTGGACCATCGAGCAGGCGCTCGCCGTCGACGGGCTCGACGTCGTGGTCTCGACCGAGGACGACGAGATCGCCGCCGTTGCCGCCGCCCACGGCGCCGGCGTCATCACGCGCCCACCGGAGCTGGCCGAGGACACCACCGCGACCGAGCCGGTGGTCGAGCACGCGATCGCCGTCCGCACGGCAGCGGACGCGCGCCCCGATCGGGTGATGCTGCTGCAGGCCACCTCACCGGTCCGCCTCCCGGGCACCGTGGCCCGCGCCCTCGCGGAGCTCGACACGAGCGGCGCGGACTCGCTCGTCGGCGTGGTCGCGCAGGCACCCTTCCTGTGGTGGGCGACCGACCCGCCGACGGCCGACTACGACGTGACGGCCCGGCCGCGGCGCCAGGACCTCACCCCGGAGCGACTCCGCTATCGCGAGACCGGATCGCTCTACGTCACGCGAACCGAGGTCTACCTGCAGCAGCACAACCGCCTCGGCGGGCGCATCCACCTGTTCGTCATGCACGAGGCCGAGGGCGTCGACATCGACACACCCCATGACCTCGAAGTGGCAGCACACCTCCTGACGACCCCGTAGCGTTGGAGGGTGGACCTGCGAGAGCAGCGTCCGGGGACGGGGAAGGGTCACCATGATCATCGAGCGGCAGCTGGCGGCGTACGTCGTCTACTCCGAGGACCCGGTCCTGCGCGCCCTCGAGAAGATCACCGCCAACAAGTCCCGGCTGATCTTCTGCGTCGACGCGTCCGGTCACCTCGACGCCGCCCTCTCCGACGGCGACTTCCGCCGCTGGGTCAGCAGCACGACCGACCTCGACGTGCAGACGCCGGTCCTCCAGGTGGCCAACCGCGACGTGCGCAGCCTCCCCGTCTCGACCCCGCCCGCCCAGATCGAGCAGCACTTCGCGCCGGGCATCGACCTGATCCCGCTGGTCGACGAGCGCAACCACCTCGTCGCCGTCGCCATCAACCGCCGCGACGAGCTGCGGGTCGGCCGGCACGTGGTCGACGAGCACTCACCCACCCTGCTGATCAGTGAGATCGGCATCAACCACAACGGCTCGGTCGACCTCGCCAAGCAGCTGGTGGACCTGTCCGCCGAGGCCGGCGCCGACGTCGTGAAGTTCCAGCTGCGCGACATGGCCGCGCTCTACCGGCAGTCGTCCGGATCGAGCGCTGGGGAGGACCTCGGGCCGCAGTACACGCTCGACCTGCTCTCGCGCTTCAACCTCACCGCCGACCAGCTCTTCGACGTCTTCGACCACTGCCGCGACGTCGGCATCGAGGTGATGTGCACCGCCTGGGACCCGCCCAGCGTCGACCAGCTGGCGGCGTACGGCGTCCCGGCCCTCAAGGTCGCCAGCGCCGACCTGACCAACCACGCGCTGCTCACCCACATGGCTCGCACCGGCATCCCGATGGTCGTCTCGACGGGCATGTCGACGGAGGGCGAGATCCGCGAGTCCGTCGACCTGATGCGGGGCCACGGCGCGGCGTTCGCGCTGCTGCACTGCCAGTCGACCTACCCGGCGCCGTTCAAGGACGTCAACCTGCGCTACCTGCAGCGACTGGCCGAGCTGGGCCGCTGCCCGGTCGGCTACTCGGGTCACGAGCGCGGCTACCACGTGCCGCTGGCGGCCGTGGGCCTCGGCGCGAAGATCATCGAGAAGCACTTCACGCTCGACCGCGGCATGGAGGGCAACGACCACAAGGTCAGCCTGCTGCCGGGCGAGTTCAAGGAGATGGTCGAGCGGGTCCGCGAGGTCGAGGCCGCCCTCGGCAGCGCCTCGCCCCGGGCGGTGTCGACCGGGGAGATGATGAACCGCGTCAACCTGGCCAAGAGCCTGGTGGCCGCGCGCCGCATCGAGGCGGGGGAGCTGATCACCTCCGACGCCGTCGACATCAAGAGCCCCGGGCGTGGCCTCCAGCCCAACTCCTACGACCGGCTCGTGGGCCGCACGGCGCAGCATTCGTTCGAGTCCGGCGACTTCTTCTACGCCACCGACCTCGGCGACGCCGCGCCGACGGGGAGGCAGTACTCCTTCCGCCGCCCCTGGGGCCTGCCGGTCCGCTATCACGACGTCGCCGCGATGACGAAGAACTGCACCCCCGACTTCCTGGAGTTCCACTTCTCCTACAAGGACCTCGAGCTCGACCTCGCCGAGATCTTCGGCCACGCCAATCTCGGGCACGAGACGCCGCTGCCGATGGGCTACGCCTGTCACAGTCCCGACCTGTTCACCGGCGACTTCCTGCTCAACCTCGCCAGCGACGACGACGACCACTGGGAGCGCTCGATCACCGAGCTCCAGAGGGTCATCGACCTGACCCGGGCGATGCGGCCCTACTTCCACGCCGACGCGCCCGACCCGGTCGTCATCGCCAGCCTGGGTGGCTTCACCCACAGCGCGCACGTGACGCCCGACCTGCTGCCGGCGATGTACGCCCGGGTCGCCGCCGGACTCGACCGGATCGACGACAGCGACGTCCGCCTGTGCGCGCAGACCCTGCCGCCGTTCCCGTGGTACATGGGCGGCCAGCTCTTCTGCAACCTCTTCGTCGACGCCGCCGACACGGCCGCCTGGGCGGAGAAGCACGACCGCCGGATCTGCCTCGACGTCTCCCACTCCAAGCTCGCCGCGACGTTCGGCCAGCGTCCGTTCTCCGAGGCGATCGACCTGCTCGCCCCGCATGCCGACCACCTGCACCTCGTCGACGCGACGGGTGTCGACGGTGAGGGCGTGCAGGTCGGCGATGGCGAGGTCGACTGGGCGCTGCTCGCCCAGCAGCTCGACGGCGCCTGCCCGACGGCCGGCTTCATCCCGGAGATCTGGCAGGGTCACGTCAACGACGGCGAGGGCTTCTGGATCGCGCTCGAGCGGTTGGAGCAATGGTTCTAGAGCAGCGAACGGCCCTCTGGGTCTCTCCGGTGAGCGACCTCGGCGGGGTCGCCCGGCACCTGCTGGACGTCGCCGGGGTCGGGATTCCGGGCTGGCGCATCGTCTTCCTGGCGCCGCCAGGACCGCTGGCCGCGGCGCTCAGCGAGCGCGGCGCCGCGGTCGTCGCCGCCGACCTGGGGCCGCACACCGATCTGCGCACCTCGCTGGGCACCCTGCGGCACACCGTCGGACGGCTGCGTCCGGCCGTCGTGCACACCCATCTGGCGTACGCCGACATCGCGGCGGCCGTCGCCGTGCACGGCCGCGGCGTGCGGCTGGTCTCGACCGAGCACGGCATCGCGGGCGGCGACCTCGTCTACCACGGTTCTGGCGCCGCATCCAGAGCCATGGCGCTGGCCCACCGCGCGCGGCTGCGCAGGTTCGACGCGCTGATCGCCGTCAGCGACGCGACCGCCGCCGCGATGGCGGCCAAGTGGGGCGCGCGCGACGTCCGGGTCGTGCGCAACGGCGTCGACCCGGCCGAGCACGCCGGGGCGAAGCCCGGCCTGCGCATCCTGTCGCTCTCGCGGCTCGCGCCCGAGAAGCGCATCGACCGACTGCTCGCTGCCTTCGCGGTCCTCGCTGCGCGACGGCCCGACGCGCGGCTCACCCTGGCCGGGACCGGGCCCGACGCCGAGTTCCTGCTCGCCGACGTGCGCCGCCTCGGCCTCGACGCGCGCGTGCACCTCCCGGGACACCTCGACGCGCCAGGCGCCCTGGCCGACGCCGACGTGGTCGCCCAGCTCTCGGTATGGGAGAACGCCAGCTACACCCTGCTCGACGCCGCCGCGCGCGGCCTCGGCGTCGTCGCGTCGCCCGTGGGTGGCAACGCCGAGATCCTCCCGGCGTCCTGCCTGGTCGACCCCGAGGACGTCGACGCGGTCGCCGACGCGTTGGAGGTCCAGGGCCTCAAGACCGACCAGCGCCCGGACCTGCGAGGGTGGCCCACGGTCGCGGACATGACCGCGGGCATCGCCGAGGTCTACGAGCGGAGCGGGAGGTCCCCATGAAGCAACCGCTCGCGTGGGACCTCGGGCTCGAGGACGAGACCAAGGTCCGGGCCGAGAAGGCCGACGCCGAGATCCGCATCTCCGACTGCTTCCTCTTCGCGCTGATCCCCTTCGTCGGCGTTCGCGTCGAGGTGGTCGGCGCGCCCTTCAACGAGCTGGTGGCGCTGGCGATCCTGATGCTGGCCGCCTTCCGGCGCCCGCCCCCGGGCTCCCGGGTTCCCCTCACCGTCATCCTCGCCTTGGCGGGCATCGTCGGGCTGATGACGGTGTCCGGCGTGCTCAACGACATCCCCATCGTCCAGCGCGTGGGGCATCTGGTCATCTACTCCGGCCTCGTCCTGGCCCTAGGCAGCGGGCGGATCTCCCTCCCGTCGGCCGCGCTCGGTCTCGGCCTCGGGCTGATGGCCGTCTCGGTCATGGCCTTCGCCGGCATCGGTGGACGGTGGTACGGCGACCGGCTCACCGGGTTCTTCCGGGACCCCAACGTGGCGGCGTTCTTCCTCAGCACCCTCGGGTGCATCGTGGTCGGGTACGTCCGCTCGCGGACGTTGCGCGTGCTGTTCGCGCTCGGGTTGGGCACCGCGCTGCTGCTGACGTACTCACGCACCGGCCTGCTGGCCTTCGGCATGATCGCCGTCTGGGTGCTCGTCGGCCGCCGCCTCGGAGTGAAGGGCGGCCTGGCGCTCGTGGCCGGACTGGTCTGGATCACCGCGAACCTGCCCGACAGCCTCCGCCTCATCGGGCCCTTCAGCGACCGGGACGGCAGCGACGCGTTGCGGGATCGGATCATCGACGAGGAGCACCGCATCCTCGACCTCGCGCCGTGGTACGGCCGCGGACCCGGCACGTCCTACGTCGACATCGGGATTGACTCCTTCTTCTTCCACAGCAGCTACCTGTCCACGGTCAACGAGGGTGGGTGGCTGCTGCTCGGCCTCGTGCTCGCGCTGATGGCCTACTGCTTCATCAAGCTGGTGCCGGCAGCGCGTCGTGGCGACGCGCGCGCGATCGGGTCCCAGGCCTCGTTCATCGCCATGCTCGCGATGGCGGTGACGCTGGGCGAGGTGTTCCTGGAGCTCCCCGCGGCGCTGGCCCTCGGGTTCGCACTCCGCACGATCACGACCACCGCGCCGACCAGGATCCGTCCCGATGGCTGACCCGGTCGCCGTCGCCGTGACCAACGGCGACCTCGGCGGAGGCGAGACGATGGCCCTTCGGTACGCCGAGGCCGCACGGTCATTGGGCCACGCCGTCACCGTCATCGGACCCAGCGAGCCCGCCGAGCTCGTCGACGCGGCCGCGACCGCGGGCTTCTCCGTCGTCCGCATCCGCGCCGCCGACCGGCGCGCCTACGTGCGCAGGCTGCGCGCCTGGGACCGGCGCGAACGTCAGGGCATGCTGTGGGCGCACGGGTTGCTGCCCGCTCTCGCGACCGCCGGCCACCGGAGCCGCCTCGTCCACCTGCATCAGGACCCCAGGGGCGCAGGCCAGCGGGCCGCCTACCGAGTGGCCCGAATGGGCGCCGAAGCCGTCCTCGTGCCGTCGACCGCCATGGCCGCGCGACTGCCCGGCACCACCCCCGTGCCGAACTGGACCGAGGCGCCGACGGACGCGGCCACCGGGCCCGGCGGGCGCGACCGCCCGCAGCCCGCCGTGCTCGGCTTCCTCGGCCGGCTGTCGCAGGACAAGGGGCTCGACGTCCTCGCCCGAGCGGTTCTGCCCCTGGTCCGCGCAGGGCGCGCGCGCCTGCTGGTCGCCGGCGACAGCCGCCACGTGCCCGCTGACCAGGCGAGGGCCGTCCACACGGCCCTGGCTGCGCTCGGTGACGGCGTCGAGGTCGTCGGGCACGTGCCGCGAGACGAGTTCTTCGCCCAGGTCGACCTCGCCGTCTTCCCGAGCGTGTGGGCCGAGCCCTTCGGTCTGGTCGTCGCCGAGGCGATGGCCGCTCGTGTCCCGTTCGTGGTCAGCGACGCGGGCGCGCTCGCCGAGGTGGCCGGGCGTGAGCACCCGTGGGTCGCCCGCTCCGACGATCCCGACGACCTCGCCCGCGTGCTCGAGGCTGCGCTCGCGGCCTCGCCGGCCGACGTCGCGGTCGCCGTGGCGTCGGCCCGGGCGCGCTGGGAGGCCGAGTTCTCCCCCGCCGCAGGGCTGGAACGGGTGCGCGGGGTGCTGACCCGGGGGGTGCCGTGAGCCGCCCTCGCATCGCGATCGCGCACGACTACCTCACCCAGCGTGGCGGCGCCGAGCGGGTGGCCCTGAGCCTCCTGCGCGCGTTCCCCGACGCGACCCTGCACACGCTCCTCTACGACCCGGAGGGCACCTACCCCGAGTTCCGCGCGGCCCGGATCGTCACCTCTCCGCTCGACCGGGTGCCGGCGTTCCGTCGCGACCCACGCCTGGCGCTACCGCTGCTCGCACCGACCGCCAGCCGGTTCCGCGTCGACGCCGACGTCGTGGTGGCCTCGACGAGCGGGTGGGCGCACGGGTTCGCCGCCACCGGGCGGGTGCTCGCCTACTGCCACAATCCCGCCCGCTGGATCTACCAGACGGACGAGTACCTCGGCCGCCCCGCCTACCGGCACCCCGTCGGTCTCCCGCTCCTGGCGGCGCGACCACTCCTGCGGGCCTGGGACCAGCGCGCCGCGGCACGGGTCACCCGCTACCTGGCCAATGCCCGGGTGGTCGCCGACCGGATCGAGACGTCGTACGGCGTCGAGGCCGAGGTCGTCCCGGCGCCGCACAGCATGCACCCGGACGCCGAGCGGCACGAGATCCCCGAGCTCGCCGGCCGGCACGGCATGCACCTGCTCGTGTCGCGGCTGCTCCCGTACAAGAACGTCCATGCGGCGATCGAGGCCTACCGCGGCACGGATCATCTGCTCGTCGTGGTCGGCCGCGGGCCGGAGGAGCGTCGGCTGCGGGAGCTGCTGCCCTCCAACGTCGTGATGCTCTCCGGGCTCTCCGACGCCGAGCTGCGCTGGCTGTACGCCGAAGCCGACCTGCTCCTGGCCCCGAGCTACGAGGACTTCGGGCTCACGCCGCTCGAAGCGGGCGCGTTCGGCACTCCGGTCGTCGCGCTGCGCGCAGGCGGCTACCTGGACACCGTCGTCGAGGGGCGTACCGGTGTGTTCTTCGCCGAGCCGACCAGCCGGGCGATCCGGGCCGCGGTGCAGACCGCCACCGGTCGCGACTGGGACCACGCCGCGATCCGCTCGCACGCGGAGACCTTCGCGGAGGACCGCTTCGTCGAGCGGCTCCGGGCCGAGGTCGCCGCTCTGTCCGCCCGTCCGCGCCCGTAGTCTGACGCCCGACCACGACCCCAGGAGGCCACCACATGCCCGCCCGTCGCGTCCTGCCCACCGAGGAGGCCGGCGACCTGCTCCGACTCGTCCGTGAGCTGGCCGCCGACGAGCTCGCGCCACGGGCGGCCGAAGCCGAGGCCGCCGGGGCGTTTCCTCGTGAGATCTTCCGGCTCCTCGGCCGCGTCGGCGTCCTCGGGCTGCCCTACCCCGAGGAGCACGGCGGGGGCGGCCAGCCGTACGAGGTCTACCTGCAGGTGCTGGAGGAGATCGCCGCCGCCTGGGCCAGCGTCGGCGTGGGCGTGAGCGTGCACGCCCTGTCGTGCTTCGGGCTCGTCACAGCCGGGACCGAGGAGCAGCAGCGCGACTGGCTGCCCGACATGCTCGGCGGCGAGCTGCTCGGCGCCTACTGCCTGTCGGAGGCGCACGCCGGCTCCGACGCCGCCGCGATGCGCTGCCGGGCCCGCCGCGACGGGGACGACTACGTCATCGACGGCGCGAAGGCCTGGACGACGCACGGTGGCGAGGCCGACTTCTACAAGGTGATGGCGCGCACCAGCGACGACCGCCAGGGCATCTCCTGCTTCCTGGTGCCGGCCGACACCCCCGGCCTCAGCGCCGATCCGCCGGAGCGCAAGATGGGGCTGACCGCCTCGACGACCGCGACGATGCGGTTCGACGGCGTCCGAGTCCCCGTCGAACGGCGGCTCGGCGCGGAGGGCGACGGGCTCACGATCGCCCTCGCCGGGCTCGACAGCGGGCGCCTCGGCATCGCCGCGGTCGCGACCGGCCTCGCCCAGGCGGCACTCGACCACGCGCTCGCCTACGCCCGCGAGCGGGAGACCTTCGGCAAGCCCATCGTCGAGCACCAGGGCCTGGCCTTCCTGCTGGCCGACATGGAGGCGGCCGTGTCCACCGCGCGCGCCACCACGCTCCACGCCGCCCGCCTGCGCGACCGCGGGCTGCCGTTCACCCGCGAGGCGTCGGTTGCCAAGCTCGTCGCCACCGACCACGCGATGAAGGTGACGACCGACGCCGTGCAGGTGCTGGGCGGTTACGGCTACACCCGCGACTTCCCGGTCGAGCGGTTCATGCGCGAGGCCAAGGTCATGCAGATCTTCGAGGGCACCAACCAGGTGCAGCGGATCGTCATCTCCCGTGCCCTGACCGCCGGTGACAGCGGCTCGATCGAGGTGGTGGAGTGAACTCCGCCCTGGTGGTTCCGCTCCTCGTCGTCGCCCTGGTCCTGGCCGTCAGCGGGCTCGCCAAGGTAGCCGACCGCGAGGCGACCGAGGACATGTTCACCTCGCTGCGCATCCCGTTGGTGCCCCCGGTCCTCGGGGCCCGGGTGCTGCCGTGGGCAGAGGTCGCGCTCGCGCTGGGCCTCGTGCTCACGCGTGGCAGGCTCCTCCTGGTCGTCACGGTGCTGACCGTGGCCGTCTTCGCGGCGTACTGGGTGGTGATCGCGCGGGCCCTCACCTTCGACCCACCGGTCTCCTGCGCGTGCTTCGGAAAGCTGGGCGGCCACCGGGTCGACCGCTCCACGCTCCTGCGCAACACGATCCTCGTGGGGCTGGCGGCCCTGGGGGTGGTGGCGGCCGCACGCGACGTCGACGTGCTGCGCGGGCTGGCCGGCTTCGACTCGGGTGACGTCTGGTGGCTGGTCGTGCTGGTCGCCGTCGCTGCCCTGGCCTACCTGGTCGCGCTCGGCACCAGCGACCCGAGCCCCGGCTACGGCGGCGAGGTCGACCAGGACGGTGAGTACGTCCGGATGCCTATTCCGCACGCCGTCCTCGAGGACTGGGACGGCGGCCAGTTCAACCTGCGTGACCTGGCGGCCGCCAAGGCGCGCCTGCTCGTCATGCTCAGCCCGGGCTGCGGCGCGTGTCAGCGCATCGCCGAGGCGATGGATGGCTGGTACGACCGGATCGGCGGGGCCGTGGAGATCCACGCGGTCTACCCCCACAAGTTCGACGACGAGCACCTTCACCCGCACCACCGCGACCGGCTGATGCACCAGCCGGGCCAGGGCGTCGGGCTGGTGCTGGGCATGCCCTACACGCCGTCGGCGGTGCTGCTGGGCACCGACGGGCTGCTGGCCGGCGGCCCCGTCGTCGGAGCCGAGGCGGTCACCGAGCTGGTCGAGGACACGGCCGCCGAACTCGGCGTCTGAGTCTCGGCCGTCCGACGTCCCGAGACGCGGTGATGTCACCAAAGTGAAGGTTTGATAGTCGAGAGACGCGTGCGCGGAAATGGGTCTACACTCCCCCCAGGGTCCCTCCGGGGGGTTGGACCCAGCTCGAGGGGTCGGGGGGTCCTTCGCATGTCAAAGCTCTACGCGCCTGCACCCGCGTCCGCGCGGCGGCTGCGCCGCACGTGGTCGTCGCTCAGCGCCGTCACGGCAGTCGTCGACGCCGTCGTCATCGTCATCGTGGGGATCGTGGCCGGCATCGGCCGCAACGTCCTGCCCATGTTCCACAACGTCGGCGACCTGCCTGAGAACCTCGCGGCCTCGGGCGCGTTCATCGTGGCCGGCTGGCTCGCGATGCTGTTCGTGTTCGGCGCCTACGACAAGTCCTACTTCGGCGCCGGTGCCGATGAGTACCGTCGGGTGCTCACGGCCTCGTTGGCCGCCGCCGGGCTCGTGGGCATCGGGTGCTACCTCACCCAGTTCCCGCTCTCGCGCGGCTTCTACGTGCTGCTGTTCATGCTGGGCGTGCCCCTGCTCATGCTCAGCCGCCACGCCGGACGCCGCGTCGTCCAGCGGCTGCGCACCCGCGGTTCGCTCAGCCGCCGGATCATCATCGCCGGCGCCCCGGCTCACGTCGAGGCGGTCGCCGACGTGCTCAAGCGCGAGTCCTGGCTGGGCTACTCCATCGTCGGCTGCCTGACCGCCGACGACCAGGTCGAGCCAGAGACCCGCACCGGCATCCCGGTGCTCGGGCGCACCCGCGACGCGGCCCAGCTCGTGGCCATGCACGAGATCGACACCCTGCTGATCGCCGAGGGCGCGTTCGAGGAGGGCACCACCCTGAAGCAGATGGCGTGGGAGCTCGAGAAGCACGCGGACCTCGAGATCGCGGTCGCGCCGAGCCTGACCGACGTGGCAGCAGCCCGCGTCGAGGTGCGCCCGGTCGCCGGCCTCCCGCTGGTCTACATCGGCCACACCCGCGCGCAGGACTCCGCGCACTGGGCCAAGCGCAGCTTCGACGTCCTCGGCTCACTCGGTCTTCTCCTGGTGAGCGCGCCTGTGTGGCTGTGGGCCGTCCTGCGGATCAAGCTGAGCGACGGCGGACCCGTGCTCTTCCGGCAGACCCGCGTCGGCCGTGACGGTCGCACCTTCCAGTGCCTGAAGTTCCGCACGATGGTCGTCGGCGCCGAGCGCCTCCTCCCCTCGCTGCAGAGCGACAGCGACGACCACGTGCTGTTCAAGATGCAGGCGGACCCGCGCGTCACGAAGGTCGGCCGGACCCTGCGACGGTTCTCGCTCGACGAGCTGCCGCAGCTGGTCAACGTGCTGCGTGGCGACATGAGCCTGGTCGGCCCGCGTCCGCCGCTGCCGACGGAGGTCGCGCGCTACGAGGTCGCCGCCAACCGCCGGCTCCACGTGCGACCGGGCATGACCGGTCTCTGGCAGATCTCCGGCCGCTCGGACCTGTCCTGGGACGACACGGTGCGCCTCGACACCTACTACGTCGACAACTGGTCGATGATGCAGGACGTCGTGATCCTGGCCAAGACGGTCAACGCCGTGCTGGCCGCCCGCGGGGCCTACTGACGAGACGTCGGCCGGCCCCAGGGTCAGCCGCGCGGGACCCAGTCGCCGTTGTCGTTGGTCAACAGGTCGAAGCCGACCTGGGCCACCAGGTCGTCGCCGGCCCAGGTCACGCCCAGCCCGACCTTGTTGTTGGCGAAGCACTGGTCACTCGTCTTCGGGCCGCCCGGGCTGCGCAGCAGCAGCAGGCCGGCCAGGCAGTCGCTGTCCGTCGTCAGCGCCGCCGTCCGTTCGTCGTCGCGCACCGCGAGGGCGACGACCTCGGCTCCGATGTCCAGGCTGACGAACTCACGGGCCCGGCGCAGCGTCTCGAGCACCCGTCCGTCGTCGCACACGGCGTACGCGTAGGGGCCGGCCACCTGGGCCGAGGTGGCGTGGCAGTCGGAGCCGAGGCTGAGCGGGCCTTGTGGGGTGGCGAGGCGGGTGTCGTCCGCGGGGTCGACGTACCACGCCTCGATCGGCCCGTCGACCTGCTCCCACGAGGTGCCTGCCAGGCCACCGGTCCACTGCGCGACCGTGCACTCCGCGTCGGTGCCCACCACCCACCAGCGGTCGGCGTCGTCGTCGTAGCCGATGCCCAGCGTCTGGACCAGTCCGCCCGGGGGCGCCACCTCCGCCGCGTCCGCACCAGGGGGCGCGACCCACGCGATGGCGCTCAGCGGCTGCTCCTCATCGCAGCTGCCCCGGGTCATCCGCAGCACGTGGCCGTCGGCGGCACCCGCGAGGAAGAGCAGTCCGGCGATGGGGTTGGCGTCGTCGCCGCCAGGATCAGCTGCCGCTTGCGGCGTGGCGAACTCGGGCGGCGGGTCGGGCGGGACCGACATCCGGTAGCGGAGGAAGAGGACCGCGGCCGCGTCGAGGACCACGAAGAGGACCACGAGCAGCACGGTGTAGCGGCGGGCCACAGCGGGGCTAGCCCGAGGTCCGGGAAGCGCGCCTGTGGCGATCCGCCGCGCGCTCGGCGGCGTCGACCGAGACCAGGTCGGAGTCCTTCACGCCGGACGCCTTGATCTCTCGGCCGGACCGGCGTCGCTTCGGCGCCGACTCCTCGCTGGGCCCGTAGCCCACCTGTACGTCGCCGCCGTAGCCGTAGCCGTAGACGACAGCGCCCAGGCCGCGGCTCGGCGCCATGTTCAGGACGCCGCCCAGGAGGCGTCCGCCCACCTGCGTGAGCACCTTTCCGCACAGCTCCACCTGCTCCACGGCGGTCTTGCCGACGGCGATGACGAGCAGTGCACCGTCGCAGGTCGCAGTGAGCAGGCCTGCGTCGGTGACCGGAAGCAGGGGCGGCGCGTCGAGGATGACCACGAACTCCTGGGTGAGCTCCTGGACGACGGCGTGCATCCGCTGCGAGCCCAGCAGCTCGCTCGGGTTGGGCGGGATCCTGCCAGCGGAGATCAGCTGGAGGTTGGGGGTCTTGGTCTCCTGGAGGACGTCGCTCACGCTCAGGTCGCCCACGAGCACCTGGGTGAGGCCGACCGTCGGGTCGAGGTCGAACGTGGAGGCCAGGCTCGGGCGCCGGAGGTCGGCATCGATCAGGACCGTCGGCTGGCCGGCAGCGGCCATCATCCGGGCGAGGTTGGCGGAGACCGTCGACTTGCCCTCGTGGGGGTTGGCGCTGGTCATCACGATGCTGCGCGGTGGGTGGTCGACGTCGACGAAGCGCAGGTTGGTGCGCAGCTGCCTGAAGGCCTCGGAGACGACACCGAGGTCCTCGTCGATCCCCCGGCTGTGGCGCGACAGCGGGTCGGCGACGGGGATGATGCCGACGACGGCGCTGATGCCTGCGGCCTCGGCATCCTTGACCGACCGCACCTTCCGGTCGATCGATCGGCGGGTGAAAGCAACGGCGTAGCCGACCGCGAGGCCGGCGACGGCGCCGATGAGGAGGTTCATCAGGTAGTTCGGCGACGAGGGAGCGCTGGGCAGGAGGGCCTCGTCTCCCGGCGACACCTGGACGATGTGCCGCATCTCCTCGCCGTCGACGATGCCTGCGTTCTCGACGATCAGCACGACCTCGCCCAGCGCGTCGACCGCGGCGTTCGCCAGGGCCTGCGCCTCCTCGGGCGTCGGGGCCGAGGCCGTGATCGTGATCTGGTTGCTGGCCTCGGGCACGCTCGCCGTCAGCCGGCCGGCGATCGAGGCCGGGGAGTCGTCGAGCTCGAGGTCCGCAATGATGTGGTCGGCGACCCGGCGGTCGGAGATCAACGTGACGTAGGAGGTCGCCTTCTGTTGCTGCACCGACATGAACGTCAGCAGGTCGTTGGCGGAGTCGGGAGACCCTACGACGACGTATCCCTGGGAGCTCGCGGTGTAGATGACGGGCTGGGTGAGCGTGTAGGCGAACATCGCCAGGACGCCCAGCGTCACCGCGCCCAGGATCACCAGGAAGTTGGCGCGCGAAAGTCGCAGGAAGTCCAGCATGGTCACGACGCCGAAGTCTACGGGAGCAAGGGAGCGCGAGTGGCAGGATTGGGCCATGGGCGCACACCCCGACGCGGAGCGTCCGAACGTTTCTGGAGCCGGGCTTCCCGTCGTCGAGATCCCCCACCTCGCCCGCGCCCATCTGGCCCACGCCGTCCTGCAGGTCGTTGCCGACGAGGTCGGGGTCCCCTTGCTGCACCTGAAGGGTCCGGCGCTGGCGCCCGGGATCCGGCCACCAGGACACCTGAGCACCGATGCCGACGTTCTCGTCGCCCCCGGCCGGCTCGGTCGGCTGGAGCAGGCGCTGGCCGAGCGCGGCTGGCGGCGCATCGCCGACGTCGAGTCGGGCTCGGCGTTCGCGCATGCGGCCACCTGGCGGCACCTGGACTGGGGCCACGCCGACCTGCACGTCCAATGGCCGGGCCCCACGGTCACGGACGAGGAGACGTTCTCGATCCTCGGCGAGGACGCGTTCGACCAGCCCATCGCGCACGTCCCTTGTCGGGTGCCGGGCCGGACCGCCCAGATCCTGGTCCTCCTCCTGCACGCCGCACGGACGGCCGGCAGCGCCGACGTCGAGTACGCCTGGAACAACCAGACCGAGGAGCAGAGGGCCGCGGTGACCGCGCTGGCCGACCGGCTCGGAGCGCAGGTGCCCCTCGCCGCCGCGCTCGGCGACCTCGAGACCTACCGGGACGACGCGACGTACGACCTGTGGCGCTTCTACCGCGAGGGCGGCGGGCGACTCGACGAGTGGCGAGCGCGCTACCGGGCAGCCGCCACGCCAGCGGCGAGGCGGCGCGTCCTCCTGGGCGCGCTGCGGGTCAACCGCGACCACCTGGGCCTACGCCTGGGTCGGGCACCGACCCGCGCGGAGGTCGCTGCGGCCCAGCTCGGCCGGGTGCGCACGGTGGGCCGCGAGCTCGTCCGCTTCCTGCGCGGCTCGGGCGGGTCGAGATGACGGACGGGACCTACCACCGCGGGCCGGACGTGGCCTGGGTCGACGCCGACGCGCTGAACAAGGACCAGCCGGTCGTCTACGTCGCCCGTGTCCCCGCCGGACGTCCGATGGTCCTCGAGGACTCGGCATGGGCGATCTGGAGCGCGATCGGCGACGAGGGGGGCACCATCGACGAGATCACGGCGCGCACGGCCGACCTGGCCGGGCTCGACGTCGCCGACCTGCGAGAGCAGGTCATCACGTTCCTGGACACGCTCGTGGGCCAGGGCCTGGTCGTCACCTCGCCTCCGGCGGTCGTCCCCGGCGGGTCTGCTCGATGACCCAGGTTCGTGCCGCTGCGGCACCTGACCTCGTCCTCGACGCGTGCGGCGTCGTGGTCGCCGTCCGGCCCCCGGACGCCGCCGCGCGGCAGCGCTGGGAGCGCCAGTGGTCGCGCGCCCTCAGCTCGCGCTCGCCCCTGGACGCCGACACGAGGTTGACGGTGCAGCCGGCCCCGGACGGACAACCACACGAGGTCGCCGACTACGCGCTGGCGTCACGGGTCACGTTCGCGGCTCTCGAGCAAACCGTCGGCACTCGGGTGAGCCTGCACGGCGCGGCCCTCGCCGACAGTGCCGGCCGGGTGATGGCACTCGTCGCCTCCTCAGGCACCGGGAAGACGACGGCATCGCGCACGCTCGGCCGGGTGCTCGGCTATCTCAGTGACGAGACGGTGTCGATCGGCACGGATCTCAGCGTCCTTCCCTACGCCAAGCCTCTCTCGGTGGTGATCGACCCGGCCGACCCGCACCGCAAGGAGCAGCTGAGTCCGGACGAGCTCGGGCTCATGGTCGCCCCCGAGTCGAGCCGCCTCCACCGCCTGGTGCTCCTCGAGCGCGGACCGGTGAAGGGTGCCGGCCTCGGCCAGCTGCCGCTCTCCGACGCCGTGTCCCGCCTGGTGGCGCAGATGTCGTACGTCTTCTCCTGGAAGGCGCCCCTCCTCGAGCTCACCCGGCTCCTGCTCGCCTGCGGCGGCGTCTGGCGGCTCCGCTACACCGAGATCACCGACCACGTCGACGAGCTCGTCGCCTTCCTCGATGCGCCACTCGACGACACGGTGGAGCCGGCTCACGTCATCCACCACCCCGGAGCGACGCCGGCCGCCGGTCCCCCAGGAACCATCTCGCGGGCGCCGTGGCACGACGCCGTCGAGATCGACGACGACGTCGTGGTGCTCGTCGGCCCCACCAGCTTTCAGCTCGCCGGCATCGGTGCCACCGCGTGGCTGGCGCTGGTGACCCATCGGACGGAGGCGGATCTCCTCGCTATCGCCGAGGACATCCACGGAGCCCATGCGGACTCCACGAGGCTGCTCGCCGAGGCGCTCGCCTCGCTCGAGGAGCGCGGGATCATCGAGCGCTCGTCCGCCGAGGGTCCAGCACGCCGCTAGTGCCGGGAAGGGAAACCAGCTTGTTGGCTGACGTGTGGCAGAGGGGCGTCAGCCGGCCAAGGACTTTCGGTTCAGGGCACTGGTCTCCTTGGGCCGGGCGACCACCACACCGAGGATGGCGCCTGCCGACGACGCGATCACGTCGACCGCCGATCCGGAGCGGTCGAGGAACGCCACCTGCGCGAGCTCGACCATGACCGTCAGCCAGACACAGCCGGCCGCGACCCAGGCCGCGGGGCGACGGGTGAGGCGAACGGCCAGCCACCCCAGCGGCACGAAGAGCAGGCCGAACAGCACGATCTCGTAGTGCTGGGGCCGGACCGCGTTCGGCATCGAGTCCTTCAACGTCGCGTAGACGTCGACGGCGGCCCTGCGCAGGAAGCGCTCGTCCTCGCCGAAGAGGATCCACCCCAGCACCGCGAGATAGGCAGCGGCGACCAGCCACACGAACCCACCCCGGCGCACGGCGTCACCCTAGGTCCTGTCAGGTCGATCCATGCGCATATTCGCACCCCGAGCTCGCACCTCGCTGCGTTGGCGTTCGCTTGAATTGACGCAGCCGGTCCGGCGCTCCGCCACTTGGCGATGCACGCACGCGGAGCACGACGATGCGTACGCATCAAACCCTGACAGGACATGAGGCGGTCGGTGCGGGGTCAGTGGCGGACCGCCCACCGCGCGAGCAGGGTGCCGTCCTCCTCGAGGAGCCCGACCAGCTCGAGAGGTACGTCGATGGTGTCCCCGTGCGCGAGCCGGAGATGATCACCGGCGATCAACCGGGGCACCGTCGTGGCACACAGCTCGTCGACGACTCCGGCCGCGAGCAGGTCGCGCGCGAGGCTGGGGCCGCCCTCGCAGAGAAGGTGCGAGAGCCCGCGGCGCGCCAGGACAGCGGGCAGCGCCGAGAGGTCCACCTCGTCCTCGCCGAGGGTGAGCACGTGGTCGCCTCCCAGAGCTGCGCGGCCCTCTGCCAGTCCGGGCGCCTGGCCGGGGCACACGAGCACGACTGCGCCGGCTTCGGCCCCGGCGAGCAGCGGGGGCACCCGGCCCGACCGACTCACCACGACGGTCGGTCGCGACCAGGGGCGGTAGCCCTCGGTCCGAGCCGTGCCGGCCCCGACGACGACGGCGTCCGCGAGGTCGCGCATCGTGTCGAACGCCCTCTTGTCGACGGCGTTGTTGATGTCGCCGCTCTTGCCGTCGGTGCCCTGGACGGCGCCGTCGACGGTGGCGACGAAGTTGAGCCGCAGCCACGGCGTTCGCGGCGGTGCGTAGTGCTCGGCCAGGTCGTCGGTGTCGCGTCCGAGGAGAACCCTCATCGCTCCCACCTCAGCACCCAGCAGCGCACGCCGTAGGGATCGTCGTCGTAGTCGAGCGCGACCGGCTCGACGAACGCGCCGAAGCGCTCCGCCGCCGCGTGCGGGCCGCGCAGCTCGGCGAGCAGGTCGTGGCCGAGGTCCTGGTCAGGAGGGACCCCCTGACCGGTCAACCAGGCCAGCACCGCGTCGTCGTAGGCGAAGGACCGCTCGTCGAGGTGGCCGGGCGCCTTCTCGCTGCGCCGCGCGCTGCCGTTGCCGACGACCAGGTACGACGCCTCCCCACCCACCCGGTCGGGCGTCGCGTCCAGCAGCGACCGGGCGACGCGATCGCCCTGCGGGTAGGCCAGCACCGAGACGTCAGCCGTCAGCCAGCCGACCGCGTCGAGGCAGGCGGCACGCAGGTCGGCGACGGGGTCGGCCAGGCCGGCGTACTCCGGGAGGAGGGCGAGCACGCCGGGCACCAGCACCATCCTGGTCATTGGAGCCCCCGGATCGCGCGCGCCGGCGGCCGACGGCCTGCGATCGTCCAGACCATGTCGACGACCTGCCGGGTCTCGACGACCTCGTGCACCCGGTAGATCCGGGCGCCGGCCAGTGCGCAGACCGCCGTCGCCGCGAGCGTGCCCGTCAACCGCTCGCCCACGGGCAGGTCGAGGGTCTCGCCGACGAAGTCCTTGTTGGACAGCGAGACCAGCACCGGCCATCGCGTGCCGACCAGCTCGTCCAGGCGACGGGTGATCTCCAGGGAGTGGAAGGTGTTCTTGCCGAAGTCGTGGGCCGGGTCGATCACCACCGCCTCCGGATCGACCCCCGCCGCCACTGCACGTTCGGCGTAGGCGACGCAGTCGGTGCGCGCGGCGTCGACCACGTCGTCGTACTCGATCCGGTAGGGGCGGGTGCGGACCTCGACGCCGCCGGTGTGCGTGCAGATGATGCCCGCGGCGTGCTCTGCGGCGACGTCGACCAGCGCGGGGTCGGCGCCACCCCACGCATCGTTGATCACGTCGGCGCCCTCGGCACAGACCGCAGCGGCCACCTCGGCGCGCCAGGTGTCGACCGAGATCACCAGGCCCGGATGGTCGGCGCGCACCCGGCCGACGAACGACGCGACGCGACGGATCTCCTCGGCTGCGTCGATCTCCACGCCGGGGGCGGCCTTGATGCCGCCGATGTCGACGATCTCGGCGCCCTCGTCGACGACCTGGGCGACGCGGTCGAGCGCCTTGTCCTCCGCCCAGGTCGCACCCTTGTCGTAGAACGAGTCGGGCGTGCGGTTGACGATGGCCATCATCAAGGTGGCGTCGTCGGCGAACTCGTGGCGGCCGAGGCGAAGCGTCATCCGACCTGCACCGCCGGGGGTCGCTCGTCGCCGCGCTGCGCCGCCCCAGGTAGGCCCAGCCCGGCGCGCGCGAGCGCGGCCTCCAGGATCTGCTCCGCCATCCCGCTCAGGTCGCGCAGCGACTGGTGCCGGTGCGCCCGGGTCCCGAGGTCGACCTGCGCGAGCGCGCCGGTGCCATGGGCACGCACGGTGTCGACGAGGGCGGCCAGCTCGACGGCGTAGCCGGTCGGCACCGCGAGGGTCTCGAAGAGCGAACGACGGACCGCCCACTCCCCTGCGAGCGGCTGGTGGAGTGTCGCGAGCTCGGGGAAGAGCAGGCGGATCAGGGGCCGGGCCACCAGCTCGGTGACGCGCCCGCCCTCGAAGGGCACGGCGCTGCCCTCGCTCACCATCGGGCGCTCGTAGAAGCCCTTGACCAGCAGGACCTCCGGCCCGCTCGAGGGGGCGAGCAGCGGGCCGAGAAGGCCGGGGACGAAGTGGGTGTCCCAGTCGAGCAGGTCGGCGTCCATGAAGACGACGATCTCGCCGCGGGTCACGAAGAGCGACTTCCACATCGCCTCGCCCTTGCCGGGCCGGGTGCCCAGGTCGGGTCGGATCTCCGCCGAGCGGTGCACGAACGCGCCGGCGTCGGCTGCGACGTCGTACGTCGTGTCGGTCGAGTCGCTGTCGATGACGACGATCTCGTCGAGCAGCTTGACGGTGTCGACGAGGGCCTCCCGGACCCGCGTGACGACGTCGCCCACGGTCGCCGCCTCGTTGCGGGCGGGGACGACGAGGCTGACCGGCGTCGAGCCCTTGGCCGCGAGCAGGTCGTCGAGGGACCAGTCGTCCCAGTGCCGGGTGCGCACGTTCTCGTGCACCGTCACACGTCGAACTGCGGCGCGCGGGCGAGCTCCGCGCGCGCGAGCGTCGTCAGGTGCACCTCGTCGGGGCCGTCGAAGAGTCGCATCGCCCGGTGCCAGCCCCAGAGCATCGCGAGCGGGACGTCGTTGGTGACGCCGAGCCCGCCGTGCACCTGGATAGCCCGGTCGATGACCTCGAGAACGGCACGCGGCACCGCCACCTTGGCCTCGGCGACGAGGTGGCGAGCAGCCTTGTTGCCCTCGCTGTCGATGACGTACGCGGCGTGGTGGCACAGCGCCCGTGCCTGGTCGAGGGCGATCCGCGACTCCGCGATCCGCTCGCGCACGGCGCCCTGGTCGGCGAGGGGTCGCCCGAACGCGACTCGTTCCTTGACCCGGCTCACCGTCATCGCCAGGGCGCGCTCGCCGGCGCCCAGCGCGCGCATCACGTGGTGGATCCGACCCGGGCCGAGCCGTGCCTGCGCGGCAGCGAACCCACCGCCCTCCTCACCGAGCAGGTTGGTCACCGGCACCCGCACGTCGACGAAGTCGGTGACGCTGTGGCCGTGCTGGTCCCACTGACCGAAGACCGGGACCGACCTCCCGACCGTCACGCCGGGGGTCTCGCGCGGCACGATCACCATCGACTGCTGACGGTGGGCCGCGGCGGCCGGGTCGGTCTTGCCCATCACGATGAAGACCGCACAGCGCGGGTCGGCGGCGCCGGAGGTGAACCACTTGCGGCCGTTGACGACGTAGTCGTCCCCGTCGCGCTCGATGCGCGCCTCGATGTTGGTCGCGTCCGACGACGCCACATCCGGCTCGGTCATGGCGAACCCGGACCGGATCGTGCCGTCGAGCAGGGGCCTCAGCCACCGCTCCTGCTGCTCCTTCGTGCCGACCAGGTGCAGCAGCTCCATGTTGCCCGTGTCGGGGGCGGCGCAGTTGGTCGCCTCCGGCGCTAGGTGCAGGCTCCAGCCGGTCAGCTCGGCGAGCGGGGCGTACTCCAGCTGGGTCAACCCCGACTCCGACGGCAGGAAGAGGTTCCACAGCCCGAGCTCGCGGGCGGTCTTCTTCAGGTCCTCCACGACCGGTGGCAAGGCGTTGTCATCGGGTCCGACCGAGGCCCTGTGGGCGTCGTACGCCGCCTCGGCCGGGAGCACGTGCTCGGCCAGGAACTGCCGCATCAGCCCCTCGAGCTCGACGGCGCGCGCCGAGGGCGCCGGGTACGCCGGGTACATGCAGCCGACCCTACCGACCGCCCTGCCCTCCTCCACCCACAGCAACCACAGGCAGAGGCGAGCAGACCAGCGCCACCCCAGACAGAGCCGAGCAGACCAGGGCCACCCCAGACAGAGCCGAGCAGACCAGCGCCACCCCAGACAGAGCCGAGCAGACCGCGCCACCCCAGACAGAGCCGAGCAGGCGGTCCTTCACCGGAGGAGCGAAGCGGGGGAAGGTGAAGGAGCGCCGGCTCGGCGAGGTGTCCACGGTCTGCGAGCCGATAGCAGACGTCGCGGGAAGCGGGTTGGCCTCAACCGCAACCCAGGGTCCTACTCGTACCCCAGGATCTCCTGGCGCTTGTCCGCCCAGGCGAGCGCCGACGCGATGGCGTCCTCGACCGTCAGCTCGGCCTCCCAGCGCAGCAGCCGGTGGGCCAGGTCGACGTTCGCGTAGGCGCCGACGGCGTCACCCGGGCGCGGCGGCGCCTCGTCGGTCGGGACGGGCTTGCCGAAGACCGACTCGAATGCCGCGACGAGCTGGCGGACGGTCACGCCTTCGCCACGTCCGACGTTCATGATGACGCTGCGGGCGTCCGCCTCCGCCAGCACGTCGTCGAACCGCTCGATCGCGCGTACGTGCGCGTTGGCGAGGTCCCACACGTGGACGTAGTCGCGCACCCCGGTGCCGTCGGGCGTGGGGTGCTCGGTGCCGGTGATGGTGAAGTGGTCCTTCTGACCACGGGCGGCGAGCACCAGCTGGCCGAGCACGTGCGACGGCTCCTTGACGTAGATGCCCGACTGCAGGTCCGGGTCGGAGCCGATGGGGTTGAAGTAGCGCAGGATGATCGCGCGCAGGTCGGTGGCCGCGGTGATGTCGACGAGGACCTGCTCCATCATCCGCTTGGTGCGCGCGTAGGGCGACGGCGGGTCGAGCGGGTCCTCCTCGGTCACCTCGAAGCCCGCCAGCGAGTCCGGCGACGAGCCCGGCTTCGTGGCGTACAGGGAGGCGGACGAGGAGAAGAGCACGCGGTTCTTGCCCAGTGCGGTGAGCTCGTCGAAGAGCTCGAGCGACTTGGCGACGTTGTTCTTGTAGTACTCGTAGGGCTGCTCGACCGACTCCGGGACCACGATCCGCGCGGCCATGTGGATCGTCGCGTCGAGGTCGGGGTGCTCGTCGACGATCCGGCGCAGCAGCGCGCGATCGGCGATGTCGCCCTCGTAGAACGCGCGGTCGCGGACGAACGCCAGCGGTCCGGTGAGCAGGGAGTCGAGGATCACCGGCGTGTGGCCGGCCTCCTCGAGAGCCTTGGCCGTGGTCGAGCCGATGTAGCCGGCGCCGCCGGTGACGAGAACCTTCATGCGGGCAACAGTAAAGGTCGGCCGGCCTGGCAGACTGCGCCGCATGCCTTCTGCCCTCATCACCGGGATCACCGGCCAGGACGGCCTCTACCTCGCCGAGCACCTGCTGGCCAAGGGGTACGACGTCCACGGGCTCATCCGCGGGCAGAACAACCCCAAGCTCGACCTGGTCCGCTCGCTGCTCCCCGACGTCGTCCTGCACACCGGCGACCTCACCGACATGTCCAGCCTGATCCGCGCGCTGCGCGACAGCGACCCCGACGAGGTCTACAACCTCGGGGCGATCTCGTTCGTGGCGTACTCCTGGGAGAACGCCGCCCTCACGACCGACGTGACCGCCAAGGGCGTGCTGACGATGCTCGAGGCGCTGCGTCTGCACATCGGCGACGAGCCCGGGCGGGTGCGGTTCTACCAGGCGTCGAGCTCGGAGATGTTCGGCAAGGTGCAGGAGACGCCCCAGCGCGAGTCGACGCTGCTGTGGCCGCGGTCGCCGTACGGCGTCGCCAAGGTCTTCGGGCACTACATGACGATCAACTACCGCGAGTCCTACGGCATGCACGCCTCCTCGGGCATCCTGTTCAACCACGAGTCGCCCCGGCGGGGTCCGGAGTTCGTGACGCGCAAGATCAGCCAGGCCGTCGCCCGCATCAAGCTCGGCCTCCAGGACGACCTCACCTTGGGCAACCTCGACTCCCGTCGCGACTGGGGCTTCGCCGGCGACTACGTCGACGCGATGTGGCGGATGCTCCAGCAGGACCAGGCCGGCGACTACGTCATCGCCACCGGCGAGACCCATTCGATCCGCGACTTCCTCGACATCGCGTTCGCCCACGTCGGCATCGGCGAGTGGGCGTCGTACGTGAAGCAGGACCCCCGCTTCATGCGGCCTGCGGAGGTCGACCTCCTCATCGGCGACGCGACCAAGGCACGCGAGCAGCTCGGCTGGAAGCCGACCGTGTCGTTCGCCGAGCTGGTCGCGATGATGGTCGACGCCGACATCGCCGCGCAGCAGGCCGGCTGGTGACCACCTCTTGACCCGGGCCTTCGTCACCGGGATCTCGGGGCAGGACGGCACCTACCTCGCCGAGCGCCTGCTCGCTGACGGCACCGAGGTGCACGGGCTGGTGTTCACGGCCGACTCCCCCTCGCCCTACGTCCCCGACGCCGCCGTGCTCCACGAGGGCGATCTCACCGACGTCGACGCCACCCGCGCGCTGCTGCTCGACCTGGCGCCCGACGAGGTCTACAACCTGGCCGCCCTCAGCTCGGTGGCCCGCTCATGGGACGACCCCGAGGCAGCCGCGCGGATCAACAGCGCCGGGGCGCTCGGGCTGCTCGACGCCGTCGCGTCCCTGGCCGGCCGCGACGGGGGGGTGCGGTTCGTCCAGGCGTCGAGCGCCGAGATCTTCGGCGAGCCGGCCCGCAGCCCGCAGGACGAGTCCACTCCCATCGCGCCGGTCAACCCCTACGGCGCCGCGAAGGCCGAGGTCCACGCCGCCGTCGGCGTACGCCGGCTCGCCGGCCTGCACGCGACCAGCCTCATCCTCTACAACCACGAGTCGCCGCGCCGGCCGGCCCGCTTCGTCACGCGCAAGATCACCTCGACGGTCGCCGCGATCGCCCGCGGGGACGCCGACAGCCTCGTCCTCGGCAATCTCGACGCCCGTCGCGACTGGGGGTGGGCGCCCGACTTCGTCGACGCCATGATCCGGGCGGCCCGCGCCGACGCGGCCGACGACTACATCGTCGCCACCGGCGAGAGCCACTCGGTGCGCGACTTCGTCGCCGCCGCCTTCGCGCGCGCCGGCGTCGTCGACTGGGAGCCCTTGGTCAGCACCGACCCGGCGTTCGTGCGCCCCGTCGACGCGACCGAGCTGGTCGGCGACCCGAGCAGGGCGCGCGACCGGCTGGGCTGGACGCCCACGGTCACCTTCGAGGAGATCGTCGGCCGGATGGTCGACGCCGACCTGGCGTAGCCCGGTCACGGTCAAAGTCCCCGGCCCGCCGGGGAGTTTGGCGCTTCTCGGTCAACATCTCGCCCGGGAAGCGCACAAGTCCCCGGCCCGCCGGGGACTTCGACCGGCACCTCAGACCGGCGGGTTGGCCCGCCGTTCTTCCTCGACCAGGCCGCGGAGGTAGACGCCGTAGCCGCTCTTGAGCAGTGGCTCGGCGCGCTCGAGCAGCTCGTCGTCGGTGAGGAAGCCCATCCGCCAGGCCACCTCCTCGGGGGCCCCGATCTTGGTGCCCTGGCGGCCCTCGATGGTGCGCACGAAGTTGCTGGCGTCGTTGAGCGAGTCGATGGTCCCGGTGTCGAGCCACGCGGTGCCGCGCGGGAGCACCTCGACCTGCAGGCGCCCCTCGTCGAGGTAGCGACGGTTGAGGTCGGTGATCTCGAGCTCGCCGCGGGCCGAGGGCTCGAGCTCCTTGGCGTAGGCGATGACGTCGTTGCCGTAGAAGTAGAGGCCTGGCACGGCGTACGAGCTCTTGGGCAGGACCGGCTTCTCCTCCAGGCTCAGCGCCCGGCCGGACGCGTCGAACTCCACGACGCCGTACGCCGTCGGGTCGGACACGTGGTAGCCGAAGACCGCCGCACCGTCCACGTCGGCGAACTTGAGGAGCTGGTGACCGAGTCCGGTGCCGTGGAAGATGTTGTCCCCGAGGACCAGCGAGACCTTCTCCGCGCCGATGTGCGCCTCGCCGATCAGGAACGCCTGCGCGAGCCCGTCGGGGCTCGGCTGCTGGGCGTAGGAGATCGACACCCCGAACTGCGCGCCGTCGCCCAGCAGCCGCTCGAACGCCGAGGCCTCGTGCGGCGTCGTGATCACCAGGATGTCCCGGATGCCGGCCAACATCAGCGTCGAGAGCGGGTAGTAGATCATCGGCTTGTCGTAGACCGGCATCAGCTGCTTGCTGATGCCCTGCGTGATCGGGTGCAGTCGGGAGCCCGTGCCCCCTGCCAGGATGATGCCGCGCATGCGCCTCACCCTAGATGGGCATTCTCCCAGGCTCGAATCGGCCATCGAGGGCACGGCCTTAGGGTGTCCGCATGGATCGCCTGCTCGTGACCGGTGGTGCCGGCTTCATCGGCTCCAACTTCGTCCACCACCTGATGGGTCACACCGACGCCCGGGTGACGGTGCTCGACAAGATGACGTACGCCGCCTCGCGTGAGTCGTTGGCCGGGCTGCCCGAGGAGCGGGTCGAGCTGGTCGTGGGCGACGTCGCCGACGCGGGACTCGTCGACAAGCTGGTCGCCGACCACGACGCCGTCGTGCACTACGCGGCCGAGTCCCACAACGACAACAGCCTCGACGACCCGTCGCCGTTCGTGCGCACCAACCTGATCGGCACGTTCTCGCTGCTGGAGGCCGTGCGCAAGCACGACGTGCGCTACCACCACATCTCGACCGACGAGGTCTACGGCGACCTCGAGCTCGACGACCCGAAGCGGTTCACCGAGGACACGCCGTACAACCCGTCATCGCCGTACTCCTCCACCAAGGCCGGCTCCGACCTCCTGGTGCGCGCGTGGGTGCGGTCCTTCGGGGTGCGCGCGACGATCTCGAACTGCTCCAACAACTACGGTCCGTGGCAGCACATCGAGAAGTTCATCCCGCGCCAGATCACCAACGTCATCGACGGCATCCGCCCGAAGCTCTACGGCTCGGGCGAGAACGTCCGTGACTGGATCCACGCCGACGACCACAGCTCCGCGGTGCTGACCATCCTGGAGAGGGGCCAGATCGGCGAGACCTACCTGATCGGCGCCGACGGCGAGAAGAACAACCTCGAGGTCGTCAGGCTGATCCTCACGCTCATGGGCCAGCCGGCGGACGCCTTCGACCACGTCACCGACCGCGCCGGCCACGACCTGCGCTACGCCATCGACTCGGGCCGGCTGCGCAACGAGCTCGGCTGGCTGCCGCAGTTCGCCGACTTCGAGTCCGGGCTGGCCGACACCATCGAGTGGTACCGCGACCACGAGGACTGGTGGCGTCCGCACAAGCAGCGCACCGAGGCGACGTACGCCGCCAAGGGGCAGTGACCCGTGACCGAGGGTCTCTCGCTCGAGACGACGTCCATCCCCGACCTGGTCGTGCTGCGGCTCGACGTGCGCGCGGACGCCCGCGGCTGGTTCAAGGAGAACTGGCAGCGGGAGAAGATGGTCACCCTCGGCCTGCCCGACTTCGGCCCGGTGCAGAACAATGTCTCCTTCAACACCTCGCGCGGCGTCACGCGCGGCATCCACACCGAGCCGTGGGACAAGTTCGTCACGCTGGCGACCGGCCGGGTGTTCGCGGCGTGGGTCGACATGCGCGAGGGCGACTCGTTCGGCGCGACGTTCAGCATCGAGATGGACCCGTCGGTCGCGGTCTTCGTGCCGCGCGGCGTGGGAAACAGCTACCAGACCCTCGAGGACGGCACGGCCTACACCTATCTCGTCAACGAGCACTGGCGTCCCGGCGTCGCCTACCCCGCGCTCGCGCTCGACGACCCGACCGTGGCGATCCCGTGGCCGATCCCCCTCTCCGAGACCGAGATCTCCGAGAAGGACCAGGGCAACCCCACCCTCGACGCCGTGATCCCGATGCCGCCCAAGAAGACGTTGATCATCGGCGCCCTCGGGCAGCTGGGCCGGGCGTTGCAGACTGACTTCCCAGGCGCGGATCTCGTCGACATCGTCGAGGGCGAGGGGGTCCGATCGCTCGACGTCACCGACGTCGCCGCCGTGGCCGCGTGGCCGTGGCACGAGTACGCCGTGGTGCTCAACGCCGCCGCCTACACCGCCGTCGACGCGGCGGAGACTCCTGAGGGTCGGGTGATCGCGTGGGCCGCCAACGCCTCCGCTCCGGCTGTGCTCGCCCGCGTCGCCGCCGAGCACCGCCTGACCCTCGTGCACTACTCCTCGGAGTACGTCTTCGACGGCACCGTCGCGCTCGACCCCGGTCACACCGAGGATGAGCCGCTCTCCCCGCTGGGCGTCTACGCCCAGTCGAAGGCCGCCGGCGACCTGGCGGTCGGCACGACGCCGCGGCACTACCTGCTGCGCACCTCGTGGGTGATCGGCGACGGCCACAACTTCGTGCGCACGATGGCCTCCCTGGCCGAGAAGGGCGTCTCCCCCAGCGTCGTCGCCGACCAGGTCGGACGCCTCACCTTCGCCCGCGAGCTGTCTCGCGCCACGCGTCACCTCATCGACGCCCACGCGGCGTACGGCACCTACAACGTCTCCAACGGCGGCCCCGCCACGTCGTGGGCCGACCTCGCGAGACAGGTCTTCGAGCTGTGCGGTCGCGACACCTCCGACGTCACGCCGGTGACGACGAAGGAGTACGTCGGCGACCAGCCCGGCATCTCACCGCGGCCGCTGCACAGCACGATGTCGCTGGCCAAGATCCGGGCCACCGGCTTCGAGCCCGAGGACGCCTTGGTGGCCCTGCGCCGCTACCTGGGCACGTAGCCACCGTCGGTCAGCGCGTGCCGGCCTCTTGCCGCCCGTAGTCGTCCTGGAGCCGGACGATGTCGTCCTCGCCCAGGTAGGGCCCACGCTGGACCTCGATGATCACGAGCTCGTCGTCGTGCTCGTTGCAGATCCGGTGGGCGTGCTGCACGCCGACGTCGACGGACTCCCCCGGACGGACGACCACGGTCTCGCCCTCGATGACACAGGTGGCGACGCCCCGGACGACGACCCAGTGCTCGGAGCGGTGCTCGTGGGTCTGGTAGGAGAGCCGGGAGTGGGCGTTCACCACGATGCGCTTGACCTTGTAGCCGTCACCAACCTCGACGACGTGCCAGGAGCCCCATGGCCGGACCTCCGACAGATTGACCTCCGACAGACCGTCGGCTGACGGGTCGACGGCACCGTCCAGGTCGCGCTCCTCGTGTCCCACAGGGACTACGTTAACCCGCCTTCACCTGAACGGTGGTGGGTTCGCGCGAGCACAGCTCCTGCAACGCGTACGCCGTCTCGGCCGACCCGAGGCCCAGGGCCAGCCTCTCGATCTCGCGGTCGGTGACCCGCGGCACGGGGACGTGGCTGATCAGTGGGTGCTCCGGGCGTACGTGCTGGGGCTCGCCGTCGGCGAACAGCTCCTCATGCAGCTTCTCGCCCTCGCGCAGGCCGGTGTACTCGATCGGCACCGGGCGACCGTGCAGCTCCACCAGCTGTCGCGCCACCTCGAGGATGCTCACCGGCTCGCCCATGTCGAGCACCAGCGCCTCCCCACCAGCGCCGATGGCCCCCGCCTGGACGACGAGCTGGCAGGCCTCCTCGATCGTCATGAAGTAGCGGGTGACCTCGGGATGCGTGACGGTGATCGGCCCGCCGCGGGCGATCTGCCCGGCGAACGTCGTGAGCACCGAGCCGCGGCTGCCCAGCACGTTGCCGAAGCGCACCGAGGTGCTGGTCATCTGAGGCGCGAGCGCGGCGTAGGTGGACGTCAGCCGCTCGGCGATGCGCTTGGAGTAGCCGAGCATGCTCGCGGGGTTGGCGGCCTTGTCGGTGGAGATGTTGACGAAACGCTCCACGCCGGCGGCGAGCGCCGCGTGCAGGACGTTGCGGGTGCCGATGACGTTGGTCTTCACGGCCTCGACGGGGTACTGCTCGAGCATCGGCAAGTGCTTGAGCGCCGCCGCGTGGAAGACCACGTGGGGGCGCCGGTCGACGAAGATCCGCTCGAGGGTGTCCAGGTCGCGGATGTCGCACAGCACCACGTCGTCGGAGTCAAGGAGCGCCCGCCCGCTCAGGGACAGCTGCACGGCGTGCAGAGCGGACTCGTCGCGGTCGAGCATCATCAGCTCCGCCGGGCCGAACCGGATGATCTGTCGGCACAGCTCGGACCCGATCGAGCCGCCGGCGCCGGTGACGAGCACCCTGCGACCGGTCAGGTAGCCGGCGATCGAGTCCATGTCGGTGTCGAGCTGGTTGCGCCCGAGCAGGTCGGTGAGGTTCACATCACGGAGGTCCCGGACCCCGACATGGTCGGAGAGGAGCTGGGTCTGCGCGGGCAGCACCTTGAGGTCGGCCCCGAGCTCATGGGCCGTGTGGCTGATCTCGCGGACCAGCTCCTTGCCCGCGCTGGGCATGGCGAGGATGACGGTGCGGACCCCGGTCGCCCGGACCAGCGCGGCCAGGTCGTCGGTCGAGCCGCGAACGGGCACGCCGCGGATGCGCAGGTGCCGCTTGCGCGGGTCGTCGTCCACCATCCCGATCGGCGACCAGCGGGCCGCCTTGTCACGCAGCATCGAGCCGATCAGGTCACGCGCCGCCTCCCCGGCGCCGACCAGCAGCACCGGCTCGACGGTCCCGATGACCCTCGACGTCGCGAGGTCCCGCTCGGCCAGGCGCCGCGGGATCGCTCGCCCCCAGGAGGCGCAGAGGATGAAGACGACGGTCGCGACGATGGGCACGCTGCGCGGCACCGAGAGGGTGATGAGGTTCGTGGCGAACACGGTCGCGCCGGACGCGAGGGCCGTCGAGCCGATCAGCAGCATCTCCTCGAAGCTCGCCGTCCGGGCCCTGCCCTCGTGCAACCGCAGGGGCATGCCGACGGCGAGGTAGCAGGCAGCCAGGCACGCGCCGACCAGGAAGGTCTCGTTCCAGGCGATGTCCGCCAAGGACTGGACGCGGAGCAGCTGAGCCGCGGCGGTGGCCGACATCCACAGGATCGCGTCGAAGGACATCAGGATCGGCGTTCGGTGCCGACGTAGCGCGCGCAAACCCATAGCGGTGACCTATTCCCCCGAAGAGACGGCTGACGCGGTCCATCCCCCCGAGGGAAGGCGTCCAGTGAGGACATGAGGAGTGCCGTCTGGGCTCCCGTGGGCGTTTGGTCAAGCACCGCCCAGTGGTCTGACAACGTTCGACTTGATGTCGGACCACGCCAATTCTCGGACAGCGACCAGTCGGGGTCGAGGGACGTGAGCCCCCTCGTCAGGGGCGAGTCAGGTCGTTCAGTGCGGGTCGTACGTCGGCGAGGTAGACGAACGCGGCGATGGTGAACGCCAGGTGCAGGATGTTCAGCGGCGAGGTGATGAGCAGCAGCTGCGCGGCCAGCCCGAGCCCGAGGATCGCGCACCAGGCCGGCTTCGTGAGCTTTCCGCCGGCCGTGTAGGCCTCGCTGGAGAACAGCAGCGAGCTGACGAAGGCGAACGCCTTGACCGCGACGAGCACGACCAGGATCCCGATCGTGATCGCACCCTCGATCTCGAAGACGTCCACGCGGGCATATTAGGCGATCGGGCCAGCCGCCCAGGACGCACGAGACCCCCGGACCAGACGATCCGGGGGTCTCGACGCGGGTGTCCCCGAGGGGACGTGGGATCAGTCGCCGACCTTCGCGGCGGCGTCCGTCACAGCCTCGACGGCCGACGAGGCCGTCTTCTTGGCGGCGGTCGTGGTGGCCTTGGCGCTGCTGCGCGGGGCCGAGCTGCGCTTCTTGGCGGTGGAGGTCGCCTTCTTGGCGGTGGCCTTCGACGCCTTGGTGGCCTGGGTCTTGGTGGTCTTGGCCTTGGCGACCGTGGTCTCGGCGGACTTCACGGTGTCCTGCGTCGCCTTCTGGCGGCGGATCCGGCCGACGAGGGTCTCGCCGCGCTTGACCAGGTCGCCGTACGTGCCCTCGAGCAGCGCGACGTTGTCGTCGACGAGGTTCTGCACGCGCGCGGGGACGGTGCGCACCTGGAGCGCGTCGACCCGCTCGGTGACGACGGACACCGCGGTGTCGCGGAGCGCCTTGGGCTGCAGGTCGATGGACGCGACGTTCTTCTGGACGTCGACGCTGTAGCCGCGGACGCGGCTCTGCACGTCGGCGACGTAGTCGCGCACGACCTCCACGGCCAGGTCGGTCATGCCGACTCCTGCGTAGAACGGGCGCTCGGCGGCGGCCTGAAGGGTCGCGACGCTCTTGGTGTCGATCTTGAGGGTGGGGATGCGGGTAGCCATGGGAGCTCCTCCGGTTGGGTGGGTGGTGCGGGTCAGGACTCGTCGTCCGAGGACGCCTAGTCCGGCGTTTGGCCGGCGTTCAGGGCGAGGAACGACGCGTAGACGTCCAGCAGTGACTGCCTCTGCCGCTCCGAGAGACCGGGGTCGGCCAGCACGGCCAGCTCCACCGATCGCTCGGACCGGCCCTGCAGGTCCTCGGGGCTGAGGATCCCGGCGCGCAGGTAGAGCTGCTCGGCGGAGATGCGCAGCGCCTTGGCGATCTGCTGGAGGACGTCGGCCGACGGCTTGCGCAGACCACGTTCGATCTGGCTGAGGTACGGGTTCGAGACGCCGGCCTGGTCGGCGAGCTGCCGCAACGAGAGGCGGGCCGAGACCCGCTGCTCCTTGAGGTACTCACCGAGCGACCCGACGGTCAGCCCGACCTTGCTCTTGGCCATGTCCCCATCGTGCTTGCAAGAGCAAGCATTTGCAAACTGAGCAAGCGTGAGGTCCCTCACTCCCCCCGAGACGGCGAGGACGAACGCGCTCCACATCCACCGGAGCCCGGACGCGGCCAGGGCTCCCAGGAAGACGCCGGTCGTGTTGGCGACCACGTCGGAGTACGTCGCACTGCGGGCGTCGAAGGCCAGCCCCTGCCACAGCTCCGCGCCCAGGGCCAGGGCGAAGCCGTAGGCCGTCCAGTCGCGCCAGGTCAGCGACGGCCAGATCCCGCCGCCGATCAGCGGGAGTGGGACCAGGAGAGCGATGTTGAGCAGCACCTCGACGCGTTCGGGTGTCGCCAGGTCGACCGGCACACCCGCCGTCCACAGGGCCCGGAGCATCCCGGACACCCCGGTCTCGCCGGGCTGGGTCGACGGACCCAGCAACACCACGGCGAGCGCGACCAGGTAGACGACGAACACCGCGAGGAGAAGGCCGCGCGCGCGGCCGGTCACCGGACCGCCGTTCACAGGCAGGGACGGATCTCGCCGACGATCTCGCCGCCGCCGTACAGGTCCACCAGGCCGGTACGCCGGACCGCGTCGGTGTCGACGCCGGGCTCGGTGTCGACGCCGCTGCGGGCCAGTGCGGCAGCCATCAGCACGGGGCGGACCCGGGGTGCCCCGTCGTCGGACTTGAGCGCGAAGGCGCGGCCGTCAGCGAGGGCGACCGCGTAGCAGGACTCGGCACCGGCCTTGCCGATGGCCCTGGGGACGGCGCGCAGGAGGGAGGCCTCGTCGCGGGCGGTGCCGGAGACGTGCTCCGGGTGCGACCGGATCGCCTCGGCGACGCGCCGCGCTGCCGGGTCGTCGCGATCGGCGCCGTCGTGACCCAGCGCCAGCCGGCGAAACGCTGCGGCCAGCCCCACGAGCGAGGTCGAGAAGAGCGGGGCCCCGCAGCCGTCGGTCGCCACCGTGGTCACCGGCTCACCGGTCAGCTCGGCGAACGTGTCGCGCAGGACGACCTGGAGCGGGTGGTCGGGCGCGGGGTACGTCGTGGTGTCCCAGCCGTTGACGACGCA